>NZ_JBHVHU010000006.1:0-5078 GCF_042799915.1 Microbacterium sp. NPDC057659 | reverse complement strand
GTGTGTTGTTTGGTTCCCGACCGTACGTCGAGAACCACAAAGTGGACGCGTTCATCTCGCAGAAGAACAGAGGGTGTTATCAAGTCGTCGGCTTATTAGTACCAGTCAGCTGCACACGTTGCCGTGCTTCCACATCTGGCCTATCAACCCAGTAGTCTGGCTGGGAGCCTCTCACCCACAAGGGGCATGGAAGTCTCATCTTGAGGCCGGCTTCCCGCTTAGATGCTTTCAGCGGTTATCCATCCCGAACGTAGCTAACCAGCGGTGCTCCTGGCGGAACAACTGGCACACCAGAGGTTCGTCCAACCCGGTCCTCTCGTACTAGGGTCAGATCCTCTCAAACTTCCTACGCGCGCAGCGGATAGGGACCGAACTGTCTCACGACGTTCTAAACCCAGCTCGCGTACCGCTTTAATGGGCGAACAGCCCAACCCTTGGGACCTACTCCAGCCCCAGGATGCGACGAGCCGACATCGAGGTGCCAAACCATGCCGTCGATATGGACTCTTGGGCAAGATCAGCCTGTTATCCCCGAGGTACCTTTTATCCGTTGAGCGACAGCGCTTCCACAAGCCACTGCCGGATCACTAGTCCCGACTTTCGTCCCTGCTCGACCTGTCAGTCTCACAGTCAAGCTCCCTTGTGCACTTACACTCGCCACCTGATTGCCAACCAGGTTGAGGGAACCTTTGGGCGCCTCCGTTACTTTTTGGGAGGCAACCGCCCCAGTTAAACTACCCACCAGGCACTGTCCCTGAACCGGATCACGGTTCGAAGTTAGATATCCAGAGTGACCAGAGTGGTATTTCAACAATGACTCCACGAATACTGGCGTATCCGCTTCACAGTCTCCCACCTATCCTACACAAGCCACACCGAACACCAATACCAAGCTGTAGTAAAGGTCACGGGGTCTTTCCGTCCTGCTGCGCGTAACGAGCATCTTTACTCGTAATGCAATTTCGCCGAGTTCGCGGTTGAGACAGTTGGGAAGTCGTTACGCCATTCGTGCAGGTCGGAACTTACCCGACAAGGAATTTCGCTACCTTAGGATGGTTATAGTTACCACCGCCGTTTACTGGGGCTTAAATTCTCAGCTTCGCCCAAAAGGGCTAACCGGTCCTCTTAACCTTCCAGCACCGGGCAGGCGTCAGTCCGTATACATCGACTTGCGTCTTCGCACGGACCTGTGTTTTTAGTAAACAGTCGCTACCCACTAGTCTCTGCGGCCACCACACCCTTTTCCGCGCAAGGCGGTATAAGTGGATGGCCCCCCTTCTCCCGAAGTTACGGGGGCATTTTGCCGAGTTCCTTAACCACGATTCTCTCGATCTCCTTGGTATTCTCTACCTGACCACCTGAGTCGGTTTGGGGTACGGGCGGCTGGAACCTCGCGTCGATGCTTTTCTCGGCAGCATAGGATCACCCACTTTTCATCCGCATCGTGTCTCAGCCTTGATGAGTCACGGATTTGCCTATGACTCGGCCTACGCACTTGCACCAGGACAACCATCGCCTGGCATGGGCTACCTTCCTGCGTCACACCTGTTAATACGCTCACTCCACCAGATGGGGTCCCGTGCTCCACCAGCCGGTGTCACCCGAAGGTGACGATGACTGACTTCGGACGGTTAGCACTCCTGACTTCGTGTGGGCGGTTCTTCGCCGGTACGGGAATATCAACCCGTTGTCCATCGACTACGCCTGTCGGCCTCGCCTTAGGTCCCGACTTACCCAGGGAAGATTAGCTTGACCCTGGAACCCTTGGTCTTCCGGAGGACGTGTTTCTCACACGTCTTTCGCTACTCATGCCTGCATTCTCACTCGTGTGGCATCCACGGCTGGATCACTCCGCCGCTTCACCCGCCACACGACGCTCTCCTACCCATCAACACGGCTGGACCACGAAGGCCTACCAAAAATGTCAATGCCACAACTTCGGTGGCGTGCTTGAGCCCCGTTACATTGTCGGCGCGGAATCACTTGACCAGTGAGCTATTACGCACTCTTTCAAGGGTGGCTGCTTCTAAGCCAACCTCCTGGTTGTCTAAGCAACTCCACATCCTTTTCCACTTAGCACGCGCTTAGGGACCTTAGATGGTGGTCTGGGTTGTTTCCCTCTCGACTATGAAGCTTATCCCCCACAGTCTCACTGCTGCGCTCTCACTTACCGGCATTCGGAGTTTGGCTGACGTCAGTAACCTGGTCGGGCCCATCGGCCATCCAGTAGCTCTACCTCCGGCAAGAAACACGCAACGCTGCACCTAAATGCATTTCGGAGAGAACCAGCTATCACGAAGTTTGATTGGCCTTTCACCCCTATCCACAGCTCATCCCCTCAGTTTTCAACCTAAGTGGGTTCGGCCCTCCACGACGTCTTACCGTCGCTTCAGCCTGGCCATGGATAGATCACTTCGCTTCGGGTCTAGGACATGCGACTGAATCGCCCTATTCAGACTCGCTTTCGCTACGGCTACCCCACACGGGTTAACCTCGCCACATATCACTAACTCGCAGGCTCATTCTTCAAAAGGCACGCTGTCACCCCTACTAAGGAGGCTCCAACGGTTTGTAAGCAAACGGTTTCAGGTACTATTTCACTCCCCTCCCGGGGTACTTTTCACCTTTCCCTCACGGTACTTGTCCGCTATCGGTCATCTGGGAGTATTTAGGCTTATCAGGTGGTCCTGACAGATTCACACGGGATTTCACGGGCCCCGTGCTACTTGGGATCCCCTCCACGCTGCACCAAGCATTTCGACTACGGGGCTGGCACCCACTATGGCCGGCCTTTCAAGACCGTTCGTCTACACTCGCGCATCACGTCGACCACTCGGCAGAATGATCAAGAGGGTCCCACAACCCCGGGCATGCAACGCCTGCCGGCTATCACACACACCCGGTTTAGCCTCATCCGCTTTCGCTCGCCACTACTCACGGAATCACATGTTGTTTTCTCTTCCTGCGGGTACTGAGATGTTTCACTTCCCCGCGTTCCCTCTACCCGCCCTATATATTCAGGCGGGAGTCACCAGGTCGCACAAACGCCTGGCGGGGTTTCCCCATTCGGACACCCTCGGATCAAAACTCGCTTATCAGTTCCCCGAGGCTTATCGCAGATTGCTACGTCCTTCTTCGGCTCCAGATGCCAAGGCATCCACCGTTTGCTCTTAAAGACTTGAAATCACATGAGAACCATCAGGCCAGGAAAAGCCTGATGGAAGTTTTCTTTAAGATGCTCGCGTCCACTGTGTAGTTCTCAAAGTACGGGCGGTCCCCCACCCCCGAAGCCAACCGGCAACAGAAGTAAGGGCCACAAGGAAACAGAACAACCAACCTCCCCGAAGAGAAGCCAGCCGGCCCGGTCCCTCAGGACCCAACAGCGTGCAGCCACCACATCCCCGCAGCATCCCGTTCCAACTGCCGAAGCAGCGTACTGAGAACACCACGCATCCGCGATGGCATGTCAAATGTTCCACCCATGAGCTCCGGTCGAGAACATTCGTCCCGATTCCGGCTCTGTCGGTTCCGAAGAACCGCAGTGCTCCTTAGAAAGGAGGTGATCCAGCCGCACCTTCCGGTACGGCTACCTTGTTACGACTTAGTCCTAATTACCGATCCCACCTTCGACGGCTCCCTCCACAAGGGTTAGGCCACCGGCTTCAGGTGTTACCGACTTTCATGACTTGACGGGCGGTGTGTACAAGACCCGGGAACGTATTCACCGCAGCGTTGCTGATCTGCGATTACTAGCGACTCCGACTTCACGTAGTCGAGTTGCAGACTACGATCCGAACTGGGACCGGCTTTTTGGGATTCGCTCCACCTCACGGTATCGCAGCCCATTGTACCGGCCATTGTAGCATGCGTGAAGCCCAAGACATAAGGGGCATGATGATTTGACGTCATCCCCACCTTCCTCCGAGTTGACCCCGGCAGTATCCCATGAGTTCCCACCATTACGTGCTGGCAACATAGAACGAGGGTTGCGCTCGTTGCGGGACTTAACCCAACATCTCACGACACGAGCTGACGACAACCATGCACCACCTGTTCACGAGTGTCCAAAGAGTTGACCATTTCTGGCCCGTTCTCGTGTATGTCAAGCCTTGGTAAGGTTCTTCGCGTTGCATCGAATTAATCCGCATGCTCCGCCGCTTGTGCGGGTCCCCGTCAATTCCTTTGAGTTTTAGCCTTGCGGCCGTACTCCCCAGGCGGGGAACTTAATGCGTTAGCTGCGTCACGGAATCCGTGGAAAGGACCCCACAACTAGTTCCCAACGTTTACGGGGTGGACTACCAGGGTATCTAAGCCTGTTTGCTCCCCACCCTTTCGCTCCTCAGCGTCAGTTACGGCCCAGAGATCTGCCTTCGCCATCGGTGTTCCTCCTGATATCTGCGCATTCCACCGCTACACCAGGAATTCCAATCTCCCCTACCGCACTCAAGTCTGCCCGTACCCACCGCAAGCCTCAGGTTGAGCCTGAGGATTTCACGGCAGACGCGACAAACCGCCTACGAGCTCTTTACGCCCAATAATTCCGGATAACGCTTGCACCCTACGTATTACCGCGGCTGCTGGCACGTAGTTAGCCGGTGCTTTTTCTGCAGGTACCGTCACTCTCGCTTCTTCCCTGCTAAAAGAGGTTTACAACCCGAAGGCCGTCATCCCTCACGCGGCGTTGCTGCATCAGGCTTCCGCCCATTGTGCAATATTCCCCACTGCTGCCTCCCGTAGGAGTCTGGGCCGTGTCTCAGTCCCAGTGTGGCCGGTCACCCTCTCAGGCCGGCTACCCGTCGACGCCTTGGTGAGCCATTACCTCACCAACAAGCTGATAGGCCGCGAGCCCATCCCCAACCAAAAAATCTTTCCAACCACAGACCATGCGGCCGTGGCACATATCCAGTATTAGACACCGTTTCCAGCGCTTATCCCAGAGTCAGGGGCAGGTTGCTCACGTGTTACTCACCCGTTCGCCACTAATCCACCCAGCAAGCTGGGCTTCATCGTTCGACTTGCATGTGTTAAGCACGCCGCCAGCGTTCATCCTGAGCCAGGATCAAACTCTCCGTAAAAAA
>NZ_JBHVHU010000005.1:0-161440 GCF_042799915.1 Microbacterium sp. NPDC057659 | reverse complement strand
CACAGACACCCCGGGGCCCCCCCGCCCCGTTGGCGGAGGCTTTCCGCGGAACCGTCCGACATCTGGCGTGTCGGCCCCCTTTTCGTGCCCGCGAGAGGGTCGAGAGGCGGGTGGAGGAGGGCTGGTGTCCACGTCAACATCCGTGTACTGTATGCAATATCCAATTTTGACGAGGAGGTCAGGATGAAGCGACGCGGAATGCTCGCAGTGGCGATCACTGCGACGGCGGCCATGGCCCTGTCGGGATGCGCCTTCGGAGGCGGAGCACCCGCCGGGAGCGGAGATGCGCTCAAGAAGGACGGCGGCGCCACCGGCACGATCACCATCTGGTCCTGGGATGTCGCGGCCACGGCGCTCAAGCGCCTGGGCGCGGACTACGAGAAGGACCACAAGGGCGTCACGATCAAGGTCGTCGACATCGGCTACGACAACGCCTACGACAAGATCTCGGTCGGGCTGCAGGCCGGCACCGGTCTGCCCGACATGATCACGCTCGAGACCGACCACAACCAGAGCTACATCACCCAGTTCCCGAAGGGCTTCGCCGACCTCTCGCCGGTGCTCGGCAACCAGAAGGCGGACTTCGACCCGTTCAAATGGGACACCGGCACCGACAAGGACGGCAAGCTGCGCATGGCGCCGTGGGACTCCGGCACCGTCGGCCTGTTCTACCGCACCGACTACTTCGAGCAGGCGGGAGTCGACCCCGCATCCATCAAGACCTGGGACGACCTGGTCGCAGCGGGCGAGACGATCAAGGCCAAGAGCGGCCACACGCTGCTCACCGCCGACCTGTCGGCGGGCGGCCCGTTCTCGATGATGCTGCAGCAGCAGGGCCAGGGCCTGTTCAACGCCGACGGCGACATCACCGTGAACACCCCCGAGGCCGTGCAGACGCTCACCCTGCTGCAGGACATGCAGAAGAAGGGCCTGATCAAGAACGCCAAGGGCTGGGACGCCAGCGTCACCAGTGCAAAGGACGGCGACTCGGCCGTCACCCCCGAGGCCGTCTGGTGGATCGGCACGCTCGAGGGTGAGGCGCCGGAGCTGTCCGGCAAGTACGCCGTGCAGGATCTGCCGCTCTTCGGCGCGGACAGTGCCCCGACCTCGAACAGCGGCGGCTCTGGCCTTGCGATCCCGACGCAGGCGAAGAACCCGCAGCTCGCCGCCGACTTCATGGACTACGTGCTCGCGAACAGCGACAACCAGGCGAGCATGATGAAGGAGGAGGGGCTGTTCCCCGCCTACCTGCCCGCGCTGAAGTCGGACTTCTTCCAGCAGTCGAGCGACTACTTCAGCGGCCAGAAGGTGTTCCAGACCTTCGCCGATCTGACGCCGAAGATCCCGTCCATCACGTTCACCTCAGACCAGTCGGTCGCATCCGACGCGGTCTCGAACGCCGTCGCCGCGGCCGTGCTCAACGGCGAGGACCCCAAGAAGGCGCTCGACGACGCGGCATCCCAGATCGCGAACTCGACCGGCCGGAAGATCGCCGGCTGACATGAGCGTCGCCAGTCCGACCCGGAGCCGCGGCGCGGACCGCCGCGGCTCCGGCGCACAGACGGATGCCGGTGGTCCAGGCCCCCGGGCATCCCGATCCAGCCGGCGGTTCGCCGCGCGCATGCACCGGCCCGGCATGTGGTTCGCCCTGCCGGCCGCCGCCCTGCTGGTGATCTTCTTCGCCTACCCGCTCGCGGTCTCGCTGCTGCAGAGCTTCTTCAAGACCTCCGGTGGGGTGTCGACGTTCGTCGGCCTCGACCAGTACGCCCGGATGTTCCGCGACCCGCTCGTGATCAAGAGCCTGGGCAACGCGCTGCTGATCCTCGTCGTGCAGGTGCCGATCATGATCGCGCTCGCGGTCGGACTCGCCTATCTGCTGAACCAGGCCTGGTTGCGGTTCCGCTCCGGATTCCGGCTGATCACCTTCCTGCCCTCGATCACCACCCTGGTCGCCTACTCCGTCGTGTTCCGGGTGATCATGACCACCGACGGCGGCATGCTCAACCAGTTCCTCGCCCTTTTCGGGGCCGGTCCCATCGACTGGCTGAACAACGAGTTCTGGGCGCGCGTGGCGGTCATCGCCTCGATCACGTGGCGCTGGACCGGCTACAACATGGTCATCATCCTGGCCGGTCTCCAGGCGATCCCCGCCGAGCTGTACGAGGCGGCGCGCATCGACGGTGCCGGCCGCTGGCAGACCTTCTGGCACGTGGTGGTGCCGCAGCTGCGCCCGGTGCTGATCTTCACGACGGTGACGTCGACGATCGGTGCGCTGCAGCTCTTCGACGAGAACTTCATCCTCACCGGCGGCGGCCCGAACAACGCGACTCTCACTCCGGTGCTCTACCTCTACAAGATCGGCTTCCAGCAGTTCGACTTCGGGTACGCGAGCGCCCTGGCGTGGATGCTCGTCATCCTCACCGGCATCATCGCCGTGATCCAGTTCCGCATCATGAGGGAGAAGCCATGACCACGCAGCTGATCACGACCGGCCGCGCGCGTCGGAGCGGGATGCCGGATCGCCGGCGCGGTGAGCCGCTGATGCGGCGCATCATCCTGCGCAGCCCGGTCTACCTGGTGATGATCATCGCCAGCGTGCTCGCGCTGATCCCGTTCCTGTGGATGGTCATCGCCTCGACGCACAAGACCAGCGACCTGTTCGTCACGCCGCTGCCGCTGCTGCCCGGCGGCGAGTTCTGGGAGAACCTGGGCCGGCTGCAGGAGAGCATCGGGTTCGGTCAGGTGATGCTGAACAGCGTGCTGGTGGCCGTGCTCTACACGGTCTTCAGCTCGATCATCAGCGTGATGTGCGGCTACGGTCTGGCGACCTACCGGTTCCGCGGTCGCGGTGTGCTGCTGGGCGTCATCCTCGTCACGATGATGATCCCGATGCAGGTTCTGCTGGTGCCGCTGTTCCAGATGATGGCCAGCGCCGGCTGGATCGACACCTATCAGGCGCTGATCATCCCGTTCCTCGGGAACGCGTTCGGCATCTTCCTGATGCGACAGGGGTTCCTCGATTTCCCGACCACGCTCATCGAGGCGGCGCGCATCGACGGAGCCTCCGAGCTGCGCACCTTCTACCGGATCGTGCTGCCGGTGGCGAGGCCGCAGATCGCCGCGCTGATCATCTACACGTTCATCAGCCAGTGGAACTCGTTCATCTGGCCGCTGCTCATGCTGAACAGTGAGGACAAGTACACGATCCCCGTCGCGCTGAACACGATGATCGGGCTGAGCCGCGTGGACTACTCCGGGCTGATGCTGGGATCGCTGCTGGCCACGCTGCCGCTGTTCATCCTGTTCCTGGTGTTCCAGAAGCAGTTCGTCGCCGGCCTGCTCGGCGGCGCGGTCAAGGGCTGAGCGCTGGGCGGGTTGTCGGGAGTGATCGCTCCCGGCAGCCCGCCATGGTCGGGCTCAGGCCTCGAAGTACGCGCTGGAGGAGTTGTCGAGGATGCGGCGCATGCCCTGCATCCAGTTCAGCTTGAGAGCCTCGACGGCTCGCGGGACGTCGCCGTCGGCGAGAGCGTGCGCGATCGCGGCGTGCTCGGCGGCGACGCGGTCGACCTTGACGTCATCGGCGACCAGCAGAGCCTCGTAGCGGTGGAACGAGCCGCGGACGCTCTCGATGACGTCGAGCAGCCGCTTGTTCGGGCACACCGAGAGCATCAGGGCGTGCCACTCGTCGTCCTTGGTCATCACCAGTGAGTGCTCGACGTGCTCGTCGGTGAACGCCTCGGCGAGCTCGACCAGCCGCGCGCCGACGCTCCTCAGTCCGTCGACCGGGCTGAGCTCGAGTGCGAGGCTCTCCAGCGCGGCCATGACGGGGGCGAGGTCCTCGAACTCCCCGGCGCTGAGCGGCACGAAGCGGAAGCCCTTGCCGTTCTCGCTGGTGATCTGCCCCTCGGATTCGAGGGCGATGAGCGCCTCGCGCAGGGGAGTGCGACTGACGCCGAGCTCGCCGGCGAGCTGCACCTCGTTGATGCCCTCGCCGGGCTGCACCTGTCCGGTGCGCATGCGGGTGAGGAGCTCTTCGCGAACCTGCGAGCGCAGGTTCTTCCGTTCGATAGCCATGTGGTCCCCTTCGGCCTCCGGTCAGCCTACGGCTTGACCGGCTCCCGGATTCGCCATACGCTTGCTGTATACAGAATACATTGAACAGTGTTTCTGTCCAGACTCAGAGAGGAGAACCTTCGTGACCCAGCAGCGCGACGACGAGCGCATCCGGGAGGTCCGGATCGATTCCCTCGCCTTCGGCGGCGACTACAACCCCGACCAGTGGTCCGAGGAGACCTGGCTCGAGGACATCCGGCTCATGAAGGAGGCGGGCGTCACGATGGTGAGCCTGCCGATCTTCAGCTGGCCGCAGCTCGAGCCCGAGCCCGGCGTCTACGACTGGGGCTGGCTCGATCGCATCCTCGATCTGCTGCACGAGGCCGGCATCCGCATCGATCTGGCGACCGCCACCGCGACCCCGCCGTCCTGGCTGCTGCGCGCGCACCCCGAGATGGGGCCGTCCGACTCGGAGGGACACCGCCTGGAGTTCGGCTCGCGGCAGACCTACTGCCCGTCCTCGCCGATCTGGCGCGAGAACGTCGCGCGGATGACCCGTGCGATGGCCGAGCGCTACGGTGAGCACCCCGGCCTTGCGATGTGGCACATCTCGAACGAGTACGGCGACCACATCTCGCGCTGCTGGTGCGACGAGTCGGCCAGGCACTTCCGCCGATGGCTGAAGGACCGCTACGGCGACCTCGACGGTCTGAACGAGGCCTGGGGCGTCAACGTCTGGGGCCAGCGCTACACCTCGTGGGACCACATCGAGACGCCGAAGAAGGCCCCGGGCCCGATCAATCCGACCAAACTGCTCGATTTCGAGCGGTTCTCGTCCGACGCCATGCTCGAACTGTTCCAGCTCGAGATCGACGTGCTCCGCGAGGTCACGCCCGACATCGCCGTGACGACGAACTTCATGAGCATGCTGCGCGATCTGAACTACTGGGACTTCGCGGCCGCCGAGGACATCGTCACCGACGACGCGTACCCGGAGCCCGCCGACCCCACGTCGCATGTCGGCGCGGCCCTGAACTACGGCTACATGCGCTCGCTCAAGGGCGGGCGGCCGTGGTTGCTGCTGGAGTCCTCGGCCAGCGCCACCAGCTGGCGCGACATCAACGTGCCGAAGGCGCCGGGCAAGATCCGTGTGGAGAGCCTGCAGACGATCGCGCACGGCTCGGACTCGGTGATGTTCTTCCAGTGGCGTCAGGCGAAGTACGGTCAGGAGAAGTTCCACTCGTCGATGCTGGGCCACCGCGGCGAGCGCTCGCGCAGCTACCAGGAGACCAAGGCCCTCGGGCTCGAGCTGAAGCGGCTCGAGCCGGTGCGCGGCAGCAGGGTGCGCTCGCGCGTCGCGCTCGTCATCGACCACGATTCCTGGTGGGGGTCGACGCAGATCGAGTCGCTGCCCTCGCAGCGGCTGCAATGGGCGCAGCAGGCCCGCGCCTGGCACCGCGGCATGTATTCGCTCGGACAGCCCGTCGACGCGGTGCGCGCCACCGGGCCGTTCGACAAGTACGACGTCGTGATCGTGCCGAACCTCTACATCGTCGAGCAGCCGCAGGCAGATGCGCTGCGCGCCTTCGTCGAGGGCGGCGGCCACGTCGTGGTCGGCCCGTTCTCCGGCGTGGTGGATGCCACCGAGAAGGTGCACGACGGCGGGGCCCCGGGCCCGCTGCGCGACCTGCTCGGCGTCGAGGTCGACGAGCAGTGGCCTCTCTCGGACGGCCTCGTCGCGAGCATCCGATACGGCGACCAGGACCTGGTCGTGCCGCACTGGAGCGAATGGCTCGAGTCGCACGAGGGCACCGAGATCCGCGGATGCTACGCCGGAGGCGTGCTCGACGGGCTGCCGGCGATCACGCGGCGGCGCGTCGGCGACGGCACCGCCTGGTACGTCAGCGCGATGCTCGAGTCCGAGGGACTGCTCACGGTGTTCCGCGACGTGCTCGGCACGGCCGGACTGCCCCTCCGTGCCGACGCCGATGTGAACGCCGAGGCGGTCACCCGCACCGACGGAGACACCGACTACACGTTCCTGCTGAACCACGGCACCGAGCCGATCGCCTGGAACGCGCACGGCACCGACCTTCTCACCGGGGCGGCCCACGACGGCCGCGTCGAGCTGGGCCCCTACGGCGTCGCGGTGCTCGCCGCGCCCCACGCCGACGACATCCCGTTCCCCGAACTCTTGACCGCAATCACATCCGTGAAGGAGCAAGCATGACGACTGCCTACGTGCATCCGTACATCCCCAACACGGCGCCCGAGACGCGAGCGGCGATGCTCGCGGCCACCGGTGCCGAATCCATCGAGGACTTCTACGCCGACGTTCCGGAATCGCTCCGTCTGCGGCGCCCGCTCGACATCCCGAAGGCACTGCCGGCCGAGCAGGACCTCGCCCGGCACGTCCGCGGCATCCTCTCCCAGAACCGCACGACCGAGGAGCGGCTCAGCTTCCTCGGAGCCGGGACATACAACCACTACGTCCCGGCCGTCGTCGACGAGGTGATCCGCCGCAGCGAGTTCCTCACGGCGTACGCGGGGGAGCCCTACGAGGATCACGGCCGCTTCCAGGCACTGTTCGAGTACCAGTCGCTGATGGCCGAGCTGCTCGCCATGGACGTCGTGAACGTCCCGACCTACGACGGCTATCAGGCCACTGCCACGGGCCTGGCGATGGCCGCCCGGCTCACCGGCCGTCGGCGCGTGCTCGCCGTCAGCGACGTGCTGCCCGAGAAGGCGTCGAAAGTGCACGACTACACCAGGTCCTACCTGGAGATCGAGCTGATCGGCACCAGCGGTGCGATCGCCGACATCGACACCCTGCAGGCCCGTCTCGGAGAGGATGTCGCCGCGGTCTGGGTGGAGACCCCGAGCTTCACCGGCGCGGTCGAGACGCAGCTGCAGCAGATCGCGGACGCCGCACACGCGGCCGGCGCGGTGCTGGTGGTCGGCACGGACCCGATCGGCTACGGCGTGCTCACGCCGCCCGCGCTGCAGGGAGCGGACATCGTCACCGGCGACATCCAGTCGCTCGGTCTGCACCAGTGGTTGGGCGGTGCGCACGCCGGGTTCATCGCCGTGCATGACGACCCGAAGTTCGTGATGGAGATGCCTTCGCGCCTGTTCGGCCTCGAGTCCACCGACGTGCCGGGGGAGTACGGCTTCGGCGACGTCGCCTACGACCGCACCTCCTTCGCGCACCGCGAAGAGGGGAAGGAGTGGGTCGGCACAGCGGCCGCACTCTGGGGCATCGCGGCCGGCGTGCATCTCGCACTGATGGGGCCGGCCGGCATGGCCGAGCTCGGCGAGCTGCTGCTGGCCCGCACCCGGTACGCGCAGCAGAAGCTCGCCGCCGTCCCCGGTGTGCGGCTCGGGGACGACGCACTGCATCTGCGCGAGTTCACCATCACGGTGCCCTCGGCGCCCGCGCTCGTCGAGGCGCTGCGTGCCGACGGCATCGAACCGGGCGTCGTCGTCGACGACCGCACGCTGCTGGTGTGCGTCACCGACGCCACCCCGGCATCCGACATCGACCGTCTGGCAGCCGCCGTCGCTGCGGCCATCGAGACCGAGGAGCAGGCGAAGTGAGCCTTCCCATCGCACCCAAGACCAGCCCGCGCCGGTTCCAGCAGGCCAGCTGGGACGAGCCCATCATCTTCGAGCTCTCCACCCCGGGCGAACGCGGCATCGCCGTCTCGCCGGTCGAGCCGGCCGTGCGCGACGCCGTCGGTGACGTCGTCGCCGACCTGCCGGAGGGGATGCGGCGAGCCGCCCCGCCCGCGCTGCCCGAGATCGCTCAGATGCGCGTGCTCAAGCACTACCTGCGGCTCTCGCAGGAGAACCTGGGCTCCGACCTCAACGTGGACATCGGCCAGGGCACCTGCACGATCAAGTACTCCCCGAAGATCAACGACCAGCTCATCGAGGTGCCGCAGCTGCGCGCACTGCACCCCGCGCAGGATCCGGCGGACACGCAGGGTGCGCTGGAGATGATCTGGCGTCTCGAGCAGCTGATGGCCGAGATCTCCGGCATGGATGCCGTCTCGCTGGCGTCTCCGGGTGGATCCGCCGGTATCTGGACGAACATTGCGATGATCCGCGCGTACCACGAGTCGCGTGGTGAGGGCGAGCAGCGCGACGAGGTGATCACGACGATCTTCAGTCACCCGTCGAATGCCGCCGCGGCCAAGGTCGCCGGCTACAAGGTCATCACGATCTATCCCGACGCCGACGGCTACCCCGACCTCGCGGCGCTCAGGGCGGCGCTGTCGGAGCGCACCGCAGCCATCATGGTGACCAATCCCGAGGACACCGGCATCTACAACCCGGCGATCAGGGAGTGGGTGGACGCCGCCCATGAGGTCGGCGCCCTCGCCTCCTACGACCAGGCGAACGCGGCGGGGATCCTCGGGATCACCCGGGCCAGGGACGCCGGATTCGACGTGTGCCAGTTCAACCTGCACAAGACGTTCTCCGCCCCGCACGGCAGCGGTGGTCCCGGCGCCGCAGCGAACGCGGTCAGCGCCGCACTCGCGCCGTTCCTTCCCGGTCCGCGCGTGGAGAGGACCGGCAGCGGCTTCGTCGTCCGAGAGCCGGGCGCGCTGTCGATCGGGCACGTCGCTCCGGCCCACGGCGTCATCCTGCACATCGTGCGGGCGTACGCGTGGATCATGGCGCTCGGGGCGGAGGGCATGCTCACCGCCTCGCAGATCGCCGTGCTGAACAACAACTACCTGCTGAAGCGGGTGCTGGAGATCCCCGGCGCCTCCGCACCGTACGCGACGGGCCGGCGCCGAATCGAGCAGGTGCGGTACTCGTGGCAGGAGCTGTACGAGCAGACCGGCATCTCCTCGGAGGAGATCGGCATCCGCATGGCCGACTACGGCTTCCACTACTGGACGAGTCACCACCCGTACGTCGTGCCGCAGCCGTTCACCCTCGAGCCCACCGAGTGCTACTCGAAGGCCGAGATCGACGAGTACGTCGCGGCGCTGGCCGAGGTGGCCCGCGAGGCGCGCGAGACCCCTGAGGTCGTCCGCACCGCTCCGCACAACCAGACCGTGCACCACACCCACCACGACGACCTGGACAACCCGGAGCGCTGGGCCATCACCTGGCGCGCCTACCGCCGGAAGTATTTCGGCGAGATCCCGGCCGACTTCGCGGCATCCGTCTCGGAGGCCGTGAGCGCGTGATCGGTCTCGTCGTCAACCCCGTCGCCGGGATCGGCGGGCCCGCGGGGCTCGCCGGTTCCGACGGCGCGGATGTGCAGCGCTCGGCGCGCGAGCGGGGTTCCGCCCCGCGCGCCGGCCTGCGCGCGTTGACGGCGCTCGAGGTCGTCGCTTCGCGGCATCCAGGGGCGGTGCTCGCCACGGCATCCGGCGCGATGGGCGCGGACGCCGTACGGGCCGCCGGACTGGTGCCGTGGGTCGTGTACCCGCCCTGTTCCGAATTGTCTGACTCGCTGCATTCGAACGCAGGATCCGGCCAGTTGCGCGATACGACGTCGGGGACGGATGCCGCGGACACGGCAGCCGCCGTCGCGGCCCTCGCCGCCGCGGGTTGCGAGCTGATCCTCGTGGTCGGCGGCGACGGCACGATGCGCGACGTCGTCGACGGACTGGCCTCGGTGCGGACACAGGGAGACGGGCCAGCAGACGGATACGTCGGCGTGTCCGCCGACATCCGTGAATCGGTCCTGCATCCGTCCCGTGCAGAGGAGCGGATGCCGGCGGTGCTGGGCATCCCCGCCGGCGTGAAGATGTACTCGCCGGTGTTCGCGGTCAGCCCGCGGGCTGCCGGCTCCGTGGCATCCGAATGGCTGAGCCGCGGCGGACTGCCGGCGACCGAGCGCGAGGTGCTCGACATCGACGAGGAGCAGATGCGACGGGTGCGCGTGTCCCCGACCCTGTTCGGCACGCTGCCTGTCCCTGTCGTTCCCGGCCGCACCCAGGCGCGCAAGGCTGCGACGCCCGCGAGCGAGCAGGCGGCCGTCGCCGCGGCGGCGCGCGGCGTGGTCGCGCGCCTCGAGCCCGGGGTGCGATACCTGCTCGGACCCGGCGGCACGACCGCCGAGGTCGCCCGCATCCTCGGCATCCGCTCGACGGCGCTCGGCGTCGATGTGATCCGCGACGGCGAACTGCTGGCCACCGCGGCCTCCGAGCAGCAGCTGCTCGACGAGATCGCGCAGGGCCCCGCGAAGGCCGTCGTCACCGTGATCGGCGGGCAGGGATTCCTGCTCGGCCGTGGCAACCAGCAGCTCTCCGCCCGGGTCATCCGGGCTCTCGGCGACGACCCGCTGCTCGTCGTCGCCCCCGAGCAGAAGCTCATCGACCTCGGCGGGAGTCCACTCATCGTCGACACCGGAGCCCCCGACCTCGACGCGCGGCTGGCGGGGCATATCCGCATCGTGACCGGGGCCTCCACCACCGCCTTCTACCCCGTCGCCGCCCCCGAGCGGCTCTACGAAACCGTCTGAAAGGATCAACCATGACTTCCGAGAACACTGCAGGGCGCCTGCAGAACAAGAACGCCATCGTCACAGGCGGGGCCGGCGGCATCGGCCGCGCCACATCGCTCGCCTTCGCCGCGGAGGGCGCGTCGGTGGCCGTCGTCGACCTCAACGCGGATGCCGCGGAGGCTGTCGCCGAGGAGATCCGCGCCGCAGGCGGCACGGCGATCGCGCTCGCCGCCGACGTGTCCAGCGAGGCGGACATCGAGCGGGTCGTGGCATCCGTCGTCGAGGAGCTCGGCGGCATCGACGTCGTCTTCAACAACGCCGGCATCATCCGCCGTACGACGGCCGTCGAGATCACGGTCGAGGAGTGGGATCGCGTGTTCGGCGTGAACGTGCGCGCGATCTTCCTGATGTGCAAGCACGTCGTGCCGATCATGGCCGCGAACGGCGGCGGATCCATCGTCAACACGGGCTCGGGCTGGGGCCTCAAGGGCGGCGGCCAGGCCATCTCGTACTGCGCGTCGAAGGGCGCCGTGGTGAACATGACCCGCGCGCTGGCGATCGACCACGGGCCGCAGGGCATCCGCGTGAACTCGGTGAACCCGGGTGACGTCGACACCGGCATGCTGCGTGACGAGGCCAAGCAGCTCGGGCAGGACCAGGCCGGATTCCTCGCCGAGGCGGCCGAGCGCCCGCTGAACCGCATGGGTCAGCCGAGCGAGATCGCCGCAGCCGTGGTGTGGCTGGCCAGCGACGAGTCGTCGTACGTCACCGGCTCGGCCCTCGTGGTCGACGGCGGCGGCATCGCCTGACGAGTTTCCGGGATCCGGCCCTGCGCACTTCGGCCCCCGGTTCGTGCCTGCCCGTCACTTCATCTGGACCAGCTGGATGAGGTTGCCGCAGGTGTCGTCGAAGACGGCGACGAGGGCTGTGCCGATGTCGGTGGGCTGCTGCGTGAACACCACGCCGAGGCCGGTCAGACGCTCGTGCTCGGCGGCGAGGTCGTCGACGGCGAACTGCGCGAGCGGGATGCCGTCCTCGACGAGTGCGTCGCGGTAGGGCTTCACGGCCGGGTGGTCGGACGGCTCGAGCAGCAGTTCGGCGCCGCCCTCCGGCGAGGTGACGGTCAGCCACGCCGCCTCTCCGATCGGGATGTCGTGGTGCTTCTCGAAGCCGAGGACGTCGGTGTAGAACGCGAGCGCGCTGCGCTGGTCGTTCACGAAGATGCTGGTCAGTTCGATCCTCATGAGGGTGTTCTCCTTGTGATCGGCCACCGCTCGGCGATCCGGGCGATGGGTTCGGGGTGGAAGTAGTGGAACTTCGAACGACCGCGTCGCTCGGTCGAGATGAGCTCGGCGGCCTCGAGCACGGTCAGGTGCTGCGACACCGCCTGTCGGCTGGAGGTCACGCCGTGCCGCATCGTGAGCGTGGAGCAGATCTCGAACAGCGTCTGACCGTCGCGCTCGGACAGGGCGTCGAGGATGAGCCTCCTCGTCGGGTCGTCGAGGGCGTGGAACAGATCGGACACGCGTCAATGATAGGCAAGTGGATGCTTGCATATCAAGAGGACGCCGGGCAGTATCCTGACGGCACGAGCGAGGAGGCTCTCATGGTTCCCGAGATCAACTACTGGGCGGTGCTGCTGGCGACCGTGTCGAGCATGGTGGTGGGGGCGATCTGGTACGCCCGGCCGGTGATGGGCGAGCGCTGGGCGAAGCTCGCCGGCGTGAACCTCGACCAACCCGCGCGCGGACCGCTGTGGCCGATGATCACGACCGTGATCGTGAGCTTCATCACGGCCTGGGTGCTCGCCGGGGCCGCATCCATCTCATGGCACTTCTACGAGGGCTCATACCTGGGAGCCGCCGTCGCGACCTCGATTGTGCTGTGGGCCGGCTTCACGGCCGCGCGCTTCATCACCCACGACGCGTTCGAGGGGCGCTCGACCAAGCTCACGACGCTGAACATCGCGCACGAGCTGATCACTGTGGTCGTGATGGCCGTCATCATCGGAGTCTGGCCGCCGCCGATCTTCTGATCCGCAGTCAGAGCGGCCGGATCTCCTCCACCGTCGTCCGCGTCGTGCCGGCATCCGTCCGGACCTCGTACCGCACGGGCATACCCGGATGCCCGGGCGAGAACCAGAACGTGGCGGGCGGCTCGCCTGTCGCGGCCGTGTCGTAGCGTCGGCACTCCAGGCGTCCGAGCGGAAGATCGATCTGCTCGATCGACGCCGCCGTGCCGTCGATCGGGAACGCGGCGTGCCCCTGCAGCTCGTGCCAGGTCACTCGAATCGAGGAAACCTCGTCGGGGGCATCCGCCCGCCACTGCTCCAGCGTCGCGCCTTCGTCGTCGCCGTCGACGAACGCGTTGAACCGCTTGTACGCCGTGCCGTCGGGCAGCTCCACCAGCATCCTGATCAGCAGGCCCGCGCGGGAGGCAGCGCGGATCTCGCCGGCCGTGAACGGCGTGGGCAGCAGGCCGGGGCCCAGCACGCGATCATCGGATGCCGTCACATACCCATTCTGCGCTCGCGAGGACCGCAGGCGACACCCTGTACGGTGCGCGGATGCAGACGTCGGGTCAGGCCGCGACGCGGACGACGGCCTCGATGGCCGACGTGAAGAAGCCGAGGCCGTCGACGCCGGAGCGCATCGCCGAAGCCGTGTCGGGGCCGAAGCCCGGCTCGGTGGCGTGCTCGGGGTGCGGCATGAGGCCCACGACGTTGCCCGCCGGGTTGGTGATGCCGGCGATGTCGCGCAGCGATCCGTTCGGGTTCACGCCGGCGTAGCGGAAGGCCACAAGCCCCTCGCCCTCGAGGCGGTCGAGCGTGTCCTCGTTGGCGATGTAGCCGCCCTCGCCGTTCTTCAGCGGGATGACGATCTCCTGGCCCTGCTCGAACGCCGAGGTCCACGCCGTCGAGGAGTTCTCGACCGTCAGCCTCTGGTCGCGGCGGACGAAGTGCTGGTTGTCGTTGCGGATCAGGCCGCCGGGCAGCAGATGCGCCTCGACCAGCATCTGGAAACCGTTGCAGATGCCCAGGACGGGCATGCCGGATGCTGCGGCATCCTTGACCTCGGTCATGATCGGCGAGAGCGCGGCGATCGCGCCGGAGCGCAGGTAGTCGCCGTAGCTGAAGCCGCCGGGCAGCACCAGCGCGTCGACGCCGTCGAGGTCGTGCGAGCCGTGCCAGAGGGCGACGGGCTCGGCGCCGGCGATGCGGATCGCGCGCTGCGCGTCGCGGTCGTCGAGCGAACCGGGGAAGGTGATGACCCCGATGCGAACGGTCATTCGACGACCTCGATGCCCACGACATCCTCGATCACGGAGTTCGAGAGCACCTCGTCGGCGACGCGCTTGGCCTCGGCGAGGAGCTCGTCTGTGACCTCGCCCTCCACGGCGAGCTCGAAGCGCTTGCCGATGCGGACGCCCTCGAAGCCTTCGATCCCGAGACGGGAGAATGCGCCGGACACGGCCTTCCCCTGCGGGTCGAGAAGTTCGGCCTTGGGCATGACGTCGACGACGATGGTGGGCATAGCAGGCTCCGAGTGTCGCGGGCGGGGATGCGATAAGTCTATCGCCCGGCGAACGGAGTCCGTCCGGGCGGATGCCGCACCCCCCGATGTGCATCCGCCCGGACCGGATGAGCGATCCCCACGCTCGTCGTCCCGCGGCGGAGGGGCCGTGCAGGACGCGATCCCCTGCCTCGAGGCTAGAGTCTTCGGCAGGTGCTCGCACCGTGGAGAGCGGGAGGGGCTCGTGCTCTCCAACACCGGAGGGGGAATCATGAAGCTCAGCGAACTCGTCGAGCGGACCGGTGTCCCGTCATCGACGCTCAAGCACTGGATCCGCGTCGGACTTCTGCCGTCCGGCCGACTGCGGAACAAGACGACGGCGGTCTACGACGAGCGGCACGTGGATCGGGCGCTGCTGATCCTGCTGATGCGCGACGAGTACCGGGCATCCGTCGAGCAGATCCGCGCGCTCACTTCACTGATCGACGGGGGCACGAGCACTCTCGAGGTCATGAACGCGTGTCAGGCGTTCGCGCTCGGCACGCCGGACGGCAGCGCCGCCGACCCTGCGCTCGCGGAGTATCGCGAGCGCACCTACGAACTGATGCGGCGCCGTGACTGGCGCGGGTACCCCGGTGCCGCGGAACAGGGACTCGTGCACGCGCTGTCGACGGCCTCGCAGGTGGGACTCGATTACGACGTCGACACGCTCATGGCCTACGCGGACGCCCTGGAGCCGCTCGCCGCGCACAACGTGACGGCCCTCGGCCCCACCGGGTCGGCGGACCAGATCGCCAGACGGATGCTGGTGGCGATCAACGCCCGTGCCCGGCAGCTGGTCGCGGTGAGCAGTCTCGCGCATGCGGCGGTGTCGATCCGTGAGGCCATCGCCAGGGGCGATGCGCCGGAGGACCTGGCGAGGCCGCCGGCCCGCGGCTGAGCAGGCTCAGGACCGGAAGACGGTGTGCAGGTCGCCGATGCGGTCGCGACCGCCGAGGCCGTCGATCTCGAAGAGCACCGAGATGCCCGCGAGTCGGTAGCCGAGCCGGTCGACGATCGTGCGGCCGGCCTCGAGCGTTCCGCCGGTGGCCAGCACATCGTCGATGAGCAGCACGCGAGACCCGGCGGGCAGGTCGTCGTGCATCTCGACGGTCGCGGTGCCGTACTCGAGGTCGTAGTCGACGGATGCCGCGGGGCGCGGCAGCTTGCCGGCCTTGCGGATCGGCAGCATCCCGACGCCGGCCGTCACCGCGGCGGCCGCGGCGAGGATGAAGCCGCGCGCCTCGATGCCGGCGACCACGTCGAACTCGCCCGCGAAGGGGGCGACCAGCGCCTCGGTCGTCACGCGCAGCGCCTCGGCATCCGCCAGCAGGGGCGTGATGTCGCGGAACAGGATGCCCGGCTTCGGGTAGTCCGGAACGGAGCGGATCAGGGATTCGGCGCGGGACAGGGCGTCTGAGGTCACCGGTCAAGGGTACGCCGGGCATCATCCGGCTCGCACGACGAGTGGATGGGAGCGCTCCCATGATGGCATCATGGGAGGTATGACTCGTGAGTTCCCCGGCGGTTTCCTGTTCGGCGCCGCGACCGCGGCCTACCAGATCGAGGGCGCCGCATTCGAAGACGGCCGCACCGCCTCGATCTGGGACGCCTTCGCCCGCGTGCCCGGCGCCGTCATCAACGGCGAGACCGGCGACGTCGCCTGCGATCACTACCACCGGATGCCCCAGGACGTCGCGCTCATGAAGGGCCTCGGCCTGCAGACCTACCGGTTCTCCACCTCGTGGTCGCGGGTGCGCCCCGACGGCGGCGCGGCTAACCCGCTGGGCGTCGACTTCTACAGCAGGCTCGTCGACGAGCTGCTCGAGAACGACATCATGCCCTGGCTGACGCTGTACCACTGGGACATGCCCCAGGCCCTCGAGGAGCAGGGGGGCTGGACCAGCCGCGACACCGTGGACCGCTTCGTCGACTACGCGCTCACCATGCATGACGCGCTCGGCGACCGGGTGAAGACCTGGACCACCCTCAACGAGCCGTGGTGCGCATCGTTCCTCTCCTACACCGCGGGTGTGCACGCGCCCGGCCGCACCGACATCGGCGACGGCCTGCTCGCCGCGCACCACTTGCTGCTCGCACACGGCCGCACCGTGCAGGAGCTGCGCGCCCGCGACGCCGACCTCGACCTCGGCATCACCCTGAACCTCACCATCGCCGACCCGGCCGACGTCGACGATCCGGTCGACATCGACGCGGCCCGCCGCATCGACGGCCAGTTCAACCGCTGGTTCCTCGACCCGATCTTCGAGGGCGACTACCCGAGCGACATCGTCCGCGACATCCGCGAAGTCGATGCCGACGCGATCGCCCGCTGGCAGGGCGCCGTGCACGACGGCGACCTGGACATCATCTCCGCACCGCTCGACGCACTGGGCATCAACTACTACCACGGCGAGCTGCTGTCCGGGCATCCGCAGCAGGACGGACCGGCCAACGGGCCGCATGAGACCGAGGGGCAGCAGCGGCAGACGAAGTCGCCGTTCCCCGCGGATGCCGGGATCCACTGGGTCGAGCGGGGACTGCCGCGCACCGGAATGGACTGGGAGGTGCAGCCCGAGGGGCTCACCCGGCTGCTGCAGCGCGTGGCCGCCGACTACGCCGACGGCGTGCCGCTGTACGTCACCGAGAACGGTGCCGCCTACGACGACGTCGTCGAGGACGGCGAGGTGAGGGACGACGAGCGCACCGCGTTCGTGCGCGACCATGTCGCCGCCACGCTCGACGCGATCGAGGCCGGCGTCGATGTGCGCGGCTACTTCTACTGGTCGCTGATGGACAACTACGAGTGGGCGTGGGGCTACGACAAGCGGTTCGGCATCGTCCGCGTCGACTACGACACCCAGGAGCGCACCGTGAAGCAGTCCGGGCACGAGTACTCTCGGATCATCGCCGCGCGGGCGGTCTGAGTCGCGCGGGCACGGGGGAAGGACGCCGGATGGCACGACCGACGATCGAAGAGGTCGCTGCCGAGGCGGGCGTCTCGCGATCGACCGTGTCCCGGGTGGTGAACGGCTCGTCGGCGGTGAGCCCTGAGGCGCTCGAGGCCGTGCAGGACGCCATCCGCCGGCTGAACTACGTGCCCAACCGCGCTGCGCGCACGCTCGCCAGCAGGCAGACGCACGCGATCGCGCTGGTCGTGCCAGAGGACACCACGACGTTCTTCGGCGACCCGTTCTTCGCGGCGGTGGTGGCAGGCATCAGCGCCAGGATCACGAAGTCCGACTACGTCCTGAACCTGCTGATCGCCAGCGACGACCCCGGCGACAAGATGACCAGCTTCGTGCGCAACGGCGGTGTGGATGCCGCGATGATCGTCTCGCACCACACCAGCGACACCTTCGTCGACCGCATCGCCGAGGCCGTGCCCGTCGTGTTCGGCGGTCGCCGCGCCGTCGAGCGCGACACGGACTACGTCGTCGACGTCGACAACGTGCTGGGCGGCCGCCAGGGCACCCAGCGGCTGCTCGACCGCGGGAGCCGGCGGGTCGCGACCATCACCGGACCGCCCTCGATGCCGGTGACCTTCGACCGCCTGCAGGGATTCCGCGAGGCGCTGGCGGATGCCGGGCTCGAACCCGTCGCCGAGGAGGCGGGGGACTTCTCCGAGGCATCCGGCGCGGCGGCCGCGCGGCGACTGCTCGAGCTGCCCCAGCCGCCGGACGCGATCTTCGTGGCATCCGACCTGATGGCGCGCGGTGCCTACGGCGTGCTGCGCGCGGCCGGCCTGCGCGTGCCCGATGACGTCGCCCTGGTCGGATTCGACGACTCGCAGGTCGCCGTCGAACTCGACCCGCCGCTGACCACGGTGCGGCAGCCGATGTTCGCGCAGGGTGAGGCGATGGCCTCGGTGCTGATCGATGTACTCGCCGGCGAGGATGCTCCGCACCACACCGTCCTCACCACGGAGCTCGTCGTCCGGGCATCCGCCTGAGCGGCATTCCGGTCGTTGAGCGAGCGACGAAGGAGCGAGACGAAACGCCTCAGGTGACCTGAAGGCGTCTCGTCCCGGTCGCAGGCTCCCTCGCTCAACGACCGGACGGAGGTGTCAGTTGCCGTAGAGGGCGACGACGCCGGCGCGGTCGGTGCTCGTCATGGACAGGTCGTCCGAGCTGCCGTTGCACTGCGGGTAATGCATGATCGACGACGAGTCGTACGGCGTGAGCGGACGCCAGTTGTTGTCCTCGAAGCAGGTGCCCGACTCGGGGCGGGTGTGCTCGTGCCGGAAGCCGAGGGTGTGTCCGAGCTCGTGGCCGAGGATGTTCGTCGGCGTCCAGGAGCCGGAGGTCCAGATCGAGTCGTCGACCAGCACGTTCATCTGGCGATCCGGCGTGCTGGGGAAGAACGCCCGGGCGATGTACTGCGAGGTCTGCACCGGCTCGACGGAGAACAGCACCGACTTGTTGCGGGTGGTGCAGTTGCCGTCCGCGCTGGGCACGTACTTGAAGTCGATCTTCGACGAGGCGGCCTCCCAGAGGCCGGCACCGCTGGCCATGGCGGCGACGATGTCGTCGTGCCTGGCGCCGAACTTCGTGCTCACGCAGTAGGTGAGGTTGCCGACCTGCGAGAGCGACCACTTGTCGTCCGCGCCGTTCACCGTGTTGACGATGAGGCCGTCGGTCGGCGTCTGGGGGCCGACCAGCTTGTTGTAGAACACGCGCAGGTCGCCCTGCGTGGAGATCAGCTCGTCGCCGTTGACGACGTAGCCGCCGTCGACATCGCGATACGTGGAGGACGCGAACTCCTGATAGCTGGGCGCGCCGGAGTCGGCTTCGACCGAGGCGGAGGCCGGGATACCGGCGCCGAGGCTGATCGCGGCTGCCGCGGTGGCGGCGAGCGCGAGTGTTCTGGTGAATCGCATGCACTGCTCCTTCTGGGGTGAGCGAATACCCCTCGCCAGGTCGGCGAGCGGACCACGGATCCGCGGGACGGGCGACCTTGCGCCGTCTGCGTGCTCCGAAGCCCGCTCAAGGTAGCGAGCCTTTTTGGACAGTGTCAATAAATAAATTCGGATGCATGGAGCGCGGCATCCGTAGCCGAACGGATGATGCCGCGCGGGGCGCGGCCTCCGTAGGCTGTGGCCATGACCACACCGGCGGCATCCGAGAGCGACGGCGTGCGCGGCATCCTCGCGCCGGTCCGGTTCGGACCCGCGCTGCAGGTGGTGCTGATCGTTCTGATCGCCGTCAGCGCCGTTCGCTACGTGCTGCGGCACGTGATCGGCGAGGCCGAGCGGGGCCCGTCCGGGGCGATCGTGCTGACCGGGGCCGTGCTGCTCGCGGTCGTCGCGCTGCTGCAGCGGTTCGTGCCCCGTCGCGGCGCATGGCCGGCGGCGTGGACGCTCGTCGTCTGCGTGCTGTGGGCGGTGCTCACCCTGATCGCGCCGTCGTTCGCCTGGTGCGCCGTTCCGCTGGCGTTCGCGGTGCTGCAGATCCTGCCGTTCTGGCCGGCCACCGCCGTCGTCACCGGGATGACAGCGGTCGTGATCGTCGCCGAGCTGCGTATCGCCGCCCAGTTCGACCCGACGATCGTCGCCGGCCCCATCGGCATCGCGTTCGCCACGATCGTGGCGTACCGCGCCCTGGATCGCGAGGCGACCGCCCGCCAGCAGCTGCTCGACGAGTTGACCTCGACCCAGGCCGACCTGTCGGCCGCGCAGCACCGTGCCGGCGCGCTCACCGAGCGGGCCCGGCTGTCCCGTGAGATCCACGACTCGGTCGGGCAGGACCTCTCCAGCATCAACCTGCTGCTGCAGGCGGCCGAGCAGGGGTGGGAGCGCCGCCCCGATGCCGCACGCGACCAGGTGCGGGCCGCCGCCGACACCGCGCGCTCCGCCCTCGACGAGGTGCGCCGCGTGGTGCGCGACCTCGCGCCCACCGAGCTCGACGGCACCGCAGGCTCGCTGAGGGTCGCCGTCGAGCGGGTCGTGACGGATGCTGCGCAGCAGGGCCTCGCGGTCGAGTTCCGCAGCCACGGCGAGGCCGGCGACGTGCCGCTGCCCGTGGCATCCGCGATCATCCGCACCGTGCGCGGCGCGCTCGCGAACGTCGCCGAGCATGCGAAGGCGACGCGCACGGTGGTGAGCCTGACCGCACAGCCGGACGAGCTGCGGCTGGACATCCGTGACGACGGCGTGGGCTTCGACGCCCGCCCGGCGGCGCTGCGTGCCCGCGCGCAGCAGCGACGAAGCGCGGGCCGTGGCCGGGGCATCCAGGGCATCGAGGAGCGCATCGCGGCGCTCGGCGGCACCCTGACGATCGAGAGCGCACCGGGGGAGGGCACGACGCTGTCCGCCGTGTTCCCGGTGCACGAGGGGGAGAGATGACGCTGCGTCTGGTGCTGGTGGACGACCATCCGGTGGTGCGCGCCGGCCTGCGCGCGCTGGTCGAGTCGCAGGACGACCTGCGCGTGGTCGGCGAGGCCGGCGATGCCGATCAGGCCGTCGAGGTCGTGCAGGCGGAGCATCCGGACGTCGTGCTGATGGACCTCAGCATGGGTGAGGGCCCAGGCGGGATCGAGGCCACCGGCCGCCTGCGCGCGCTGGCCGAGCCGCCGGCGGTGCTGGTGCTGACCACCTATGACAGCGAGTCCGACATCCTGCGCGCTCTCGATGCCGGCGCAGGCGGCTATCTGCTGAAGGACTCCCCGCCTGACCAGTTGTTCGCCGGCATCCGCGCGGTCGCCGCAGGGCAGCCGGCGCTGGCGCCCTCGGTCGCCGCCGTGCTGATGCGCCGCGCGGCCTCGCCGGAGCCGCGCATGACCGAGCGTGAGGTCGAGGTGCTCGAGCTGCTGGCCGACGGCCTGGGCAACCGCGAACTCGCGAAGGTGCTCTTCGTGTCGGAGGCGACGGTCAAGTCGCACCTCTCGCACATCTACACGAAGCTCGGCGTCGACACCCGCGCCGGCGCGGTCGCCGCGGCGATCGAGCAGCGCATCATCCGGCGCTGAGCACGCCGTCGCCCCCGGCCCGCGCGGAGCCGGAGGCGACGGGAGCGGGTCAGCTGTTCTCGCCGACCACGTGGATCAGCTGCCTGGTCTGCGCGGCGATGGCCGTGCGCCAGGCGTCGAAGGTGTCGTCGCTGACGCCGAAGTCGGTCTCGAAGTTCTGCATGCCCGGCGTGTGGATGTGGCCGGCCGGGATGTCGAGGCCGAGCCTGTCGCGCAGCAGGGTGTTGCGGTACGCGGACTCGTTCGAGAGGTACGCGCCGCCTGCGCCGTTGCGCGAGCACGAGTCCGCCGGCGGCGGGGTCGGGGCGGAGGACGGCGGGTAGACCGTCTCGCGCTGATCGACGTTCGTGACCTCGGGCGAGCTGCAGTCCGCGAAGTACGAGTAGTTCGTGTTCCAGACCACGCCGAAGGCGACCGACTCGTCGGGCCAGGTGTCGCCCGGAGGGCGCGGGATGTCCGACCCGGTCTTCGCCGCGATCATCTGCTCGATCGGCAGCGTGGCCGAGGTCCACTGCGGCGGGTCGGTGAGCGTGTCGCCGCCGCCCCAGCGCTGCACCACCTGCGTGTTGCAGCCGATGTTGTCGACCGCCAGCTGCGGCACGCCGCCCACTGTCGGGCAGGGCGCATACCGGTCGTTGCCCACGGTGACCCCGTGATACCGGCCGTTCCACTGCTCCAGGTTGAACTGTGAGCCGCCGGCCTGACTGACCGTGATCGACGCGTCGAGGCCGCCCTTGCGGGCCTGCATGAGCGGGCCGACAGTGTCCTCGAGATAGCCGCGCTCGAACTCCGGATAGCTCACCGGCAGCGTGTAGGCCTGGAAGAACACCACAGTGCCGTCGGCGCCGACGTGCTTCGTGCCGTCGATGGAGAGGGCGGTCGCGCCGGACGGGTTGCCGTGCCGGATGTTGTTGCCCACGGTGCCCGCGGCGGGGCCGGTGGTGCCGCCGTCGAGCGTGTACGGGTCGAAGCCGCTGACGAGCACCCGCTTGACCCCCTTGCCCTGCGGGAACGAGATGTCCTTCATCCCGCGGGAGGCCTTGTCGAACGCCTCGACCAGGTCGGTGCGCTGGTCGGCGTCGAGGCCGAACGTGGCGTCCCACTGATGCAGCACGGCCATCGCCTCGATGCGGGTCCAGTACAGCGGACGGTCGTCACTCGCGGGCAGGTCGCCGGCGACGTCACCCTGTGACTGTGCGCGCGTGACCGCCTCCCGCCAGAGCTGCGAGCCCAGCTTCTCGGCGGTCGCGGTGGCCTGCGCGAGCGACTTCGTCCGGCACAGGCGGTCGGCGAACGACGAGGTCCAGTCGCCGAAGCCGCCGCCCTCGACCATGGTGCGGGCGAAGGTGCGGTCGGCCGGCCTGGTGGGGTCGGCGGCATCGGGGAGCACCGCGGTGAGGCGCGATTCCTCGACGGTGATCGGCAGTGCGGCGTCCGTGCATCCGTCCGGGGCGAGTGAGGCGATCGCCGCCGAGACGTCGGGGTCGGCGGGGATGAGCGCGGTCACGGACCGCGGACCAGCCTCGTCGGCCGGCGACGCCTGGGCGGCGGATGCTCCGGCGAGGAGGGCGATCGGTCCGAGGGCCACGGCGAGGCCCAGCGCGGCGGCGGTCATGCGGCGGCGTCCGCGTGCCGGGGGCCGATCGCTCGAGTGGGGCGCTTCCTGGGGAGGGGAGGCGTGCATGGTTTTCCTTCCGCGTTGAAGGGGACTGCTCTGACCTTCAACACGGTAGCGAATTGTTGAACAATTTCAAGAAGATTGTTCACCACTGTCGGGAACCGATCAGTTCTTGCCCATCCGGGCGAACGCGCCGAGCACGGTGCGCTCGGAACGGATCAGGTACTGCTCGAGCTCCTCCGCGGCCGCCTCGGGGCCGCGCTGCAGGAACGCGTCCAGCACCGCGCGGTTCTTCCGCACGAACGGCTCGTGCAGGGCGCGCGGATCGTCGATCTCGAGGAACGCCAGGCGCAGTTCGGCGGCCACGTCGCGATAGGTGCGCGCAAGGCGAGGGCTGTCCGCCAGAGCGACGATCGCGTCGTGGAAGGCCATGTTCGCGCTGCCGATCAGGCGCCAGTCGGTGCCGGCCAGATGCGACTCGGCGGCGTCCACGGCCGCGCGCATGAGTTCGACGGCCGGATGCTCGGGCTCCGCCTGCTGCAGTGCCGCGCACTCGATCACGCGGCGGGCACGGTAGATGTCGACCACGTCGGCCATCGAGGGCGACGCGACGGAGACCCCGCGGTGCGGCACGTGTTCGATGAGGCCCTGCTCGGCGAGTACCCGGAAGGCCTCGCGCAGCGTGTTCCGCGACACATCGAGGCGCTCGGCGAGCGCGGCCTCGGACAGCCGCGAGCCTGGCGCGAAGTCGCCGTCGATGATGCTCTGCCGCAGTACGTCGGCGAGCGGAGCC
This sequence comes from Microbacterium sp. NPDC057659, assembly GCF_042799915.1. NCBI lineage: Bacteria > Bacillati > Actinomycetota > Actinomycetes > Micrococcales > Microbacteriaceae > Microbacterium > Microbacterium sp. NPDC057659. The sequence continues at coordinate 137,990 of NZ_JBHVHU010000005.1, read as the reverse complement.
GCGTTGGTCATGGATCCAGGGTATGCGTCGAGCGAGGAGAAATATTGTTCAACAATCAATCTTTCCTTGCCCTACAATCGGGAGAACCCCTGACCGCCCACCAAAGACGATGGGATCCCCATGTCCGACTCCCCCCGCACTCCCGCGAGCACCGAAGACGCTGCACGCCTGGCCGCGACCAAGAAGCGCGTCGGCCGCAGCGCCGTCATCGGAGCGATCTTCCTGATGGCCACCAGCGCCATCGGCCCCGGATTCATCACTCAGACCGCCACGTTCACCGCGACCCTCGGCGCCTCCTTCGCCTTCGCGATCCTCATCTCGGTGATCATCGACATCGCCGTGCAGTTGAACGTGTGGCGCATGATCACCTCGTCCGGCAAGCGCGCCGGCGAGCTCGCGAACAGCGCCATCCCGTTCTCCGGCCACGTGATCGCCGTACTGGTGATCATCGGCGGCCTGGCGTTCAACATCGGCAACATCGCCGGTGGCGGGCTCGGTCTGAACGCGCTGCTCGGCATCGACCCGAAGCTCGGCGGCCTGGTCACCGCGGCGATCGCCATCGCGATCTTCCTCATCAAGAAGGCCGGGAAGGTGATGGACATCGTGCTCGTCATCCTCGGCATCGGCATGATCGTGATGACCGTCATCGTCGCGTTCATCGCGCAGCCGCCGGTCGGAGATGCGCTGCGCCAGACCTTCCTCCCCGACACCATCAACTTCGCCACGATCACCACGATCGTCGGCGGCACCGTCGGCGGCTACATCACGTACTCCGGCGCGCACCGGTACCTCGACTCCGGCAACACCGGCCCCGAGCACGCCGGCCCGGTGATGCGGGCGGCATCGAACGGCATCTTCGTCACCGGCATCATGCGGTACGTGCTGTTCCTCGCGATCCTCGGCGTCGTGGCATCCGGCGTCACCCTCGACCTGACCACGCAGGCGGCCAACCCCGCGGGCCAGGCGTTCGGCGCCGTGCTCGGCGACGCCGGCATGCGCATCTTCGGCGCGATCTTCTGGGCCGCCGCGATCAGCTCCGTCATCGGCGCCGCCTACACCTCGGCGACGTTCCTCTCCACGTTCCACAAGCGCTTCCTCGGCGGCTGGTCGCTGCAGTGGGCGACCGTGGTCTTCATCGTCGTCTCGCTGATCGTGTACCTGCTGATCGGCACAGCGCCGGCCGCGATCCTGGTGTTCGTGGGAGGCTTCAACGGACTGATCCTGCCGATCGGGCTCACGGTGTTCATGTACATCGGGTGGTTCCGCGCGGACCTGCTCAGCGTGAAGCGGTACCCGCGCTGGCTGCTCATCGCCGGCACGCTGGTCACCGCTCTCACCTGGTACATGGGTGCCGTGTCCATCGGCCCGATCTTCGCTTTCCTCGGGATAGGAGCATAGGAACATGGCATCCATCGACCTGAACTCGGACCTCGGCGAGAACGTGCCCGACCGTGTCGTGTCGGACGACGAGAGCATGCTCGCGATCGTCACCAGCGCGAACGTGTCGTGCGGGTTCCATGCCGGCAGCCCGGAGGGCATCCGGCGCACGCTCGCGGCGGCCGTCGCACACGGCGTCACGATCGGTGCACACCCCGGATACCGCGACTACGAGAACTTCGGCCGCACGAAGGTCGACATCGACTCCGCCACGCTGCAGGCGCACGTGGAGTACCAGCTCGGCGCCCTCGCCGGCCTGACGAAGGCGGTCGGCGGAGCCGTCGCCTACGTCAAGCCCCACGGCGCCCTGTACAACACGATCGCCCGCGACGAGCGGCAGGCGAAGGACGTCGTGGCGGCGATCCGCGCGATCGATCCGAGCCTGGTGCTGCTCGGCCTCGCCGGCGGTGTCGTGCTCGACGTCGCCGAGCGCGCGGGACTGCAGGTTGCGGCCGAGGCGTTCGCCGACCGCGCCTACCTGCCCGACGGGCAGCTGGTGTCGCGCACTGAGGAGGGCTCCGTGCTGCACGACGCGAGTGCCGTCGCCGAGCGGATGCTGCGCCTCGCCGAGTCCGGGGTCATCCGGGCCGTCGACGGCACCGACGTGCGCGTGGAGGCACAGTCGATCTGCGTGCACGGCGACAGCGAGGGGTCGATCGCGATGGCGGCCGAGACCCGCCGTCTGCTGGAGGCCTCCGGCGTGACGATCGCGCCGTTCGCCGGAGCGTGACATGACCGTCGTCGCCACTCCCACCCAGCTCGAAGCCGTCCGCAGCGCCCGTCGCGCGTATCGCGAGGGTCTCGCCGAGCCGACCAGCGGCGTCGCCGCCGGGCTGACACAGGCGAACCTCATCGCGGTCCCCGCGGACTGGGCGTTCGAGACCCTGCTCTACGCGCAGCGGAACCCGAAGCCGTGCCCTGTGCTCGAGGTGATCGAGCAGGGCGCGGTGGAGTCGCGACTCGCACCCGGCAGCGACATCCGCACCGACATCGGTCGGTACCGCATCTGGCGCGACGGTGAGCTGGCCGAGGAGGTGTCCGACGCCCGGGGCGCATGGGACGAGCATCCGGATCTCGTCGCCTTCCTGATCGGATGCAGCTTCACGTTCGAGACCGGCCTGGCCGAGGCCGGAATCCCGATCCGGCACCAGGAGCTGGGCCGGAACGTGCCGATGTACCGCACATCGATCGACTGCGAGCCGGCGGGCCGCCTGCGCGGCGAGATGGTCGTGTCGATGCGCCCGATCCCGGCGTCCCGCGTCGCCGACGCCGTGCAGATCTCCGGGCGCACGCCGGCCGTGCACGGCGCGCCCGTGCACATCGGCGACCCGGCCTCGCTGGGCATCGCCGACCTGTCCCGTCCCGATTTCGGGGATGCCCCGGAGGTGCGCGACGGCGAGATCCCGGTGTTCTGGGCGTGCGGCGTGACCCCGCAGGCCGCGATCATGGCGTCGAAGCCGCCGTTCGCGGTGACCCACGCGCCCGGCTACATGTTCCTCACCGACATCCCCGATGCGGAGTACGTGGTCTGATGCGCATCCTCACCGCTTCCGACCGGGCGCTGCTCGTCGAGGCCGCCGACCTCGACGAGGCCATGCGGCTGAATCTGGCGTGGGCGGGGACACCCGGCGTCGTCGAGCTCATCCCGGGCGCGCGTACCGTGCTGGTGCGCTTCGACCCGGTGCTCGTGAACGCCGCCTCTCTGGCCGCCGTGCTCTCGTCCACGACGGTGGATGCCGCACACGTGCCGCATGTCGGGGAGGTGACGATCCCCGTTCGCTACGACGGCGAGGACCTCGTCGACGTCGCGGGTCTTCTCGGCGTCTCTGCCGATGAGGTCGTCGCCCGGCATCTCGCCGCGGAGTGGCAGGTGGCGTTCTCGGGCTTCGCCCCCGGATTCGGGTACACGGTCGGCTCGGATCCGATCTTCGACGTGCCGCGGCGGTCGTCGCCGCGCACGCGAGTGCCCGCCGGATCGGTCGCTCTCGCCGGGCACTTCACCGGCGTGTACCCGCGGGAGAGCCCCGGCGGCTGGCAGCTGATCGGCCGCACGGACGCGGTGATGTGGGACATCGACCGTGATCCGCCGGCGCTGTTCTCCCCGGGGACTCTGGTGCGGTTCGAGCGCGCGGAGCGCGAGGTCGTGGCGGCTGCCCCGGCTCCTGAGCGAGGAGCGCAGCGACGAGACGAAGGACGCCCACCGGGCAGCACCCTCGAGATCGTCCGCCCTGCCCTGCAGCTGCTCGTGCAGGATCTCGGGCGTCCGGGCCACGCCGCACTCGGCGTCTCCGCCTCCGGCGCCGCCGACCGCACGGCCATGCGCGATGCCAACCGCGCCGTCGGCAACGCGGCGGATGCCGCTGTGCTGGAGATCGTCGGGGGAGCGGCGCTGCGCTATCGCGGTGTCCCCACCGTCGCCGCGATCGCCGGTGCTTCCGGCGGGATGACGCTGTATGCCGCGGACGGCATGGAACGTGGCATCCGCCCCGGCGCCCCGTTCGCACTCGACGAGGGGGACGAGCTGCGGCTCGCGCATCCGGACCGCGGACTGCGGTACGCGCTCGCCGTGCGCGGCGGCATCCTGAGTCCGCCGGCGCTCGGCAGCGCGGCATCCGACACCCTCGCGGGGCTCGGTCCCGCGCCGCTGGGCGGGGGCGACGTCGTCGCCGTGGGCGATCCGCACACGGCCCCGCATCCGGTCGATCCCGAGCCGCTGGCCCGCGAACTGCCCGCCGCCGGCGAGGCCGTCGAGCTGCGCATCGTGCTCGGTCCCCGTGACGACTGGTTCACGGCCGAGGCGCTCGACGCCCTCACCGGCCAGGAGTGGGATGTCACGCCGCGATCCGACCGCGTCGGCATCCGCCTGCACGGTGAGACGCCGCTGGAGCGGGCCGTCGATGGCGAGCTGCCCAGCGAGGGCGCCGTGACCGGGGCGATCCAGGTGCCGCCGGACGGACAGCCCGTGCTGTTCCTGCCCGACCACCCGCTCACCGGCGGCTATCCGATCATCGGCGCCGTCATCGACCGCGATCTCGACATCGCCGGACAGCTCCCGCCCGGGGCGCGGGTGCGGTTCCGGGTTCTGCAGACGACCATGAGGGAAGGGACCCCATCATGAAGAGGATCCTGATCGCGAACCGCGGCGAGATCGCCGTGCGCGTCATCCGCGCATGCACCGAGGCCGGCTACGCCTCGATCGCGGTGTACGCCGACCAGGACGCCGACGCACTGCACGTGCGTCTGGCCGACGAGGCGGTGGGACTGGGGGGCTCCACCGCCTCGTCGACATACCTGTCGATCGACGCTCTCCTCGCAGCCGCCCGGGCCTCGGGTGCCGACGCCGTGCATCCCGGCTACGGCTTCCTGTCCGAGAGCGCCGCGTTCGCGCGCGCCGTCGAGGACGCCGGTCTGGTCTGGATCGGACCGTCGCCTGCGAGCATCGACGCGCTCGGCGACAAGATGACCGCTCGCCGCATCGCGCAGAAGGTCGGCGCGCCGCTCGCCGCCGGCACCGACCACCCGCTCGAGGGTCCCGCCGAGGCGGTCGCCTTCGCCGAGGAGCACGGCCTGCCGATCGCGATCAAGGCCGCGTTCGGCGGCGGCGGCCGCGGGCTCAAGGTGGTCCGCGAGCTGGACGAGGTGGCGGACGCGTTCGACGCCGCCACCCGCGAGGCGATCGTCGCCTTCGGGCGGGGGGAGTGCTTCGTCGAGCGGTTCCTCGAGTCGCCCAGGCACGTCGAGGTGCAGGTGCTCGGTGACGGACGCGGCGGGGTCGTCGTCGTGGGCGACCGGGACTGCTCGATGCAGCGGCGCAACCAGAAGCTCATCGAGGAGGCTCCGGCGCCCGGGCTCACCGACGAGCAGCGCGAGCGCATCCACGAGGCGGCACGGCTGATCTGTGCGGAGGCCGGGTACCGCAGCGCCGGTACGGTCGAGTTCCTGCTCGCCGCCGACGGCACCATCTCGTTCCTCGAGGTGAACACGCGCCTGCAGGTCGAGCACCCCGTGACCGAGGAGGTCACGGGCGTCGACCTGGTGCGCGAGCAGTTCCGCATCGCGTTCGGTGACGGGCCCTCGCTCGGAGAGACTCCGCGGCCGCTGGGCCACGCCTTCGAGTTCCGCATCAACGCCGAGGATCCGGGGCGGGGATTCCTGCCCAGCCCCGCGCGCATCGATACGCTGCGCATCCCCGGCGGTCCCGGCGTGCGGTGGGACTCCGGCGTGGAGGCGGGCGACACGGTGCAGCCCGCGTTCGACTCGATGATCGCAAAGCTGATCATCTACGCGGACTCGCGCGAGGCGGCGCTCGTCCGCGCGCGCCGAGCGCTGCGCGAACTGCACGTCGAGGGCCCGGCGACCGTGGTCGGATTCGACCGCCTCGCCGTGGATGCCGCCGAGTTCTCCACCGACGGCTTCGCGGTGCACACGCAGTGGATCGAGCAGGTGCTGCTGCCACGCCTCGAGCCGCAGCTGCGGCCCGCGCCGGTCGAGGATGCCGGGCTGGCGCGCTTCCCCGTCGAGGTCGACGGTCGCCGCGTGATGCTCGGCCTGCCGAGGGCCCTGCTGTCCGGATTCGCCGGCGCGGCGGCATCCGCTCCGGCGGAGGGGCCGAACCCGGCCGAGCTGCGCGCTCCGTCGCCGGGCACCCTCGTGCGCTGGCTGGTCGACGACGGTGCGGATGTCGCCGAGGGCGACGCTGTCGCGGTGCTGGACGCCATGAAGATGGAGACGCAGGTGACCGCGCATCGTGGCGGGACCATCGCGCACCGCATGGAGGTGGGCGCGGTGCTGCCGCCGGACGGGCTGCTCGCCACGATCGCGTAACGTCGGACTCCGAGGAGGGATGGACATGCGCATCGCCGTGCTCGGAGCGACCGGCAGGACCGGCCGTGCCGTCGCCTCGGCGGCGCTCGCCGCCGGGTACGAGATCGTCGCCTACGCGCGCCGTCCGGAGGCGGTCGTCCGCTCCGACGGCGTGCATGCGGTCGCGGGGGAGCTGGACGACCTCGGCGCGATGACCGCGGCGTTGGCCGGCTGCGACGCCGTGATCGTGGCGCTCGGCGTGAAGGCCACGCATCCGAACGCTCCGGTGATGCGGACCGCCATGCGGACGGCGATCTCGGCATGCCGCGCAGCAGGGGTCAGGCGGATCATCGTGCTCTCCGCGCTGGGCGTGGGGGAGACGCTCGCCTCCACGCGCTTCCCCTACCGGCTCGTCGTCAGGACAGCACTCATCGCCCCGTTCCGCGACCATGTCGCCGGCGAGAGTCTGCTCGTCGGCAGTGGCCTGGAGTGGACGACGATCCACCCGGGACTGCTCGGTGACGGCCCGGCCACGGCCCACCCGCTGGTCGCGGACGGTGCGGCAGGGCGCCCGGCGCCGCGCTGGCCGCACACCGAGCGGGCGGATGTCGCTGCGGTGATGCTGCGCGTCATCGACGATCCGGCGACGTTCGGGCGGCGGCTCCTGGTGCTGTCGGTGCCGCAGGCCTCCTGAGCGGGAGTTTCGGGAGGAGGGGGGCTGGACTCCCCATCCCCCTCCCCTCCTCCCGGTTGCTGCGGCAGATCCCCCGAGTGCCGCAGCCCCCTCGCAGTTGACACGCCGAAACGACTGCGGAGAGTTTCACCGCTCATCGACGCGGGGCCTTCGGGTGTCGGCCGGCTTCGGAACGGTCGGACGGCGATCCCCATCGCCGCCCATTGACTTGTTGATTGAGGGTTCAACCAATCAACAAGATAGCATCAGTCGGGGACAATGGGGAGCAGTCGATCTGACATCGGAAGGAGGCTGAGGATGCCGCGTTCTGCAGAGCAGAACCGCGAGGCGCGCGAGCGTTCGCAGGCCAGCATCCTGCAAGCCGCCTTCCAGGTGTTCGGGGAAAAGGGCTACCACGAGGCGAGCCTGGCCGAGGTCGCCCGTCAGGCGGGTGTCGCCCAGGGCCTGATCAACTACTACTACGGCGGCAAGGAGCAGCTCGTCGGTGCCGTGCTCGACGCCTACTTCGAGAAGATGACGGCGCTGGCGTTCGGAGACGAGGGCGCGGACGACCGCCTGCGCATGGTCATCGACATGTTCCTGATCGGCGCCGACCAGACCCTGCCGCAGCAGCGCATCACGCTGGGGCTGTCGATCCTGCCCGCCACGCATCGCATCTACGCCGAGTCCGAGCAGCGCAACCTCGACGCGGTGCTCGCCGCCGGCGGGCTCATGCAGGACCTCTTCCGCGAGCGCGGGGCATCCGATCCGGCGCTCGAAGAGGTCATGCTGCGCAGCGTGGTCGAGGGCGTCATCGTCAAGCGCGCGGTGTATGGCAAGACGTATCCGCTGCAGGCAGCGCGCCGCTGGCTGCATCGGATGTACGGTCTCGGCGATCCGGTGGAGCCGCTGCCCTTCGTGGCGTCCGACCCGCCGCAGGTCGCACTGCGAGCGATCGACGCATAGGCGCGCTGAGGCACGGCCGCAGTCGGGCGTCGCGCGGCGTCCGCGTTGTTCGGGAACACGAGAACGCGCGAGAACAGGGGGATCCTGCGAGTTCTGTCCTGTTCTGGAGCGATCTCCTGTTCTCGCACGGCGTCGTGTTCTCGCGCGGGCCGCGAGCAGCACGAATGACGAAGGGCGGCGCCTCCGAGAGGAGCGCCGCCCTTCGGGCATCCGATCATTCCTCCGGATCGCCACCGATCGGGCCGACCGCGGCGAGTGGCTTCGGGTCGTCGGCGCCCGTCTTGCGCAGCCGGGCGATCGCGTTGCCGCCGTGGTAGATGATGATCGCGGCGACGGTCGCGATCACGATGCCGCCCAGCTCGAAGCCGTTCTCGCCCTGGATCGCGAAGCCGCCGACCGCGACGATCAGTGCGACCGCCGCCGTGTACTGGTTGACCGGGCGCGAGAAGTCGACCTTGTTGTCGACCCAGATCTTCACGCCGATCACGCCGATCAGGCCGTACAGCGCGGTGGTCACGCCGCCGAGCACGCCGGCGGGCACCGAGTTGATGACGGCACCGAACTTCGGCGACATGCTCAGCAGGATGGCGGTGATGCCGGCGACCCAGTACGCCGCGGTCGAGTAGACGCGGGTGGATGCCATCACGCCGATGTTCTCGCCGTAGGTCGTCGTGCCCGAACCGCCGAAGAAGCCGGCCAGGGTGGTCGAGATGCCGTCGGCGATCAGCGCCTTGCCGGTGTTCTCATTGATCTTCGGGTCGTTCACCATGGTGGCGACGCCGCGCACGTGCCCGACGTTCTCGGCGATCAGCACCAGCACGACGGGCAGGAACATCGCCATGGCCGACCAGGTGCTCGGCTCGACGAAGTTCGGGAACTGGAAGTCGGGGAAGCCGATCCACGGCGCATCATCGATCAGCTGCAGCGGCGTCTTGTCGCCCAGCAGCGGGTTCGGGATGTTCAGCTCGCCGCGGAAGGCGGCGAACGCGTAGCCCGCGATCACGCCGAGGAAGATCGAGATGCGGCCCAGGAAGCCGCGGAACACCACGGCGAAGAGGATGGTCAGCGTCAGCGTGACCGTTGCGGTGATCGGCGACACGGCGAAGTTGTTGTGCGCGGCACCGGCCAGGTTGAACCCGATCAGCGCGACGATCGTGCCGGCCAGCACCGGCGGCAGGAACCGGTCGACCCAGGCGACGCCGGCGGTGTGCACGACCACACCGATGATCGCCAGGAGCACGCCGACCGCGACGATGCCGGCGAGAGCCGAGCCGGTTCCGCCGACCGCGGTCGCGGCCGTGACCGGCGCGATGAACGCGAATGAGGAGCCCAGGTAGCTGGGCAGCTTGTTGCGAGTGATCAGAAGGAAGAGGATCGTGCCGACACCGCTGAACAGCAGCGTGGTCGGCACCGGGAATCCGGTGAGGATCGGCACCAGGAACGTGGCGCCGAACATCGCGACGACGTGCTGCACGCCGATCGCGATGGTGGCGGGCCAGTTCAGGCGCTCATCAGGACGGACGACGGCGTCGGGCGCGACAGTGCGGCCGTTGCCGTGGATCTTCCACAGCGGCATGCGGGCTCCTCGGGGGTAGGGGTGGAGGCTGGGGAAACACTATCGGTTCGCCTCCGCCACCCGGGAGCCTCCGGGGCATGCGGGACGCCGCGGCTACTTCGTGAGGCGGTCGATCAGCTCGCGGTAGCGGGCGGCGGTCTGCTCGACGATGTCCTTCGGCAGCATCGGCGGCTCGCCCTGCTTGTCCCAGTTGGCGGCCAGCCAGTTGCGCACGATCTGCTTGTCGAAGCTGGCCATCCGCTCGGCCGGCGTCGTGCCGGTGCGCCAGGCCTCGGCATCCCAGTACCGCGACGAGTCGCTGGTGAGCACCTCATCGGCGAGGCGCAGTGTGCCCTCGGAATCCGTGCCGAACTCGAACTTCGTGTCCGCCAGGATCAGGCCCCTGGCCTCTGCGATCTCCGCCGCGCGGCGGTAGATCGCGAGCGACACGTCGCGCAGCTGCGCGGCGCGCTCGGGTCCGACGATCTCGGCGGCGCGCTCGAAGGAGATGTTCTCGTCGTGCTCGCCCATCGGCGCCTTATAGGCGGGGGTGAACAGCGGCTCGGGCAGGCGGTCGCCGTCCTGCAGGCCGGCCGGCAGCGGGATGCCGCAGACGGTGCCCTGCTCGGTGTACTCGGCCCAGCCGGAGCCGGTGAGGTAGCCGCGCACGACGCACTCGATGGGCAGCATCTCGAGCGACTGCGCGAGGATCGCGCGGCCGGCGACCTCTTCGGGCACATCGCCCTCGACGAGGTGATTAGGGAAGTCCAGCTGGTCGAACCACCAGTTGCTCAGCGTGGTGAGCAGCGTGCCCTTCTGCGGGATTGCGGGGGAGAGCATGAAGTCGAAGGCGCTCACCCGGTCGGAGGCGACCATCAGCCGGCGCGTGTCGCCCGGGTCGTCCGAGGCGTACAGGTCGCGGACCTTGCCCGAGTAGAGATGCCGCCAGCCGGGGATGCTCAGTGCTTCGCTCACGCGACCATCTTCGCACTACCGACGTCGGTGCCCGAGCGTAGTGTCGGTGCCGATGCCTGACGAGAGACTCACCGACCGCCTGATCCTGCGCCGCCCGACCGATGCCGACACCGATCCGATCCACGAGATCTTCTCCGATCCGCGGGTCTGGGAGCACTTCCCCACGCTCCGGCACGTCGAGCGCGCGACGACCGCGCACATGCTGACCCGCTGGCAGGAGCGCTGGGACGAGGTGGGGCTCGCGTCGTGGATCGTGCGGCTGCGCGAGACCGGCGAGGTGATCGGCACCGGAGGGGTCACGCTGCTCGCAGGAGCATCCGAGAACGCGGACGTCTGGAACCTCGGCTATCGGATCTCGGCCGACCATCATCGTCGCGGCTACGCCACCGAGGTCTCGCGCGCCGGCATCGCGGCGGCGCGGAACCTGCGCCCGCAGACGCCGATCATCGCCTTCCTCGTCGAGCACAACACCGCCTCGGCCGCGGTCGCCGAGAAGGTCGGGTTCTCGCTCGTGCACCGCGCACCGGATGCCGGAAACCCCGACCCCTCTGTGATGCGGCTGATCTACGCGGATCGGCCGCTCACCGACGCGCAGCGGGAGACCGCGCTGCGCTGATCGGCCTCACGTGCGGGTGGTCGGGATGGTATAGTCCACTTGGACTAATCGAGGTGGGATATATGGCGGCTGATGTGAAGCTCACGCCACTGGGCGCGATGGTGCTCGCGCTGCTGCGCGAGGGCGACATGCATCCCTACGAGATGATGCGTCTGCTGCGACAGCGCCGCGACGACCGCATGGTCAAGGTCACGAACGGCACCTTCTACCACACGGTCGGGCGCCTCGAACGGGAGGGGCTCATCGCCGAGGTGGGCGTGGACCGCGACGGCAACCGACCGGAGCGCACCACGTACACGCTGCAGCCCGCGGCATCCGAGGTGCTCGAGGAGTGGGTGCGCGCGGGGCTCTCGCGCACGGACCGCTCGCCCGAGTTCCGCGTCGCGCTCGCAGAGGCGCACAACCTGTCTCGTGCAGAGGTCACCGACCTCATCACTGCGCGACGGGCCGCTCTCGCCCTGCAGAGCGAGACGATCGACACCGCCCTGGACACCGCCAGCGAGCGCGGCGTCCTGGCCCAGTACCTCATCGAGGCCGATCGGCACGCTGCCCTGCTGCGCGCCGAACTGACCTGGACGGACGGCTTCCTCGACGCGCTCGCGGACGCCTCCTACGCCTGGGGAGACGACGAGCTCTCCACCCGACATCGCGCCGCCAAGGCGGCCCAGCGAAAGGCAGCATCCGAATGACAGACATGACTCCGCCGGGAACGGATGCCGCGGCATCCGCGACCACCGGCGCGCCGAAGGCGGGAACGCCGACGACCGGCACCTACGCCGTCGGCCACAAGCCGCGCAGCCCCTGGCCCGCCCTCTGGGCACTGGTCATCGGATTCTTCATGATCCTGGTCGACACGACGATCGTCTCCGTGGCGAACCCCGCCATCAAGGCCGCCCTCGACCCCGACACCAACAACCTCGACAACGTCGTGTGGGTCACCAGCGCCTACCTGCTCGCGTACGCGGTGCCGCTGCTGATCACCGGCCGCCTCGGCGACCGGTTCGGCCCGAAGAACATCTACCTGATCGGTCTGGTGATCTTCACGCTGTCGTCCCTCGCCTGCGGTCTGTCGACCAGCCTCGAGATGCTGATCATCTTCCGTGCGGTGCAGGGTCTCGGCGCGGCATTCATGACGCCGCAGACCATGGCCGTGATCACCCGCACGTTCCCGCCCGAGCGTCGCGGTGCGGCGATGGGCCTGTGGGGCGCGACCGCCGGTGTGGCCACCCTGGTCGGCCCGCTGCTGGGCGGCTTCCTCGTCGACGGCCTCGGATGGGAGTGGATCTTCTTCATCAACGTGCCGGTGGGCATCATCGGCTTCGTGCTCGCCGTCATCCTGGTGCCCCGGCTGAAGACGCATCCGCACCGCTTCGACCTCGTCGGTGTCGTGCTCAGCGCCGTCGCGCTGTTCCTCATCGTGTTCGGCCTGCAGGAGGGCGAGAAGTACGACTGGGGCGTGATCAGCGGGCCGATCACCGTGTGGGGCATGATCGCCGTGGGCGTCGTCCTGCTGATCGTCTTCGTGCTGCAGCAGTGGAAGACCAAGAGCGAGCCGCTGGTGCCGCTGGGCCTGTTCCGCGACCGCAACTTCTCGGCATCCAACGTCGCGATCGCCGCGGTCGGATTCACCGTGACCGGCATGTCGCTGCCGTTCATGTTCTTCCTGCAGCTGGCACGCGGGCTGACCCCGACCGAGGCGGCCCTGCTGATGGTGCCGATGGCCGTCATCTCGGGTGTGCTGGCGCCGTTCGCCGGTTCGCTGCTCGACAAGGTCGACCCGCGGTTCATCCTGATCCCCGGTCTGCTCTGCGTCGCCGGTGGTCTGCTCTGGAACGCGTCGCTGATGAACATGGACACGCCGATCTGGATGTTCCTGCTGCCCTCTGCTCTGATGGGCATCGGCAACGCCGGCATGTGGGGGCCGCTGGCCACCACGGCGACCCGCCGCCTGCCTCCGCGCCAGGCCGGCGCCGGCGCGGGCATCTACAACACCACCCGCACCATCGGCTCGGTGGTCGGCTCGTCGGCGATCGCCGCGTTCATGCAGGCGCGCCTCGAGGCGAACCTGCCGGGTCTCGACAAGGCCCCGGCCGGGATCGGCGGGGGCGGACAGCTGCCCGACTTCGTCGCCACGGGCTTCTCCACAGGCATGGCGCAGACCATGCTGCTGCCCGCGTCGATCATGGCGGTGGCACTGGTGGCATCCCTCTTCCTCGGCAAGTACACGCCGAAGCCGGAGGACGAGCTGCGCTGAGCGGCACACGACGTGAAGAGGGCCGGCCGGGAAGATCCCGGGCGGCCCTCTTCGCTGCCGGGTCAGTTCAGCAGCATGACACCGGCTTGAGCGATCAGCGCGAAGATCGCCGACCACAGCACGATCGATACGAGCGTCCAGACGATCACCCTGGTGCGGTTCGCGCCGAGCGACACCAGGATGCTGGACGTGAACTGGTTCGGCACGACCATCGGTCCGAGCAGGCTGACGCCGGGGACGCCGAAGCGCTCCAGCATCCGCTTGACCTTCTGCTTGCGGGCGGAGGGCTCCTCGGCGTCGTCGGCGGCTGCGCCGCGTCGAGCGAGGACCTTTCTGCGTGCGGCCGCCGCGGTGAACACGAACGCGAGCATCGAGATCGCGTTGCCGGCGATCGCGGCCAGCATGGCCACCGGCACCGGCAGGCCGGCGATCACGCCGATCAGGGTGCCGAAGTGCGACTCGACGAAGGGGATGGCGGCGGCGGCCATCACACCGAGCCACTGGAGCCAGGCGGGAAGGGACTGGGTGAAGTCGACGAGCGCGTCGTGCATGGTTGCCTCCGGTGTAAAGTGTGTTTGACATGGAAAGGATGCTTTACATCCGTGTGCGGTGTCAAGTGAGCTTTACATATCGGGCGTGTTGCTCTACGTTTGAGACGTGCGCAGCAGGGTCAAGGAGCTCAGAACCGAACGCGGGCTCTCGCAGCAGGCGCTCGCGCTCGGGGTAGGCGTCTCCCGCCAGACGATCAACGCCATCGAGACCGGTCGCTACGATCCCTCGCTGACGCTCGCTGTGCACCTCGCACGCCACTTCGGCTCCACTGTGGAGGAGATGTTCGATGTCGACGGATGAACCGGACGAGACGCCTCGGCGCCGCTGGCCGATGTCGCCGGTGAACACCGCGCTCGTCGCCCTGTGCCTCATCGGCTCGGTGCTCTCCTATGCACTCGGCGCCGCAGTCGTCGGAACCTCGCTGCTCGCCGGCGGTCTCATCGGCGGCATCGGCGCCGTCGCCGCCCGCCGCGGCAGCTCCGGCGACCTGGAGCGCGTGAACGCCCTGGAGTGGGCCGACGAGCGCGACCGCGCCGCCGGGGTCAAGGGCCTCGCCGTGGTCGGGGCCGTGGCGCTGGTGCTGAGCATCGTGCAGCTCGCCGTCGTCGCGCTCGCCGATGTCGGCCAGACCGGGCGCTTCATGGCGATCGGGATGTTCCTCGCTCTCGCCGCGTGCTGGTTCTTCGCGAACTGGTTCTTCGTCCGTCGCGGCTGACTCCGCCCGGCGTGGTGAGATGGGGGATGACCATCGCACTCTCATCGCCCTCGCTCGATCTCGCCGACTCCTGGGCGGAGGCCGTCACCGAGTTCGGCGGCGCGCACATCGACGGCGCGGGACTCAACGACGACATCACCCCCGATCGGGCGGCTGCGGAGTCGTTCGTCGAGATGGCGGAGCTGTACGGTCGCCGCGGCGCCGTGCTGCCCGAGGGGCACGTGCCCTGCGACTACTACTGGATCACCGACGGCGCCGAGGTGGTCGGCTTCATCGCGTTCCGTCGCGAGCTGAACGACTTCCTGCGCCGGGTCGGCGGCCACATCGGCTACTCCGTGCGTCCGTCGCGTCGCCGAGAGGGCATCGTGAAGACCGCGCTCGCGATGGTGCTCGACAAGGCGCGTGCCGACGGCTACGACAGGGTCATGATCACCTGCGACGACGACAACCCCGGTTCGTTCCGCACGATCGAGGGCGCCGGCGGCGTGCTGCAGGACGTCATCGACGCCAGTGAGAACGGCCACCCGCTGCTGCGCCGCTACTGGGTCGCGCTGTAGTACTCACCGGCCGCTGACCCCGTCGCACGGGGTGTCACGGATGCAGGCAGCGTGCGCGCCCGCAGGCGGACACGCTGCGGGACGCGTCTGCATGCGTTCGTCGTGCCTGCATCCGTGACGGATGCGCCGATCTACTCCGCGACGCGGGCGGCGATGTCGTGGCGGAAGTGTCCGCCATCGAGCGAGATGCGGCCCAGCGCGTCGTAGGCGCGGGCACGTGCCGTGCCGAAGTCGGCAGCGGTGGCCACGACGTTCAGCACGCGGCCGCCGGATGCCACGAGGGCTCCGCCCGGAGCATCCGGTCCCGCCGTCGCGGCGTGCACGAGCCGGACGCCCTCGACGGCGGCGGCATCCTTCAGTCCCTCGATGAGGCGCCCCGTCTGCGGCGCCTCGGGGTAGCCCTCGCTCGCGAGGACGACCGTGATCGCGACCTCGTCCGAGAACGCGGGCTGCGGCTCGTCCTCGAGGGTGCCGGATGCCGCGGCCAGCAGCAGCCGCGACAGCGGCGTGCGCAGTCGGGGCAGCACCACCTGGGTCTCGGGGTCGCCGAAGCGGGCGTTGAACTCGATGACCTTCACACCGGCGTCGGTGAGGATGAGGCCGGCGTAGAGCAGGCCGATGAACGGGGTGCCCTCGGCGTCGAGCTGACGGATGACGGGCAGTGCGACCTCGTCGGTCACCTGGGCGACGAACGCCTCCTCGCCGCCGAACCGCTCGTCCAGCCACGGCAGCGGCGAGTAGGCGCCCATGCCGCCGGTGTTCGGACCGGCGTCACCGTCGTACGCGCGCTTGAAGTCCTGTGCGGGGCTGAGCGCGCGCACGGTGTCACCGTCGCTGAGGAAGAACAGCGAGACCTCTTCGCCGGAGAGGAACTCCTCGATCAGCACCGGACCGTGCGGCAGGTAGTGCTCGGCGTGCGCGAGCGCCTCGGCGCGATCGCCCGTCACGATGACGCCCTTGCCGGCGGCGAGACCGTCGGCCTTGACCACGTGCGGGGCGCCCAGGTCGTCGAAGGCCTGCTCGACCTCGGCGACCGTCGCGGCGCGCACCGCGCGGCCGGTCGGCACACCCGCGGCATCCATGATCCGCTTCGCGAACGCCTTCGAACCCTCCATCTGCGCGGCCGCCTTGCCGGGCCCGAACACCGGGATGCCACGCTCGCGCAGCACGTCGGCGACACCTGCGACCAGCGGGGCCTCCGGGCCGACGACGACCAGATCGATGGCGTTCTCGTTCGCGAACTGCTCGACTGCCGAGCCGGACAGCATGTCCAGGTCGACGAGCGTCGCGTCCTGTGCGATGCCCGCATTGCCGGGCGCCGCGTAGATCTCGTGCGGGGTGTCCTCGGAGCGCAGGGAGAGGATGATCGCGTGCTCACGTGCACCGGAGCCGAGGACGAGGATCTTCATGCCGTCAGCCTACCGGCGGGGTCCGCGGCCGCTCCGCTGCGTTGCACCCGGCGCCCAGGGGCGGATGGACTTCGCGGGTGCCACGGCGGCTGGAGCGGCGTTCTCCATCCGTGACGCTGAGGGACGGATGGATTTCGCGGGTGCCACAGCGTCTGGAGCGACGTTCTCCATCCGCGAGGCCCGCGGCGGGATGCCCGAACGGGATGTGTGCGAGTCAGAGCTCGATGGGGCGCTCGTCCGCGGCGTCCCAGGGGATGGTCCAGCCGGCGGCGTCGAACAGTCCGTCGAGCACCATCGCGGTGAAGCCCCACACGATCGTGCCGTCGACGTCGAACGCGGGGCCGCGGAACGTCATCCCGGCGCGGCTGAGCACCGAGGTGAACCGGGTGGCGGGGTCGAGCAGCTGGGCCACGGGAACCCGGAACACCTCCACGGTCTCGGCGTGATCGACTGCGGCGACGCGCGACGGTGACCGCCACCAGGCGAGCACCGGCGTGACCAGGTGATTGCTCGCCGCGAGCGGCAGCTCGGGCAGGGTCGCGAGCACCTCGACACCGGCGGGATCGAGTCCGGTCTCCTCCTGCGCTTCGCGCAGCGCCGTCGCGATCACGTCGGCGTCCTGGGCCTCGCGCCGACCTCCGGGGAAGGAGACCTGCCCCGGATGCGATGACAGCGTCGCCGCGCGCCGCTGCAGCAGCACGTCGAGGTCGGCGGCGACCGTGGTCTCGTCGGATGTCGCGGGGACGCTGTCCAGCCGTCCGAAGAGCATGAGCACGGATGCCGGGTGCGCGCGCCCGATGTTCTGCGGGTACCTCGCGGCCCAGTCGGCACCGTGCTCGGCCGCGGCGATCAGCTCGGCGCGGGCCCCGGCAACCGTCTTCTGCGAAGTCACCCGTCGAGCCTATGCCCGCACGGGCGTCGCGGCTCGTTCCCCGGGCACCCCTCCCGGTTCCGGTCTCACTCGCGCGTACGCTGAACACCATGGCCACCCGCAGGATCGACACCGCCGACGGACGCGCGGCGCTCGCCGCGGTCGCGAACGGCGACGCCGCCCGCCCGCAGATCGCGACGGCGGTCCGCTACCTGCTGCAGCTGCTCGACGAGAAGGCTCCGGGCAACAGCGTCGAGGTGCGCGTGCCGCCGTTCGGCGCCGTGCAGGTCGTGCAGGGGCCGCGGCACACCCGCGGCACCCCGCCGAACGTGGTCGAGATGGATGCGCCCACCTGGATCGCCCTGGCCACCGGATCCGAGCAGTGGGCCGACGCCGTGGCCGCGGGCCGCGTCTCGGCATCCGGCACCCGCGCCGACATCGAGGCGCTCCTTCCGCTGCGTCCGTAGCCGACGGCGATCCGCCCCGCTATGGTCAGGGCATGCGGAGCACGTTGGCGGGGTTGATGATCGCGGCCGGCGCGTGCGCTCTGACGGGCTGCGCGGCCTTCGCGCCGCCGCCCCCGGACGACGCCGACGTGCAGGAGTGGATGCAGCAGCAGAGCGACGAGGCGGGTGAGAACGACGGCGTCATGACGGGTCTGGCGGGCAGCGCACCGGCATCCGACGAGGAGGGCACGCGGATGGACTTCGCGAGCCCGACCGATCTGTCGGCCATAGAGTTCTCCTGCTTCGGCGACGATGCGATGAGCATCGCGATCTCGTCGTCGTCCGGCGACCAAGGCGAAGGCGTCGAGATCAAGGACCTCCGCTGCGACGAGAGCCCGCACCGTCTGGACAAGAGCATCGGGACCCGCGATCTGGACTCGTTCAGCGCCAACGCCACCAGCGCTCACGGCTACGGTGCCTGGTCGATCGTCCTGCGTCCGTAGCCCACGGCGAGGGCATATCCGGACCGTGGGACAATGGATGCATGGCACGCAATGCATCCCGTGAGACCGTCGAGGCGAGGGTCCGTCCCGTGCCGCGCTATGGCGTGTTCATGGGCGCCGGTGTCGTGCTCGGCGTCATCGTCGCGCTGATCCTCACCGCGGTCGGCAGCTATGAGCCCTCCGAGGCCGCAGGGGTCGCGTACCCCGCGGGCCAGGTGTTCGGCTTCATGCTGCTGTGGACCGTGCCGATCTGCCTCGCGGTCGGCGGCGTCGTCGCGCTCATCCTCGACCGCAGCGCCCGCAAGCACGCACGGATCGTGCAGGTGCAGCACGAGCGAGTCATCACGCCCGAGGCCTGAGCGCGCTCGCCGGAACCGTGCGCTGATCCCCGCGCGCACGCACGCCCGACTGAACCGGTTGCCGTCGACTGCACCGGTTATCGACGTCGATACACGGTTCGCTCGACGGCAGGGGGTTCGCTCGACGGCGAGGGGTTCACTCGGCCACTGCCGGTGCAGCTTGCGCAGCCGAGGCCTAGGCCAGTTCGCCGATCACCGGCCTGATCGCCGAGTCGAAGGCGACCACGTCGCGACGCAGACCGTCGGTGACCGCCACCGTCAGCGCGCCGATCCACCAGATGCCGCGCTGCGAGAGCGGCAGCACCTGCACGTTCAGCTCGAACGAGTGCGCACGCCGGCCGATCTCGCGCTCGAACTCGGCGATCGCGCTCGCATAGGCGCGGTACGAGTCGCCGGAGGAGTTCACGGTCGCCACGTACCGCTTGTGCGCATCGGTCGCGAAGCGCAGCGCCGTCGCGGCGTGCGGCGCGATCGCCGCGCGCAGCTCATCGGCGCCGGACGCCGGCAGGGCGACCATCGTGTCGAAGCCGTCGATCAGCTCCAGCGGCACGTCGCTGCGGTGGGCGCGCGGCTCGACGGTCATGTCCCAGTACGAGCGCCACTGCTCCTCGACGGCGTCGCTGGCATCAGCGGCATCCGGTGCGCGCACCTCGAGCCCGCGCAGCGCGGGCATCTCGTCGGGTTCGCGCACGCCGAGCAGCTGCCGCAGCGCGAGCGCGATCAGCACCGGTGTGCCCGCGTCCTCGCGGATCAGCCACTGCGGCTTCTCGCTCATGGCCCCCATCGTAGGAGACACCTCTCCCGGACATCACCCATCCGCGAGCCGGTAGGCTGTCCTGGTGGCAGACTCCACCACCAATCCCTACGCAGCAGCAGGCGTCGACACCGCTGCCGGCGATCTGGCCGTCGAACTCATGAAGTCCTCTGTGCGCGCGACGCACGGGCCGGAAGTGCTCGGGGGCGTCGGCGGATTCGCCGGACTCTTCGACGCGAGCGCGCTGCGCGACTACCGGCATCCGCTGCTCGCCACCTCGACCGACGGCGTCGGCACGAAGGTCGCGATCGCGCAGGCGATCGACAAGCACGACACGATCGGGCAGGACCTGGTCGGCATGGTCGTGGACGACATCGTCGTGGTCGGCGCGAAGCCGCTGTTCATGACCGACTACATCGCGTGCGGCAAGGTCGTGCCGAACCGCATCGCCGACATCGTGCGCGGCATCGCGGATGCCTGCACGGCGACCGGCACCGCGCTGGTCGGCGGCGAGACCGCCGAGCACCCCGGCCTGCTGGGCCCTGACGACTACGACGTCGCGGGCGCCGCCACCGGCGTCGTCGAGAAGGACGCCGTGCTCGGCGCCGAGCTCGTGCGCGACGGCGACGCCGTGATCGCGCTGGCCTCGAGCGGCCTGCACTCCAACGGCTTCTCGCTGGTGCGCCACATCCTCACCGGCGCCGGCATCGGCTACGGCGACCGCGCAGAAGACCTCGGTGCGACCTGGGGCGAGGCGCTCCTCGAGCCGACCCGGCTGTACACGCTGCCGCTGCTGAAGCTGATCGATCAGCTCCCCGGCGCCGTGCACTCGCTCAGCCACGTCACCGGCGGCGGCATCGCCGCCAACCTCGCCCGCGTGCTGCCGCAGGGCAGCTGGGCCGAGGTCGATCGCGCGACCTGGTCGCCCGACCCGGTGTTCCGCGTGCTGGCCGACATCGCCGGCACCCCGCTGGAGCAGACCGAGGGCACCTGGAACCTGGGCATCGGGTTCCTCGCGATCGTCGACGGCGCGCAGGCGGATGCCGCGATCGCGGCCGTCGAGGCGCAGGGCATCGCCGCCTGGCGTGCCGGCACGGTGCACATCGGCGCCGTCCCCGGCGAAGGATTCGAACAGGGCGCCAAGGGCGTCGACGGTGGAGCGGTGCGCCTGGTGGGCGGCTACCGGGACGGAGCGAAGTAACACCCCATGTGCGGCATCGTCGGAATGGTCGGCAACGGCCCGGTCAACCAGGACATCTACGACGCACTCCTGCTTCTGCAGCACCGCGGGCAGGATGCCACCGGCATCGCCACCGCGGAGTCGACCGGTGTCATGCACACCGCGAAGGCGCAGGGCATGGTGCGCGAGTCGTTCCGCACCCGCGACATGCGCGCGCTGCTGGGCAGCGTGGGCCTCGGCCACGTGCGCTATGCGACGAAGGGCACCGCCTCCAGCGAGGAGGAGATGCAGCCGTTCTACGTGAACTCGCCGTACGGCATCGTGCTCATCCACAACGGCAACCTCACCAACACGCGTGAGCTGACCGCCGAGATGGAGCAGCGCGACCGCCGTCACCTGAACTCGTCGAGCGACACCGAACTGCTGCTGAACGTCCTCGCGCACGAGCTGCAGACCACCACGTCGCCGGTCGACCTCGACCCGGAGCGCATCTTCGAGGCCGTGGCGAACACCCACAAGCGCATCGAGGGCGCTTACGCGGTGATCGCGATCATCGCCGGTTACGGCCTGCTCGCGTTCCGTGACCCGTTCGGCATCCGTCCGCTGATCCTGGGCCGTCGCACCACCGGCAACCCGGGCGACTCCGACGAGTGGGTCGTGACCAGCGAGTCGCTGGTGCTCGAGAACGCCGACTACGAGATCGTCCGCGAGGTCGCCCCCGGTGAGGCCGTGTTCATCAGCAACGAGGGCGAGCTGTTCTCGAAGCAGTGCGCAGAGAACCCGCAGCTCATGCCCTGCGCGTTCGAGTACGTGTACCTGGCCCGCCCCGACTCCGTCATGAACGGCGTCTCGGTGTACGAGTCGCGGCTGCGGATGGGTGAGAAGCTCGCCGACACGATCGCCAAGCACGTGCCGCGCGACAAGATCGACGTGGTCATGCCGATCCCGGACTCGTCGCGTCCTGCGGCGATGGAGGTCGCCCGCAAGCTGGGCATCGAGTACCGCGAGGGCTTCTACAAGAACCGCTACGTGGGGCGCACGTTCATCATGCCCGGCCAGGCGGTGCGCAAGAAGAGCGTGCGGCAGAAGCTGAACGCCATGTCGACCGAGTTCAAGGGCAAGAACGTGCTGCTCATCGACGACTCGATCGTGCGCGGCACCACCAGCAAGCAGATCATCCAGATGGCGCGGGACGCCGGGGCGCTGTCCGTGACGTTCGCGTCGGCCGCGCCGCCGGTGCGCTACCCGCACGTGTACGGCATCAACATGCCGTCGAAGCTCGAGCTCGTCGCGCACGGCCGCACGATCCCCGAGATCGCCGAAGAGCTCGGATGCGACCACATCGTCTTCCAGGAGGTCGACGACCTCAGAGCGGCGATCACCGAGGGCACAGACCTGGTCGACCTCGACATGAGCTGCTTCGACGGCCGCTACGTCACCGGCACCGTCACCGAGGAGTACCTGGACTGGGTGGAGAGGTCGCAGACTTCGTGACCTCCGGCGCATCCGCGTCGGTGCGCCCTCTCTGGCGGGGGCGCGCGTTCGCGGTGCTCGGCATCATCCTGCTGGCGTTCTCGCTGCGCTCGGCTGTGGCGTCGCTGTCGCCGGTGGTCGGGCTGATCGCGGCGGACTTCCCGGTTCCGCCGGTGGTCCTCGGCCTCATCGGCGCCGCACCGCCGGTCTGCTACGCCGTCTTCGGCCTGGCGACACCGTGGCTGGAGCGCCGGCTCGGCCTCGAGCGGATGACGGTCATCGCCGCGGCCCTGATCACGCTGGGGCTGGTGGCGCGCGGCTTCGCGGTGGACTCGGTCACGCTGATCGCCGCGACGGCACTGGTGTTCGCCGGCGTCGGCACCGGCAACATCCTGCTGCCGCCGCTGGTGAAGAAGTACTTCCCCGACCGGCTCGGCCTCATGATGACCGTGTACTCGGTCGCGATGGCCGCGTCGACGTTCCTTCCGCCGCTGATCGCGGTGCCGGTGGCGGATGCCGCGGGCTGGCGTGTCTCGCTCGCCGAGTGGGCCGTTTTCGCCGTTGCGGCGATGATCCCATGGATCGTGCTGATGCTGCGGGACAAGGCTCCGGCCCCCACCCCGGCCGCCCCGCGAGCGACGGAGGCGCCAGACGAAACGCCCCAGGACCGCGAGTTCGAGTCCGTCACCGGGCCGGTCGTCGTCGCGCCCGCCGACTCCCGCATCCTGAGCCGTCTGCCCCGGCTGCCGCTGGCCTGGGCGATGACGTTCATCTTCGGTGTCTCGGCATCGATGGCGTACGTGTCGTTCGGCTGGCTGCCGCAGGTGATCGCCGATGTCGGCGACGTCTCGGCCGCCGAGGCCGGCTTCCTGCTCGGCGTCTTCTCGGTGGTCGCGCTGCCCTGCTCGCTGGTGGTCCCCGGACTGACGGTGCGCTATGCCTGGGCGACACCGGTGCTGCTGATCACGTCGGTCGTGACCGGGTCGATCGGCCTGCTCGGCCTTGTCCTGGCCCCGCACGCGTTCCTGTACGGCTGGGTGGTGCTCTACGGCCTGACCGGCATCATGTTCCCGATGAGCCTCGCGCTGCTCAGCATCCGTGCCCGCACCCACGAGAGCGCCGTCGCGCTGAGCGGATTCGTGCAGAGCCTGGGCTACGGCTTCGCCGCGATCTTCCCGATCCTGTTCGGCGTGCTGCACGGCGCGACCGGCGGATGGCAGGTGCCGCTGCTGATGATGGTCGTGCTTCTCGTGGCCGCCGTGCCGGCGGGCATCGTGATCGCGCGTCCGCTGACGATCGAGGATGCCTGGACCCGCCGCCACGGGAAGTGGTGACGGACCCGGATCAGGGCTTGCCCAGGTTCAGCGCCAGGCAGTCGGTCCGGCCGTCGACGGGGAACACGCCGAGGCGCCCGTCGGCCAGCACGCAGGTGAACAGGTCGGGGACGCGGCCGGTGGCGCCGCCGACGGCACCGATCTGCCAGGACGCCGCGCACTGGTTCTCGGCAGCGGTCACCCGGTCGGCCATCGCGGGCAGTTCGCCGATGACGCCGTCCGTCGGTGCGGCGGACACCTCTGTCGAGGCCGAGTCGGTGTCTGCGGCCTGATAGCAGACCGAGCCGCTCTTCTCGGTGTCCGTGGCCTGCACGACGGCGAACGCGCCGCCGGTGAGGAGCACAGCGGCGAGCGTGCTGCCGGCCAGGGTCATGATGCGCGATCGCCGGCGCTGCGCAGCGCCCCGCGCCGAGATCCGCCTGCGGATCTCTTCGAACTGGGCCGCGTAGTACTCGTCGACGTCAGCCATCGCCCGCCCCCCTCAGAACGTCGCCCCACCTCGTCGCCGAAGCAGCCACTCGCGGATCATGCCTCCGTTCGGCCGCACCTTCCGCACGGCCTCCTTGTAGGTCAGCCCATGCACGAGGCACTGGCAGACGATCTCCTGGTCGATCGCGTCGAGGCGAGCGACCGCGGCTTCGAGCGTAGCGGTCAGGGCCTGCTTCGCAACAGGGTCGATCTCGGTGAGGGGAGCGTGTGCGGGGACCGCGAGAGTGGCGGGGCGGGTGGACGTGCGGGCACCTGCGTGGAGGTGCTGGGCGTTCGCGATCTGCTCCTGAGCGATGGACAGCATCCACGGCAGGGCCGATCCGCCCGGCATCCGGTTCTCGTCGAGCCGTTCCCACGCGAAGGTGAACACCTCCTGCAGGACGTCGTCGACGGTGTTCTCGTCAGCCAGCTGCGAGTGGATCAGCGCGTGCACGGCGGGCACGTGCCGGTGGAACAGGGTGCGGAACGCATCCGCATCGCCACGACGAAACGCCGCCACCAGGGTGCGATCGGTCGCGAGGTCGGCGGGGGCGGATTTCTCGGGTGTGCCCTCCATCACCTCCATTCTCCCTGTAAATCGGGAAAATGGTGTCCCGAGCTTGTCGAAGCGCTCCGCACGAGGCACTCTGAGAAGACATGTGATGAGACTCGGAGGGGTTCGATGAAGCGCAGGACGGCAATCAGATCATCGATCGCGGCGGTGTTCGGGGCGGTGATGCTGGTCGCATCGGCACCGATGGCGGGTGCGCAGACCGCTGAGCCGGATGCTGTCGAGCCGGCGCAGCCGGAGCAGCACTGCGTGCAGAACATCGACACCGGGAGCCTGGTGTGCGCCGACTCCGAGAGCGAACTCGGGGCGGCCGTCTTCGACGAGACGGGCAAGGTCCTCACCTACCAGACGAACGGCGCCCTGTCCCGCGCCACTGCGAGCGCTGCCGCGACCTACGTGATCGGCACCTTCTACTCGTACCCGAACTACGGCGGCAGTTCGCGCACGCTGACGGGGTCCACCCCGTGCAGCTCCGGCGGTGCGTACAACTACCGCGATCTGTCGCTGATCGGCTGGAACAACGACATCGACTCGTTCAAGAGCTACTCCGGGTGCATGACGAAGCTCTGGGACGGTACGGACTTCAGCGGCAGCGCCTACGGCTACTTCACGAACGTCGCCGACCTCGGTTCGTGGCGCAACAAAGCGTCGTCCATCCGCTGGCTCTGAGCCCCGCACTCAGCCGACGGTGACCTCGTCACCGACGCGGATCACACCACCGCGGCCGCTGAGGTCGTCGACGTCGCCGCTGACGACGCCGGCCTCGCTCTGAAGCAGCAGCAGGCGGCCCAGCATCGGCTCGGCCTGGCCGACACGTCTGGTGAGCGTGGTGAGCACCTTCGCGTCGCGCACACCGGTGTCGGGATTCGCGTGCGTGGCGAGGCAGCGCACGATCGGGCCCTGGGCGACCAGACGCACGTCGCCGATGCGCACGTCGCCGCTCCAGCGCAGCTCGTCCCAGGCATCCACTCCGTCGATCACGACGTTGGAGCGGAACCGGCGGCCGTCGATCCCCATCTCGAGGGCGTCGCCAAGCGCGGAGACGCTGGCGGTGCTGTGTACCGAGACAAAGCCGCGCGATCGGTCCTGGAACCGGGACTGCATTCCGTCGCCGACCAGGGCGAGCGGCAGCCGACCCGGACGGTCGAGCCGCTTGGCGTCGGTTGTGGACATCACGAACTCGGTCATCGCCTCGGCGAGCTCGGCTCGGCCGTCGTCGTCGAGACTCGCATCGACCAGCACGACGTCCTCGTGACTGACCTGCACGCGCAGCGTGTCGTGGTCGTAGCGCAGCCGCAGGGCGGCCAGAGCAGGGAACGACTCCAGCGCGAGGCCCTTCGACTTCGGCCAATAGTGCAGGCCCGCGTCGTCGAGCTCCGGGGTCGCGGCATCCGCGAACCGGAACGCGAGCACCCGGTCGCCCGCGATGCGCCCGTCGGACTGCACGGTCAGCTCCTCGCAGGGCTCCGGGGTGAATCCTTTGACGGGATAGCGGTACAGGGCGACGACGCGAGGCATGCGACCCATCCTTTCAGGTCTGCGTCGGCGGCTGCTCCGTGACGGGCGTGAACGTCGCCCGCAGCGCGGTCACGCCATCGAGCGTTCGCATCGTCAGCATCAGTTCGTGCTCGTCGGCCGCGAGCTCGATCCAGGTGGCGGCCTCCTCATCGCCGGGGTCGGCGACCGGACCGCCGCCGATCACCTGGGCGTACGGGAAGGCGGGATCCGCCGGGATCATCGAGCGGTAGTGCGTGTGCCCCGAGACGATCAGCTGCGCGCCCCACTCGACGAGGGAGTCGTGCCAGGCGTCGCGGCTCGCACGGCTGAACCAGTCGTACCCCTCATCGTCGTAGTCGACCGGGGTCTCGTCGGTCCAGCGCAGCGGGATGTGGCAGAACACCGCACGGTACGGCGCGTCCCGTATGCCGGGGCGCCGGATCTCCTCGCGCAGCCAGGCGGTCTGCTCGGCGCGCAACTGCTCCATCGCCACGCGGCCACGGAAGCTCGGGTGGTCGTCGGGTTTGTCCTCACCGGTGTGCAGCATGATGCAGGCGACCGGTCCGACGCGCACCGAGTAGTACGGCCGTCCCTCGGGCATCGCCGCAAAGGACTGCAGCCGGAACGCCCAGTCTCCGCGCACATCGTGGTTGCCGACAGTGAGAGCGAGCGGGCGATTCGCGGTGATGTCCCGTCCGGCGGGGGACAGCAGAGTCGGCGTGAACTCGTCCGGCGTCTTCCAGTCGTTGCAGAGATCGCCGTTCCAGACCAGCATGTCCGCGGCGGGCGAGAGATCGTCGAGGGCGCGGATGGTCCCGTCCTGCTGATGCGTGTCGTTCCAGACGACGATGAGGGCGGCGCCGGCATCCGGGTCGGGCAGGTGCACCCGTCGCCATTCGCCGGCATGCCGGTCGGCGGGTCCGCCTACCGCCTCGGTGACCGCCCTCACCTCGACGGTTCGCCCCGGCGGCAGCCCCTGAGCACGCACGCGCAGCACCTCGTCGCCCTGCGGCGTCATGCCGAAGCGATCCATCCGACACTCGCCGGACTCACGCGACGTGCGCCATTCCAGCCGGCCCCGACTCAGCCGGGAAACCCCCCACACGGCCTCGAACCCGTCCGGCCTGGGCGCCATGATCGACAGCGGCGTCGTGACCAGTGAGGTCATGAGGCGGACCCTTCCGGATCGAGGTCGAGCGTGAAGCGGTAACTCAGGTCGTCATCGAACCACATCCGGAAGTTCGTGCCCCACACGTTGTTGTGCAGGTTGACGTGGAACCCGTCGTCAGGCTGGGCGACGCGGTTCTCGAACCGGAGAAGCCCCGGCTCTCCCACGGAGACGAGCGGAGCGTCGGCGGATGTCAGGACGAGAGCCTGCTCGCCGCTGCGTCGCACGGCCTCCACGGCGTGCAGCGAGCGGTTCCCGCCGCGCACGACCCGGGTCGGGTCGACCGCGGTGCCGAGTTTTTCCAGGCTCCACGCGCCCGCCGCGGGCAGCGGCCGGAACGCGAACCAGCTCGCCTCCGGCAGTCGCGACGCATCCCTGCCGGCGACATCGAGACGGATGCCGACGGCGCCGGAATCGCGCGGGAAGGTGAACATCGCGGTGAGCCGGCGCGGCGCGCCCCAGTGCGCCGTCGCGGATTCGGGCATCGTCATCCGCACGGTCGCGGTGTCGGCATCCGTTCCTTCCGCGATGTCGATGCCGAGGACGACCGGCCGAACCAGAGAGGCCGGCAGGTCGCCGGCGATCGACAGCCCAGGCTTGCTCTGATCCGGGACCGCCCACATGTCGGTGTTCTCACGGTCGCGGCAGTACTGGGCCATCCAGAGCTGCTCGTCGCGCTCGTCGAAGGTCTGGAACGAGAACGCCCCCAGGCGGTGCTCGGGATCGGCCCATGCGCGCCGGTGCTCGTCGTCGAGCAGATCGATAGAGCCGTCCGCGGCGAAGCGCACTCGGAACCGGCCGAGTTCGAGGAGCTCGCCGGGTTCCGCCGTCCTGACGGCAGCGGGGGCATCCGCTCCTGGCGCCAGCGCCGCGAGTGCGATCTCCGCCGCGGAACGGCGAGGCGGCGCGAGCGCCTCCAGGGCGCGGTCGAGGTGAGCGCGCTGCTCGGCCCACGACGCCTCGAACCCGGAGTAGGTCAGGCCCTGCGGTGACGGATGCTCGGCCCACGCCCAGTCGTACGCCTTCGTCGCCGGCGGATTCTGTGACGGATCGACCACATCCCTGGCCCTCGCCGCGGCGAAGTCGGGCTTGCGGTAGTTCACGTAGTCGGGCAGGAACGTCTTGAGATCTTCTCCCCAGGTGTGCTCGACGACCCGCAGCAGCCACTCGCTGAACACGTCGTGCTCCGCCGTTCCCGCAGCCAGCTCTCCGGATGCCAGCCAGTCCCTGCGCAGCGCGAGCAGCGTGCGCAGCCCGGCGGTGAGCAGCGGGTCGGCGCCCGCGCCGTGGATCCAGGAGTCGGCGATCTCGTCTTCGAGGACGGGCAGGATCGCGCGCTGCGCGACCAGCGCCGCCGCGAAGTCGTCGAGGCCGCTCGCCACGATCTCGGCATCCGGATGCTGGGCGGCGAGTCGCCGGAACAGGTCCTCGACCTCGTCGGCGCTGGGCGGGCCGAGGTTGTCGCCCGTGTGCGCGAGGTGCAGGCCGACGCGCTTGTCGGGGGTGAACGTGACGTCGAGCCCCTCGGCCCCATAGCTGCGCGCATAGTGCACGACCAGCTCGCTGCCCTCGGGCGCCCGCCAGCGGAAGAACTCCGGCACCTCGGGCACGGCGGAGGCGCCGTTGACGCCGATGTGCAGGTAGTCGACGCCGCCGGCGACCAGCACAGGCACCAGGCCGATCGTGTGCCCCGGCACATCCGTCATCTTGGCAGCCGTGGTGCGCCGCCCGTATCGCGCGTCGAGGTCGGTCGCGATCGACAGCGCGTACGCGGCGAGCGACCCGTCCATCAGCTCGGTGTGCGTGGTGAGGGGGAGCGCGTGCCAGCGGATGTCGCTGCGGCGGATCGCCGCATCCAGCCGTGCTCGCAGGTCGGGCTCGCCGATGCGCAGCGCATGGTGGATCATCCAGGAGCCGGTCGTCCAGACGAAGCCGGCCGGGCCGCCGCGGCGTCTCAGCTCCTCGGCCAGGTCCATCGCCTTGGGCAGGTACGAGTCCAGATAGCGCCGGATGACGGTGTCGGCGAGCGCTGTGAACCCGACATCCAGGTGGGTCTTGAAGACGACATGGATCGTCGCGGCCATGCGGGTTCTCTCCTTCGAGAAGATCGATCGGACGGATGATTGTTTACGTAATCAATTCTGTTGTATGTTCCATTGGTGACGCAACCGACACGAGGAGGTGGACGCATGGACTGGTGGCGCACGGCTGTCATCTACCAGGTGTATCCGCGCTCCTTCGCCGACTCCGACGGCGACGGGATCGGCGACCTGCGGGGCATCATCGGGCGGCTGGACGCCCTCGAGGAACTGGGTGTCGACGCACTCTGGCTCTCGCCGTTCTACACGTCACCGCAGCGTGACGGCGGCTACGACGTCGCCGACTACTGCGACGTCGATCCGCTCTTCGGCTCACTCGCGGACTTCGACGACCTGGTGCTCGCCGTGCACCACGGGGGAATGCGGCTGATCGTCGACATCGTGCCCAATCACTCCAGTGCGGAGCATCCTTGGTTCCAGGCCGCGCTGGCCTCGCCGCGGGGAAGCGCCGAGCGGGCGCGATACCTGTTCCGCGACGGGCGGGGTCCGCGCGGCGACGAGCCGCCGAACGGTTGGCGCTCCGGCTTCGGAGGTCCTGCCTGGACGCGTGAGTCGAACTCATCAGACGGCGAGGGGCAGTGGTATCTGCATCTCTTCGACTCGTCGCAGCCCGACTTCGACTGGCGCAGCCCCCGGGTGCGCGCCGAGTTCCTGCGCATCCTGCGCTTCTGGCTCGACCGCGGCGTCGACGGCTTCCGTGTCGATGTCGCCAGCAGTCTGGTGAAGGCCGACGGTCTTCCCGAAGCGGATGACGAGGACCCGGCTCCCTGGGAGGGGCAGTCCGAGGTGCACGAGATCTACCGCTCCTGGCGGCGCCTGCTCGAGGAGTACGGCGACGACCGGATCCTCGTCGCGGAGGCATGGATCAAGCCGCGGAGTCGCCGTGCCGACTGGGTGCGTCCCGACGAGATGCATCAGACGTTCAACGATCTCTTCGACGAATGGGATGCTGCATCGCTGCGCGAGACGATCACCGACACGATCGAGGCGTTCGGGCGCGTGGGTGCTCCGCCGACCTGGGTGCTGTCCAACCATGACTCGGTCCGGCACGCCACGAGCCTCATGCTCCGTCATCCGCGCCCCGTCGGAGGCGTCGGTCCGCGCACGCCGGGCCTGCCGGACCGCACCGCGGGCGAGCGGCGCGCGCGTGCGGCCGCGGCGATGATGCTCGCGCTGCCCGGCTCGGCCTACCTGTATCAGGGCGAGGAGCTCGGCCTGCCAGAGGTGACCGACCTTCCTGACGACTCCCGTCGTGACCCGACCTGGTTCCGCACCGGCGGTGCGCAGTACGGCAGGGACGGATGCCGTGTCCCGCTGCCCTGGGAGGCCGACGAGCCGTCCTTCGGCTTCGGTCCGGGCGCTGCGTCCTGGCTGCCGCAGCCGGCCCTGTGGGCCGAACTCGCGCGGGATGTTCAGCGGGATTCGGGGGACTCCACGCTCGCGCTGTACCGCGCACTGATCGACATGCGTCGACGGCTCGGTCTGGGGGCGGGCGCCGTGCAGTGGATAGACGGGTTCCCGGCATCCGTCCTCGCATTCCGAAACGGCGACGTGAGTGTGTTCGCGAACACCGGCGACGCGGCCGTCGCGCTGCCGGTGGGGCGCGTGCTGCTGGGCAGCGGGTCTCAGGCCGGAGACTCGCTCGCTCCGGACGCGACGGTGTGGATGACCGATATCGCTCCGTGATCTTCGGCTCTTGTTTACGTAACCAAAACGTGTCTAGTATCCATTGATAACGCAACCAATTGCGAGGAAGTGAGAGTCGCAGATGACGCTCGTGCAGACCAGACGCCCCCGCCGCTCCTGGGCGGGCTGGTGGTTCGTCGGGCCGTTCATGCTCGTCTTCGCCGTCGTGCTGATCGCGCCGCTGCTGTACGCGATCTACCTCAGCCTGTTCCGCGAGACCCTGGTAGGCGGCAACCACTTCGTCGGGTTCGACAACTACGTGCTCGCTCTGAACGATCCGAAGTTCTGGGATGCGACCCTGCGCGTCACGCTGTTCCTGCTGATTCAGGTTCCGATCATGCTGGCGCTGTCGATGGTCGCGGCTCTCGCCCTGGACAGTGCGCGGCTGCGGTACGTGCCGTTCTACCGCCTCAGCCTGTTCCTGCCCTACGCCGTGCCCGGCGTCGTGGCGGTGATGATCTGGGGCTACATGTACGGCTCGCAGTTCGGCCTGGTCGCCGACATCAACCATCTGTTCGGCATCGAGCTGCCCGCGCCGCTGTCGAACAGCTTCATCATGATCGCGATCGGCAACATCGTGACCTGGGAGTTCGTGGGCTACAACATGCTCATCTTCTTCTCTGCGCTGCAGGCCGTGCCTCAGGAGCTCTACGAGGCCGCCGAGATCGACGGCGCCGGCGCGTACCGCACGATCTTCAGCATCAAGATCCCGTCCATCCGCGGTGCGATCGTCGTCGCCACGCTGTTCTCGATCATCGGCAGCTTCCAGCTGTTCAACGAACCGGCCGTGCTGCAGTCGATCGCGCCGAACGTCATCAACAGCTACTTCACCCCGAACCTTTACGCGTTCAACCTCTCGTTCGCAGGTTCCCAGTTCAACTACGCCGCGGCGATCGCGATCGTGTCCGGCATCATCACCATGGTCGTGGCGTTCTTCGCCCAGTCGGCCGGTGGACGTGAGGAGAAGATCCGATGAGCACCGAGGCGATCGTCACGGGCCGCCGGCCCCGCCGGCCCAGCCGGCTCGCGAGCGGACGCATCGGGCGGATGCCCGCGCCGAAGGCCACCGGCCGCCGGAAGCGAGCCTCCGTCGTGCTCACGATCGTGATGACCGTGATGCTGCTGTACTGCGTCGGACCGCTGTTCTGGCTGGTCGTCAACGCGTCCAAGTCGCGCACCGACCTCTACGACACGTTCGCGCTCTGGTTCGGCCCGAACTTCGCGCTGTTCGACAACATCGCGCAGGTGATGACCTATGACGACGGCATCTTCGTGCGGTGGTTCGGCAACACCCTGCTCTACGTCGTGCTGGGTGCCGGAGGCGCCACGCTGCTGGCGACGCTCGCCGGTTACGGTCTGGCGAAGTACCGCTTTCCCGGTCGCCGCGCCGTGTTCGCCATCATCCTGGGTGCCCTCGCCATCCCCGGATCGGTGCTCGCGGTTCCGCAGTTCCTGATGTTCAGCAAGCTCGGCCTGACCAACACGCCCTGGGCTGTGATCATCCCCTCGCTGGTGAGCGCCTTCGGCCTCTATCTGGTCTGGGTGTACGCCGCCGAAGCCATCCCGGACGAACTGATCGAGGCCGCCAGGCTGGACGGTGCCGGCGAGATCCGGATCTTCTTCTCGATCTCGCTGCGCCAGCTCGCGCCCGCGCTCATCACCGTGCTGATGTTCGCCGTCGTGGCGACCTGGAACAACTACTTCCTGCCTCTGATCATGCTCAGCGACCCGCAGTGGTACCCGCTCACGGTCGGCCTGAACCAGTGGGCCTCGGCATCCACCTCGATCGGCACCGAGCCGATCCCGCACCTGGTCATCACCGCCTCGCTGCTGACCGTGCTCCCGATCTCCGCGGTGTTCCTGTACCTGCAGCGCTACTGGCAGGCCGGGCTGACCGCGGGAAGCGTCAAGTAGCCCTCCCGACCCCGCAACACCTCACCAGCAACACCTCACACCCAACGAAGGGACCCGAAGTGAAGAAGAACAGCACCAGCCCCTGGCTGAAGGCCGGACTGGCCCTCGGCACGGTCGCCCTGCTCGTCGCGCCGCTCGCGGCATGCTCGAGCGACTCGTCGTCCGGCGACACGAGCGGCGGCACCTCTCAGGCCGACATCGACGCGGCCGTGAAGAAGGGCGGCGAGATCACCTGGTGGACCTGGGGGGACACCACTCAGGACTGGGCCGACGCCTTCATGAAGAAGAACCCCAAGGTGAAGATCAAGGTCGTCAAGCTGGACAACCCGGATGCCACCGTGACGAAGCTGCAGAACGCGGTGAAGGCCGGCTCCGGCGCACCCGACATCGTGCCCGTCGAGTACCAGACGCTGCCGCAGCTGACGATGAGCGGTGCGCTCGCCGACATGTCGGCGTACGGCCTGGACAAGTACGAGGACGACTTCACGGCGTCGACCTGGAACGCGGTGAACGTGGCCGACAAGCTCGTCGGCATCCCGCTGGACTCCGGTCCGATGGTGATGATCTACAACACGAAGCTCTACGCCGCCGCGGGGATCAAGGAGGCTCCGAAGACCTGGGACGAGTTCGTGGCGGCGAGCGCGGCGATCCACAAGTACGACCCCTCCGCGTACATCGCCAACGGCGGTGACGCCGGCTTCTTCACCAGCATGATCTGGGCCTCCGGCGGTCACCCGTTCAAGACCGAGGGCGAGAACGTCACGATCGACCTGCAGGACCAGGGCAGCAAGAAGTTCGCCGACATGTGGGGCGGGATGCTGCAGAAGGGCGAGCTCTCCCAGGTCGCCACCTGGTCGGATGAGTGGACCAAGTCGCTCGCGCAGGACAAGCTCGGCACCCTGCTGATGGGCTCGTGGATGATCGACATGGGCGAGGACTACGGCGTCGACAAGTGGAAGGCAGCGCCCATGCCGACCTGGGACGGCCAGCCCGGCTCCGCCGAGAACGGCGGCAGCAGCATCACCGTGACCGAGCAGAGCAAGAACAAGCTGATCGGTGCCGCGGTGCTGCAGTTCCTGGCCGAGGGCGACGGGCGCGACCTCGTCAATCAGGGCGGCTTCCCGGCGACCGTCGCCACCTTCGACGAGCCCGAGTGGTCGAACCGCGTCTACCCGGCGTACGTGGACGAGCAGAAGGCCAACCAGGTCGGCGCCGCGTCGGCGAAGTCCGTCATCCCGGGCTGGCAGTACCTGCCGTACCAGGGCTACGCGAACAACGTCTTCGCGGACTCGGTCGGCAAGGCGATCAGCGAGGAGGGTGACCTGAACGCCGCGCTCAAGGAGTGGCAGAAGACCCTGGTCGACTACGGCAACGCACAGGGATTCACCGCCAACAAGTGAGTTCGCCGGAGGGGGGTCCGGCTCCGAGCCGGGCTCCCCTCCGCATACCCCCACGAAAGCGAGCACCATGCCCACCTTCGCGATCGGCGACGATGACTTCCTCCTGGACGGCGAGCCCTTCCAGGTGATCTCCGGTGCCATGCACTACTTCCGGATCCACCCTGATCAGTGGGAGGACCGGATCCGCAAGGCGCGGCAGATGGGCCTGAACACCATCGAGACGTATGTCCCGTGGAACGAGCATTCACCGTCGCGCGGTGAGTTCCGCACCGACGGCGGGCTCGACCTCGGCCGTTACCTGGATCTCATCCGGGATGCCGGGATGCTCGCGATCGTGCGCCCCGGACCGTACATCTGCGCGGAATGGCACGACGGCGGCCTGCCGCAGTGGCTGCTCCGCGCCCACGAGGGCGCGCTGCGCAGTTCGGATCCCGGCTACCTCGAGGATGTGCGCGAATACCTCTCCCAGGTGCATGGGATCATCCGGCCGCGTCAGATCGACGCGGGCGGTCCCGTCATCCTGGTGCAGATCGAGAACGAGTACGGCGCCTACGGATCGGATGCCGCATATCTGCGCGCGCTCGTCGAGCACACTGTGGCTGACGGCATCACCGTGCCCCTGACCACCGTCGATCAGCCGGAGCCCGCGATGCTCGAGCGCGGCGGGCTGGACGGGGTGCTGCGCACCGGGTCGTTCGGCACGCGGGCGACCGAGCGGCTCGCCACGCTGCGAGAGCGTCAGCCGCGGGGGCCGCTGATGTGCTCCGAGTTCTGGTGCGGCTGGTTCGACAGCTGGGGTGAACCGCACCACACGACCGCTCCGGAGGCCAGCGCCGCCGAGCTCGAGGCTCTGCTGTCGGCCGGCGCCTCGGTCAACATCTACATGTTCCACGGCGGCACGAATTTCGGGTTCACCTCCGGCGCGAACGACAAGGGCATCTATCGCCCCATCGTGACCTCCTACGACTACGACGCACCGCTCGCCGAGGACGGCACGCCCACCGAGAAGTACTGGCGGTTCCGCGAGGTGATCGCGCGGTACGCGCCGGTGCCCGACGACGCGCCCGCTCCGCGCGGGCCGGCCCCCGCATTCAGGGCAGGGCTGGAAACCGCGGCCGACGTGCTGACCGCCGGTCTCGCCCGGCTGAGCGACCACTTTGAGGCTCCGGATGCCACGGCCTTCGGCTCTCCGCGCGGGTACGCGCGCTATCAGGTGGAGATGCCGAGCGGCGGTGTGCTCACCGTGGGCGAGGTTCGCGACCGCGCCCACGTGTTCGTGGATCACCGGCCGGTCGGCCTCATCGACCGCGAGAGCGGGGACCGGGTGCTCGTCCTTCCGGACGGTGATCTGCTGACGCTGATCGTGGAGGTGCTCGGCGGGGTGAACTACGCGGATCGGCTCGGCGAGCGGAAGGGGCTGATCGGCCCGGTGGAGCTCGACGGTCTGCCGCTGACCGGCTGGCGCGCGGGCGGGCTCGACCTCGATCCCGGGGCGCTCCGTGAGGCGCTGCGCTCTGAGGGCGCGACCATCGACGCGGACCGACCGGTGGGGGGCCCGGTGCTGCTGGGCGGGCGCTTCGACGCCGATGCATCCGCCGATCTGCATCTGGCCACCGGCTCCTGGGGCAGCGGGGCGGTCTGGGTGAACGGATTCGCCCTTGGCCGCTACTCCAGCAGGGGCCCGCAGCGCACGCTGTACGTGCCGGCGCCCGTGCTCCGGTCCGAGGGCAACGAGCTGCTGGTGCTCGAGCTGCGCGGCATGTCCAGGGCGCAGGCCGAGTTCGTGGCCGGCCCCGACCTGGGGCCGACGGAGTTCTGAGTCTGTGGAAGGGGCTCAGCCCTGATGGGGCGGGGCGGTGCTGGCGCGCACGACGAGCCGGGTGGGGATGAGCGGGTTCTCCGGGAGCGGCTCGCCGTCGATCATCGCGATGAGGATCTCGGTGGCGCGCTGCCCGACGACGTCGAAGTTCTGGTGCACCGTGGTGAGCGCGGGCCAGTAGGTGTCGCTGTCGGGGGCGTTGTCGAAGCCCACGACGCTCAGCTCCTCGGGAATGCGGATGCCCCGCTCGTGAGCGGCCGTCATCACGCCCAGCGCCATCTGGTCGTTCGCCGCGAAGACAGCGGTCGGACGGGGCTCGGAATCGAGGATGGCGGCGCCTGCGGCGCGGCCCGACGCGGCCGTCCAATTGCCTCGCTGCATCTCCACGACCGGCAGTCCCTGCTCGGCGACGACGCGTCCGTACGTCTCGGCGCGGCGGCGGGCGGAATAGGCGCGGTCGGGTCCGGCGACGTGCGCGATGCGCCGGTGGCCGAGATCGAGCAGGTGCTGCATGGCCAGCCGGGTGCCCTGCTCCTGGTCGTTGTCCACCAGGGTGTGCTCGGTCGCGACGTCGGAGTCGACGATCACCAGCGGCAGTCCTGCCGTCAGAGCGAGGTCGTCGGGGGAGCCGAGCTCCGCCGACATGATGAGGATGATCCCGTCGACGGCCTGCTCCTCGAGTCGGCCGAACGCACCGGAGACGTTCCCGCTGGTCGGGTCGGCCACGGGGATGAGGGTGGTGGTGTAGCCCGCGAGCGCGGCGGCCTCGGCGACGGCCTCCAGCGTGCGCTCGTTGCCGAGCGTGGTGATGTTGTAGGCGACCAGGCCGATGCTGCGGAACCGCCCGGACTTGAGATTGCGTGCAGCGCTGTTCGGCCGGTAGCCGAGCTCGCGCATCGAGGCCAGTACCCGTTCGCGCATGGCGGGGCGCACGTGCACATAGCCGTTCGCGACACGCGACACGGTCTGCGGAGAGACCCCGGCGTGCTGCGCGACGTCCTTGATGGAGGCGCGTCCTGCGGTGTCCGGTTCTAAACTCATGGCAACGTAAACAATAGCTCAGAACAGTTCGAGGAGGAAGACATGTCCGAAGCCGTCGATGCGGGTCTCGTGATGCGGGCCGCCGGTCGCAGCATCGCCCTCGACATCAGGGATGGAGAGCTCCCTGCCGTGCTGCACTGGGGTCCCGACAGCGGCGATCTGGATGCCGCGGAGTTCGAGGCGCTCGCCGCGTCCGGCATCCTCCCGGCGGCGGGCAGCGAGCCCGACGTCCCCGTCGCCGTGTCCGTGCTTCCCGAGCACGGACGTGGCTGGCAGGGTGCACCGGGTATCAGTGGATCGCGGGCCGGAAGGGACTGGGCGCCGCTGTTCACCGTGACCGGCGCGATGCTCGACGGCGCGGAGATCGCCGCCGGCGCGAGGGCAGTGCTGCAGCACGGTGCCGGCCTGCTGCAGGTCGACGCCGTCGACGCCGAGCACGGCCTCGCACTGACGCTGGAGATCGAGATGACGACCGCCGGCGTGGTGCGGATGCGTGCCGCGCTGCGGAACACCGCTGCGGACCCGTACCAGCTCGACGGACTGCTGCTCTGCCTGCCCACGCCGCTCGAGGCGGCGGAGGCACTCGACTTCGCCGGACGCTGGGGTGCGGAGCGCATCCCGCAGCGCGGGACGATCCGTATCGGCCAGCACCGCCGCGAGAACCGCCGCGGACGCACCGGGCTCGGCGCCGCGACGGTGCTCCTCGCAGGCGTCCCGGGGTTCGGATACGCCTCGGGTCGGGTCTGGGGGCTGCACACCGGCTGGTCCGGCGACCATGTGCACCAGATCGAGCGGATGCCGGAGGGCCGGCAGCTGCTGGGCGGCGGAGAGCTGCTGCTGCCGGGAGAGGTCGTGCTGGCTGAGGGCGAGGAGTACCTCAGCCCTTGGGTCTACGGGTTCCACGGCGACGGGCTCGACGACATCGCGGACAGCGCGCATCGGATGCTCCGGGCGCGCCCGCAGCATCCGTCCACACCGCGGCCTGTGACGCTGAACGTGTGGGAGGCGGTGTACTTCGACCAGAACGAGGAAGACCTGGTCGAGCTGGCCGAGGCGGCGGCCGGCGTCGGCGTGGAGCGCTTCGTGCTCGATGACGGGTGGTTCGGCGCGCGCCGCAGCGACAGGGCCGGCCTCGGCGACTGGACGGTCTCCGCAGACGTGTGGCCGCAGGGTCTGCATCCGCTGGTCGACCGCGTGCGCGAGCTGGGCATGCAGTTCGGACTGTGGGTCGAGCCCGAGATGATCAACGTCGACTCGGATCTCGCCAGGGAGCATCCGGACTGGATCATGCGCGCGGGCGCCGCGCTCCCCGTCCCCGCTCGCAACCAGCAGGTGCTCGACCTCGCGAACCCGGACTGCTACCGGCACATCCGGGACTCCCTGCTCGCGCTGCTCGATGAGTACGACATCGCGTATCTCAAGTGGGACCACAACCGCGACCTCGTCGCCGCAGGGCACGGCCCGGCGCGCACCCCGGGTGTGCGCGGGCAGACGCTCGCGTTCTACCGGCTCGTCGACGAGTTGAAGCAGGCGCATCCCGCGCTCGAGATCGAGTCGTGCTCCTCGGGCGGCGCCAGGGTCGACCTCGGCGTGATCGAGCGCACCGATCGGGTCTGGGCATCCGACGACAACGACCCTCTGGAGCGCGAGCGGATCAACGGCTGGACCATGCAGCTGCTGCCGCCCGAGCTGATCGGGGCGCACATCGCGTCGGCCGAGTCGCACACCACCGGGCGCACGCACCCGATGGCCTTCCGTGCGGCCGAGGCGCTGATCGGGCACCTCGGCGTGGAACTCGATCTGCGGCGCTGCGCGGCCGACGAACTCGTTGCGGTCAGAGCCTGGATCGCGCTGCACAAGGAGCATCGCGGGATGCTGCACAACGGTCGTCTCGTGCGGCTCGATGTGCCCGACAACGCGCATGGCGTGCACGGCATCGTCGCGGCCGACGGCTCCTCCGCGCTCTACGTGTACACCGCGCGGACGGTGGGGGCGACCTCGACGGCCGGCCGGCTGCGGCTCACGGGACTCGACGCCGATCGCCGGTACCGGGTCGTCGTCGAGCGGCTCAGCGTGGCGGGCGCGCGGATGAACCCGGTCGCCTGGCAGGAGACAGGCATCGAATCACGCGGACGGATGCTGGGCGCTGCCGGCGTGGTGATGCCCTCGTTGCAGCCGGAGCAGGCGATCGTGCTGCACGCGACCGCTGTCGACTGACCGGACTCAGGGCACGACGAAGCCCCGGAGGGACAGCATCCTGTCCACCCGGGGCTCAGTCTTGCGAATGAGTGAGCTCAGGCTTTCTCGAGCTCGTCCTCGTCTTCGTCTTCGTACTGGTCGGCCCACTTGTCGACGTACTCGTCCCCCTCGGATGCGGGGTGCCCGAGTTCGCGCTCCAGTGCGGAGTAGTTGACATCCGGACTGTACGCCTTGAGTTCGCGAGCGATCTTGGTGTGTTTCGCCTTCTGACGGCCACGGCCCATGCGCGAGACCCCCTTACGAGTTCAGCAACGGGCTGTGCGGGGCCCGATGTCTTATCCACGGCACCGGCTCGAGGCCGGTAAGAGTAGCATTCAGGATAGCACGCACGCCAGGGCATGAGCCCTCTTGGCGGCGCCGGTGAAGGGAGAGATCGCCATGACAGAACCCACCTCCACCCCGTCTGACGAGAGCATCTCGAACGACGAGCTGCAGAAGGCCGTCATCGTCGGCCTGCAGCCTGGTCAACCGGGTCACGTCCTGAAGGAAGCGGCCAAGTACGCGAAACTGCTCGGTTCGCCGCTGGTCGTCGTGCATGTCGACGTCAGTCGCTTCGTGACCTATGAGGATCCGGACGGCTACGTGCACTCCGCACCCATCGACCTGAACGTCGACCTCGGTGCCGCCGAGTTCGAGGAGGTGCAGAAGGTCGCGGATGCTGCGCTGAAGGACTCCGGCCTCACCTGGGCCGCCCGGCAGCTCGTCGGCGACCCGGCCCTGGCCATCAAGCAGCTCGCCGACAAGCTCGATGCCGAACTGATCGTGATCGGCACCCGCCGGCGCGGATTCGGCGAGTCGGTGCGCGAGTTCTTCACCGGCTCGGTCGCCGCCCGCCTCGCGCACCGCCAGCACCGGAACGTACTCGTGATCCCTCAGGAAGAGGAGTCCGGCAAGGAGAACAAGGACCTCTGGCCGGAGGAGTGACCTCGACCCTTCGTCTCGTCGCTCTGGACTCCGGGTCCTGAGCGAGCGCAGCGAGACGAAGGGCGCTCAGGGCCCGGGAATCCGGACCCTGAGCGAGCGCAGCGACCCTTCGTCTCGTCGCTGCGCTCCTCGCTCAGGGCCCGGGTACTACGGACTCTGACGTTCTCGCTCAGGGCCCGGGACTCCGCACCCTGAGCGAGCGCAGCGAGACGAAGGGCGTTCACCGGTCGGCTGATGTCGCCAGCGCGCTCGTCACGGCCTTCGCCGCGGCATCCATCGCCGACTCGAGGTCGCTCACGACCGTCGTCGGCAGCGCGCCGCCGCGCGCGACGTGCGTGCGCAGGTCGCTGCGCACCCGTGCCCGGAACGCATTGATCGAGGCATCCGCTCGCTGCAGGTTCTCGCGCGCGATCACGCGCTCGTCGTCGTAGCCGGGGGCGCGGGGCGGCGTGTTCTTCGCCGCCTTGCGGTCCTGCTGCTCCGCCGCGGCGAGGTCGGCCCGCAGGCTCTTCATCGCCTCCTGCACGCTCTGGCGGACCTCGTTCGCGATCAGGCGCACCGAGTCGGCCAGGCCGTCCTCGATGCCCGCGAGGTCGTCCG
The DNA here is from genome assembly GCF_042799915.1 of Microbacterium sp. NPDC057659. Taxonomy (NCBI): domain Bacteria; kingdom Bacillati; phylum Actinomycetota; class Actinomycetes; order Micrococcales; family Microbacteriaceae; genus Microbacterium; species Microbacterium sp. NPDC057659. Next base: position 97,112 of record NZ_JBHVHU010000005.1, on the reverse strand, counting down.
ACCGGGACGCGAGCTCCGCGCGTCCGGCATCCGTGATCGCGTAGATCGTGGTGCGGCCGTCGACCGTCTTGGTGACCAGCCCTTCCTCCTCGAGCTTGGCGAGGCGGGGGTATATCGTGCCGGCGCTGGGCGTGTAGGTGCCGCCGGTGCGGTCGGTGAGCGCCTGGATGATGCCGTAGCCGTGCTGCGGCGCCTCGGCCAGCAGCGACAGCAGGTAGAGCCTCAGGTCGCCGTGCGAGAAGACCGCGGGACTCATGCCCCCTCCTCCCATTCCGGGTCGTCCGCGACGGTGGTCAGCGGCCGGCGCAGCACGGTGATGCCGCCAGAGACGGTGTTCGCGCGCACGTCGACGAAACTGCCCGCGAGCTCGCCGGTCGAGCCGGTGAAGTTGCTGGGGCCGCTCTGCGAGCGCTGCACGCCGTCGACCGTCATGCGGCCGCTCATCGAGCGCATGACGTAGTTGGCGGGGAGCGTCTCGTCGAGGCGGATGGTCGCGGCACCGGAGACGGTGTTGAGGTTGATCGTGTTCACGTTGCCGGAGGCGTCGACGAGAGTCGCGCCGGACACCGTGTCGATGGTCGCCTTGCGCACGTTGCCGGTGACGGCCACGTCGCCCGAGACGCTGTTCGCGTTCAGGGAGCCGGTGAGGTCGCGGATCTGCACGTCGCCCGAGACCGAGTTCACGGTCAGGTCGCCGACGAGGGTGTCGACGATGATGTCGCCCGAGACGGTGTTCAGGCGGGTGTCGTTGCGGATGCCGGAGACGAGGGCGCCGGCGCTGACGACGCCGAGGTTCAGGGCGATGGCGCGGGGGACCGCGACGCTGATCTCGGCCTTGGGGCCGCCGGAGCCGAAGTTGCGGAACACTTCGAGGAAGTTGTCCCAGCCCAGCTGCGGGTGGTCGATCTCGACCTGAGTGCCGTCGGACTCGACGCGGAGGTCCTTGATGGTGACGCCGTGCACCTCGATGCGGATGCCCGGTTCGTCGTGCGCGACGATGTCGACCTGGCCGCCGACGAGGCCGACCTTGAGACGGGTCGCCGTGGCGATGTCGATGACGCGTTCCTCGCCCGGGGCGATGAGCCACTTCTCGGTCATGTGAGTTTCTCCTGATGTGAGCGGCGATATCGAGATATATCGCGTGTTTCGAGGATAACACGATATATCGCGAGTCTGTCAACCCCCTCGTGGTGCAAAAGACTCGGCGGCCGGAGCGCGAGGCTCCGGCCGCCGGATCATGCATCGATCGAAATCGGTCCGTCAGCTGTGGCAGGCGTACCGGTTCTGCGGGATCGTGATGGTCACCGGCGACGCGCCACCGGTCGCCTTCACCACGATCTCGCCGTTCTCGACGGCCAGACGGTCGGTGCTGAGCGTGGCCTTCGCGGTCGCTCCCGGAGCGATTCCGGTCAGGCTCGCGCTGCCGATCGCACCGGTCGCGGTCGCGTCGACGGCGGATGCGCCGTTGTTGGTGACCGTCAGATCCACGCTGACGTGGCCGGCGCGGCACCGCGCGAACGCGGTGGCCGTCAGCGCCTCGTCGGTCGTCGCCTTCGGGTCGCGCACCGTGACGCGGAACTTCCCCGCGTCGGCGATGTTGCCCGCCGCGTCGATCGAGCGGTACTCGATCTCATGCGTGCCGTAGCCGGGGGTGCGCTTGTGGAACGGCGACAGCGAGATGCCGTCGGTGCCGAGGTTGCCGTAGACCAGGTCGTCCACGTTGATCCCGGTCGGGGTGAACCGGAACGGTGCGGACGAGTCGCTCGGCCAGCCGTAGTAGTGGTGCCATCCGTCGCCGTCCACGCGGAATTCGCTCACCACGTAGCCGGGCTGATCGTCGGTGCCGTTCAGGTCCATGGTGAACGTGTCGTCGGCGACGTAGTGTCGCACGCCGTCCGCGTCGACGCTCGAGGAGACGGCCTCGCCCACGACGGGCTCGGTGTTCGCGGCGACGTTGTCGACCTTCCAGCTCACCTGTGCCATCGCGTGACGGTCGGTGCGATCGAAGACCGAGACCTTCACGGTCGCGCCGGCGGGAAGCTTCTGCTTCGACAGGTCGAGCTGCGGGTCACGGCCCAGCAGTGCGCCGCCCGGCGTGCCGTTGTCGATGCGCCACTCGATGACCTGGCGGTCGCCTGCCGGGTGGCTGGTGTGCACCCACAGCACGTCCTTGTCGCCGACCGGCGTGGCGTTCGGCGTGTGCTGACGGATCACGTTCGCCGCGACGTCCTCGCCCCCGGCCTTCTGCGCGCCGACAGTCCACGACAGCGTCTCGGTCATCTTGTCGTCGCGCAGCTTCGGGTCGCGCACGAACTCGGTGGGATCGACGACCTTGGCCTCGATCACATCGCCGGGACCGGCCCGCAGCGCCTTGACGTCGACGACGCGGTCGCCGTTCACGGCCGGCACCGCGGTGCCGTTGACCGACCACGTCACATCCAGGGAGTGGTACACCGGGTAGACGGTGTCGACGAAGACCTTGCCGTCGCGGGCGACGGGCTTGTCGGTCGGGGTGGACTCGTCCACCAGCGAGATGGAGGCCGAGATGTTCGCGGCCACGATCTCTCGCGAGATCTGATCCATGTAGAACCCGAGCGACTTCATCATGCTGTGCTGGCTCGGCCGCCAGATGCCGGTGCTCGAGTACTGGCCGCCCTCGTAGGTGCCGATGACGCCGCCGGACTCGCTGAACTCGCCGAGCCAGCGCCACCACTTCGCCTTCTTCTCGGCCATCTCGTCGACCGTCATGATCGTGTGGTGCTTGGACGACGGCTCGGCCCCGGTGTACGGGCCGGTCGTGGTGCCGCGGCTGTAGTAGTCGTACTCGTCCTGCAGACTGCCGAACGAGTGACCGAGCTCGTGGGGCGAGATTAGCGCCGACATGGCGTTGTTCGCGCTGGCCGTGGCGTACGAGCCGCCGGCGCCGCCGTAGAGCGAGCTGTTCGAGAGAGCGAGGATCTGGTCGGCCTTCGGGGCGAGCGCGGCATAGCGCTTGGCCGCGGTGTTGTCCATGACGAGCAGGCGCTCGATGCCGGTCTTGCTGCAGCCGCTCCAGAAGCGCATGTTGAGGGGCGTGTCGAGACGCGCGCCGTTCGGGCCGTCCTCGCAGGAGGTGCCCGAGTCCTTCGACGGGATGCGCACCGCGTACACGTTGATGTAGTTCTTGTAGCTGCGGTACGGCTCCAGGCTGAACATCACGTTCATGTGCCGCTCGACGGCCGCGTCGAACTCACCCATCTCGTCGGCGGTGAATCCGTCGCCGAGCACGACGAGGTTCCAGCGCTTGGCCGGGTCGCCGCTGATGTGGACGGGGACGACGGTCGCATCGGCCGTGTCGTAGGCGGTCGCCGCCGCGGCGGCCCTGGGCGGTGTCACCGGAGCGGCGCCGGCGGCCGGAGCCATCAGCATGCCGACGGCGAGCAGGGCTCCCACCGTCATTCCGGCGATCGTCTTCGATCGTGTGGTCACGTTCCTTCTCCTCGCTGAGATCCGACGGTTGGCACGAGGCTATCGTGATCGATCGTGACGAATCGATCGTTTTATCGATCGTTATCGATCGACAAAGGGGATGATTCGCGGGAGCCGATTCAGGCCCAGACGCGCTCCAGATAGTCGCGGATCGCGCGGTCGGAGGAGAAGTACCCACTGCGCGCCACGTTCAGCACGGCGGCCCGCGTCCAGGCATCCTGATCGGCGTAGGCGGTGTCCACGCGCGCCTGCGCGTCGGCGTAGGCGCGGTAGTCGGCCAGCACCATGTACCGGTCCTCGGTGAGCAGGTTCGTGACGATCGGCTCGAACACCGCGCGGTCGCCGCCGGAGAACGCGCCGGAGGCGATCAGGTCGAGGGCGCGGTGCGCCCCGGCATCCACTGACCCGCCCGGCCGGTAGACCGGGGCCAGTGCGGCGACTTCGGGCTCGGTCATGCCGAACAGGAAGAAGTTCTCGTCGCCGACCCGCTCGCGGATCTCGACGTTCGCGCCGTCGTCGGTGCCGATCGTCAGCGCGCCGTTCAGCGCGAGCTTCATGTTGCCGGTGCCGGAGGCCTCCTTGCCGGCCTGTGAGATCTGCTCCGACAGGTCGGCCGCGGGGATCACGTTCTCGGCCAGCGTCACGTCGTAGTTCGCCGGGAAAAGCACGCGCAGCCTGCCCTCGAGCCGCTCATCGGCGTTGACGACGTCGGCGACGGCATTGATCAGATGGATGATCCGCTTCGCCATGACGTACCCCGGCGCCGCCTTCGCGCCGAAGAGCACGGTGCGCGGCTGCAGAGCGGATGCCGCGACGCGGCCCGACACCACGCCCTCGTACGTGTCCACGACGTGCAGCACCCTGAGCAGCTGCCGCTTGTACTCGTGCAGCCGCTTGACCATCACGTCGAGCAGGTGGGTCTCGTCGATCTCGGTGCGGTCCCGAACCCGCAGCACGTCGTTCAGGCGCCGCTTGTTGCCCGCCTTCACCTGCGCGAAGGCGCTGCGGAACGCGGCATCCTCGGCGAACGGCTCCAGCGCGCGCAGCCGCTCCAGGTCGGTCACCCAGCCGTCGCCGATCGCCTCGGTGATGAGCGCGGACAGGGCGGGGTTCGCCAGCCGCAGGAAGCGGCGAGGCGTCACGCCGTTGGTGACGTTCGTGAACTTCTCGGGAGAGAACTCCGCGAAATCGGGGAGCACCGTGTCTCGCAGCAGCTGCGAGTGCAGCTCGGCGACGCCGTTCACCTTCGCTCCGGCGATCGTCGCGAGATGCGCCATCCGCACGGCGCGCACCGGGCTCTCCGCGATGATCGACATCGCGGCGACGCGCTCCTCGCCGAACCGTTCGCGCACGGCGACGAGGAACTCCTCGTTGATCCGGTAGATGATGTCGAGGTGCCGCGGCAGCAGGTCGCGCAGCAGATCGACCGGCCAGATCTCCAGGGCCTCGGGCAGCAGCGTGTGGCAGGTGTAGGCGAAGCAGCGCTGGGTGATCGCCCACGCGGCATCCCACGTCATGCCGTGCTCATCGACCAGCAGGCGCATCAGCTCGGGAACGGCGATCACGGGGTGCGTGTCGTTGAGTTGGAAGATCGCCCGCTCGGGCAGTTCGTCCAGTGCGCCGCCGGAGGCGATCAGGTCGTCGACGACATCGCCGACGGATGCCGCGGCGAAGAAGTACTGCTGCTGCAGCCGCAGCTGCCTGCCCTGCGGAGTCGAGTCGTCGGGGTAGAGCACTTTCGAGATGTTCTCGGCGAACGTCCTCGCGCGCACCGCGCGCTCGTAGTCGCCGGCGTTGAACGCCGGCAGGTCGAGCGGATCGAGGGCCTCCGCACTCCACAGCCGCAGGATGCCGGCGCCGCTGAGGTACCCCGGGACGATGAAGTCATGGGGCACGGCGCGCACCGCCCAGCCGGCGTCAGGGTCGCCGAACCGGATCGTGCGCGCCCGCTCCGGGCGGGGGAACTCCCACGGCGAGCCGCCGCGCATCCAGGCATCGGGATGCTCCACCTGCTGTCCGTTCTCGAACGACTGCCGGAAGATGCCGTATTCGTAGCGGATGCCGTAGCCGATGCTCGGCACACCGAGCGTGGCCATCGAGTCGACGAAGCACGCGGCCAGCCGGCCCAGACCGCCGTTGCCGAGTCCGGGCTCGATCTCGTGCGCGCGCAGCTCGTCGAAGTCGACGCCGCAGGCGGCCAGCGCCTGGGCGGCGACATCCGCGAGTCCGGTGGCGAGCAGCGCGTTGTCGAGCTGGCGGCCGAGCAGGTACTCGGCGGAGAGGTAGCAGATGGTCTTCCCGTGGCGCGGCGCGCGCTCGGTCTCGAGACGCCGTGCGGCGAGGTGTCCTCGCACGGTGCGCACCAGGGCGAGATAGCGATCGTCGACGGTCGAATCCTGCAGCGAGACCCCGCGATCCTGCGCGAGGTTCAGCAGGAACTCGGCGACGAATCCGTCGACTGTCGCAGGCGGCGCGATCACGTTCGCGAGGGCGAGCGGATGCCTCGGGCTGGTGCTCTCGGGTGCGGTCACCCTATGACCGTAACGCGGCCGCGACTCGTATTCTTGGTGCGTGCCTGAACGCAGTACCGAATCCCCCGCGGCGCGCCTGCTGCGCGCGAGTTTCGCGACCGAGGAGGCCGTCTACGGCGTCATCCTCGTCGCCGGCATGATCGCCGTCTCGGGGGCGCACGGAGCCACCTCGCTGAAGGTGTTCTGGACCGTGCTGGTCACCGTGGTCGTGTTCTGGCTGGCGCATCTGTACGCCGGAACCGTGGCCGGCCACGGCCTGGATCGCGACCGCGTCGTGGGCCTCGGAGAGTCGTTCCGGCATGCGCTGAAGCGCTCGATGGGTCTGCTGCTCTCGTCGTTGATCCCGCTGCTGATCCTGCTGATGGGCAGTGCGCGCCTGATCAGCGACAAACTGACAATCTGGCTGGCGCTGTGGATGTGCGTCGCGGTGCTGGCCGTCCTCGGCTACATCGCGTTCCGGCGCCGGGGCGCGTCGTGGCCGATCCGGCTGCTCGGAGCGCTGACCACGGCGGCGTTCGGCATCGTCATCATCCTCGCGAAGGCACTCATCCACTGAGCGCTTGACATTGACGCAGCGTCAACTTCTACCGTGGAGATATCGACGGAAGGAGGAACGCCATGGACTGGTCGATCCAGGAGATCGCCCGGCTCGCGGGCACGACCAGCAGAACGCTGCGCCACTATGACGACATCGGTCTGCTGAAGCCCACGCGCGTGGCATCCAACGGGTATCGCCACTACGACGACGCCGCGCTGGTGCGCCTGCAGCGCATCCTGCTGCTGCGGGAGCTCGGACTCGGGCTGCCGCAGGTGGCCGAGGTCATCGAGCGCGAGAAGTCCGAGGCGTCCGCGCTCGAGACGCACCTCGCCCTGCTCCGGCAGGAGCAGGAACGGCTTGCCAGGCAGATCGCCTCCGTCGAGAACACCATCACCGCATTGACAGAAGGAGGAACCCTCATGGCAGAGAACATGTTCGACGGGTTCGATCACACACAGTACAAGGAGGAGGTCGAGGAGCGCTGGGGCCGGAAGGCCTACGCCGACGGCGACCGCTGGTGGCGCGGCATGTCCTCCGCCGAGCAGGATGCCTGGAAAAAGAGGGTCTCGGACCTGAACCGCGATTGGATCGCGGCGGCCGAGAGCGACATCGACCCGGCATCCGACGAGGCGCAGGCGCTGGCGCGCCGGCACGTCGAGTGGCTCAGCGGAGTGCCGGGCACCCCCGCCGCCGCCCCCGGCGGCGACATCAAGGGCTACGTGATCGGACTCGGCGAGATGTACGTCGCAGACCCGCGCTTCGGCGCGAACTACGGCGGAGCGCAAGGTGCGGAGTTCGTCCGCGACGCGCTGCGCGAGTACGCCGACGCGAACCTGTGAGCCCGCCGATGTGCTCAACTTCGGATGAGACGCGCGGCGCGCCGGTGAATCCTCACGGATCCCGGCGCGTCGTGCTGCGGCATCCGAAGATGGGCACGCGCGTCACCCGCCGGTTCCGGGACGGACTGCGACCGGAAGGCTACATCCCGAGCCGGATCGCGACGATGCCCAGTGCCGCGGCGACGGTCGCCGTGATGCCGACGGCGCCAGGCTTCTCCTTGAACACCAGCAGCCCGATCAGCCCCGCGGCGACAACGCCGGTCTCGCGCAGCGCGGACACCAGCGCGAGCGGCGCGACCGACTGCGCCCACACCACGATCGTGTACGCGACCAGCGACAGGACACCGCCGATCGCGCCGACCGGTGCGTGCCGGCGCAGACCGGCCACGTGTGCGCGGCGGTCGCGGGCGAGCAGCAGGCAGCACAGCGGGATGGTCACGCCCTGTAGGAAGAACAGCCAGGTCGCGTAGCTCAGTGGCGCGCCGGATGCCCGCACTCCGAGGCCGTCCACGAAGGAGTACGCGGTGACGCATACGCCGACCGCGACCGCCAGCAGCATCCCGCGCCGCGAGGTGCGTTGCCGTCGGGCGAAGGCGAGCGTGAACAGTGCGCCCATGACGATCGCGACGCCGGCGAACTGCAGGGCGGTGAGTCGCTCGCCGAGTATCGTCACGGCGAGCACGGTCACGCCGAGCACCGCGAGTCCGCGGGTGAGCGGGTAGGCGACGCCGAAGTCGCTGTGCGCGTAGGCGGCGGTGAGCAGGATCAAGTACGCGGTCTGCAGGACGACCGAGGTCAGCAGCGCCGGCCACGATGCCGCGTCCGGGAGCGGCAGCAGCAGGCATCCGGCGCCGCCGACCACGAGATAGACGAGGCCGATCAGCGACGAGGACACCAGCCGATCGGGGATCGCCTTCGCGATCGCGTTCCAGCTGCCGTGCATCACCGCCGAGCCGAGCACGGCGAGAAGGACGACGGCGCTCATGCCGCGGTCGCAGCCGGAGGATGGATCGATGTCACGGGCGCGAGCCGAACGCGAAGCCGGGCAGCTCGTCATCGGCGGGCAGGCGCAGCGCCGCCAGCACGTGCGGCAGCACATCGGCGTGATCGACCACCGGCTGCGATCCCGCGTGGATGCCGGGCCCCGCAGCCGCGATCCAGGCCAGTCGCTCCTCGTCGCTGTCCCCGCCGTGGTGCCCGGTGTCGCGGTGGCCGTGATCGGTCAGGACGATGACGGTCCAGTCCTCGTCGGCGCGCGCCTGCCGGGCATCGATCGCGGCGAGCAGCACGCCGAGATGCGCGTCGCAGGCCTCGATCGCGGTGCGATACCGGTCGGTGACGCCCTCGGTGTGCCCGACCATGTCGGGCAGCAGCTGGTAGGCGAAGACCGCCGCATGATCGGCACTGAGGAGCTCCCGGGCGACGCGGGCGGTGACCGACTCATCCATCGCGGCGATCTGATCGAGCGCGTCGGTGTCCTCGATGCCCGCCGGAAGCGGCGGGCGGTAGCCGCCTTCGTGGAACAGCGGACCGCCGGACACCTCTTCCACGAGGGGCGCCCAGGCGCCCGCGGCGAAGGTCGTGGCGCCCGGCAGCGCCTCACGCACCCGGCGAAGCAGATCAGGATGCCGGTCGAACGCGTTCCGGCGGAAGTCGTTGTCGTGCACGCCGTGCCTGTCGCGATACACGCCGGTGGCCATCGTGGACCACACGGGGCCGGAGATCGTGGGGTTCGCATCGTGCACGCGCACGGTGGCGAGGAAGCCTCGCGCGGCGAGCGCGTCGAGGTGCGGGGTCCGAACCGCGCGGAGCACGTCGTCGCGCACGCCGTCCCATCCCATGATCAGCACATGCTGCGCGGTCATCGCGATCCTCTCCTCGGGTACGCATCAACGCTAGGCGGGCACTCCCGAGTCGCATGCACAACCGCAGTTATGTGAACATAAGGTGAACTTATGACCCTCGCGCAGCTCCGCGTTTTCGAAGCGGTGATCTCCCAGGGCGGATTCGCCGCAGCGGCCCGCGTCCTCGGCGTCAGCCAGCCGGCGGTGTCGGCCCAGCTCTCGGCGCTCGAGAAAGCGCGCGGGCTGCGCCTGGTCGACCGATCCACGGGCGAGCCGACGCCTGAAGGAGCCGCGCTGCATGAGATCACGCGGCCGCTGTTCGCGCTCGCCGACCGCGCCGAGCAGCGCCTCGCACAGGCCGAGCGCCTCGGCGGAGAGCCACTGCGGATCGCCGCCGACGCCCCCGGATACCTCATGCCGCTGCTCGCGCGCATGCGCGCCGCGCATCCGGATCTGCGGTTCGCCGTGACCGGCGGGAACGCGACGGAGGCGCTCGCGGCCGTGCGCAGCGGGGCGTCGGAGATCGGCGTGGCGGCGGAGGTGCCCGAGGACCCCGTTCTGCACCGGATGGTGCTGCGCGAGCAGGAGCTCGTCGCCGTCGTCCGCACCGATCATCCGCGTGCCGGCGGCAAGCAGTTCCCGCTCGTCGAGCTCACCGGGGAGCCCCTGATCGGCCGGGAGCAGGGGAGCGTCACGCGGGCCGCACTCGAGCGCGCGGCAGCGGATGCCGGGGTGCCGCTGTCCTACGCGATGACGGCGGACACACGCGAGGCCGTGGTGGCGGCCGTGGCGTCCGGACTGGGGGTGGGGATCGTCGCCGAGGACGAGATGCTCGACGACCCGCGCCTGGTGATGCTCGACCTGATCGGGCCCAGGATCGCGCTCACCGAGTACCTTGTCTGCCGGGCGGGCTTCGAGGGGACTGTCGCCTGGCGCGCCCTGATGGCCGCGCTGCGCGCCTGACGGAAGATCGTGGTCAGCGCGTCGGCGGAGCGGCGACCGAGTCGCGGTGCACGAGGTACGTACCGAGGATGAGATCGTCCTCGGGGGTCCGGGCGAAGGCGTCGTGCTCGGACAGCGCCGCGCGCAGCGCCTCGCGGCCCATCTGCTCGAGCGGCACATGCACGGTCGTGAGCTTCGGCGACAGGTCGACGGCCAGCGGGGTGTCGTCGTAGGCCACCACGGACATGTCCTGGGGGATGCGCACCCCGGCATCCCGCAGCCCGTCGTAGACGCCGGCTGCGATCGTGTCGTTCACCGCGAAGATCGCCGTCACGTCCGGCGAGTCGTGGAGCAGGGCCTGCGTCGTGGCATGGCCGGCTGCGCGGCCGAAACCCTCGGCGCGGATGATCGTCTCGTCGATCTCGATGCCGCGCGACTGGAGCGCGCGCAGATAGCCGTCCAGGCGTCGGGAGATCGAGGGGATCTCGCGCTCGCCGCCGAGGAAGGCGATGCGGCGGTGCCCCTTCGCGATGAGATGCTCGGTGACCGCGAACGCGCCGCCCTCGTTGTCGTAGGCCACCGAGCGGGTCGGCGAGGGGATGGTCAGCGCCGGATGCGCGCACAGCACCAGGCGGCTGCCCATGGCTTCGAGCGACTCGGCGCGCTGCACCAGCTGCCGTTGGTAGGGCAGGTCGACGTTCGTTCCGCTGACCAGGATGACGGCGTCGACACGGCGTTCCTGCATGAGATCGATCAAGGTCATCTCATGACCGGGTCGGGAACCGGTGGTCGCGATGATCGCGAGTCGGCCGGATGCCTGTGCGGCCTGCTCGAGCCCGCGGACCATGTACCCGAAGAACGGGTCGACCAGCTCGGGCACGATGATGCCGATCGTGCGGGTGTCCGAGCGGGCGAGGGCGCGGGCGTTCGCGTTGGCGGCGTAGCCGAGCTTGGCGACGGCACGCATCACGCGATCGCGGGTGCCCGCGGCGACGGGGTAGTTGGCGTTCAGCACGCGCGACACCGTGGCGGTCGAGACGGCGGCGAGCTCGGCGACATCGCTGATCGTCGCCGGGCGCCGCGTCGCCGGGCGAGACGCGTGGTCAGAAGTCGAAGACACGATCCCCCATCCGTGGCCGGTCAGGCCATGATCGCGAAGTCGGCCGGGCGCACTTCATGGTCGAACGTACCACCTGCCGCGAAGCGACCGACTTCGGCGACGGCGAGTTCGCCGAGGCGCGCGATCTCGTTGCCCAGCGCGCCGGCGATGTGCGGGGTGATCACCACGTTCGGCAGGCCGTAGAGCGGTGAATCCGCGGGCAGCGGCTCGGGATGGACCACGTCGAGATAGGCGTCCAGACGACCGGACACGAGTTCGGCGGTGAGTGCGGGCGTGTCGATCAGCGCGCCGCGGGCGGTGTTCACGATGACGGTGCCGTCGTGCATGAGTGACAGCTCCTCGGCGCCGATCATGCCGACCGTCTCATCGGTGAGCGGAGCGTGCACGGTCACGGCATCGCTGCGTCGGCACAGATCGGCGAGATCGACCAGCTCCGCACCCAGTTCGGCGGCCTGCTCGGGCGTGATGAACGGGTCGCTGAGCAGCACCTCGGCGTCGAGGGTGCGCAGCATCCTGAGCATCTCGCGGCCCACCCGCGAGGCGCCGATGACGCCGATCACGACCCCGTAGGTGCCGATCTCGGGCATCGATCGCGGGTCGCGGATGCTCTTGGTCTCGCGCAGCTGCGCCGCGAAGCGGCTCGCGCGCTTCAGGCCGAAGACGGTGCTGGCGAGGGCGAACTCGGCGACGGGAATCGCATTTGCGCTCGCACAGCTGCTGACCCGGATGCCGAGGTCGAACACCGCCGGGTCGAGGAAGAGGCGAACGGTGCCGGCGGCGTGCACGATCGCGCGCAGCCCAGGGGCCTTCTCGAGGATGCTCGGGTCGACACGGGGCGTGCCCCAACCGGTGATCAGGACCTCCGTGTCGGCCAGCACGCGAAGGGCATGGGGGGAATCGAGATCGGAGAGCGGCGCGGGGTCCACGACGCGGGCGACCTGGCGCAGTTCTGCGAGTGCCGCCGGTGGGAAGGCAGCGGCATGGGACTCGCGGTCCATGGCGAACGCCACACGGGGAAGCCAGCTCATTCGTTCTCTCCATCGAATCGAAAGTAGTAAGCGATTACTATCACGTTACCGCACCGACGCGCCACCTTCTCCAGCGCAGATCCCACGGATTACGGTGAACATCGGATCTCTCGTTGACAGTCTCGACGATGTTGGGTTACCGTCTGTAGAAATCGCTTACTAGCGACTGATCATCCGTCACCAAGGACGTTCGGAGGATGCGGTGACCGCAGCACCCGTCACGAGCCGGCCCCCAGAGGCCGCGCCTGAGCCGTCGCACGAGGCCGTGCCGCGCACGCGCCGAGTGAATCGGCGCGGCGCGACCAAGCTGTCGTTCGCCGCGCGCTTCCGCCGCGACAGGGTGATGCTCCTGCTCGTGCTCCCCGGCTTCCTCTACTTCGTGGTGTTCCACTGGCTGCCGATCCCGGGCAACATCATCGCCTTCGAGGACTACCAGCCGTACCTCGGCTTCGTCGACAGCGTCTGGGTCGGCCTCGACAACTTCGTCGCCGCGTTCGCGGATCCGATGTTCTGGTACGCGCTGCGGAACACCCTGGTGATCACGCTGATGCAGCTGATCCTGTTCTTCCCGGTCCCGATCGCCCTCGCGCTGCTGCTGAACAGCATCATGTCGCCCCGCCTCAAGAAGTTCGTGCAGAGCGTGATCTATCTGCCGCACTTCCTCGGCTGGGTGATCATCATCTCGATCTTCACGCAGATCCTCGGGCCCACCGGCGTGGTCCCGAGCCTCTTCGAGTCGCTCGGCCTGCCGTCCATCAGCCCGATGACCAACCCCGAGACCTTCCCGCTGCTGGTCACCGTGCAGACGATCTGGAAGGACGCCGGCTGGGGCACGATCATGTTCCTCGCAGCGCTGGCGAGCATCGACGACGAGCTCTACGAGGCCGCCGCGATCGACGGGGCCGGCCCGTGGCGGCGCACCTGGGCGGTGACGATCCCGGGCATCATGCCGATCATCATCCTGCTGCTGATCCTCAACCTCGGTTCCGCGCTCTCGGTCGGCTTCGAGCAGATCATCCTGCAGCGCAACAACGTCGGTGCCGAGGCGGGCGAGGTGCTCGACACCTTCGTCTACTACCACGGCATCGTCGACGGCCAATGGGGCACAGCCGCAGCCGTCGGCCTGGTGAAGGGCGTCGTCGGGCTGTTCCTGGTCCTCGGCGCGAACAAGGTCGCTCACATGTTCGGACAGGATGGGGTGTACTCCCGTGACCGTTGAGATGAATGCGCCGACGACCGTCGTCCGGCTCGGAGCCAAGGGTGCCAAGCGGCTGAAGGCCAGGCGACCGGTCTGGATGGAGAAGCCCAGCGTCGCGGCGCAGGGTGCCAAGGGCCTGGTGCTGCTGCTGGTGTGCGTGGCCGTGATCTACCCGTTCCTGGTCGTGATCGGCACAAGCCTCTCCACACAGCAGGAGATCGCGGCCAACAACGGCTTCGTGCTGATTCCGCAGCACCCCACGCTCGACGCCTACAAGACGATCCTCTCCGGGGGCATCGTGACCGATGCGCTGGTGCGCAGCATCGGCATCACCCTGGTGGGCACCGCGCTGTCGATCGCGCTCACCGTGATGATGGCCTACGGGCTGTCGCGGCGCGGGCTGCTCTGGGGCAACTTCCTCCTGATGACCGCGCTGCTGACCATGCTGTTCACGCCCGGCATCATCCCGACGTTCCTCGTCGTGAAGGAGCTCGGCCTGCTCGGCACGTACGCGGCGCTCATCCTGCCCACGGCGCTGTCGGCCTTCAACCTCATCATCATCCGGTCGTTCATCATGAACATCCCGGCCGAGCTGCTCGAGGCCGCTCGCCTGGACGGCGCCGGCGACATGCGCATCCTCTGGCACGTGGTGCTGCCGCTGTCGAAGGCCGTCATCGCCGTGATCGGCCTGTTCTACGCGGTCGGGTACTGGAACGCCTTCTTCAACGCGATGCTCTACGTCGACAGCGACAAGTGGCCGCTCGCGATGGTGCTGCGGCAGTACGTGCTGCTCGGCTCGTCGATCGACCAGAGCGCGGGCGCCGAGATCGCCGCACCCAGCCAGGCCATCCAGATGGCCGTCGTGGTCATCAGCCTGGTGCCCATCCTGTGCGTCTACCCGTTCCTGCAGAAGTACTTCACCAAGGGCGTGCTCACCGGAGCAGTCAAGGGCTGACCCCCGTTAGCGCAACTCCCCACCCAAGAGAGGACCTGTAATGTCCATCAACGAGATCACTGCTGATCGTCGTACCTTCCTGAAATACGCCGGGTTCGGCGCACTGAGCATCGCCGCCGTCGGCTCGCTCGCCGGCTGCGGCACCCGAGAGGAGCTCGTGGCCTCGGCCTCGGACGCGGTGAAGCTGCCGACGTTCGTCGCCGCCAAGGGGCTGCAGCCCGACCTGGCCGGCACTGCCGAGGGCGTCCCCGCCGCGTTCTTCAACTATCCGAAGAACCCGGTGCGCAGCGTCACCACCCCACCGCTGAACGGCGAGACCTTCTCGGCGATCACGAACATCTTCGGCCCGCCGCCGAACGGCCGTGCCAAGAACCCCGCCTGGCAGGAGGTCGAGAAGCGCCTGGGCGGCAAGCTCGACATCACCGCCGTCTCGGCGGACGACTTCAGCACCAAGATCAACACGACGATCGCCGGCAACGACATCCCGGACATGATCCTCGACGACGGCTACTCGATCCCCGACATCATCGGATTCCTGCAGGCGAAGTGCCAGGACCTCACGCCGTTCCTGTCCGGCGACAAGATCAAGGACTATCCGAACCTCGCCGCCATCCCGGAGCTGTACTGGAAGCAGACCGTTCGGAACGGCAAGATCTACACCCTGCCGATCCCGCGCGGCGGCACCGCCGGCCTGGGCTTCTACAACGCGAAGCGATATGCCGAGGCGGGCATCACCGACACATCCGAGATCAAGAATGCCGACGACTACCTCTCCGTGATGAAGGAGCTCACCGACGCCAAGGCCAAGCAGTGGGCGTTCGGGTCGACCGGTTTCGGCCTGAGCACATTCCATCAGCTGTTCGGCGTGCCGAACCAGTGGCGCGAGGTCAAGGGCAAGCTCATCAATGCGATCGAGACCGACGAGTACCTCGAGTCGATCTCGTTCGTGCAGAAGGCCAACAAGGCCGGCTACATCATGCCCGGCAGTGACGCATGGACGAAGTCGCAGATGGTGAACGCCTTCACCACCGGTCAGGTCGCGCAGATCTACGACGGCCTCCCCGCCTTCTTCAAGTCGGACGGCTACGGTGCGACCGTGCCCGACTCCGCACCGTTCCTGCCGTTCGCCGCAGGCGGCGGTGACGCGATCGCGTGGCTGGACAACATCATCTTCGCCAGCACGATGCTGAAGAAGAACGACGACGCCTCGATCAAGAAGCTGCTCGGCATCGCGAACCTGCTCGCCGCCCCGTTCGGCACCGAGGAGTATCTGCTGATCAACTACGGCGTCGAGGGCGCCGACTACGCGCTCGACGCCAACGGCAACCCCATCCCGACCCCGAACGCGCTGGCCGACACCACGGTGCCGTGGAAGTACATCGCTGCCCCCAGCCCCGTGCTGTACCTGCCGGGCCAGGAGCAGATCATCCGGAAGACGCACGCCGCGTACTCGTCGCTGATCCCGCTCGGCATCGAGGACCCGACCGCCACCCTGTTCAGCCCGACGAACGCGTCTAAGGGCGGCACCATCAAGCAGCCTGTCAGCGACGCCGCTCAGGACTTCATCGCCGGTCGCAAGAGCATCGACGACGTCAAGGCCGCGATCAAGACCTGGCGTTCGGCCGGCGGCGACAAGATCCGCAAGGAGTACGAGAAGGCGCTGAACAAGTGACCCCCGAGCACGACCCCGCAGACGGCTCATCCGCCCGCATCTTCTGGACGGAGACCGCCGACCGGTGGCTCCGCGCCGTGCGCGAGCACGGCGCGGACGACCCGGCCGGGGTCGTGCTCCCCGGCCGCGTGACCGGTGACGGCGTGCGCCGCGAGTCGATGGAGAGCATAGGCCGCAGCTTCCTGCTCGCCTCCTCCCGCATCGCGGGTGCCACGGCGGATGACGCCGAGGCCGATGCGCTGGTGGAGTTCTACGCGCAGGCGATCGTGGACGGCACCGACCCCGAGCATCCGTCCCGCTGGCCGCTCGGCGTGACCTGCCGCACCCCGCTCACCGGCATCACGAACTCGATCGTCGAGGGCGCGAACCTCGCCTTCGGGCTGTACACCGCCGGCGATCGGTTCTGGTCTCGGCTGGATGCCCGGCAGCAGCGCCAGGTACTCGGCTGGCTGCGTCACCATGCGCAGCGCGAGGTCTGGCAGAACAACTGGCAGCTCTTCCCGGCGATGGCCGAGGCCTTCATCCGGCACGTCGACGGCGACGCCTCCGGGCTGCGCAACGAGCGCAACGTCGCCCGCGTCGAGGGGTGGTATCTCGGTGACGGCTGGTACACCGACGGCCCCGAGCACGCGATCGACTACTACAACGCCTGGGCCATCCACCCGTACCTGTGGGCCTGGTACCGGATGACCGACCGCACGCAGACCTTCGAAGGACAGCGCCACCTCGAGCGCCTCGCCGCCTTCGCGGAGGGGCTGCCGTCGTTCGTGGCATCCGACGGCGCGCTGCTGCACTTCGGGCGCTCGCTGACGTACCGCACGGCGGCGCTCGCGCCGCTGTGGTGCGCGGAGATCTCGGGGATCAGCCCGCTTCCGCCGGCGCGCACGCGAGAGGTCGCCACCTCGGTGCTGGACGGTTTCGTGCAGCACGGCGTCGGCGCGGACGGGCAGCTCGGATTGGGCTGGTACGACGAGTACCTGCCCGCCATGCAGGACTACAGCGGATTCGGATCGCCGTACCTCGCCGGCATCGGTTTCCTCGGGCTGTCGCTGGAAGCCGGTCATCGAGTGTGGACGGCGGATGCCGTGCCCTCCGAGCGACCTGCATTCACCCGCTCCTTCGACGGCACCGGACTGACGCTGAGCACGGCGGGCGACGACGCC
Organism: Microbacterium sp. NPDC057659; assembly: GCF_042799915.1. Lineage (NCBI taxonomy): Bacteria > Bacillati > Actinomycetota > Actinomycetes > Micrococcales > Microbacteriaceae > Microbacterium > Microbacterium sp. NPDC057659. Next base: position 79,814 of record NZ_JBHVHU010000005.1, on the reverse strand, counting down.
CCGGTGATCCTCGTGAACCACGGGTCCGACCATGCCGAGCTCGCCGTGCAGCCGCACGGCATTCCCGACCCGGACGACCCCCACTACGCCTCGTTCGCCTACTCCACGCACACCGCTCCGGAGGTCGGCCACGGATGGCTGGAGGCCGTCGACGGGCACATCACCCTGTTCGACGACGCCGGCCGCCCGAGCAGGAGGGTGAAGCTGCGCGGGCAGACCGCTGACGGGCCGATGAGCGCGTCGGTGCACTATCCGCAGGTCGACGGGAAGCTGCTCGTCGGAGCCTGCATCGTCACGGCATCCGTGGTGAACCGCGGCACCGAGGTGCGCGCGCACCTCGTGATGGCACCGGCCTCGCACGACCGGATCCGGGAAGGATCCTTCGCGCTCGCCGCCGCCGAACCGCTCGACGCCGCGGTCGCGGGTGTGCAGGCCGAGGTCTCGAACGGCGCGCATCGCGCGGTGCTCACCGGCCTGTACGGCTGGGATGCCGCGGGCACGGTCGCCCATCGGGGAACCAATGCGATGGGGGAGCACTCCGCCATCCCCGTCCTCACCGCCGCTCGCGATGCGGATGAGACCGTGCATGTCGCGCTGCACCGTCTGCTGCGCGAGGGCGACGATCAGGCCACCGACCCCGTCGTCGCGGTCGAGGGCACGCAGCTCACCGTGGACTGGCCCGATGACGGCATCCACGTCGAACTCGACCTGCGGACCGTCGTCGAGTGGGACGGCCAGCCGGGCCGCCCGGGCGGCCGACGGGTCTGACAACGTCCTGCCCCGACGGTGGGTGTTCACCGTCGGGGCGGGCGAACCTGCACGCACACGAAGAACGGAGCCGCATCATTTCCGCGATCGCGAACCCCTGGACCACGCGCAGCCGCAGTGCGGACGCCGCTGTGGAGGTGCGCTTCGGACCTCTCGTCGGCCACCGCGACGACGAGGCCATGCGGCGCTTCCGTCGCTACGGGCTCGGGCAGTTCATCCACTTCGGGCTGTACTCGATCCCGGGCAACGAGTGGCACGGAGAGCGGCCGGCGAGCCTCGCCCCGGAATGGATCAGGGCCTGGTCGGGGCCGAACGCGCCGGAGGACTGGCCGCAGACGTACGACCGGCTGAACGAGGTGTTCGATCCGACGGAGCTGGACGCCCGGGAGTGGGCGCGGCAGGCGAAGCGGATGGGCGCGCGGTACATGATCTTCACGACCAAGCACCACGACGGGTTCGCGCTCTGGCCGTCGGCGCACTCCGACTACACGGTCGCGCAGTCGCCGTGCGGACGCGACCTCGTCGGCGAGGTGGTCGACGCGTACACGGCCGAGGGCATCGACGTGTTCCTCTATTTCTCCGTGCTCGACTGGCATCACCCCGGCTACACGACCACGGTGACCGACGACGACGCCGAGAGGGCCGGCTGGCAGGACTTCCTGGAGTACACCCGCGCGCAGCTGCTCGAGCTGCTGGACCGCTATCCGGCGGCGAAGGGCCTGTGGTTCGACGGCACCTGGGATGCTTCCTGGGTCGCCTCGTACGAGTTCACGCATCGGCTCGAGCAGGAGCTGCGCGAGCGGCGCCCCGGACTCATCATCGGTTCGCGGTTCCGCAACGACGAGCACGGCGCACGGCACTTCGACTCGAACGGCCGTCTGCTCGGCGACTACGAGCAGGGCTGGGAGCGCAAGCTGCCCGCCGACCACGCGATGCTCGACGGGCACGACTGGGACGGCGTGATGACGATCGGGCCGAACGCCTGGGGCTTCATGCGCGACACGGGCGATCAGTACCAGAAGACCGCCGACGACCTCATCGACCTGCTCATGCGGTGCCGATCGATGGGCGGCAACCTCGTGGTCAACTTCGGTCCGGACGGCGAAGGCCGGATGACTCCGTACGAGGGGAAGATCGCCGAGCAGCTCGGCGGCTGGGTCCGCGAGAACGCGGACGCCGTCTACGACGCCGGGCACGTCGACCTCGACGAGACCCCTCTCGGGTGGCTGACGGGCGACGGCGACCGGGTGTTCCTCACCATCGTCAACCGCCCCGTGACGGGCATCGCCCGGCTGCGATTCCCCTCGGATGCGCCGCGGGTGCCGGTGTCGGCCCGACTCCTGGCATCCGGTCGGGAACTGGAGCTGCGCCGCACGGACATCGGTTTCGACCTGGACGCCGCGATCCACTACGACGTCGTCATCCCTGCCGACTTCGCTGCAGATCGCGCCTTCGTGGTCGAGATCGCGCTCGGTGCGGCATCGGCCGGCGTCTCGGATCGCGCCGCCGCTCACATGTGAACCACGAGACAAGGACAGGTATGGATCTCAACATCGGCATCATCGGCTTCGGACTGCGCTCCTCGCTGCGCAAGGAGGTGCACCGTCCGGGCGACGGGTCGCGGATCTCGGCGGTGTGCGACCTGTCGGAGCGCGCCAGGCGGGAGGCACGGGAGTTCGCGCCGGAGGCGATGATCACGGACTCGCTGGACGAGCTGCTGGCATCCGGAGTCGACGCGGTGATGGTGCTGACGCCCGACGACCTGCACGCGTCGATCACGATCCGCGTGCTCGAGGCAGGCATCCCGGTCTTCTGCGAGAAGCCGCTCGCGATCGACCTGGCCGACGCCGACGCGATGCTGGAGACGGCGCGACGCACCGGAAGCAGGCTCTACATCGGGCACAACATGCGGCACATGCCGGTGGTCACGCTCATGCGCCAGCTCATCCTGGACGGCCGGATCGGCGACGTGAAGGCCATCTGGGTGCGGCACTTCGTCGGCAACGGGGGTGACTTCTACTTCAAGGACTGGCACGCCGACCGGCGTCGGACGACCTCGCTGCTGCTGCAGAAGGGTGCGCACGACATCGACATCATCCACTGGCTGGCCGGCGCGTACAGCGAGCGGGTCTCCGCGATGGGCGAGCTCAGCGTGTACGGCGACATCGACGACCGCCGCGATCGCAGCGACGAGCGGATGTTCGACTGGTACAGCCTGGACAACTGGCCGCCGGCGACCCTGACCGGCCTGCATCCGGTGGTCGACGTCGAGGATATCTCCCAGGTGAACATGCGCCTCGCCGGAGGCATCCTCGCGTCCTACCAGCAGTGCCACTTCGCGCCCGACTACTGGCGCAACTACACCGTCATCGGCACGGAGGGACGCATCGAGAACTTCGGCGACGGGTCCGGTGACGAGGTCAAGCTGTGGAACCGCCGCCACAACGGCTACACCGCGGCCGACGAGACCTTCATCGTGCCCGACGTCGCGGATGCCGGGCACGGCGGTGCCGACCGGCTGCTGGTCGCGGAGTTCCTGCGATTCGTCCGCGACGGCGGGCTGACCGAGACCTCGCCGGTGGCTGCGCGTGAGGCCGTGGCGGCCGGCATCCTCGCCACGCAGTCGCTGCGCGGCGACGGCTCGGCGATCGATGTGCCTCCGCTCGATCCCGAGCTCATCGCCTACTTCGAGCGGGGACAGGTCGAGGAGGCCCCGGTTCCCGCCTGAGGTGTCAGAGGATGCGGCATCCGAACTGCGGATGCCGCATCTCTTGACTCGTCGGTGGAGCCGCGTCAGTTCTTGTTGTCGATGCCGATGTGCGCGATGGTCGCGTGGCTGTTGTGCGACACGTACACGCGCAGCAGCGCGGTCGGGTTGTCGTTCAAAGCGCGCAGTGCGTTGTTCGCGCTGCCGGACTCGCGGGCGAACGCGTCGGTGATCAGCTTCGCGTAGGGCTGGGTGCGCGAGTCGGCGGACCAGCTCGCGGTGTCGCCGAACGCGGCGAGGATCGCGGCGTGGTCGCCGGAGACAGGGATGCCCGTGAACGCCTGCACCTGGGCGGCGTCGAGCGTGAACACCGAGCGGTTGCTCTCCTCGTACGCGGTGCGCACGGTGTCAGGGGTGGCGCCTGCGCCGGCCGTGGTCGGCTGCTCGGCAGGGGTATCCGCCGGCTCGGTCGCGGGAGCGGAGGACTCGGGAGCGGATGCCGCAGGGGCGGGCGCACTTTCGCCGGCGGGCGTCGCAGCAGTGGCACCGGAGCATCCGGCGAGGCCGAGAGCGAGGACGAGGGTGAGCGAGGGGAGAAGGGCGCGTTTCATGATGCCTCCTGGGTCGTCGGTCGGGTGTCCGAGACTCGGCGGCAGTGGCGGGTCCCTGCGAACTCAGAATGGTATACCAAAATTCTGGACGGCTTCTCAGGAGCGCGAGACGGATAGGCTGACACCACGATGGAGATCACGCGTCGCACTCTTCTCGTCGGTGCCGGAACCGGCGCCGTCGCCGTGCTCCTCGCCGCATGCACGCCGGAGCCCAAGCCGACCGCGACGACGGCAGCGCCGACCCCCCGGCCCAGCATCCCCACCGGCGCCGTGCCGAAGCCCGCCGACTGGAAGCGCAGCACCTGGTCGACCGACCCGTACTCGCACGGAGCGATGAGCTACTTGCCCGCCGGTGCGACGCCGCAGCATCGCGCCGACCTCGCCGGGCCGATCGGCGACCGGCTGTTCTTCGCGGGTGAGGCCCTCGATGCGGAGCGCCCCGGCACCGTCATCGGCGCCGTCGACTCCGGACGGCGCGCCGCCGTCGCGGCATCCGCCGCGTCGCAGCAGGGCGAGCGCATCGCCGTGATCGGCGCCGGCGCCGCCGGCGCGACCGCCGCGAAGACCCTCGCGGACGCCGGCCGCGACGTGACGATCTTCGAGGCGCGCGACCGCCTCGGCGGCCGCATCCAGTCGGTCGTCGACGACGACTGGCCCATCCCGGTGCAGCTCGGCGCCTGGCTGTCGACCACCGACGACACGGTCTCGCTGCGCAGCCGGCTCGCCGCCCTCGGAGTCGAGCAGATCGAGTTCGACACCGCGACCGGATGGTCGGAGAACGGCGCTGCACCCACCGTGGACGGCGCCCCGATCGCCGCCGCCGTGAAGCGGGCCGCAGGCGACCCCACGGATGTGCCGCTCGTCGACGCCCTGACCGGGAACGGCGCCGACCCGTCAGATCCCGCGCTCGCCGCGGCGCTGGCCTGGCTCTCCGCGACGTCCGGCGTCGACGTCGACAAGGCGTCCAGCTGGTACCCGCCGGCATTCGCGCCCGACTCGCTGGCCGGTGCGACCGGCGATGTCGGCATGATCGTCGAGCAGGCGCTCAAGGGGCTGAAGGTCACCCAGGCGTCGCCCGTGATGCGCATCGCCTACGACGACTCGGGAGTCAGCCTGCGGCTCGGCACCGGCGAATCGCTGTCCTTCGACCGCGTGATCGTGACCGTGCCGCTCGGCGTGCTGCAGAAGCAGGCGATCGAGTTCGCCCCCGCCCTGCCGTTCGCGCATCGCGGGGCGATCGCCGCGCTCGGCTCCGGCTTCGTCGAGACGGTCTGGCTGCGCTTCGATGAGTCGTTCTGGAACGCCGATGCCCAGATCTGGCACGTCGTCGGCGGTGACGGACCGATCCGCACCTGGCTCAACCTCGAGCCGGTGACGGGCGAGCCCGTGCTGGTCGGTCTGGTAGGCGGCCCCGATGCCCAGGCGTTCGCGAAGCTGAACGACGCGGATGCCGAGGCGACCGCCCGGCAGTCGTTGATGTTCTTCGCGACCGAGACGCCGTCGCCCTCGCCGACGCCGTCGTCCACGCCCTGAGTCAGAGCCCGCGCGCCTCGGTCGGATGCATCCGGCTCAGCAGCACCAGGCCGCAGGCGACCATCGCGAAGATGCCCAGCGCGATCGCGCAGGTCGCCACCATCTCCGGGATGCCGGACACCTGCCGCGGGTCGAGGAAGTAGTACGGGTACCAGCCGATGATCCCGCCGCGCCAGATCGTGAACAGACCCCAGATCACCGGGTACAGCAGCACGTAGGGCACGATCCGCCACGGCGCCGGGGCGCGGCCGGGGCCGAGGATCCAGGCCAGGATCGCCCACGCGGGCAGCACGAAATGCAGCACGACGTCGGACCAGGGCACGGTGATCGGGATGCCGCGCAGGCCCGCCTGCCAGACGATCAGCGCGAACGCCAGCCCGGCCGTGATGGTCCAGCTCAGCACGATCGCGCGTGCGGTGGTCAGCCAGGGCGGGTCCTCCGGCATCCGCAGTGCGATGATCCCCGCCACCACCCCGAGGATCGTGTAGGCGATGTTCGACTCGATCGTCAGGTAAGCGAAGAAGTTCTGCCCGGCGATGGTCTGCGAGCCCAGGCCCCAGAACATCCTGTGCACGAGGGCGGCGCCGCACACGGCCGCGGCCAGCAGGCGCAGCCATCCGTACAGCGTTCTCGAGATCACTCGCGCGTCGCCCTCCTCGTCCGGGTCGGCGGGAACGTCACCCGGCTGAGTCTACGGAACCGGCGACGGGTGCCGTCGCCGCGCGGCGGCCCCGCCGCTCTCAGGCGCGGGCGGAGCCCGTCGTGCGGCGCGGCGAGAACCGCGCGAGCGCGAACGACAGGATCAGCGCCGCGAGGATGCCGATCACCGGAGGGATGCCGATCCCGTACTGCCCGGACAGCCAGGCCAGCGCCGAGGCGACGACGTAGACGCCGAGGTTCACCAGGTTCACGACCGGGAGCGGCTCGCCCTCCGGCATCTGGGTGCGCCGCCAGCGTGCGAGGTAGTCGCCCACGATGATGCCGCCCAGGGGCGGGATGAACGTGCCGAGCAGGCCCAGGTACTGCGGCAGGTGCTCGTGCACGCCGATCAGGGCGAGTCCGGTGCCGATGACGGAGCCGGCGATCACGAACGGCACCTTGCGCGGACGGCGGAACAGCTCCGCACCGGCGACGCCGAAGGCGTAGGCGGCGTCGGCGTTCGACTTCCACAGGTTGCCGAACAGCAGGAACAGGCCCCAGCCGACCAGCCCGAGGTTGAACAGCACGAGCACGAAGTCGCCCTCGTCGAAGGCGATCGCGCCGATCGCGCCGAAGAAGATCATCAGCCCGTTGCCGATGAGGAAGCCGATCACGCAGGCCAGCACGGCCTGGGTGCCGGTGCGGCCGAAGCGGGTCCAGTTCGGGGCCTGGGTGCCGGCCGACACGAACGTGCCGACGACGGTCGTGACCGCGGTGGCCAGCGTCATCGTCGCGGTCGGGTGGATGGCGGCGAGCCCTGCCCATCCGCCGACCTCGTCGAGCGAGCGGAACATCACCCAGAACGCCAGGATGAGGATCAGCGGCGTCGACACCAGCGACACCCAGTACATGCCGCGGTATCCGTAGCAGGCGGTCACGCACATGAGTGCGCTGACGACGATCATGATCGCCGCGCGGGCCGGGTACGAGTCCCAGCCGAGCGCCTGCGCGGTGAGGTCGCCGATCGTGCCGACCACGACGCCGTACCAGCCGATCTGGGTGCCGCCGAGCAGAATCGACGCCAGCTTCGAGCCTCCGGTGCCGAGCGTGTACCGCGCCATCACCACGGTGGTCAGGCCGGTGCGCGCACCGATCCAGCCGAGCACGGCCACGTACCCGCCGAGCACCAGGGACCCGATCAGGATGATGAGCAGCAGGTCGGTCAGGCCGAACGACTTTCCGAGCGCCGCACCGGCCAGCATCGTCGGCGTGAACACGGTGAAGCCGAGCAGCACGACGGCGAGCGAGAAGAATCCCTTGCGCGCGTGCGCGGGGACAGGCGTGACGGGGTAATCGGGATCGACGGGGCGCCCGGCGTCCTCGGTGAGGTCGGCGGCCCCGGATCCGGGAGCGGCGGCGCTCACGCGCGTGGCCCGAGGTCGCTCGCCTCGACGCCGATGTCCTCCGCCCAGAGCTCCGGACGCTCGCTCATCATTCGATCCATGAGCGCGATGCAGTCCTCGTCGTCGGCGATGACGAGCTCCTTGCCGTTCGAGCGCAGCCACGCCTCCGACTCCTGGAAGCTGCGGTTCTCCCCGATGACGATGCGCGGGATCTCGTAGAGGGTCGCGGTCCCCGCGCACATGTAGCAGGGCGAGAGGGTCGTGTAGAGCACGCTCTCGCGGTACACGCGGGCGGGCAGGCGCCCGGCGTTCTCCAGGCAGTCGGTCTCACCGTGCCGGATCACGCTGCCCTGCTGCACCCGGCGGTTGCGGCCGGTGGCGAGCACCTCTCCGTTGTGCACGAGCACGGCGCCGATCGGGATGCCGCCCTCGTCCCAGCCGATCCTCGCCTGTTCGATGGCCAGATCCAGGAAGCGACGATCGTCCGTGTTCAGCTGCATGATTCCATCGTAAACGGGAGGCATCGGCCGTCCGGGCGCCGCGTAGAGTGGGCCGGGTGATCCTTGCCCGCGCCCTCATCGTCGCCGCGGGCGGCACGCTGGGGGTCGCGCTGCGGATGCTGCTGGGGCTCGCCCTTCCTGACGCCGGGGGCCTCCCGCTCTCGGTGCTCGTCGCCAACATCGTGGGCGCGTTCCTGCTGGGCGTGCTCACCGCCCGGCTGCCCGCCACCAAGCGGCGGCTGTTCCTCGGCACCGGCATCCTCGGCGGCTTCACCACCTACAGCTCCTTCATGGTCGGCACGGCGACGCTCTGGACCGCGCAGCCGGTGCTCGCCGCCGGCTACGCCCTCGGCAGTCTCGTGCTCGGCATCGCCGCGGCCGCCGCAGGGCTGCACCTTTTCCGACGCGAGCGGGGAGGGGCGTCATGACGCCTCTCGTGTTCGTGCTCGCCGCGCTCGCCGGAGGCCTCGGGGCGGGGATCCGCTACCTCATCGACGTCGGTGTCGCGAAGCTCACCGGCACCCGTTTTCCGTGGGGCGTGTTCCTGATCAACCTCACCGGGTCGTTCGCGCTCGGGGTGATCGTGGGCGGGCTGCCGGAGGCATCCTTCGTCGTCGGCACCGGCTTCCTCGGCGGGTACACGACCTTCAGCACCGCGATGCTCGACACCGTCGCGCTCTGGCGTGACGGTGAGCGCCGGGCATCCGTCTTCAACGCCGTCGGCATGCTCGTGCTCGGCCTGGCGGCCGCCTTCGCCGGCCTCGCCGTCGGCGCCTCTCTCTGACCCTCCCAGCAGGGGCACAGCCGCGAAATGTACAAACGTACATGTACGGATGTCCAGGAGGGGCGGATGCAGGAACCCGAGCGCCGCAGACGCGATCCTGAAGCGCGCCGTCGCGCCATCGTCGAGGCGACCGCCGAGCTGATCACCGAGGTCGGCGTCGACGCCGTCACCCACCGCATGATCGCCTCCCGTGCCGCCGTGCCGCTCGGCGCGACGACCCAGTACTTCGACACGCTCGACGACCTGCGCGCCGCCGCGCTGCAGCTGATGATCGATCACGTCGAGGAGCAGATGGAGGTGCTGCGCACCGCCCTCGCCGAACGCGGGGCCTCTCCGGCCGTGCTCGCCGAGATCATCCACGCCGCCCTGGTCGACGCCGCGGCCGTGCAGACCGATCGCGCCGTGGTGACCGCCGCCGTCCGCGACCCGCAGCTGCGCGCGATGGCCCGGCGCTGGTCGGAGCAGGTCGCCTCCTTCCTCGAGCCGGAACACGGCGCGGAACGCGCCGTGGCGGCATCCGTCTTCATCGACGGCATCCTCTGGTACACGCAGATCAACGATGATCCGCTTCCGCAGCACATCATCGAATCCGCTCTCGCCGGCATCCTCGGCGCGCCAATCCCCTGACCTGGAGAGACCCATGTCGAAACTCGCCGTCTTCAGCCTGCGCAACCGCGCACTGATCGCGCTGATCACCATCGTCGCCGCCGTCTTCGGCGGGCTCGCGCTGACGAACCTGAAACAGGAGCTGATCCCCTCCCTCGAGCTGCCTGCGCTCGTCGTGATGTCGAACTACCCCGGTGCCTCGCCGGAGGTCGTCGAGAACGACGTGTCCACGCCGATCGAGACCGCCATCCAGGGCGTGCCGGGACTCGAATCGACCACGGCGACCAGCACGACCAACGCGTCGATCGTGCAGGCGACCTTCACCTACGGCACCAACCTGGCCACCGCCGAGCAGAAGATGCAGCAGGCGATCAACCGCATCTCGCAGCAGCTGCCGACGGATGTCGAGCCCCAGGTGCTGTCGGTGTCGATCGACGACTTCCCGGTGATCCAGATCGCGGTCACCGGCTTCGACGACGCCCAGACCGCGCAGACCGACCTCGAGAACGTCGCGATCCCCAAGATCGAGGACGTCAAGGGCGTCAACGCCGCCGAGATCGTCGGCGGCACCGGACAGCGCGTCACCATCACGCCGGATGACGCGAAGCTCGCCGAGCATCACGCCACGACCCAGATGATCACGCAGGCCATGCAGCAGAACGGCGTGCTGTTCCCGGGTGGATCCATCACCGAGGGCGAGAACACCTACACCGTGCAGACCGGCTCGAAGCTGGCATCGGCGGGCGAGATCGCCGACCTGCCCCTGGTCGGCACGGATGCCACGATCGGCGATGTCGCGACGGTGAAGCAGGAGGCCGACCCGGTCACCTCGATCTCCCGGGTGGACGGCAAGGACGCGCTGTCGATCGCCGTCACCAAGCTGCCCGCCGCGAACACGGTCGACGTGTCCAAGGGCGTGCAGGACGTGCTCGATGATCTGGAGAAGTCCTTCCCGGACGCCACCTTCACGATCATCTTCGACCAGGCGCCGTTCATCCAGCAGTCCATCGACTCGTTGGCCACGGAGGGCCTGCTCGGACTCGCCTTCGCCGTGGTCGTCATCCTGGTGTTCCTGCTGTCGATCCGCTCGACGCTGGTCACCGCGATCTCGATCCCGACGTCGGTGCTGATCACCTTCATCGGGCTGCAGACGTTCGGCTACACACTGAACGTGCTGACCCTCGGCGCTCTGACGATCGCGATCGGACGCGTGGTCGACGACTCGATCGTCGTCATCGAGAACATCAAGAGACACTACGTCGAGGGCGCCGACAAGGGCGACGCGATCCGGCTCGCGGTGAAGGAGGTGGCATCCGCGGTCACCGCGTCGACGATCGTCACCGTCGCGGTGTTCCTGCCGATCGTCTTCGTCGGCGACATGGTCGGCGAACTGTTCCGGCCGTTCGCGATGACGGTGACGATCGCGATGGCGGCATCCCTGTTCGTCGCGCTGACGATCGTGCCGGTGCTGGCGTACTGGTTCCTCAGGCCCGGCAAGCCGCTGCTCGATGAGCAGGGCAATCGGGTCGATCCGGAGGACCCGGCGGCCCCGCCGACGCCGCTGCAGAAGATCTACACGCCGATCCTGAGCTGGACACTCAAGCACTCGGCCTCGACTGTCGCCATCGCGGTCGTGGTGCTCATCGGCACCCTGGCGCTGGCCCCGCTGATGAAGGTGAACTTCCTCAGCGACTCCGGCCAGAACACCATGACGGTCACGCAGGACCTCGGCCCGACGGCCAGCCTGCAGGCGCAGTCGGATGCCGCCGCGAAGGTCGAGGACGCCCTCGAGGGCGTGGACGGCATCACGCACGTGCAGGTCTCGATCGGCTCCAGCGGCTCCGCGCTGCGGGACGCGTTCTCGGGCGGAGCGGGCATCACCTACTCGATCCTGACTGACGCGGACGCCGACCAGGAGAAACTGCGCGCCGACGTGCAGGACGCCGTGGACGACCTCGACGGTGTGGGCGACGTCTCCGTCGCCGCGTCGCAGGGCTTCGGCTCGAGCGACATCGAGATCACCGTCACCGCGTCGAACGCCGACGACCTGCAGACCGCGACCGATGCGATGAAGAAGGAGCTCGACGGACGCGAAGGAATCGGCAAGGTGACGGACAACCTCGCCGCCTCGCTGCCGTACATCTCCGTCGCGGTCGACCGGGAGAAGGCGGCGGCGCACGGGCTGTCCGAGGTGGCCGTCGGTTCGATGGTCTCCGACGCGATGCGTCCGCAGCAGATCGGCTCGGTCGAGATCGACGACACTGCGCTGACCGTCTACCTCGCCGACCCCGAGCCGCCGACCACGGTGGCCTCGCTGGAGGACATGACGATCCTCACTCCGATCGGCCCTGCGAAGCTGAAGGACGTGGCGACGGTCTCGCAGAGCGAGGGCCCGACCTCGATCACCACGGAGCGCGGCAAGCGCACCGCGACGATCACCGTGCCGCCGGCATCCGACGACCTCGCCGTCGCGACTGCGTCGGTGAACGCGGCGATCGACAAGGTCGACCTGCCCGCCGGCGCCAGCGTCGAGGTGGGTGGCGTCGCCTCGCAGCAGGCCGACTCGTTCGGCCAGCTCGGGCTCGCGATGCTCGCGGCGATCCTGATCGTCTACGTGGTGATGGTGGCGACGTTCAAGTCGCTGCGTCAGCCGCTGCTGCTGCTCGTCTCGGTGCCGTTCGCGGCGACCGGCGCGATCCTGCTGCAGATCGTCACGGGCGTGCCGCTCGGCGTCGCCTCGCTGATCGGCGTGCTGATGCTCATCGGCATCGTGGTGACGAACGCGATCGTGCTCGTCGACCTGGTGAACCAGTACCGGCACAAGGGGCTGTCGGTGCCCGAGGCGGTGCTCGCCGGTGGCGAGAAGCGTCTGCGTCCGATCCTCATGACGGCGCTGGCGACGATCTTCGCGCTGACGCCGATGGCACTGGGCATCACCGGTCACGGCGGGTTCATCTCGCAGCCGCTCGCGATCGTCGTGATCGGCGGCCTGGTGTCGTCGACCGTGCTGACGCTGATCGTGCTGCCGACGCTGTACAACCTCGTCGAGGGGGCGAAGGATCGCCGCGCCGCGCGCCGTGCCGCCAAGCGCGGTGGCGACGCCGGTTCGGCTCCGTCCGTGGATGAGGGACCGGATGCCGGTGGGCCGAGCTCTGGCGCGGAGGCGGTGCCCGCGTTCGTCGGAGCCGCCGTCGGGTCCGACGCAGCGGCAGAGACGTCGGGCGGACCGGCCGACGGCGCACCGCGAAGCGCGTCCAGGCCGATCGCGCACGTGCCGATGGAACCCGCGACGGTCGCGCCTGCCCCGGATGCGGAATCAGAAGCGCCCGAGACCGCGGCGACGGATGTCGCCCGGCAGCAGCCTGCCGCGCACCCGACGGTGTACGACGCTCCGGCCGCACCCTCGGCGGCATCCTCCTCGGCGATGGCTGCCGCGGCTGCCGCATCCGCCGCCGCCGCGGCCGCGGCCGCTGCTGCCGCAGCGTCCGCGATCGTGGCCGCGAACGCCAACCAGGAGGAGCAGGCGCTCACCCGCCGCGAGCTGCGCGGCCGCGGCATCCCGTCCGCGAACGACGTGAACCACGGCTGATCCGCGCTGAGCCGTCCGGCTCCGGGTGCCGTGAGGTGTCCGGGCCGGGCGGCTCTTTCCTTCGTGCCCGGCTCTGTCGCCGACCTGGATACAGCCGGGGCGGCGGTACCGACTCCTACCGCGACCTGGGACGACAATCCCCCGCCAGGCGATGCCTGGCGGGGGATTCCTCGTTCCGGGTGCGGCTTCAGCGCCCGGAGATCGTGCCGATCTCGCTCACCGCGATGTTGCCCCACGTCTGGTTCGCCGAGCGGATCACCAGGCGGACGGCGGACGCGTGCTCGGGATGCGGCAGCTTCAGCGCGTGCCTCTCGAGCGTGGCGGACGAACCTGTCCAGGCGACCTTCGCGTTCGAGAGGGCGGTGCGCCACCCGCCCCTGCCGTCGGGAACCTGCACGTCGAGGGTTGTGACGCCCTGATCTGCGCCGAAGATCGCCGAGAGCTCGATCTCGGCGATCTTGCGGCGGCTCGGGAATGTCACGTCGAGTGTCGTCGGCAGCGTCACGTCCGTCGCACTCGCCCAGGGGGACAGGTCGCTGCCGTCGGCGACGGCGGCTGGCACAGTGCCCTGGCCGTTCGCGGCGGATGCCACGGCGGTGGCGGCGTCCTCGTCCCGGCCCTCGCCGGCGCGACGCTGCACCGCGCCGATGTCGGGCATGCCGGAGGGCAGCGGTGTACCGATGACGTCCGCGCCGCCGTTGCGGGGAACCGTGAGCCCTGCGGCGATGGCGGGGGAGTCCTTCCGCGGCTTGTAGCCGCCGAGGTCGTCGATCCCCGTCGCCGCGCCCGGAGCGGTCAGCCCGGCGTCGGCGACGATCGCAGTGGTGTCCCGCGCCGGCACGGGCCCGGTGGAGTAGATGTTGCGGTCGTAGGTCACGGCGGCGCTGTCGCGATACGGCAGGTTCGCGGAGTTGTGGATGACGTTGTTGCGGAACTTCACGTTCTTCACGGTGTCGCGCCACACCTTCACCAGGCTGAACTCGGCCCGGTCGGGATGTCCGTCGATGAAGTCGGTCTCGGTCGCCCAGATCGTGTTGTTGTACACGTCGATGTTGCGGGCGTTGGTCGAGAAGGCGAACACCTCGTTGGCGTCGCCCTGGCTCACGTTGTAGCGGATGACCGCCTCGGCCGGCGCGGTGCCCGTCGACACCGCGATGAAGAATCCGCCCTCGTTGTCGTGGCTGTAGTTGTACTGCACGATGCTGTCGTGCGCCGAGGCGTCGGCGTCGAACGCGTTGCCGTCGCTGGCGAGGCCCCAGTACTTGGTGCCGGACACCTCGTTGTACTCCACGAGGATGTCGTCGGTGTCCGCCCACCAGATGCCCACGTTGCCGTGGTTCTGCGCGGTCTTGTCGACGCGGTTGTGCGAGATGAGCGCCCCGGCGGCCTGCATCACGGTGATGCCGCCCGCGGAGATGTCGTGCACGTAGTTGTCGCTGACCTTCACCCCGAGGCTCGGCACGTACGGGCGGTAGCCGTCCGCCGGGACCGGCATGAAGTCCCAGAGGTCGTTCCAGCCCTCGCGCTGCATCCACGACGACCAGGTGACGATGCCGTAGGAGCGGGAGTCGGCGACTTCATTGCCGGTGATGGTGACGTTGCGATAGTAGGTCGGCGTGGTCTGGCCCAGGGCCGAGACGATGATGCCGCCCGCGGAGGGGTTCGATGCGTTGGAACCGCTGTCGACACCCTGGATGCCGTGCACGTAGTTGCCCGTGACGGTGATGTTCTCGACCTCGCCGTGATCGCGGGCCGTGACCTGGATGCCGATGCGCGGCGAGGTTCCCGCGCCCTTGTTGGTGACCTCGAACCCGGAGACCACGACGTTCTCCTGGTCGGAGATCTTGATCGCCGCGTCGACGTCGCCGCCGCCGGCGATGAGCGGCTTCGCGCCGGTGCCGAATGCCCCGATCGTGATCGGCGCGCCCGCGGTGCCGGACCCCTGCGGCGCGAGCTGCCCGTCCCAGCGGCCACCGGCGGCGAACAGCACGCGGTCACCGGGGTCGAGCTCCGTGGCGTTCACCCTGTCGAGGCTGCGCCACGCGGTGCCGGGGGTGTGCCCGTCCGCGGTGTCGCGTCCGTTCGGTGAGACGTAGAACGTCTCGGGGGCGTCGCCGGTGTCCGCGGCGGCGCCCAGCGCCGGTGCGGCTGTCAGCGCCCCCGCGGCCAACAGGGTCGTTACGACGCCGGTCAGCGTCTTCGATGAATATCGCATCGCACTCCTCCGAAGTTAATAATTAAACAAGGTTTATTAACAGCAGAGGAGGGCGGGTCCGTCAACCCCTGATCGCCGATTCAGCGCGCGACCGCGGGGATGAGCGGGTGGTCCGGGTCGTAGAGCCTCGACTCGAACAGGTCGATCGCGTGCTTGAGGGAGCCGGTCAGCACCGCACGATCCCCCAGTGCCGAGATCGCGAGCTCCGGTGTCGTCAGGCACATCTCCGTCAGCGCGGCTCGCAGCGGGGTGACCAGGCGGTCGCCGGCCCCGGAGATGCCGCCGCCGAGAACCACCACCTCGGGGTCGAGGGTGAGCACGAGTGCCGCGATCCCCTCTGCGAGGTCTGAGGCGTAACCGTGCACCGCCCGCTCCGCGTCAGGGTCGCCCTGCGCTGCCCGGGTGAACACGTCGACCGCACCGTGCGAGTGCGCGCCGGCCAGATGCGCGGACGCGCGGTGCCAGCCCAGCAGGCGCAGTGCGCCGATCTCGCCCGACATCCCGTGCGCGCCGCGATAGACACGACCGTCGATGAGGATGCCGGCGCCGGTGCGAAGGCCGCAGTGGATGTAGACGATGTTGCTGCGCCCCGCCGCGACGCCCGCCCAGGCCTCGGCGGCAGCGGCGAGATGGCAGTCGTTCTCGACGCGGATCGGGCAGCTGAAGATCTCGGCGAGAGAGCCGGCCAGGTCCGTGCCGGTCCAGCCCGGCAGCGCGTCGGAGAGGGAGACCTTGCCGTCGGCACTCACCGTCCCTGTGGTGCCGACGCAGACTGCGGCGAGCATCTCGGGGGAGAGGCCGGATGCGGCGACGGCGGCGAGTGCGGTGCTGTGGGTCGCGGTCAGTCGATCGTCGCGACCTGCGGCGGGGTCGACGGCGACGGTCTGCTCCGCCAGTACGGCTCCCGTCGCATCGGCGACGGCGGCGCGCACGGTCGCCGAGCCGATGTCGATCCCGAGCACGTAGGCGCCGTCGGCACGCAGGGAGTAGACGCGCCCTGGGCGCCCCGGCTGGCCGGCCGGCGCCGGCTCCTCCACGATCCATCCGCTGTCGGACAGGGCGTCGACGATGCCCTCGGCGGTGGGGCGCGACAGCCCGGTCTCCTGCGCGAGCTCCGTCAAGCCGATGGCGCCCCTGGTGCGAAGCGCGCGCATAGCGACGATCGTGTTCTGGCGCCGCAACCGCGATGTGTCCCCAGCCCGCATCCGTTACCTCCCTGTGTTGACAGAATCATACGATTTCTATATTAATGAAGGGTTCTTTAAAAAGTATGCATCGCAAAGGAGCGTGGATGGAAGGCAGCATCCCCACCGTCGCCGTGATCGGCGCCGGACTGCGCAGCTCGGTCTACGCCGCCGAGGCGAAGCGGACGGGGGCGGCGCGGATCGTGGCCGTCGCAGAGCCAGACCCGTCGCGTCGCGAGTGGTTCGCCCGTGAGTACGGGATCGAACCCGACAAGATCTTCGACGACTGGACCGCGCTGCTGGATGCCGGCCGCCTTGCCGATGCCGTGATCGTGGCGACACAGGACCGGATGCACCTCGAACCGGCCGTCGCCGCCGCCGACCTCGGCTACCACATCCTGCTCGAGAAGCCGATGGCGCCGACCGAGGAGGAGGCCACGACGATCGTCGAGGCCGCCGAGCGCAACGGGGTGATGCTGGCCGTCTGCCACGTGATGAGGTACTCCGCCTACACGCGACGACTGATGACGCTGCTCGCCGAGGGGATCGTGGGGCGCATCATCGACGTCCAGCACCTCGAGCAGGTGGGCTGGTGGCACTTCGCGCACTCCTTCGTGCGGGGCAACTGGCGTCGCGAGGACGAGTCCACCTCGATGCTGCTCGCCAAGGCCTGCCACGACCTGGACTGGATCACCTACGTGATGGGTGCGGTCCCGCGACGGGTGTCGTCGTTCGGCTCGCTGAACCACTTCCGCGCCGAGAACCGTCCGGAGGGTGCGGCTGACCGGTGCTGGGAGTGCCCGCTGAGCAGCAGCTGCGCGTACTCCGCGAAGGAGTTCTACCTGGGTTGCCTCGGAGACCCCGAGAAGGAGTTCTGGCCGCTGTCGGCGGTCACGACCGACGCGACGCCCGCCGGCGTGGAGAAGGCGCTGCGCGACGGCCCCTACGGTCGATGCGTCTACGCCTCCGACAACGATGTGGTCGACAACCAGGTGGTCGCACTGGAGTTCCCGTCCGGGGCGACCGCGACGGTCACTGTTACCGCTTTCGCCGCTCTCGAGCACCGGAAGACGCGCATCTTCGGCACCGAGGGATCGATCGAAGGGGACGGGCGGATGCTGCGCATCCATGACTTCCTCACCGACACCCGCACCGAGATCGACACCGGCGACGGTGACGACGCCTCCATGGCGGGTGGACACGGTGGCGCCGACGAGGCGCTGGCCGAGGCGTTCTTCCGGGCCGTCCGCGAGGGCGACCCCGGACTGGTTCTCACGGATGGCAGGGCGAGCCTGGACAGCCATCGCGTGGTGTGGGCAGCAGAGGCTGCGCGTCGCGACAGCACCGTCGTGACGATGGGAATACAAGGAGAGGCAAAGCGATGAAGCACAAGACGATCCGCGTCCTCACGGCGATGGCCGCCGTGGGTGCAATCACCCTGACCTTGGCCGGATGTGGTCAGAAGAACGGCGGAGCGACGTCCGAGGGCGAGCAGGTGCTCGTCTACCGCTCGATCTGGAGCAAGGAGGAGCCGCAAGCGAAGATCCTGCAGACCGCCCTGGACGATTTCGCGAAGGCCGAGGACGTCAAGGTCGAGGTCGAGTTCCTCGGACGCACCGGTGGCGACGCGCTGAACACCGAGATCGCGGCCGGTAAGGGGCCCGACATGTTCGACGCCGGATCTGACAACCTCCCCGCCTGGCGTGCGCAGAATCTCGCGCTGACGCTCGACGACGTGCTGAAGATGGAGATCCCCGGTGAGGGGAAGACCGTCGGCGAGACCTACCCGGAGTCGGTCCTGAAGGCCGCCTCCGACAAGGACGGGCTCGGGTTCATGCCGCACACTGCGATCTCGACCGCGGTCTGGTTCGACGCGGCGAAGCATCCCGACCTGGCATCCAACCCGCCGAAGAGCTGGGACGAGTTCATCGCCTACCTCGACTCGGCGAAAGCCTCGGGCCGAGTGCCGATCTGCCAGGACGGCACCGTGCCGTTCTACAACGTGTACTGGTTCTCGTCGGCGCTGCTGAACGCGAACGGCGCGGGCAGCCTGCTCGCCCTGCAGCAGAAGGCCGAGGCCTGGGACGATCCCGAGGTGAAGGAGGCCGCCGAACGCGTGGCGCAGTTGGCTGCGGGCGACTACTTCCAGCCGAACTTCATGGCGACCAAGTACCCGGCTGCGCAGAACGACTGGATCCAGGGCAAGTGCGACCTGAACATCAACGGCACCTGGCTGGCCAGCGAGGTCGCCCCGGCAACGCCTGAGGGCGCGAAGATCAGCTCCTTCCAGCTTCCCGTCGGTGGGAAGCAGTCGGTCGAGGTCGGCTCGCTCGGCCTCGCCGTGAACGCCAAGGGCAAGCATCCCGACGTCGCCAAGAAGTTCCTCGCGTTCTTCGCGCAGGAGAAGTACCAGGGCCTGATCTCCTCCGAGGCGAAGAACATCCCGGCCCGCGGCGACGTCGACGCTCCCGAGGCACTGAAGACCGCGCAGACCGCGATCGCCGATGCGAAGGCCGTGCACCTCACCTACGACACCGCGGCCGGGAACAAGTCCTGGTGGAACGACCTGTTCCTGCCTCTGGACGATCAGCTGCTCAGCGGCAAGATCAGCGCGGCCGATTTCCTCGCCCAGGGCAAGGACAAGACCGCGCAGTTCCTGGCGGCGCAGTGACGATGTCCACCGCCGTGGAGACCGGGGCGGGTGCGATCACCGCGCCCGCCCCGGCGCCGGAGAGGAGCCAGGGGAAGAAGCGCCCGCGACTCCGTCCCGCACGCGAACGGGCGTTCTGGGGCTTCCTCACCCCGGCACTCGTGCTCTACACGTTCATCTTCGTGCTGCCCTCGTTCTACGGGCTGTGGGTCAGCTTCACGAAGTGGGCCGGCCCCGGATCCGAGATGACGTGGCGCGGGCTTCAGAACTACGTCTCGCTGTTCCGCAACGAGGCGTTCCTGCGATCCCTGTCGAACACCTTCGTCATGGCGATCGTCAGCGGTGTGCTGGTCTTCGGCATCACGTTCCTGACGATGATGGTCCTGCGAGGGCTGAAGGGCCGGGCGTTCATCCAGTCGGTCGTCTTCCTGCCGGTGATCGTCTCGCCGATCGCGGTCGGCGCGGCGGTCGGCTTCATGCTGAACCCCGACGGCATCGTCAACAAGCTGCTGGGGGCTCTCGGCATCCCGCCGATCGGATTCCTCGGTCCCGACATGGTGTTCGGATGCATCATCGCCGGAATCGTGTGGTCGTCGACAGGTCTCTACATCGCCCTGATGATCTCGGCGATGGACTCCATCCCGGACACCCTCTACGAAGCGGCCGACCTGGCCGGAGCCACGCTGTGGCAGAAGTTCCGGCTGATCACCCTGCCCCTGACCTGGGACGTGTTCGCCGTCGCTGCGGTGCTCTGGGTGGTCAACAGCCTGAAGATCTTCGAGATCGTGATCGCCTTCACCACCGGCGGTGCCGCCGGCGCCCCGCCGCTGCAGGCCCGCACGATCGCCGTGCAGCAGTACAACGCCATCGTCGTCAGCGGCAGCGTGCCCGACCTCGGCTCCGGAGCGGCGATGGGCATCATCGTCACTCTGCTCACCGTCATCCTCATCGTCCTCGTGCGGCGCATCACCAAGCGCGAGAGAGTGGAGCTGTCATGAGGGCGACCCGTCGCTTCCTGGGGAACGTGTTCTTCCCCTCCGTCACCGTCGCCCTGCTCTGGCTGTGGGTGCTGTTCAATCTGGTGTTCGTCGTGTGGATCGGCATCCAATCGCTCAAGACACCGAGCGAGGTCGTTCTCGACCCGTTCGGGCTGCCGAAGTCGCCGCAGTGGCAGAACTACGCGACGGTCTGGGAGATCGGCCAGTTCTCCGCCGCGGCGTTGAACAGCGTCGTCATCACCGGTCTCGGCGCGCTGCTCATCGTCGCGCTCGCCGCCCCTGCCGCCTACGTTCTGGCCCGCTCGACGCGCGCCATCGCCAGCCCGATGATCGCCTACTTCGCGATGGGCCTGTCGATTCCGCTGCAGACGCTCGCGGTGCCGATCGTCGTCGCCAAGCTGGGCGTCAGCACCTTCATGATCGACTGGGTCACCGGCTGGTGGGACGACCGGATCACCCTGCTCGTGTTCGAGGTCGTGTTCTCGCTGCCGTTCGCGGTGTTCGTGCTGTCCGGGTTCTTCCGATCGCTGCCGAACGAGGTCGAGGAGGCCGCCGAGGTCGACGGCGCAGGAGCCGTGCGGCTGTTCCGCAGCGTGATCATCCCGCTCGCGAAGCCCGGGCTGACCACGGTGCTTGTGCTGAACATCATCGGGCTGTGGAACTCCGCGCTGCTGGTGATGCTCGTGATCTCGGAGTCCTCGCAGCGCACCCTGCCCGTCGCTCTGCTGAACCTGCAGTCCGCGATGCGGTACAGCTCGGACTGGGGCGGTCTGTTCGCGGGCATCGCGATCCTCGTGTTCCCGATGATCGTGCTGTATCTCTGGGTGGGCAGGAGGATCATCGACGGGATGACGGCGGGTATCGGCAAATGAGCGCAGCGGGATCACGGTGGATCGACGAGCGTCAGGTGCTCTCCGGGGCCGTGCACTACTTCCGTGTGCATCCGGAGCAGTGGGCGGACCGGTTGGCACGTCTCGCAGCACTGGGACTGAACACGGTCGAGACGTACGTCGCGTGGAACTTCCATGAGCCGCGCCGCGGTGAGCGGGACTTCACCGGATGGCGCGACCTGCCGCGGTTCATCGAACTCGCGAGCTCCGCGGGGCTCGACGTCATCGTGCGCCCTGGTCCCTACATCTGCGCCGAGTGGGAGGCCGGCGGGCTGCCGGCCTGGCTGGGCTTCGACGGCCCGGTGGCGCTGCGCACGGCGGATCCTGCATTCCTCACGCCCGTGCGGGAGTTCTTCGCCGATCTGCTGCCACGCATCGCGCCGCTGCAGGCCACGCACGGCGGGCCGGTGATCGCGGTGCAGGTCGAGAACGAGTACGGCTCGTTCGCGGACGACGCGGAGTATCTGCGCGCGATCCGCGACGCCCTCCGCGACGGCGGCATCGACGTGCCGCTGTTCACCTCGGACGGCCCGACCGATCTCATGGTCGACGGAGGCACGCTGCCCGGGATCACGCCGACGCTGAACTTCGGCAGCCGTCCCGCCGATGCGATGCGCTTCCTGGAGGAGCGCTTGCCCGGCACACCGTTCTTCTGCGGCGAGTACTGGGCGGGCTGGTTCGACCACTGGGGCGAGGAGCATCATCGTCGCCCTGGTGCCAACGCCGCCGGGCCGGTGGCGGAGATCCTGCAGGCTGGCGGCTCGGTGAACGTCTACATGGCGCACGGCGGCACGAATTTCGGACTGTGGTCGGGTGCGAATCACTTCGACGGGCAGCACCAGCCGACGGTCACGTCCTACGACTCGGATGCCGCGGTCGCCGAGGACGGCAGGCTCACGGAGAAGTTCCACGCGCTGCGTGAGGTGTTCGTGACCGCGTCGGGTGAACAGCCGCCGGCACATCCGGCCGATCCCGTCTTCCTCGCACCGCGGCGGTTGGCGGTCGAGCACGGTGCCGGCCTGCTGCCGGTGCTGGACGCGCTCGCTGAGGCCGGACCGGAGGCGCCGCTGCCGCTGAGCATGGAGCGGCTCAGGCAGAGCGGTGGTCTGACCCACTACATCGCGACGCCGATCCTCCCGCGCGGCGAGGTCGAGCTGCGGATCACCGGTCTCGCCGATCGGGCCACGGTGTTCCTCGACGGCGAGCGCCTCGGCATCCTGTCTCGCAACGCGCCCGCGGAATCGCTGACGGTCCGCGGAACCGGCGAGCGTCGACGGCTCGACATCGTCGTGGAGAGTCAGGGACGGGTGAACTACGGGCCGCTGCTCGGCGAGGGCAAGGGCATCCTCGGCGACGTGCTGCTGCAGGGGTCCGGTGTGCGCAAGGTCACCGGCTGGCAGCACGCCTCGGCCGAATTGGACCGGATGCCGGAGTTCGCCGGTGTCGCCGACGGCGATGTCGCGGGGGTCTCGCGCGCGGCCGTCGAGCTGGACGCACCGGCTGACGCGCACCTCGCCTTCCCCGGCTGGGGCAAGGGCTTCGTGTGGCTGAACGGCTTCCTGCTCGGACGGCACTGGGAGATCGGGCCGCAGCTCACCCTGTACGCGCCCGCGCCGCTGTGGCGTGCGGGGCGCAATGAGATCGTGGTCCTCGAGATGGAGCGTCGCGGCGACACGATCGAGATCCGCGACGTGCCGGAGCTCGGCGCGGTGACCGACTACGAGGAGTGGAAGGCCTGAGGTGCTCCTGGGCGGCGATCGCCGCCCAGGACTGCCTCATGTCTCACCTTGCGTCGGCCGCCGGGTTCAGCCCGAGAAGCGGATGCCCCAGTGCAGCGTCCATGCCTCGCCGGCAGCGAGGCGGCGCACGCCGCGGCCGGAGTTGAACGCCTCCGCGGGCGCGGTCATCGGCTCGATCGCGACCGCGAGAGCCTGCCCGGGGTAGCGGTCCGACGTGTAGACCTGCAGGTAATCGAAGCCCTCGCCCTGCCAGAGCTCGACGCTGCGCCCGTCGGGGGCCGTCAGCGAGGTTCGAACGGCACCGTCGTGGTCGCGCAGCAGCGTCGCGAAGCCGGTGTCCAGCTCGACGTCGCCGAGTCGCCGGCCCTCGCGCAGATCCGTGCCGCCCGAGACCGGGGACTCGCCGACCGGCAGCATCCGCTCGTCGGTCTCGAAGTACGTCGCGGCCGGCACGCGCAGCACGAGCTCGCGCGGATCGACGTCGCCGATGGTCAGATACGGATGGGTGCCCAGCGCGACCGCTGCGGGAGCATCTGATCGGTTCACGAGCGTGTGCTCCACGTCGATCCCGGCATCCGTCAGCGTGTACGTGACGGTCGTCTCGATCAGATACGGGTACCCGGTCTGCGGCACGATCGTCGCTCGTAGCGCGACGGCGTCCTCCGCGACCGACGCGGCCTCGTACGCTGCGAACCGGAGCAGCCCGTGGCTGGCGTTGTGCAGCTTCGGCTCGGTGATCGCGAGCGCGCGCTCGGTGTCGCCGTCCTGCCAGAGGCCGTCGCGGATGCGGTTCGGCCAGGGCGCGAGCACGACTCCCGAGCACATCGGCGTGGGCTGGTCCTCGGGATACGGGGGCACGATGTCGACCCCGCCGACGGTCAGGTGGCGCAGCGACGCACCGACCTGCGCGATCTGCGCGGTCACGTCGCCACGACGAAGATGATGCTGGATGCCGGTGGGGGAGGTCACCTGGTCATCGTACGGCGGCAGCGGGGGTCGTCGGGCACGGTCTCGCGCGGGTCAGGCCTTCGTGGCGGCGCGCTCGTCGAGGATCGCGGCGTGGTCGCTGCGCCGGAGGTAGTCGCGGATGGCGTCCCGGCTGCGGCTGAGGCAGGCGATGCGCTCCTCGATCCCGTCGAGCTCGGTGGCGAGCATCTCGGCGACGGTGCGCGGGCAGGTCGGCTGATGCATCGCCGCGGCGTCGTCGAGCGCGAGTATCTCCTTGACCAGCCGCGTGGTCAGCCCGGACTGCACGAGGCCGGCGATGCGCCGCACCTGCTCCACGTGCGCCTCGTCGTAGGTGCGGTAGCCGTTGGGCTCGCGGTGCGGGGCGAGCAGGGACTGCTGCTCGTAGTACCGGACGAGGCGGGGAGAGACCCCCGCGCGCTCCGCGAGTTCGCCGATCTTCATGAGTCTCCGATCGATCTTCGAACAAAGCTTGACATTGACACTAGTGTCATACTTTACCGTCGTCCACATGACGGACAACACCCCTCTCCTCGCCGGCCCCGACGGCGCCGGCATCCGCCCCTCCGCCACCGATCGCCTCCCCTGGCGGTCTCTTCTGATCCTCGGCGCGGCGACGTTCACCATGGTCACCGCGGAGATGCTGCCGGCCGCTGTGCTCCCACAGATGAGTCGCGGGCTGGGCGTGAGCGAGGCGCAGGTCGGACTGCTCGTGTCCATCTGGGCCGCGGCCGTCGTGATCGGCAGCTTCCCGCTCGTACGCGCCACTCGGAGGCTCGATCGCCGTGTCGTCATCGCCGCAGCACTGGTGGCGCTCGCGGGCTCGACGCTGCTCACCGCCGTCGCGCCGGTCTACGCGGTCGCCGCTGCTGCCCGCGTGCTCGGCGCGCTCGCGGTCGGGTTGCTGTGGGCGACGACGAACGCGCTGACCGCCGATCTCGTCCCCGGTCGCAGCCTCTCCCGGGCGGTTGCCGTCGTCCTCGGTGGAGCGACACTCGGGACGGTGATCGGTGTCCCGCTCGCCAGCGTGCTCGCACAGGCCGTCGGCTGGCGGGCCGCGTTCGTCGGCGTAGCCGGCGTCGCCGTCGCCGCCGCCCTGGCGGTGCGGTTCGTGGCTATGCCGGGCGACGCGGAGGGGAGCTCCGCAGACGGCGCGGACGGCCGCCACGCGAGCGGCCGCGAGCCGGTGAAGGGCATCGGGCTGCTGCTGTCCGTGACGCTGCTGGTGGCGCTGCTGCTCGTCGGCCACTACGGCGCCTTCACGTTCATCACGCGCCTCGTGGAGCCGACCGCGGCGGTCGTTCCCGGGGGAACCGGCACCATGCTGTTCCTGTTCGGACTGGCGTCGGCGGCGGGCATCGCCCTCGCGGGCCGGTTCGGAGAGCGCACCCGGCTCGCGCTCGTGATCGCGGCATTCGCCACGGGAGCCGCAGTGCTCGCACTCTCCGTCGTCGAGGTCCACGTCGGCGTCGGGATCGTCGTCGTGATCGCGTGGGCCGTCGTCTCAGGGGCCCTTCCTGCTCTGGCACAGACGATCATCATGCGGCTGGCCGGCCCGGAGCGACGGGGGTTCGCCGGTGCGCTGATCCCGGTGGTGTTCAATCTCGGGATCGCCGCCGGCGCAGCGCTCGCCTCGTTCGTGGTCGCCGGACTGGGCATCGCGGCGCTGCCGCTGGTCGCGGCCGCCGTGATCGGCGTCGCCGCCGCAGGGCTGGCGCTCGCTCTCCTGCCGCGCGGTGCAGGGGGCGCGCGGTAGCTCGGCACGGCCGCGCCGAGCCCGATCCCTCCGGGCACCGGGGGCTCCCAGGTGGCACCGGTACACTGGAGGGGTCGGCTTCGGGCAACCGCGTATCGCGGATCGTGTTCTGAATGTGTAGCCCAGGGGCCGATGGTTCATCACCATCACATGAATGGCCCCCGGCCGACGACTGCCCGGGTATGTCCGCCGCGCGCTGCGCGGAGCGGACGCTGTTCTCGTGTGTTCGAGACAGAGTAGGAAACTCCCGTGCCCAAGAATCACAAGCCCAAGGGCGGCCGCCCGTCGGCCAACTTCGAGCCCCGCTACGCCAAGAAGACGTCGTTCCGCGACCGTCACGCCGGCGGTCGTCCCGCCGGTCGCGACGAGCGATCGGATGCCGGTGAGCGGCGTACCCCGAGCGGCCCCGGCAGCCGCTCGCCGAAGCACCGCGGCTACCGCCCCGAGGCCGAGGGCGCGCAGAAGCAGCGCTGGGGCGCATCCGAGCGCGCCGGTCGCGACGAGGCCCGCGGCATCCGCAACCGCGCGGAGTCGGGACGCCGCGAGGCTCCGCACCACGACCGCCGGCCGGACGATCGCGCGCCCCGCAACGACCGCTACTCGGGCGACCGCTCGGGGTACGGCACGCGTCGGTACGACGACGACCGTCGATCGTCGGGCTCGTACGGCAACCGGAACGACCGGAACTCCTCGCGTGACGGTGCTCGTCGTGACGACCGCGGTGGTCGTCCTTCGTACGGCGATCGCGACCAGCGTCGTTCCTACGGTGATCGTGACGACCGTCGGTCGTACAACGACCGGAACTCGTCGGGCGACCGCGGCTACGAGCGCAACTCGTCGCGTGACGGTGCTCGGCGCGATGACCGCGGTGGTCGTCCTTCGTACGGCGATCGCGACCAGCGTCGTTCCTACGGCGACCGTGACGACCGTCGTTCGTCGGGCTCGTATGGCGATCGTGACGACCGTCGTTCCTACGGTGACCGGAACGACCGCAGCTCCTCCCGCGACGGTGCTCGCCGTGACGACCGCGGTGGTCGTCCCTCGTACGGCGACCGCGATCAGCGTCGTTCCTACGGGGACCGCGACGACCGTCGTTCGTCAGGCTCGTACGGTGACCGCAACGGCGCTCGCCGCGACGACCGTGGTGGCCGCCCGTCCTACGGCGACCGCACCGAGCGCCCCCGCCACTCGGACGACCGCCACAGTGCAGCATCCCGACGCGAGCGCGACTCCCGCCCGACCCGCAGTGACTGGAACCGCCCGGCGACCGTCGCGGCGCAGCAGCAGGTCGAGGATGTCGTGCACGAGCGCCTCGAGGCGCAGACCGTACAGGCCGCAGAGGTCGCCGATGTGACCTTCGCCGACCTCGCTCTCGGCTCGAACATCGTCGAGGTGCTTGCGAACATGGGCGCCGAGAAGCCGTTCCCGATCCAGGCCGCGTCGATCCCGGCCGTGCTCGAGGGACGCGACGTGCTGGCCCGCGGTCGCACCGGCTCGGGCAAGACCATCGCCTTCGGCGCTCCGCTGGTCGAGAGCATCCTGCTCTCGCAGAAGGGCAAGAAGCGCGAGTTCGCCCGCGCTCCGCGTGCGATCATCCTCGCCCCGACCCGCGAGCTCGCCCTGCAGATCGACCGCACGGTGCAGCCGATCGCCCGCAGCGTCGGCCTGTTCACCACGCAGATCTACGGCGGCGTGCCGCAGGCCCGCCAGGTGGGTGCGCTGAAGAAGGGCGTCGACATCGTCATCGGCACCCCCGGCCGCATCGAGGACCTCATCAACCAGGGCAAGCTCGACCTCTCCGAGGTGCGCATCGCAGTGCTCGACGAGGCGGACCACATGTGCGAGCTGGGCTTCGTCGAGCCGGTCCAGCGCATCCTGCGTCACACCGGCACCGCCCTGGAGAACGGCGCTTCCTCGCAGAAGCTGCTGTTCTCGGCGACCCTCGACCGTGAGGTCGCGTCGCTCGTCGACGAGTTCCTCGTCGATCCGGCGGTCTTCGAGGTCGCCGGCGAGACGCAGGACTCGGGCACGATCGACCACCGCGTGCTGGTCGTCGAGCACCGCGACAAGGCCGACATCCTGTCGTCGCTGGTCGACCGCGACGGCCGCACCCTCGTGTTCAGCCGCACCCGCGCGTTCGCCGAGATGCTCGCCGAACAGTTCGAGGATGCCGGCATCCCGGCCGTCTCGCTGCACGGTGACCTGAACCAGGCCAAGCGCACCCGCAACCTCGAGAAGCTGACCCGCGGCAAGGTGAACGTGCTGGTGGCGACGGATGTCGCCGCCCGCGGCATCCACGTCGACGACATCGACCTGGTGGTGCAGGCCGACGCTCCCGACGAGTACAAGACCTACCTGCACCGCGCCGGCCGCACCGGTCGTGCGGGCCGTTCCGGCACCGTAGTCACGCTGATCACCCGGCACCGCCGTCGCCGGATGGAGGAGCTGCTGGAGCGCGCCGAGATCGACGCGCCGTTCGAGCAGGCCGCCCCCGGCGACGACATCGTCGAGGAGCTCGCCGGTCGTCTGCCCTCGGACGCCGACCTGACCGCCTGACGTTCGCGTTCGATGCCCCTCCCGCCTCCACGGCAGGAGGGGCATCGTCGTACCGGCCCCTAGGCTGGCCGGATGGAGTTGCAGGGAGTCGTGTCGGCGGGATGGTTCTCGATCGCATTGCTCGCGGCCGCGGTCGCGGGTATGCAGGGGCGAGGCAAACTGTGGTGGTTCTTCATCACCGCGATCTTCGGCCCGCTCGCGCTGTTCTTCCTGGCGATCTGGTCGGAGCCCTTGCGCAAGAGGGGTGCTGAAGACTGAGCGTCGCCGAGCTCAGCCCAGCTCGTGCTCGTGCACCGCGGTGGTCAGCGTCGTGCCGTTGAGGTCGAGGTAGAGCACGCTCTCCGTCACGGTGAGCGTCATCGTGTTCCGGCGCTCGAGCAGCGGGGTCGCCGAGTCGATGAAGCCAGGATCGAAGCTGTAGACCCGCAGATCCTCGGCGCGGTGGATGCGCTTGTCGGCCCACGGCGCCATGACCTTCGCCGGGTCGCGGTGCGTGTAGACGACGGTGCGCTCGGCCAGCCTGCTGCCATGGTGCAGGCGCTCGGCGTCGGGGGCGCCCACCTCGATCCAGACGGTGATCGCTCCGGTCAGGTCGCGCACCAGCACGGCCGGCTCCTCGGTCGACGACACGCTGCCACCGAACGTGATGCCCTCGACGTACTCCAGTCCGTAGGCGAGCACGCGGGTGAGCATGAACGCGTCGGTCTCGGATGGATGCCGCGCGACGCGCAGCGAGAAGTCGTCGTAGACGCCGCGGTCCATGTCCGCGAGCTGCACGTCGAAGGTGTGCATGGTGGAGCCGATTGCCATGCTCCGAGCCTACGGGCGCCTCGAGTGCGCCACGTCCCGACGAGTGCACCACGTGTCGACGTCCGCAGATGGTGCGGTCGACGACAAGGGGTTCAGTCGGTGCTCAGAACAGCATCTCCGCGGCACCCGGCCCGGCCGCGGCGACGGGCGCGGCGGTGCGCTCGCGCATGATGCCCCGCATCCGCTCGTCGTCCTCCGCCTCGGCGTACAGGCCGTGCGACCGGATGAGCGGCCGCATCCGCCGGGCGAGCCACTTCTTGTAGTCCTTCGGCGCCTCGGCCGCCGCGCCCGGGTACAGCGCGCGGTACGACGAGACCAGATCCGGCCGGTACTGCTCCAGCCACTGGAAGAACCACGGCTTCACGCCGGCCCGAAGATGAAGCACGCCGTACACGACGTGATCGGCTCCGGCTTCCTTGATGCGGGACAGCGCGGTGTCGATGTGTGCCACGGAATCGGTCAGATGCGGCAGCACGGGCATGAGGAAGACGCCCACGCGGAATCCGGCATCCGTCAGCGCGCGCACCGTCTCGAGTCGCGCCTGCGTCGACGGAGTGCCCGGCTCGATCGCGTGCTGCAGCTCATCGTCATACATCGCGATCGACATCTGCACGTCGACCGGCACCCGCTTCGCCGCCTCGACGAGCACCGGGATGTCGCGCCGCACCAGCGTGCCCTTCGTGAGCAGCGAGAACGGCGTGCCCGATGCGGCCAGCGCGCGGATGATGCCGGGCATGAGCCGGTACCGGCCCTCGGCGCGCTGGTACGGATCGGTGTTGGTCCCGAGCGCGACGGTCTCGTGCTTCCAGGATCCGCGTCGGAGCTCCCGCTCGAGCACCTCCACGACGTTCGTCTTCACCACGATCTGCGAGTCGAAGTCGTGCCCGGCATCCAGGTCGAGGTACTCGTGCGTCCCCCGAGCGAAGCAGTTGTGGCTGATCACGCCGTTTGCGACGAAGTCACCGGTACCCGTCGTGATGTCGATCAGGTCTTGCTCGCCCTCGAGCCGCTCCACTGACACGACGCGTAGGTCGGCGACAGTCTTCACGGCCGTGCCCTCGATCGACGGATGGTCAGCGCCGCCCCCGAACCCCAGCAGGCGATTGTTGATCGTCAGGTGCGGCCGCTGGCCGCTGTCGGCATCCGTGACGTGCTTCCACCCGCGCTCGGTGAGAAATCGGTGATCGCCGCTCGCGACCAGCTCGGTGCCGTCGGCCAGCGTCACTCGATATGCCGGCTTGTGCGTCCCCCACTTGGCTTCGATCCGCGTGCGGACATACCGGCGGTACGATCCCCGTTTCTCGGTGCCGATGATCTCGTCGCCCACCGAGAGGTCTCGCAGTGGGCGCTGCCGCCCGTCCGCGCAGAGGATGAGGGTGTCCGGGGATAAGCAGTACACGCACGCATGACTGCATCCCCGGTACGGGTTCACGGTCCAGCTGAACGGCATGCGCGAAGCGGCGGGCACGCGGTTCAGCGCGGACTTGGACAGCACTTCGTGGAAGGTCATCCCGGCGAACTCGGGCGTGGTCACCGAGCGCACGATGCCGGTGCGGTTCTCCAAGCCCGGGAGCGCGTCACCGTCGGCCTCGTCGATCGTCTGCCCCTGCCACCGCATGCATTCATTCGAACAAAACAACGACGTTAAGTCAAGGAGCACTAGTCATTCCGTTCGATCAGGAATGCTGCGTCGGCGTGCGCCAGAATTGACCCATGAGCGTCATGCAGCCCCGGCATGCCGCGTCGCCTCCTCGAGCCGCGTTCTACGCCCTGCCCATCGGCCTGCTGGTGACGGCGCTGGCCTCGCTGTGGGCGCTGGCCGCACCGGGCGGCATCCCCGATCCTGCCCACGCGGCGGCCCTGGTGCCCCCGGCGGCCGCCTCCGTGCAGCAGCTGCCCGCCATCAAGATCGAGTCCGTGGCGGTCGTCGATCCCTGCGCGGATCCCGACGTCACCGCAGCGCTGGCCGCGCGGAACGACTCCGCGGTGATCGCCGCCTTCGGAGGGGCGGACGCCTTCCGCACCTCGGTCGCCTCGGGCGGGGCGCCGTGCGTGCCGATGAACGACCCGTCGCATGTGTGGGTCGTCGTCAACAAGGCCCGTGCGCTCGACCCGCTCGACTACGCGCCTGGATCGCTCGCCGGCAGCGGTCTGACCACGACGACGCGCTCCGGCACCGCGCGCGACGATGTCGCCTCCGCGCTGGCGGAGCTCGCCGCAGCGGCGGCGGACGCCGGCGCCGGCCGCATCGGCGTCAACAACGGCTACCGGTCCTATGCCCTGCAGGTGCGCACCTACGGTCAGCACGTGCAGAGCGAGGGCCGAGCGGGGGCTGACGCCGTGTCGGCCCGTCCCGGGCACAGTGAGCACCAGACCGGACTCTCGGCCGACATCGTCGCGTGCAGCCCGAGCTGCGGCGGCATCCACTCCTTCGCGGGCACGTCGCAGAGCGACTGGGTCGCCCAGCACGCGTGGGAGCACGGGTTCATCGTGCGCTACGAGGACGGGCGGACCGCCACCACCGGCTACGTCGCCGAGCCGTGGCACGTGCGGTACATCGGCAAGGAGCTCGCCGCGGCCTATCACGCCGGAGGGTTCCACACCCTCGAGGAGTTCTTCGGGCTGCCCGCCGCCCCCGACTACGTCGGCTGACCGGCGACGGCCTGCGCCGCGGCATCCGCCCGTGCGGCGGCCCGGCGCAGCATGGCCGCGCCGGCCAGGCCGAGCAGCAGGAATCCGGATGCGATGATCAGCGCCCAGCGCACGCCGTCGGTGAATCCGGCGGACAGCGCGGCCACCGCATCCGCCGTGTGGGTACCGAGCGGACTCGACGCGCCCTGCGCGCGCAGCTGCACGATGCTGGTGCCCGCCGACTCACGCGTGGCCGATGTCAGCTGGTCGGCGGCGCTGCCGGTCAGGCCCGCCGCGCTGAGCGCGGACGGGAGCGTCAGCGCCAGCGAGATCGACAGAGCCGTCCCGGCGAAGGCCGTGCCCAGCGCCGAGCCGATCTGTCGCACCGTGCTCTGCGTCGCGGAGCCCTGCCCCGACACGTCGACAGGCACGTCGCGCAGCACGGTTCCGGTCAGCTGGGCGGATGCGAGGCCGAGCCCCAGGCCGTACACGACCAGCGGGAGCGCGATCACCCATCCGGGAGTCGTCGGCTGCATGATCAGCACCAGCGCGATCACGCCGGCGACCTCGAGCCCCAGGCCGATCAGCACGACGCCCGGTGCGCCGAACCGCGCCGCCAGATGCCGGGCCGCAGCCCCGGACGCGAACGCCCCGAGTGCCATCCCGGCGAGCACGAGACCGGCGCCCATGACGTCCATCGCGAGCGCGTTCATCAGGTACAGCGGCAGCACGAAGATGATCGCGAACTCGCCGACCGCGACCATCGCCGCGGTCAGGTTGCCCCACGAGAACGTCGGCAGTGTGAACAGCTTCAGGTCGAGCAGCGCCGCCCGCCGCACCTTCTCGCGATGCCGCTCCCAGCGCACGAACAGCAGCAGCGCCACCACCGCGATCGCGAGCGCGACCGGGACGGGTGAGAGCGGAGCATCCGCCGGCCAGGTCCAGCCGAAGATCCTCATCTCGGCCTTGGACGACCACCAGCCCAGATCCGGTCCCTCGATCACGGCGAACACCAGCGCTCCGAAGCCGATCGCGCTCAGCAGCGCGCCGTCCACGTCGACGCCGGGCAGCGGCTCGGCGCCGCGCGTCTCTGGCACCAGCAGGATGCCGCCGATCAGCACCAGCAGGCCCAGCGGCACATTCACGAGGAAGATCCAGTGCCAGGACGCCCACTGCGTCAGCGCACCGCCGGCGAGCGGGCCGATCGCGGCGGCCCCCGAGATCACTGCGCCCCAGATGCCGAACGCTGCTGCACGGTGCCTGCCGCGGAACACCGCGTTCACCGTGGACAGCGTCGACGGCATGATCAGAGCCGCCCCCACGGCCTGCACCGCCCGGGCGCCGATCAGCGAACCGGCGGATGCCGCGGCCGCGGCCAGCACGCTGCCGCCGATGAACACCATCACGCCGAAGAGGAACAGCCGTTTGCGGCCCCAGCGGTCGGCGAGACGCCCCGTCGACAGCAGCAGAGCCGCGAGCACGACGGCGTAGAGACTGTTCACCCACTGTGCATCCGTGAGGTTCAGATGGATGTCCTGGATGATGTCCGGCAGGGCGACGCCGACGATCGTGCCGTCGAGCACGATCATTCCCAGCCCGGTGGCGAGTACAGCCAGGCCTGCCCAGTCGCGGCGAGAAGGTGCGGTCACCCTCTCATCACAGCACTCGCCCGCGCGCGAGTGCATCCATCATTCGATCGAAATGCCCGTCTTGCGGCAATCGACAAACGTGGAACCGAGTGCCGCGGAACTTGGAATGCATAGTCACAACGGACTGCCGTCAGGGCATCCGCCGACCATAGACTCACGGCATCGAAGACGCTGAATCACGCCTGGAGGAGTGACATGGAACGCGACATCTACGAAGAGGACCACGAAGCCTTCCGCGACCTGGTCAAGGACTTCGTCAAGCGCTACGCCACCAACGAGAACATCGAGAAGTGGGAGGCCGCGGGCGAGATCGACCGCGCCACCATGCTCGCCGCGGGTGAGGCCGGCCTGATCGGGCTGTCGGTCCCCGAGGAGTTCGGTGGCGCCGGGATGCTGCAGGACTACCGCTTCCGCACCATCGTGATGGAAGAGGTCATCGCCGCCGGAGCGGGCTCGCTCGCCGGCGCCTTCGGCATCCAGGACGACCTGGCCGTGCCGTACCTCGTGCACATGGGCACGCAGGAGCAGAAGGAGAAGTGGCTGCCCCGCATGGCCACCGGTGAGGTGCTCGGCGCGCTCGCCATGACCGACCCGGGCGCAGGCTCCGACCTGCGCGGCATCAAGACCAACGCGAAGAAGGTCGACGGCGGCTACATCCTGAACGGCGCCAAGACCTTCATCTCGTCCGGCACGACCGCCGACATCGTCGTCACCTTCGTCAAGACAGGTGAGGGCAATCGCCCCGACGCGTTCAGCCTGCTGATCGTCGAGAAGGGCATGGAGGGCTTCGACCAGGGCAAGAAGCTCAGCAAGATGGGCTTCCACGGCTGGGACACCGCCGAGCTGAGCTTCACCGACGTGTTCATCCCCGAGGAGAACCTGATCAGCGGCAAGGAGGGCATGGGCTTCATCCAGTTGATGATGAACCTGCCGCTCGAGCGCCTCTCGATCGGCGTCGCCGCCGCTGCCGCCATGCAGGCGGCGTTCCAGTGGACCCTCACCTACACGAAGGACCGCGAGGCCTTCGGCGAGCGCATCGCCGACTTCCAGAACACCCGCTTCCGCCTGGCCGACATGGCCGCGATGACGGATGCCACCTGGGCGTACATCGACCGCGCGCTGCTCGCCTACAAGGACGGCAAGCTCTCGGCCGAGGATGCTGCCAAGGTGAAGTTCTGGGCGACCGAGCGCGAGTGGGAGCTGCTCGACATGGGCGTGCAGCTGCACGGCGGCTACGGCTACATCATGGAGTACCCGATCGCGAAGGCGTTCACCGACGCCCGCGTGCACCGCATCTACGGCGGCACGAACGAGATCATGCGCGACCTGGTGGGCAAGCAGCTCGTCGGCAAGCGCTGACACCCGCTCACGCGAAGGGCCGCCCGGATGCATCCGGGCGGCCCTTTTGCGTGGTGGTGATCCGCCAGCCACCTCACGACGTCTCGTCTCACGGGCTGCGCTCCCTCGCTCAATGACCGAGGCGGTGTCGGACCGTCACGGATGCAGGCGGAAATGACGACTGCAGGCGGACACGCCGCCGTTCGTGGCCCGGACCGGCCGAACCGCCGGCATCCGTTACGGGCCTCAGGTGCTCGGCCGCGCAGCGGCCTCGCGGGAGGCCCGGGACGCCGGTGACGAGGCGCCGACCTTCCAGTAGCCGGTGAAGCTGACGAGGCCCTTGTCGGCCCCGCGCTCGCCCACGAGCATCCGGCGGCCGCCCGAGGCGAGCGCCTGCTCGCCCGCGAGATAGGCGTGGAACGGCGCGTCCGGCAGCTGCTGCGCGCGCAGAGCGGCGAGTGCCGCGGCGCCCGGCGCCTCCCCGGCGGAGCGCGTGACCCAGCGCAGCTCCACACCGTGCGGATGCCGGAAGTCCAGAGCGTCCGCGAGATCCCCGACCTCGACGATCGCGACGCCGGTCGCGGAAGCGGGCAAGGAGGCGCAGATGCCGGCGATCGCCGGCAGCGCGGTCTCGTCGCCGACGAGAACGACCCGGTCGGTGCCGCGTTCGGGGTTGAAGCAGAGGCCCTCGTCGATGATCAGTACGTGCTCGCCGGGTCGGCAGGTCTCCGCCCAGCGGGATGCCGGGCCCGCCGTGCCCTCGGCGGCCGAGCCGTGCAGCACGAAGTCGACGTCGATCTCGGCACCGGTCCCCGCCGTCGCCGGTCGGTGCGCGCGCACGGTGTAGTTGCGCATCACCGGGCGCACGCCGTCGGGGATGCGCAGGAACTTCAGATATCCCAGCATCCCGTTCGCCTTCGGCGGCACCCGGTCGAGCGCGGCCTCGCCGCCGAGCGGCAGGAACAGGCGGAACCACTGGTCGTGGCCCATCGGGCGGAACCGTTCGACGTCACCGCCGCCGAACGTGACGCGCACCCAGCGCGGTGCGATCCGCTCGGTGCGCAGCACGGTCAGGTGCAGCAGCTCCTGCACGTCGGGCTTGACGATCTTGGCGAGGGTCATGGCAGCTCCCAGGGGAAGGTCGCGAAGAGGAGGACGGCGGATGCCGCGAGCACGGCGACGGTGAACACCGTGTCGCGCACGCGCCACGGCACGAGGTGCCGCTCGGTGCGGGTGGGGTGCGCGCCGAAGGCACGGGCATCCATTGCGAGCGCGACACGCTCGGCGTGCCGGATGCCGCCGGCGAGGAGCGGCACGATGTAGCCCCAGCCTCGGGCGAGCCGGGCGAACGGTCCGCGCCCGCCGTGGTGGCCGCGCACCCGGTGCGCGGCGCGGATGATCGACAACTCGTGTCCGAACCTCGGCACGAACCGGTAGGCGGCCAGTGCCGTGTACCCGATCCGGTACGGGACGCGCAGCTGCTGCACGCCCGCGCGCACCAGGTCGGGGCCGGTCGTGGTGAGGCCGCCGATCAGCGCCAGCGCGAGGATCGCGCCGAGGCGCAGCGCGGTGGCCGCGCCGATCGCGACGGCGCCGGCGCGCAGGGTCCAGCCGCCGATGCTCAGGATGCCGGGGGTGCCGGTGACCAGCGCCGGTGAGACCCAGAGCGAGAAGCCGAGCGTGATCAGGGCGAGGCCCACAGGGACGGCGACGAACAGCAGAAGTGCGATGCGACGGGTCAGACGGGTGCCGCTGAGGATGACGAGGTAGGACAGCGCGATGAACAGGGCGGGAGTCAGGAGGTCACGCGTGAACACGAGCAGCACGATCGCCGGCACGACGGGGAGCGCCTTGGCGAGCGGGTTGAGATGGTGGAGCCAGAAGCGCCGGGGCGTCGGGGTCTCTGCGTAGGGATCCGGGGCGTCGCCGTGGTCCGGCGCGTGCGCGGATGGATTCCGCTGCTCCGGGGGTGCCGTTGGCGACGTTTTCCATCCGGGCGCGGGGGGCGCGGATGGATTTCGCGGGTTCGGCGACGTCGTGGGCTGCGGTTTCCATCCGGGCTGCGTGTCCGCGGGTGGCGTTCGCCGCGGGCGCGCGGCGGATTCGCGGACCGCGCGCAGGCCGGCGTCGACGAAGGACTCGTCGGCGGCGAGGATGTCGGCGGTCGTCCCGGATGCCAGGATGCCGCCGTTGCTGAGGACGACGGTGTGCGTGGCGTGCTCGGCGACGAGGCGCAGATCGTGGGTGACGACCACGATCGTCGTGCCCTCGTGCTGCAGGTCGGTGAGGAGGGCGAGCAGCTCGGCCGCGCGGTCGCGGTCCTGTCCGAACGTCGGCTCGTCGAGCACGAGCACCTGCGGCCGGGTGATGATCGCGGTGCCGACGGACAGGCGGCGCTTCTCGCCGCCGGAGAGCAGGAACGGATGCGTCTGCGCCTTGTGCGCCAGGTCGAACCGCTCCAGCACCTCCGTGACGCGTTCCTCGATCTCGGGCTGCGGCACGTGCTGAAGTCGCAGACCGTGGGCGAGTTCATCGAACACCGTGTGAGTGATGAACTGGTGCTCCGGGTTCTGGAAGACGAAGCCGACCCGGGCTGCGAGCTGCCGGGGTGCTGCCGTGCCGGCGTCCAGCCCGGCGATGCGCACCGTGCCCGCCGCCGGCGGGACGACTCCGGCGAGGGCCTGGATGAGGGTGGTCTTGCCGGCACCGTTCGCGCCGACCACTGCCGTGAACGAGCCAGCCGTGATCTCGAGATCGTCGATCAGCAGGATCTCGTCGTGCTGCTTCCGTACGCGCAGATCGCGGACGGACACCACGGGGGTGCGCCCTTCGTCACGTCGCTGCGCTCCTCGCTCAGGGGCTGGGACAAGAGCATCGGGCCCTGAGCGAGCGGAGCGAGCGCCGTGCTGAGCGAGCGAAGCGAGACGAAGCGACG
Source organism: Microbacterium sp. NPDC057659 (assembly GCF_042799915.1). Taxonomy (NCBI): domain Bacteria; kingdom Bacillati; phylum Actinomycetota; class Actinomycetes; order Micrococcales; family Microbacteriaceae; genus Microbacterium; species Microbacterium sp. NPDC057659. Next base: position 42,357 of record NZ_JBHVHU010000005.1, on the reverse strand, counting down.
AAGGGCGTTCCACCCACGCCGCAGCATCCCCGTCGAAGACCACCGCCCCGTCCTGGCCCAGCTCGATCACCCGCGTCGCGAACTCCAGTGCGGCTTCGTACTCGTGCTCGACGAGCAGCACCGCCCGATCGCCCGCCGTGACGAGCTCGGCGATCGCGGCGTGCACCTCGGCCGTGCCCTGCGGGTCGAGATTCGCGGTGGGCTCGTCGAGCACCAGCATCCGCGATCCCATCGCGAGCGCGCACGCGATCGCGAGCCGCTGGCGGCCGCCGCCGGACAACAGGTCGGGGTTCCAGCCGCGACGCTCCCACAAGCCGACGCGGCGCAGCGCGGCCTCGGCGCGGCCGAGCACCTCGTCCACCGGCAGCAGCTGGTTCTCCAGCGCGAACGCGACCTCATCGAGCACCGTGCCGGTGACCAGCTGCGCGTCGGGGTCCTGGAAGACCATCGCGACGTGCTCGCTGAGCCGAGCGACAGGGGTGTCGGCGCTGTTGAGCCCGGCGACCTCGACGGTGCCGGCGATCTCGGCGGGCACGGACTGCGGGATGAGTCCGTTCAGTGCGAGCGTCAGCGTGGACTTTCCGGATCCGCTCGGCCCGAGCAGCAGCACGACCTCGCCGGCGCGGATGTCGAACGAGACCTCCCGCGGCGACGGATGCTCGGCACCGGCGTGGGTGATGCTGAGGTCACGCACGCGGAGCAGGGGCGCGGATGTGCGCACGGCGGAACCTCGGGATCAGGGCGCTTGGCGGAGCTGTACCCCTCCAACTTAGCTGAGCCTAACCTGCGCTGCCAGCGCGGGGTGATCCGGATCAGCGCGCAGCGACGCCCGCCTTGCGCAGCGAGTTCCCGATCGCGAGTCCCACCGCGGTCCAGGCCACGGGGCCCAGCACCGCGACGATCAGGTAGACGATCCGCACCCACAGGTCGAGCGCGGCCATGTCGACGACGAACCACACCACGACGGCCACGATCGCACCGATGATCACGGCCGAGATGAAGAACCGCCAGGCGCCCCAGGCGCGGTACCGGGTGAGGGCGGCGACGCCCTCCTGGATCGCGCCGAACAGCAGCGCCGTGCCGATGAAGCGCATCGCCCATGCCGGGTTGAAGGCACTCGAGATCAGCGCCGCGATCACATGCGTCATCAGTGCCACCAGGGGCAGGCGCAGCACCTCCTGCGCGATGATCCCCGGCAGCACGTGCACCCCGAGGACGAGCCCGTAGATCATCGGCAGGGTGGGGATGACGACGGGTGTGACCCACCCGGCGATCCCGCCGAGGATGCCGGTGGCGACACCGATCGCCGCGCACACGAGCAGAGTGCGTGTGCTCAGCGCCGGTCGGGTGGCCATCCCTCCAGTTTACCGGCCGGACAGCGCTCACCCGGTCCGGGCGGGGCGTAGCCGACGGCATCCGCGCCCCGGGCTATGTTGAGGGCAGGCGCGGCACTGCTGCCGGGCCGGAACGATCGGAACAACTCCCCATGAGAACAACTCCCCTCCGGATGTTCACCGCCGCGGGCACCCTCGCCGCGATGTTCATCGCCTCGACAGCGACAGCAGGAATCGCAGCGACAGGAGAGGAGGTGACAGCACCTACCCCCGTCGACGGGACGCCCGGGCATTACATCGTCGTGATGAAGGCGGATCCCCTCGCCACGTACACCGGCGAGACCAAGGGCTTCAAGGCCACCAAGCCCGCCAAGGGCAAGCAGCTCGACGCGCGCTCCGAGAACTCGAAGAAGTACGCCGCGCACCTCGAGAACGAGCAGCGCAAGCTCGCCAAGGATGCCGGGGTCGCCCCCGACCAGACCTATCAGGTCACGCTGAACGGCTTCAGCGCCGACCTCACCGGTGCGCAGGTGGGCAAGCTGCAGGCGTCGAAGGACGTCCTGGGCGTGTTCCCCGACGAGATCCGGCATCCCGACGCCGTGTCCTCGACCGACTTCCTCGGCCTCGGTGCCGACAAGGACGGTTCGGGCGGCGTGTGGGACCAGCTCGGTGGTCTGCAGGACGCCGGCAAGGGCATCGTGGTGGGTGTCGTCGACACCGGAATCGCCCCCGAGCACCCGTCCTTCGCCGGCGAGCAGCTGAAGAAGCAGAAGCAGTCCGGCGACCAGCCCTACTCCGACGGCACCTACATCTATTACGACAAGTCGGACGGCGCCACGTTCCGCAGCAAGATCGTGCAGGGGCAGGAGTGGGACAAGAAGTCCTATTCGACCAAGCTCGTCGGCGGACAGTACTTCTACAAGGGGGCTCAGGCGGCCGGCTTCGACTTCTCGTCCGACGTGCTGTCCCCGCGTGACGGTGCCGGCCACGGCTCGCACACGGCGAGCACTGCGGCCGGCAGCTTCGGCGTGAAGGCCTCCGTGGAGGGTGTCGACTTCGGCACCGTCTCCGGTGTCGCCCCTGCCGCGAAGGTCGCCGCCTACAAGGCCTGCTACGACGGACCCGACCCCGCCGCCACCGACGACGACATCTGCGCGCTGAGCGACCTGCTCGGTGCGATCGACGCCGCGGTCTCCGACGGCGTCGACGTCATCAACTACTCGATCGGCGGCGGCGCGGCCACCACCACGCTCGGCCCCGACGACATCTCGTTCTTCAACGCGGCCGCCGCCGGCGTGTTCGTCTCGGTCAGCGCGGGCAACAGCGGACCGGACTCGTCCACGGCCGACCACGCCTCGCCGTGGTACACGACCGTCGCGGCATCCACCATCCCGACCTGGGAGGGCACCGTCGAGTTCGAGGGCTTCCAGCAGGCCGGCGCCTCGGTGAGCGTGCCGTTCGGCACGAAGGTCACCGGGCCGTCGATCTACGCCGCCGACGCGGCGGCGGGCGACAAGGCGAACCTCTGTCTGCCGGGCACACTCGACGCGGCCAAGGTCACCGGACACATCGTGGTCTGCGACCGCGGCGAGAACGCCCGTGCCGAGAAGTCGCAGGTCGTGAAGGATGCCGGGGGCATCGGCATGGTCCTGGTGAACGTCCCGGGCGCCGCCGACTCGCTCGACAACGACTTCCACTCGGTGCCGACCGTGCACCTGGCCGCCGCGTACCACGACGCCGTCGTGACCTACGCGCGCAGCGGGGCGGACAAGCCGATCACGCTGATCGGGGAGAACGTCACCGGCAAGACCACCCCGGTCCCGCAGATCGCAGGGTTCTCGAGCCGCGGCCCGATGCTCGCCGACGGCTCCGACGTGATGAAGCCCGACGTGGCGGCTCCCGGTGTGGCGATCCTCGCCGCGACGAACAACCGCGCGAAGCAGCAGCCCACCTTCGGCATCATGTCCGGCACCTCGATGGCCTCGCCGCACGTCGCCGGCCTGGGCGCGCTCTACCTCGGTGAGCACCCGAATGCGACCCCGGCAGAGGTCAAGTCCGCGCTGATGACCACGGCGTACGACACGGTGAACGCCGACGGCTCGACCAACTCCGACCCGTTCCAGCAGGGCGCGGGTCACGTCGACCCGAAGCGCTACCTGAACCCGGGCCTGCTGTACCTGAACGGCACGGCGGACTGGGCGGCCTTCCTCGAGGGCAAGGGCCTCGCGGCCTTCGACGGCATCGATCCGATCGACGGCAGCGATCTGAACCTGGCGTCGATCTCGATCGGCACCCTGGCCAGCGAGCAGACCGTCACCCGAACGGTGACCGCGACCGCCGCGGGCAGCTACACCGCCCAGGCATCGATCCCCGGCGTGAACGTGACCGTCTCGCCCTCGACGCTGGACTTCTCGAAGGCCGGCGAGTCGAAGACGTTCACGGTCACGTTCGACAACCGGTCCGCCCCGGTCGAGAAGTGGGCCACCGGCTCGCTGACCTGGAAGAGCACCGCGAACACGGTGCGCTCGCCGCTGGCGGTGTTCCCCGTCACGGCGGATGCTCCGACCGAGGCCACGGGCACCGGCGTCGACGGCAAGACCACCGTCGACGTCACGCCCGGCGTCAACGGCGAGCTGCCGCTGAACCTCAGCGGTCTTGCACCGTTCACGATGCTGGTCGACGACGCCAACCCTGTCGCCGGTCACAGCGGCGACGAGAAGTCCGGCGACGAGAACAAGGACGTCAGCTGGGTCGTGGACGTGCCCGAGGGCACCGCGCTCTCGCGCTTCGACCTCGACTCGTCGGACGACTCGGGCAGCGACCTCGACCTGACGGTGTACCGCGTGGTGTCGCCGACCGACCTTCGTTACTACGAGAAGTGGCAGTCGGCGACCGGCTCGGCGGACGAGCGGGTCACGGTGGACGGGCCGACCGCGGGCACCTATCTGGTGGTCGCGAACATCTACAGCACGACTGACCCGATGACCTGGGACATGACCTACGCCAACGTGCAGAAGGCTGGGGAGGGCTCGCTCACCGCGACTCCGAACCCGATCGTCGCGATGCGTGGCCAGGCGACGAGCTACGACCTCAGCTGGTCGGGGCTCGACGCCGGGAAGTACCTCGGCGTCGTGCAGTACGGCGACTCCGCGGTGCGGACGGTCGTGACCGTCGACGCGAAGTAGCGTCTCACGGAAGGCCGGGGTCCTGCGGGGTCCCGGCCTTCTGCGTGCCCGGCCGGTGGAGAACGCGGCCGGCGTCGGCGACGGTCGTTACCCTGGAGGGATGCCGCAGCACACGCCCTCGTACGACGAGCCGCCGTACCCGGACGAGCCGTGGGGGGAACCTGAGGACCTCGACTGGATCCCGCCGGAGGACGGCTACGAGCCGCCGCTCGACTGGGGTCAGGGGCCGATGACGCCCATCGCCTCGGCTCCGCCGGCATCCGCTCCGGCGCAGGGCCGCCCCGCGCCGAGCCGCTACCCGACGCCGCTCGAGGCATTGCGCACGGTGTTCGGCTACGACGCGTTCCGCGGCGATCAGGCGGCGATCGTCGATCAGGTCGTCGCCGGCGGCGACGCCGTGGTGCTGATGCCCACCGGCGGCGGCAAGTCGATCACCTATCAGGTGCCGGCGCTGGTGCGCGAGGGCACCGGACTGGTGATCAGCCCGCTCATCGCGCTGATGCACGATCAGGTCGACGCCCTGCGCGCCAACGGCGTGAGGGCCGCGTACCTCAACTCCACACAGTCGCTCGACGAGCGCCGCGCTGTCGAGCGCGATTATCTCGCCGGCGAGCTCGACCTCATCTACGTCGCGCCCGAGCGCCTGTCCAGCCCGCAGACCACGGCGCTGCTGCAGCGCGGCACCCTCAGCGTCATCGCGATCGACGAGGCGCACTGCGTGTCGCAGTGGGGCCACGACTTCCGGCCCGACTACCTGGCGCTGGGCGACCTGGGCGAGCGGTTCCCCGGGGTTCCGCGTATGGCGCTCACCGCGACGGCGACCCGCGCGACGCATCAGGAGATCACCGAGCGACTGCACCTCGACGGTGCGAAGCACTTCGTCGCGAGCTTCGACCGCCCCAACATCCAGTACCGGATCGTGCCGAAGGTCGACCCGCGCAAGCAGCTGGTCGCGTTCATCCGGACGATGGCTGACCCTTCGTCGGGCTCCGGGACCGGAGGCCCGGTGTCCGGCATCGTCTACGCCCTCAGCCGCAAGTCGGTCGAGCAGACCGCCGACCATCTGGTCGCGCAGGGCTTCGACGCGCTGCCGTACCACGCGGGCCTATCGGCCGAGGTGCGCGCGGCGAACCAGGCGCGCTTCCTCCGGGAAGAGGGCGTGGTGATGGTCGCGACGATCGCCTTCGGCATGGGCATCGACAAGCCGGATGTCCGGTTCGTGGCGCACATCGACCTGCCGAAGTCCGTCGAGGGCTACTACCAGGAGACCGGTCGCGCCGGCCGTGACGGCGAGCCGTCGGTGGCCTGGATGGCGTACGGCCTCGGTGACGTCGTGCAGCAGCGTCGCCTCATCGACCAGAGCCCCGGTGACCGCACCTTCAAGATGCGCATGGGCCAGCACCTCGACGCGATGCTCGCCCTGTGCGAGACGGTGCAGTGCCGCCGGCAGAATCTGCTCGGCTATTTCGGCCAGGACTCGCAGCCGTGCGGCAACTGCGACACCTGCCTCGAGGCGCCCGAGACCTTCGACGGCCTGATCCCCGCGCAGAAGCTGCTCTCCACGATCGTGCGGCTCAAGCGTGAGCGCAATCAGGCCTTCGGCGCCGGACAGCTGATCGACATCCTGCGCGGCTCGTCCACCGAGCGCATCCGCAAGCTCGGGCACGAGAAGATCGCGACCTACGGCATCGGCGCCGATCTGTCCGAGCAGGACTGGCGCAGCGTCGTGCGGCAGCTGCTGGCGCGCGGCATCCTCGTCGCGCAGGGTGAGTACGGCACCCTCGCGCCGGGGGAGGCGGCCGCCGGCGTGCTGCGCGGCGAGACGCCGGTGCCGCTGCGCAAGGACACGATCGGGCGCGTCTCCGTCACGAAGACACGCAAGTCCGCGGCATCCGATTCGCTGGATGCGGGGGATCGGCCGCTGTTCGAGGCGCTGCGCGCCTGGCGCGCCGAGACCGCGCGCGAGCAGGGCGTACCGGCGTACATCGTGTTCGGCGACGCCACGCTGCGCGCATTGGCCGAGCACCGTCCGGCGTCCGCCTCGGCGCTCGACGGCATCACCGGCATCGGTGCCAAGAAGCGCGACGCCTACGGCGAGGCCGTGCTCGAGGTCATCGCCGCGAACTGAGCGGCACCGCCTCCGTCGCGTACTCCTCACCGTGCACGTGCACGGTGGCCGACGCCCGCAGCAGCTTCGAGACAGGGCAGCGGGCGTGTGCGCGCTCGACCAGGTCGGCCGTCTGCTCGGACGAGTACCCCTCGGCCGACAGGAACGCGTCGACGTGGAACTCATAGCCGGGGCCGGGCTCGGCAGGATGCAGCTCGACCTCCACCCGCACAGAGGTGCGGACCTGCTCCAGCACCAGCACCTGGGCGGTGCCGTTCAGGCAGGTCGCCCATGCGAGCGCCAGCAGCTGCTCGGGGTTGCTCGCCGTCGGATCGACATCGTCCGCGAGTGGTGAGGCGACCGCGACATCCAGTCCTCCCGGAACCCAGCTGTGCCCTTCCGCGTCGTTGATCGCTTCCGTCCGGTACCTGACCACCATGATCCCACTGTATGTGGACCGGGTGCGGAAGAGGCCGCTCGTCCGCCCGCACACCGGAGCCGGGAAAAGTCCGGTCGGCGTCCCTGGTCATTTCCGCCGTGCCGCGTTAGGTTCGGCACGTATTCATCTTCGAGAGGGGCGAGGCATGTACTACAGCACGGGGAACTATGAGGCGTTCGCGCGACCGCGCAAGCCCGAGGGGGTCGATCGGAAATCGGCCTGGTACGTGGGCGCGGGCCTGGCATCGATGTCGTCCGCGCTGTTCATGATCCGGGACGGACAGCTCAGTGGCGACCGGATCACGATCCTGGAGCGGCTGCCCCTTCCCGGTGGTGCGCTGGACGGCATCCGCAGGCCGAAGAAGGGCTTCGTGATCCGCGGCGGACGCGAGATGGAAGACCACATGGAGTGCCTGTGGGACGCCTTCCGCACTGTTCCCTCGCTCGAGATCGACGGCGCCAGCGTGCTCGACGAGTTCTATTGGCTGAACAAGGACGATCCCAACTTCTCGCTGTGCCGCGTCACCGAGAAGCAGGGGCAGGACGCCGGTACGCAGAACCGCTTCGCGCTCAGCGAGAAGGCGCAGCGCGAGGTGCTGCACGTCTTCCTCGCGACCCGCGAGGAGATGGAGGACAAGCGGATCGACGAGGTGTTCTCGGACGAGTTCCTGAAGAGCAACTTCTGGCTGTACTGGCGCACGATGTTCGCGTTCGAGGAGTGGCACTCGGCGCTCGAGATGAAGCTGTATCTGCACCGGTTCGTGCACCACATCGGCGGACTGCCCGACCTGTCCGCGCTGAAGTTCACGAAGTACAACCAGTACGAGTCGCTGGTGCTGCCGATGTACCGCTGGCTGCTCGATCAGGGCGTGACCTTCCACTTCGACACGCAGGTGACCGACATCGACTTCGAGATCACGGCGGAGTCGAAGAGGGCCACCCGCATCCACTGGATCCGCGACGGCGAGGAGGGCGGCGTCGATCTGGGCCCCGACGATCTCGTTCTCGCCACGATCGGCGGCCTCACCGAGAACTCGGATGAGGGCGACCAGCACACGGCCGCGAAGGTGGATGCCTCGCCGGCGGCCGGCTGGGCGCTGTGGCAGAGCATCGCAGCGAAGGACCCGTCGTTCGGGCGGCCGGAGGTGTTCAGCGGCGACATCGAGAAGACCAAGTGGGAGTCGGCGACGGTGACCACACTGGACCGCCGCATCCCGGAGTACATCGAGCGGATCGCCAAGCGCGACCCCTTCAGCGGCAAGGTCGTCACCGGCGGCATCGTCACGGCGCGCGATTCGTCGTGGCTGATGAGCTGGACGGTCAACCGGCAGCCGCACTTCAAGAACCAGCCGGCCGACCAGATCGTGGTCTGGGTGTACGGCCTGTTCGTGGACGTGCCCGGCGACTACACCGGCAAGACACTGCAGGAGTCCACAGGCGAGGAGATCACCCGCGAGTGGCTGTACCACCTGGGTGTTCCGGTCGATCAGATCGACGAGCTCGCGCGCGACGCCGCCACGGCCGTGCCGGTGATGATGCCGTACGTGACGTCGTTCTTCATGCCGCGCAAGGCGGGGGACCGGCCCGACGTGGTGCCCGAGGGAGCGCAGAACTTCGCGTTCATCGGCCAGTTCGCCGAGACCACCCGCGACTGCATCTTCACCACCGAGTACTCGGTGCGCACCGGGATGGAGGCGGCCTATCGACTGCTCGGTGTGGAGCGCGGGGTGCCGGAGGTGTTCGGCTCCACCTACGACATCCGGTCGCTGCTGAACGCGACGAGCCGGATGAGGGACGGCGCCGACGTGAGCCTGCCCGGGCCCGCCATCCTGCGGAACCGGCTGTTCGCCAAGCTGGACGGCACGCAGATCGGCGAGCTGCTCACGGACTTCGGGATCATCCCCGAGCACGGCAGCACGCGCCGCCGCGAGCGGGCGGACGACGCGATCGAGTGAGGGCGGCGCGGCCGCGCGAGCGCGGCTGGGTGTGGGGTCACGACAACGCCGGGGGAGACGGTCGCGGCATCCGATTGGGGATGTTCCACAGTGGAGTTCCACGAGTGTTGTCGTAGACCTACCATCGAAGCAACCCCAGACTCCCTCTCGAGAGGATTCCCCATGGTCGACGCCGCCGTCCGCTCCACCACACCCGCCCCGCAGCTCGATGTCGATCGTCTGAACGAACTGCTCATGGGCTCGTGGGCCGACACCCGCCGCGAGTCCCGCGAGCTGATCAAGGACTCGGCGTTCTGGCGCGACGACTCACTCGGCAAGGACGAGCACCGCGAGCGCGTGCTCACCCAGATGCACCTGCTGGTGGAGAACAAGGCGGTGCACCGCGCGTTCCCGAAGGAGTTCGGCGGTGCGGAGAACAACGGCGCCAACATCGCCGGCTTCGAGGAGCTGGTCGCCGCCGACCCCAGCCTGCAGATCAAGTCGGGCGTGCAGTGGGGACTGTTCGGCTCGGCCGTGCTGCAGCTCGGCACCGCCGAGCACCACAGGAAGTGGCTGCCCGGCATCATGGACCTCTCCATCCCCGGCGCCTTCGCGATGACCGAGATCGGGCACGGATCGGATGTCGCGGCCGTCGGCACAACGGCGACGTACGACCCCGAGACCGAGGAGTTCGTCATCAACACGCCGTTCCGCGCGGCGACGAAGGAGTTCCTCGGCAACGCGGCCCTGCACGGCATCGCGGCGACCGTGTTCGCGCAGCTGATCACCAATGGCGTGAACCACGGCGTGCACTGCTTCTACGTGCCGCTGCGCGGCGAGGACGGCGTCGACCTGCCCGGAATCGGTCGCGAGGACGACGGCCTCAAGGGCGGCCTGAACGGCATCGACAACGGCCGGCTCAGCTTCGACCACGTGCGCATCCCGCGCACCAACCTGCTGAACAAGTACGGCGACGTCGCCGCGGACGGCACCTACACCAGCTCGATCGACAGCCCTGGTCGTCGCTTCTTCACCATGCTCGGCACCCTGGTGCAGGGCCGCGTCTCGCTCGACGGCGCCTCGTCGTGGGCATCCGCCCTCGGACTGAAGATCGCGATCACCTACGCCACGCAGCGCCGCCAGTTCGACGGCGCCGACGGGCAGGAGGTCGTGCTGCTCGACTACGGCAAGCACCAGCGCCGTCTGCTGCCCCGCCTGGCCACCACCTATGCGCAGATCTTCGCGCACGACGAGTTCCTGCAGAAGTTCGACGGAGTGTTCTCTGGTCGCACCGACACCCCGACCGACCGCGAAGACCTCGAGACCCTGGCCGCCGCGCTCAAGCCGCTGTCGACCTGGCATGCGCTGGACACGCTGCAGGAGGCCCGCGAGGCCTGCGGCGGTGCCGGGTTCATGTTCGAGAACCGCCTGGTCGGCCTGCGCGCTGACCTCGACATCTACGTCACCTTCGAGGGCGACAACAACATCCTGTTGCAGCTGGTCGGCAAGCGTCTGCTCACCGACTACGCCAAGCAGTTCAAAGGCAAGGATGCCGCGGCGCTGGCCAAGTACGCGGTCGGCCAGACGGCCGGCAAGGTGTTCCACGGCGCCGGGCTGCGCGCGCTGGGGCAGGCCGTCGCCGACCTCGGCTCCACGGCCCGCTCGGTCGGGCTCGGCCTGCGCGAGGAGCAGCAGCACGAGCTGCTGACCGAGCGCGTGCAGCAGATGGTCGCCGACATCGCCGGCCGCCTTCGCCCCGCCGGCAAGGACAAGGTCCTCGGCGAGAAGCTGTTCAACGAGAACCAGGCCGAGCTCATCGAGGCCGCCCGCGCGCACGGCGAGCTGCTGCAGTGGGAGGCGTTCACCGACGCCGTGCACAAGGTCGAGGACGCCGAGACGAAGAAGGTGCTCACCTGGCTGCGCGATCTGTTCGGCCTGCAGCTGATCGAGAAGCACCTCGCCTGGCACCTCATCAACGGACGCCTGTCCACCCAGCGCGCCGCTGCCGTATCGAGCTACATCGACCGGCTCTGCGCGCGGCTGCGCCCCTACGCACTCGACCTCGTGAACGCCTTCGGCTATGAGCCCGAGCACCTGCGGGCGCCGATCGCCTCGGGCATCGAGCAGCAGCGGCAGGACGAGGCCCGCGCGCACTATGCCGCGCTGAAGGCCTCGGGGCAGGCTCCGATCTCCGAGAAGGAGCTCCGCAAGCAGCAGAAGCACGGTACTGAGCGGGCGTAGCAAGTCGGAGTGAAGGGCTGAGCGCCCTCCTCGCGAGAACGCCCGCACGGCCGGGGAACGGATGCACGACGCATCCGCCCCTCCGGTCGTGCGGGCGTTCGCGCGTCGTGCAGGTGCGCCGGTCCGGCCTTCAACGCGATCGGGTCAGCCGGCCACGGGATACGCCGCGGGGTCGGCGGCGACCGAGGCCGGGGGCACCGCGGAACGGCGCACCTTCGCGATGACGACGGCGTGCACGACGAACACCACGGCCATCGCCACGCCGCCGCCGGTCACGAGGAGCGGCACGACGACCGGGTACAGGTCGCGGGGCAGCATCCGCAGCATGTCGGGCACCATCGTCGGCACGGTTCCGAGCAGCAGGAGGGCGGCCGGCAGGATCAGGGCCCACGACGACCAGCGCGTCAGCAGTACCGCGGCGACGAGCAGCGCGACTCCCGCCAGCACGGCGAGGATGCTGAGCAGCTGCGGCTCGGTGCGATAGGTGCGCAGGAACTCGAGCTGCCCGCTCGCGAGTCCGGTGGGCAGCAGCCAGGCGCTCAGCGCCAGCAGCAGCGGAGCCAGGATGAGACCGAGGACGCCGAGGCCGCCCTCGCTGCCGGCGGGTGCTCGCCGCGCGAGCGCGAGAGCGATGCCGCCCGCGCCCATCGCGACCAGGAGGAGCAGGGCGTGGCCGTAGGTGAGGGCGTCCACGGCCGGGCGGACCGCCTCGGGTGCGGCCCGGTAGATCTCCAGCAGCACAGCCGGGAACAGTGCCGCCGCGATCGGCACCAGCGAGAGCACTCCGGCGGCGATGAGTCCGGCGGAGCTCCAGATTCCTGTGACCACCACACCGGCGAGCAGCAGCAGACCGAGCAGCTGCAGCAGCAGGCGGACGGTGAGCAGATCCCCCGGCGGCAGCTCCTGCGAGAATGTGCCCAGCCGCTGCAGCCAGATCAGGCCGCCGAAGAAGACGAGCCCGATCGCGACCGGAGTCACGATCAGGCCGATCAGTGCGGTCACGATCCGCGCCACGATGGATGAGCTTCGCATGGGTCCCCCTCCGGTCCGCTCCCACAGTAGCGAGGTCGCGTCGGGGCGGGGTGTCGGCGGTCACCGATACCGTGGTCGCCATGGCTTCCCTCCTCACCGCGGCAGACGGGCGTGCGCGCTGCGCCTGGGTCGGCGACGACGACGAGTACCGGCGCTACCACGACGAGGAATGGGGCGTCCCGCTGCACGGCGATCGTGCGCTGTTCGAGAAGATGTCGCTCGAGGGCTTCCAGGCGGGGCTCAGCTGGATCACCATCCTGCGCAAGCGCCCGCGCTTCCGCGAGGTGTTCGCCGGCTTCGATCCGGCCCTCGTCGCCCGGTTCGGCGACGACGACGTCGAGCGCTTGATGACGGATGCCGGGATCGTGCGCAACCGGGCCAAGATCGAGGCCGCGATCGGCAACGCCGCCCTCGTCGACGCGATGGCCGACGGCGAGCTCGACGAGCTGATGTGGTCGTTCGCCCCGCCCGCCGCCGCGGCACGGCCCGCCGACATGTCCGAAGTGCCCGCGACGATTCCGGCATCCGTCGCGCTCAGCAAAGAGCTGCGCAGACGCGGATTCCGCTTCGTCGGCCCGACCACGATGTACGCGCTGATGCAGTCCGCCGGCATGGTCGACGACCATCTGCAGGGGTGCTGGCGAGCCCGTTCCTGAGCGATGCCATGCCGTGGCCGCATCGGCATGCGGGGGCCTGTCTTGGGGGCGGGGGCGACCGTAGCGCCTCCGGCCGGCTCGATCGGGGCGTCGGATGGGTAGTTCTCCCCATCCGACGCATCCGGCGCGCCCGGTTAGGATAAGCGGGTGCGGACTGGCCGGAGCCGACCGTCCCCCGCGCGCAGCATTCACTGCAGTTCCAGGGGGGAATGGAAATGAAGGCGTTCGCCTGGGTCAGAACACGCCCGAAGACGCTGGCCGCCGCCGCAGTCGTCACTGCCGGTGCCGTCGCCATCACGACGATGGCGATGGCCTATGACGGCAACCCGACCACCGAGGTCGAGTTGAACGACGGCGGTGTCTGGATCACGAAGTCGTCCAGCCTGCTGGTCGGGCACTTCAACAACGAGTCGACTCTTCTCGACGCGGGTCTGCGCACCGCGGGCGAGGACTTCGACATCCTGCAGGACGAGGCCACGATCGCGGTCGTCAACCGCGATGACGCCACTCTCGCGACGGTGAACCCGGCGACCGTGTCGCTGAACGACGCCGTGCCGATTCCAGGCTCGAGCAAGGTCGCACTCGCGGAGAACACGGTCGCGATCCTCGACCGCGCCTCCGGCGGCCTGTGGGTCAACTCCGTGCAGCGCATGGCGAACTTCGAGTTCGCGGGCAGCAAGCCCCTCGTGGAACTCGGCAAGAACGCCGACATCGCCGTCGGGCAGGACGGCACCGTGTACGCGGTGTCGCCGGCGGACTCCGCGGTGTACACGATCCCCGTCACGCCGCAGGGCGACCCTGAGGACCCTCGGACCTCCGGCGTGGACGGGCTGAAGGCATCGAGTGAGCCCACGATCACCGTCGTCGGCGAGACGCCGGTGGTGCTGGACGCGGCGCAGGGCGTCGTGATGTCACCGGGAGGAATCCGGACCGAGATCGACGGCGCCGACACCGCGGTGCTGCAGCAGCCCTCGGTCGCTGCGAGCGCCGTGTCGGTGGCCACCGCGTCCGCGCTGCTGGACGTGCCGCTGGACGGCGGCGACGTCGTCGCCACGAACACCAGGGCGCAGGGCGTTCCCGCCGCCCCGGTGCGGGTCGCCGGATGCGCCTACGGCGCATGGGGCGGTTCGGGCGCGTTCGTGCGGGACTGCATGGGCAAGTCGAACGATCTCAAGCAGCAGATCCCGAACCTGAAGCCGTCGTCGAGCCTGCAGTTCCGGGTGAACCGGAACGTCGTCGTGCTGAACGACGTCGTGGGCGGCCTGGCGTGGATCGCCACCGAGAGCCTCCAGCAGGTCGACAACTGGAACGACATCACTCCTCCCGAGGGCGAGACCGAGGAAGAGGAGAACACCACCGAGGAGACGGTGGAGACCTCGCTCCCCGAGCGCAGCGAGGAGAACACCAAGCCGGTCGCCGAGGACGACGAGTTCGGCGTGCGCCCCGGCGGCACGACGTTCCTGCCCGTGCTGGACAACGACACCGATGCCGACGGCGACGTGCTGGTCGCCGCGCTGTCGAGCAAGCAGCCCTCGGTGGGCGAGGTGCAGCCGATCAACAACGGCAGTGCGCTGCAGATAGCCGTTCCGGAGGATGCCTCGGGCGCAGCCACCTTCGAGTACGAGGTCGACGACGGTCGCAAGGGCAAGGACACCGCGAAGGTGTCGGTGACGGTGCACGACTGGAGCGTGAACGCCGCTCCGAAGGCGAAGCGCAAGAGCGCCATCGCCGTCGAGGCCGGTGGCACGGTGTCGTACAACGTGCTGCCGGACTGGATCGATCCGGACGGCGATGACGTCTACCTCAAGGATGTCGTCCCGGCCCCCGGTGACGAGGTCGACTTCACGACCGACGGTCAGATCACCTACCGTGCGGTGTCCAGCCCTCCGGGCCGGCACGAGGTGCAGGTCATGGTGGCCGACGGCTCGGGTGAACTGGCGAACGGGATCGTCCAGCTCGACGTGCGTCCGGTCGGCTCCACGCTGCCGAAGACCAACGCCGATCACGTGGTGACCACCGTGGGCACGCAGGTGACGGTGTCGCCGCTGGTGAACGACACGAGCTCCAGCCGCGAGCAGCTGCGGCTGAACCGGGTGGACACCGTCGAGGGCGCCACGATCGACCCCGACTACCCGAACAAGACCTTCACCTTCCGGTCGAACTCCCCGGGCGTCTATTACGTGCAGTACCTCGTGACCGCGGGTGTACCGACGGCCACGGGCCTGGTGCGCATCGATGTGCAGGAGAAGACCACCGAGGATCTGGCGCCGATCGCGGTGCGCGACGTCGCGCTGCTGCCGACCGGTGGCGAGGCACTCGTCGGTGTGCTGAACAACGACACCGATCCGGGTGGCGGCATGCTGGTCGTGCAGTCGGTGACGGTCGAGCCGGGCAGCGGGGTGTCGGTCTCGGTGCTGAACCACGAGACGCTGCGGATCGGCGACCAGGGCGGCCTGGACAAGCAGGTGCGGATCAAGTACCGCATCTCGAACGGGTCCAAGACGGCCGAGGGCGACGTGGTGGTCATCCCGATCCCCGCGCCCGACAAGCTCCTTCCGCCGGTGGCCAACGACGACACCGCCGTGGTCCGTGCCGGCGACGTGGTGACCATCCCGGTGCTCGACAACGACACGCATCCGAACGACGCGACGATGCACGTGGAATCCGCGCTGGTGGAGCCGTTCATCGATCCGGAGGACGGCGAGGCGTTCGTCTCGCAGGACAAGGTGCGGTTCCGCGCCGGGCCGAAGGCCAAGACGGTCTACGCGACGTACAACGTGGTCGATGCGAACGGCCAGGTCGACGCCGGCTACATCACCATCCAGATCCTCGCCGTGGATGAGAAGCGCAACGCCGCTCCTCGGCCGCGGGATGTCACGGCACGCACCCTGAGCGGTACGACGGCGAACATCGCGATCCCGCTGGACGGGATCGACCAGGACGGCGACTCGGTCGAGCTGCTCGGGCTGGACTCCAACCCGACGAAGGGGCGGGTGACCGTCGAGCAGGACTACCTCGTCTACGACGCGTTCGACGACTCCACGGGCGTGGACGCCTTCACCTACAAGGTGCGTGACCACCTCGGCAAGGAGGGTGTCGCGAGCGTCCGCGTCGGCATCGCCCCCAGCGAGGAGTCCAACCAGTCGCCGTACGCGGTGAAGGACTCGGTGGTGGTGCGTCCCGGCCGTGAGGTCGCGGTTCCCGTGCTGGCGAACGACTCCGACCCCGAGGGCGATGAGATCGCGCTCGTGAAGAAGGGCATCAAGCTGGCACCGGGCGTCAAGGGCTTCGATGCCCGCGTCTCGGGCGACCGCATCCTGGTGCAGGCTCCGAACGAGGAGGTCGAGACCTCGTTGCGGTACACGATCGTGGACGAGCGCGGGGCCGAGGCGACGGCCGTCGTGCAGGTGACCGTCGACAAGGACGTGCCGCTGCTGTTCCCGATCGCCCGCGACGACCGGGTCAAGTCCGAGGACGTGAAGGACAAGACGACGATCGACGTCGACGTGCTCGCGAACGACGAGGACCCCGACGGCGTCACAGACGCGCTGAAGCTGGACGTCGAGTCCGGCGGCAAGCTCCTGGAGAACCGCAAGGTCCGCGTCACCATCGGTGAGGAGTCGCAGGTGATCCGCTACTCGATCACCGACGAGGACGACCAGACGAACGCCGCCTTCATCTATGTGCCCGCGCTCAAGGACCTCGCGCCGGTGATCAAGGCGGGCGCCTCGATCGAGGTCGTCAGCGGCAAGACCGTCGAGGTTCCGCTGAACGAGTACGTGACCGTCGCGGGCGGTGGCCACGTCGTGATCACCGAGGCCGAGAAGGTCTCCGCCGCGCACGCGAACGGCGCCAACCTCATCAAGGACGACAAGACGCTCGTCTACACCTCGGCCGACCGCTACTTCGGCCCGGACGCGCTGTACTTCGAGGTCACCGACGGCAACGGGCCGGACGACCCGAAGGGCCGCAAGGCGACGCTGTCGATCCCGATCACGGTGCTCCCACCCGACAACCAGCCGCCCACGTTCACCCACGCGCAGCTCAACGTCGCGCCGGGTGAGCCCGCGGCATCCATCGATCTGGCGCCGCTGGTCGACGATCCGGATCCCAAGGATGCCGGGAAGCACAGTTTCACGTACGTGAGCGGTGCGACCGGTGGCATCTCCGCCCGGATGGACGGCTCGAAGCTGCTGGTGGAGGCATCGGCGAACACGAAGAAGGGCACCGGCGCATCGTTGACCGTCCGCGTCACGGACGGTACGACGGAGCCCGTCGAGGGCACCATCGACATCGCGGTGACGGCGTCCACACGGGAGCTCCCGACGGCGAACACCGACAGTTTCCCGGAGACGAACCAGGGTGAGAAGATCACCGTCTCGCCGCTGGCGAACGACGTGAACCCGTTCCTCGGCGAGGGCGATCTCAAGCTCATCCGCGCCGAGGTGGAGAGCGGATCCGGCTCGATCACGGTGCGCGGCGACCAGGTCGACGTGACGCCGGACGCGAAGTTCGTCGGAACGCTCGTGGTCCGCTACCGGATCGGAGACATCACCGAGGACGCCGACCGCGAGGTCGACGGCCAGATCGTGCTGACCGTGCAGGGCAAGCCGGATGCTCCGGGCAAACCGAAGATCTCGAGCGTGCAGGATCGCAAGGTGGTGCTCTCCTGGTCGCCGCCCGCGAACAACGGCGCGCAGATCACGGGATACACGGTGCGCTCGGTGCAGGGCGACTCGTACCAGAAGCAGTGCACGTCGACGACCTGCACCCTGGACGGCCTGACGAACAACGTGAAGTACCTGTTCCAGGTGACGGCGACCAACAGGGTCGGCGAGTCCGAATCCTCGCCGTCCTCCGACGAGGCGCGCCCCGATGCGCGCCCGGACACGCCCTCCGCGCCCACCCTGGTCTACGGCGACAAGCAGCTGACGATCAACTGGGTGACGCCGTCGACGCCGGGTTCACCGGTGCAGTACTACACGCTGGAGCTCGTGGGCGGCCTCGGCTCCGGGCAGCAGACCAACCTCACCGGCAACTCCTACGTCTGGACGGGGCTGGAGAACGGTTCGTCGTACACGGCACGGATCCAGGCGCACAACCTCGCACCCGAGGCCTCGACCTGGAGTCTGGACTCGCTGCCCGAGATCCCGTCCGGCC
The DNA here is from genome assembly GCF_042799915.1 of Microbacterium sp. NPDC057659. Lineage (NCBI taxonomy): Bacteria > Bacillati > Actinomycetota > Actinomycetes > Micrococcales > Microbacteriaceae > Microbacterium > Microbacterium sp. NPDC057659. The sequence goes on along the minus strand of NZ_JBHVHU010000005.1, from coordinate 24,270 downwards.
CGCCGGCCAAGCCAGCCGTGCCCACCACGGCGGAGCTCGAGGCGGTCGGCGACCGGGCGCAGATGCAGGTGTCGTGGACGCCGCCGAACGACAACGGCGACTCGATCGACGGGTACGAGCTGCAGGTGATCAACGGATCCCAGGTCGTGCAGACGCTCCCGGTGTCGGCCGGCAGCACGTCGCAGGCCGTCGTCGTCGACACCTCGACGACCGCGTACACCTACAAGGTGCGCGCGCAGAACCGGTCGGACTGGGGCCCATGGAGCGACGCATCCGCGCCGCGCCGTGCTGCCATCAAGCCCGGCACGCCGGGGACGCCGGCGGTGACCGCCGGCGACAAGCAGCTCGAGGTCACGGAGTCGTCGTACAGACTGTCGGCGGACGACATGAACGGCGCCAGCACGTCGGAGATGAGGTACGAGTACAGCCTCAACAACGGCGGCTGGCAGAGCAACTGGAACGGCTCCACCATCGCGGCGAACAACGGCACGCCGTACACCGTGCGCATCCGCGCTGTCGCGAACGTCGACGGCAAGAACTACATCTCGGACCCGTCCGGAGCGTCCGCCAGCAAGACGCCGTACGGCATCCCGCCGGCGCCGAACGTCTCGGCGACGAACAACGGGACCTCGATCACGTTCAGCTGGAGCCCGAACGGTGACAACGGATCCGCGATCACCGACGCGCGCGTCAGCATCGACGGCGGCGGCTGGCAGCCGGTTGCGAAGAACGGCTCGACGACCGTCGGCAACGGGTACTCGCAGAGCCACTCGATCCGCGTGCAGGTCAAGAACGCCCGGGGCTGGTCCGGTGACGGCTCCGCCTCCGCCCGCACGAACGACCCGCCCCCGCCGCGGGTGTGGGTGACGCAGGGCTCCGTCCCCTCGAACGGATCGTGCGTCAACGGGTGCCGCAAGCTCGTGGTGAACTGGCAGAACGCCAACCTCGGCTCGAAGTCGGTGTACTGCATGGCGCAATACCCCAGCGGTCCCGGCAAGGTCAGCAACACCGCCTACACGGTGAACTTCGACGGCAGCGGCAGCCTGGAGCTGCCCTGCTGGCAGGGTCGCGACGGCCTGAACGTCTGGGTGGACATCATCGGCTGGGGCGGGTCGGTCGACACCGAGACCAACTACTGGCCGAGACCGTAGTCGCGCCGGCCGGCGGCGCCGAGAGGTGCGGATGGGGAGTCCTCCCCATCCGCACATCCCAGGGCGTCCGGTTAGTATGAGCCGGTGCCGATTCCGGCCGCGGCACGCGGTCTGACTCGCACAGCGTCCGCAGCCACACCCAGGGGGGGAATCGCTATGAAGGCCTTTGCCTGGGCGAGGTCGCGCGCGAAAACGCTTGCCGCGACCGCGGCCGTGACGGTCGGGGTCCTGGCGGTCGGCACGATGGCCGTGGCCTATGACGGCTTGCCGACGACGAAGGTCGACCTGAACGACGCCGGCGTCTGGCTGACCAAGACCTCCAGCCTGATGGTGGGGCATTTCAACGATGCGTCCACGGTGATCGACGGCGGGCTGCGCACCAGCAGCGACGACTACGACATCCTCCAGGACGAGCGGAACGTGTTGGTGGTGGATGCGGGCAGCGACACCGTCACCGCGATCGATCCGTCCACGGTCGCGCTGTCCGACAGCGCGTCGATCCCCGGCGACGCGAAGGTCGCCCTCGGAGCCAGTGCCACCGCCATCCTGGACCGTGCCTCGGGCAGTCTGTGGGTGACGCCGGTCCGCGCCCTGTCCGGATTCGATCTGAAGGGCGCCGAGCCGCTCGAGAAGCTGGGCAGGAACGCGGACGTCACCGTCGGCCGGGACGGCACCGTGTACGCGATCTCCGCAGAGCGCAGCGAGGTCGTGACGGTGCGCACATCGCCGCAAGGCGAGGCGACGGACACGACCAAGGCCTCGATCGGTGCGCTCGCGAAGGGCTCGCATCCGTCCATCACCGCCGTCGGGCAGACGCCCGTCGTGCTCGATCCCGAGGGTGGGGTCGTCGAGACGCCCGGTGGCATCCGCACCGAGGTGGCGGATGCCGACGGCGCGAAGCTCCAGCAGGCGTCCGAGGCATCCGATTCGGTGACTCTGGCGACCACCTCGAGTCTGGTGCATGTGCCGCTCGCGGGCGGTGCGCCCGTCGAGGTGAGCACCGACGCACAGGGCAAGCCGGCCGAGCCGGTGTCGCTGCGCGGGTGCACCTTCGGAGCGTGGGCGGGATCGGCGCGCTTCGTGCGCGACTGCGCCGGTGACTCGGCCGATCTGAACAAGAAGATCCCCGGCGCCAAGAACGCGACCTCGCTGACCTTCCGCGTGAACCGCGACGTCATCGTGCTCAACGACATCATGACCGGCGACGCCTGGCTTGCCGATGACACGCTGCAGCAGGTCGATGACTGGAGCATCCTCACTCCGCCCGAGGGCGAGACCGAGAACGAGGAGAACACCACCGAGGAGACGGTCGAGACGACCCTCCCGGAGCGCAGCGAGAAGAACACCCCTCCGACGGCCGAGGACGATCGGTACGGGGTGCGCCCCGGTGGGACCACGCTGCTGCCGGTGACCGACAACGACAACGATCCCGACGGGGACGTGCTGGTGGCGGCGGTGAAGGGCAAGCAGCCCAAGATCGGCGACGTGCGGCCGGTGCTGGGCGGCGGCGCCCTGCAGATCACGGTGCCTGACGATGCGACGGGCTCGGCGACATTCGAGTACCAGATCGACGACGGCCGAGGTGGCAAGGACACCGCCACGGTCAGCGTCGAGGTGCACGGCCCGAAGAAGAACGCCGCACCGAAGCTGAAGCGGTCCGCGAAGCTGGTCGTCGAGACCGGGGGCACCCTCTCTTACAACCTGCTGCCCGACTGGATCGACCCCGACGGCGACGACATCTACCTGCGCTCGGTCACGCCCTCGGCGGGCGACGAGGTGGACTTCACCACCGACGGGCAGATGAAGTACCACGCCGTGGCCAGCCTGCAGGGCCGCAAGAAGGTCGAGGTCACGGTCGCCGACGCCCTCGGCGAGGTGGCGACCGGAACGCTGTACATCGACGTGCGGCCGCAGGGCACGACCAAGCCCAAGACCAACGCCGACCACGTGATCACCCGCGCCGGTGAGCCGGTGACGGTCTCGCCGCTCGCGAACGACACCAGCGTCGGTCGCGAGCAGCTGCGCCTCACCCGCGTCGACGACGTGGCCGGCGCCGACCTGTCCCCGGACTACGCGAACGAGAAGTTCTCGTTCAAGACGTCCACGCCCGGTGTCTACTACGTGCAGTACCTCGCGTCCGCCGGACCCGAGAGCGCGATCGGCATCGTGCGAGTCGACGTGCTCGACGACAACCAGAGCGAGCAGCCGCCCGTCGCGGTGCGCGACGTCGCACTGCTGCCCAGCGGCAAGGACACGCTGATCGGTGTTCTCGCCAACGACTCCGACCCCGGTGGCGGTGTGCTGGTGGTGCAGTCGGTGACCGTGCCGCCGCACAGCGGCATCTCCGTCTCGGTGCTCAACCATGAGACGCTGCGCATCACCGACCAGGGCGCACTCGACGAGACGGTTCGCATCAAGTACCGGATCTCGAACGGCTCGGCCTCCGCCGAGGCCGAGGTGATCGTCGTCCCGGTGCCCGCGCCGTCGAAGATCCTGCCTCCGGTCGCGAACGACGACGAGGTCGTCGTCCGCGCGGGCGACGTCGTCACGATCCCCGTGCTCGACAACGACACGCATCCGAACGGCGACACGCTGCACGTCGCGCCCGACCTCGTCGAGCCGTTGGTCGATCCCGAGGTCGGTGAGGCGTTCGTCTCGCAGGACACCGTTCGCTTCCGCGCGGGCCCGGATGCCGGTACGGCGTACCTCACGTACGAGGCCGTGGACTCGATGGGCCAGAAGGATGCCGGCTACGTGACGGTGCAGATCAGGGCCGTCGACGCGAAGACCAACGCGGCTCCGAGGCCGCGCGACCTCACCGCCCGGACCGTCGGAGGCACGTCGACGATGATCGCCGTGCCGCTGGACGGCGTGGATCAGGACGGGGACTCGGTCGAGCTGCTGGGCCTGGCGTCGGCGCCGGCCAAGGGGCAGGTCTCCGAGATCGGGCAGAACTTCCTGGTCTACGACGCCTTCGACGACTCCACGGGCGTGGACACCTTCACCTACCGGGTCCGGGACCGGCTCGGCAAGGAGGGCACCGCGACAGTCCGGGTCGGCATCGCGCCTCCGGAGACCGCGAACCAGGCGCCGTACGCGGTGAAGGATGCGGTCACGGTGCGCCCTGGCCGGTCGGTGGCGGTGCCTGTGCTCGGCAACGACTCCGACCCCGACGGTGACGAGATCGCGCTGGTGAAGGGCGTCGAGGTCCCGAAGATCGATGGGCTGAAGGCGCGCGCCGCCGGCGACCGCGTGGTCGTCGACGTGCCGAACGATGAGCTCGAGACGTCCCTGCAGTACACGGTGACCGACTCGCGCGGCGCCCGTGCCACGGCTCCGATCCTCGTCACGGTCGACAAGGACGTGCCGCTGCTGAGCCCGATCGCTCGCGACGACCGCGTGCTGGTCTCGGATGTGAAGGACGGCCTCGACGTCGATCTGGACATCCTCGCCAACGACGAGGACCCGGACGGCGTCACCGACGGTCTGAAGGTCGACGTGGAGAAGGGCGCGGAGCTGCTCGAGAACGGCAAGGTCCGCGTGACCGTGGGGGAGAAGCGCCAGCTGATCCGCTACACCGTCACCGACCAGGACGAGCTGACCTCGTCCGCGTTCATCTTCGTCCCCGCGAAGAGCGAGCTGCGCCCGACGCTGACCTCGGCCAAGCCGGTCGAGGTCAAGAGCGGCGAGACGAAGGAACTGCCCCTGGCCGACTACGTCACCGTCGCGGGTGCCGGCAAGGTGCGCATCACGGAGGCCGCCAAGGTCAGCGCGATCAACTCGAACGGTGCGGAGCTGATCAAGGACGAGAACACGCTCGTGTACACGTCGAAGAAGAACTACTTCGGCAAGGACGCGCTGACGTTCGAGGTGACCGACGGCGCCGGGCCCGATGACCCGAAGGGGCGCAAGTCGACGCTGACGATCCCGATCGACGTGCTGCCGCCCGACAACCAGCAGCCGGTGTTCGTGGACAGCCAGGTCGACGTCGCGCCGGGTGAGGATGCCACGGTGCTCGACCTCGCCGCGCTGACCACCGACCCGGATCCGTCCGATGCCGGCCGCATCAGCTACACGATCACCGGTCAGGGCGACAAGGGCGTTTCGGCCAGGGTCGACGGATCGAAGCTGCTCGTCGAGGCCGACTCCAAGGCGCGCAAGGGCAGCGCCACGACCATCGAGCTGAAGATCTCGGACGGCACGACCGAGCCCGTCACCGGCCGAGTGACCGCCACGGTCACCGCCTCCACCCGCAGCCTGCCGGTGGCGAGTCCCGACACCGTCGACCAGGCGGATCAGGGCAGGGCGATCACCGTTCCCGTGCTGGCGAACGACATCAACCCGTTCCCGGAGACGCCGCTGAAGATCGTGGCGGCGAACGTCGACAGCGGCATCGGCGGGGCGAAGATCAAGGGCGACAAGCTGGAGATCACGCCCGGCAAGGAGTTCGTCGGCGTGCTGGTCGTGCGCTACCGCATCCAGGATGCCACCGAGGATGCCGACCGCGAGGTCGACGGCGCGGTCACCGTCACGGTGCAGGGCGCGCCGGATGCCCCGGGGCAGCCGAGGGTGTCGAGCGTGCAGGACCGCAAGGTGGTGCTGTCCTGGTCGCCGGCCGCGAACAACGGCGCCGAGATCGAGTCGTACACGGTGACCTCGGTCGGTGGCAGCAGCTACAGCAAGAAGTGCGCATCGACGACCTGCACCCTGGACGGGCTGACCAACAACGTCGAGTACACGTTCAAGGTCACCGCGACCAACCGCGTCGGGGAGGGACCGGCATCCCCTGCATCCGGTCCTGCGCGCCCTGACGCGCGCCCGGATCCTCCGGCGGCACCGGTGCTGAAGTTCGGCGACAAGTCGCTGAAGGTGTCGTGGAACACGCCCTCCACGCCGGGATCCCCGGTCGAGAAGTACAACCTGCAGATCTCGCCGGCCCCGCCGGTGGGGTCGGCGGAGCAGACCGGCGTGACCGGTAACTCGCTCGTGTGGGAGGGGCTCGAGAACGGCGCGAACTACACGGTGCGCGTGCAGGCCGTGAACCGTGCACCCGAGCCCTCGACCTTCAGCCCGTGGTCTCAGCCGGAGGTCCCCGCGGGCAAGCCGGCGGCGCCTGCTCAGCCGACCACTGCGGAGCTGCAGCCGGTGGGCTCCCAGGCGCAGATGGAGGTCCGGTGGTCGAAGCCGGCTGCCAACGGCGACGCGATCTCCGGGTACGAACTGCAGGTCATCAACGGCGGCTCGACGGTGCAGACCATCCCGATCGCGGCCGGCGCCACCTCGCAGGCGGTGCGCGTGAACACCAGCGAGACGGGATACACGTTCCGCGTGCACGCCAAGAACAAGGCCGGGTGGGGCGACTACAGCAAGCAGTCGGTCGCGCGACGCGGCGTCACCGCGCCGGACGCTCCCACCGGGCTGACCGCCAAGGCGGGCGACCACAGCATCATCGCCACCTACAACAAGCTCACCGCCGAACAGCGCAACGGTGCTCAGGCCGGTGAGATCACCTACCAGTACCGCACCAGCACGAGCGGCGCCTGGAAGAGCGACTGGGACGGCAGGACGATCAAGAACCTGGCGACGAACACGACGTACACCGTGCAGGTGCGTGCGCTGGCGAAGGTCGGCGGCTCGTCCTACGGCGGCGCCGCGTCGAACTCCGCGAGCGCGCATCCCTACGGCACGCCCAACGCGCCGACCGTGAGCGCCTCCAACGCAGGCCTGTCGGTCAAGCTCAGTTGGAACGGCAACGGCTCCGACAACGGCAGGCCCGTGCAGGTGCAGATCAGCACCAAGCACAACAACAACGCCTGGAGTGCCTGGGAGAACGTCGCGCTCACCGGGTCGCGGACACCGGGCAACGCCTACGACCAGACCTTCGCGATCAGGGCCAGGGCGATCGCCAAGCCGTCCACCGAGGGCGGGACCTCCGCCGTGTCGGCGGCGGCGTCGGCCAAGACCGACTCCAAGCCGAAGGCGACCGCGAAGACGGTGCGAGGATCCGCGGGCACCTGGAGCGACTGCGGGTCGAGCACGTGCGCGTACATGGCGATCTCGGTGTCGAACTTCCCCGCGGGCAACTACCGGCTGTTCTGCAACGACCCCGGCGGCGAGTGGGGCGGCGGCGTCGACATCAAGGTTCCGGCGAACGGCAAGGTGAACGCGAAGTGCTACTACGGGTTCCCCGGGAAGTCGGTACACGTCAGGATCGGCGGCTGGGGCGATGCCACGTCCATGACCTGGTAGCAGTCCCCCACAGCACTCATACACACGCATCGAACGGAACGAGAATCACATGAGCATGACCCCCGAACAGGCGGCCTGGTTCCAGGGCACCTTCCACCGCCTCGTCGAGAACGTCGACAAGGCCCTGCAGGGCAAGAGCGAGGTCGTCAGCCTGGTGCTGTCGGCGATGCTCGCCGAGGGCCACGTGCTGCTGGAGGACGCACCCGGCACGGGCAAGACCAGCCTCGCGAAGGCGCTCGCCGCCACCGTGCAGGGCACCAGCAGTCGCATCCAGTTCACGCCCGACCTGCTGCCCTCCGACGTCACCGGTGTGACGATCTACGACCAGCAGGAGCACCGCTTCGAGTTCCACCGCGGACCGATCTTCGCGTCGATCGTGCTCGCCGACGAGATCAACCGCGCCTCGCCGAAGACGCAGTCGGCTCTGCTCGAGGTCATGGAGGAGTCGCGTGTCACCGTCGACGGCGTGACCCACGAGACCGGGCGTCCGTTCCTCGTGATCGCGACGCAGAACCCCGTCGAGCAGGCCGGCACCTACAAGCTGCCCGAGGCGCAGCTCGACCGCTTCCTGATCAAGACGTCCGTCGGCTACCCGACGCTCGAGGTCACCGAGAGCATCCTGGCCGGGGCATCCGTCCGCAACCCTGCCGCCGCGCTGGGGGCGATCATCACCACCGGTGCCGTCGCCGACATGGCCGACCTCGCGGCCACCGCCCATGTCGAGCCCGCCGTGCTGCGCTACGTCGCCGAGCTCGCCGAAGCGACCCGAACGGATGCCGCGGCCAAGCTCGGCGTCTCCGTTCGCGGCGCGATCGCCATGGTGCGCATCGCCAAGGTGTGGGCGGCCGCACACGGCCGTCACTACGTGCTGCCCGACGACATCAAGGCGCTCATCCGTCCGGTGTGGCAGCACCGCCTCATGCTCGACGCCGAGGCGGAGTTCGCCGGGACGACCACCGAGACCGTCATCGCCCGCGTGCTCGACGCCGTCGCAGCGCCGCAGGCACGAGTGGCGGCCTGACGTGACGGCGGAGACGCTCGCGACGCGGCAGGGGAGCGCGCAGCCGGAGGCGGGGTGGCGCGACATCGCCGCGGTCGTCCTCGGGCGCATCGGCGCGCGCCTGCGGCGCATCGCGAGCGTCGTCCGCCCGCTCGGCTGGATCCTCATCGCGCTGGCGATCGGCCTCTGGGTCGTCGGCCAGCTGCTGGGATGGCTGGAGTTCACGGTCGCCGGCCTCGTGCTCGCGGTCGTCGTCGTGATCTGCGGCCTCTTCCTGATCGGCCGCACCGAGTACGACGTCGCCCTCGACCTCGCCCGCACCCGGGTGGTCGTGGGCGAGCGGGCCGTCGGCGCACTGACGCTGTCCAACAGCGGCACGCGCGCCATCCTGCCCTCCCGCGTCGTGCTGCCCGTCGGATCGGGGCGAGGCGAGTTCGGCATCCACCGGCTGGCCCCGGGACAGAAGGCCGAGGAACTCTTCGCCATCCCGACCCAGCGCCGCGGCGTGGTGAAGGTGGGGCCGGTCAGCGTCGTCCGCGGTGATCCCCTCGGACTGTTCGAGCGTGCGCGTCGCAGCGACGAGCCGGTCGACCTGTTCGTGCATCCGAAGACCACGATGTTCGGGGGGCAGTCGCTCGGCTTCCTCCGCGACCTCGAGGGCCTCCCCGCCGCCGACCTGTCCCGCGACGACGTGTCGTTCCACGCGCTGCTGGAGTACCAGCCCGGCGACGACCTGCGGCACGTGCACTGGAAGTCCACGGCACGCACCGGAACGATGATGGTGCGTCAGTTCGAGGAGACCCGGCGCTCGCACTTCGTGATCGGCCTGTCCACATCGGATCGCGACTACCGGTCCGAGGCCGACTTCGAGCTGGGCGTCTCGGTGGCCGGCACGATCGGCCTGCGCGCACTGCGCGACTCGCAGCGCGTCGACGTGCGGGTTCCCGGTCGGGAGCTCGCCTCAGGAACGGGCAAGCAGCTGCTCGACTCGCTGTCCGCGGTCGAGGAGTCCAAGCACCGTGACGGCGGCATCGCCGATCTGGCCGGCGTGATCGCCGCGACCGTCCCGCTGGCCAGCGTCGTCGCGCTGGTGTGCGGCTCGGCCGTCTCGAACGACGATCTCCGCGTGGCCTGCGCCCGCATGCCGTTCGGCGCCAAGGCACTGGCCGTGGTCGTCGACGGCACGCTCACCCAGCCCGAACTGCGTCGCATCGGCGAGGCCGACGTCATCACCATCGGAGCACTGGACCAGCTCCCCCTGGCACTTCAGAAAGTCCTCTCATGACCGCGAAAGCGACTCTGCCGCTGCGACGGTGGCTGATCGACCTCGGTGCCTCGGCGCTGCTGGTCGGTGCGGCCCTCGCCGGCTTCTGGCCCACGTTCGGTGGACCGGGGTTCCTGCCCGCCGCGATCGGCGGAATCCTTCTCGGACTGCTCGTGGCCGCGGTGTCCGCCTGGCGGGGCTGGGGCATCCTCATCGTCGCCGGCCTCACCGTCGTCGTCTACTTCCTGTTCGGCGGTGCGCTCGCGCTGCCGCAGACCACGATCGTCGGCGTCGTGCCCGGCCTCGACACGCTCACCGGTCTCGCACTCGGCGCCGTGACCAGTTGGAAGCAGTTGCTCACCACTGTGGCCCCGGTGTCGGTGGTGGACGGGTACGGACTGGTGCCGTTCCTCGTCGCTCTGCTCGCGAGCGTCACCACGGCGTCGCTCGCGCTGCGCCTGCGGCGCCCGGGCTGGGCGCTGATCCCCGCGGGTGCGGCGTTCGCACTGGTGATCGCGCTCGGTGTTCCCGACCCGGCGTTCCCGCTGGTCCAGGGCATCGTCTTCGCCGTCGTCGCCGCGGCATGGGTGTCGCTGCGCACCTGGTGGGCGCCGCAGTCCGGTGTCATCGAGGCGGCCGCCGCCGACCCGTCGCGCGGCGCGCAGATGCGGATGCGTCGACTGCTGGGCGCGGGCGCGGTGCTGGCGATCGCCGCCGGCGCCGGCGTCGCAGCGAGTGCGGTGGCAGCTCCCGCGCAGCCGCGCCACGTGTTCCGCGACGTGATCATCCCGCCGTTCAACATCCGCGACTACGCGAGCCCGCTGCAGTCGTTCCGCAAGAACGTGCGCGACGAGGCCGATGAGACGCTGTTCACGGCGACCGGCCTGCCCAAGGGCGCTCGCATCCGGCTCGGCGCGATGGACGAGTACGACGGCGTCGTCTACAACGTGACGGACGGCGGCCCCGGCACGTCCAGCGCCTTCACTCCGATCCGCACCAACATGTCGCCCACGGCCGAGGGCGTCCCCGCGACCGTGCACGTCAAGATCGGCGACTACAAGGGCGTGTGGCTCCCCGACGCCGGCGCGGTCTCGCAGATCACGTTCGACGGCGATCGCGCCGAGGATCTGCGCCGCAACACCTACTACAACCCGGCGACCGGCACCGCTGTCGCCGTCCCCGGACTGCGGAAGGGCGACGCCTACACGCTGCAGACGGTCCTGCCGACCGAGATCAAGGACTCCCAGCTCGGCGACGCGAAGTTCGGGGTGGTGCCGAAGAGCAAGCAGACGAACGTGCCCGACGATCTGGCCACGCTCGCCGCCGAGACCGTCGAGGACGCGAAGACGCCCATCGAGCAGGTCCGGGCGCTGGAGACCTTCCTCGCCGAGGGCGGCTACTTCAGCCACGGCCTCGAGGGCGAGGTCATCTCGCGGGCCGGCCACGGCGCGGAGCGCATCACGACGCTGCTCGGCGGCCAGCAGATGATCGGCGACGACGAGCAGTACGCGGTCACGATGACGCTGATGGCGCGCGAGCTCGACATCCCGGCCCGGGTCGTCATGGGGTACTACCCCGACGAGGACCACGCGAAGGACAAGGTGTTCAAGGCCACCGGCGACGACGTGCACGCCTGGGTCGAGGTCAACTTCGCCGGCTTCGGCTGGCTGCCGTTCGACCCGACTCCGCCGGAGGACAAGGTCCCGAACCAGCAGAACACCAAGCCGAAGGTCGACCCCAAGCCGCAGGTGCTGCAGCCGCCGCCCCCGCCGCAGGAGCCCGTCGACCTGCCGCCGACGCTCCCCGACGATCGAGAGCCCGAGGACGACTCGGCCAACATCTGGGGCATCATCGGCACCATCCTCGCGATCGGCGGCATCTCCCTCGGCGTGATCGCCCTGCTCGCCTCGCCGTTCATCGTGATCGGTGCCTGGAAGGCGGCACGTCGGCGCAGTCGCCGCAACGCGGAGCACGCGGCCGACCGCATCAGCGGCGGCTGGGACGAGCTCACCGACCGCGCCAGCGACTACGGCGCGCACACCGTGCAGGGCGCGACCCGGGTCGAGGATGCCGCGACCGTGGCGACCGCGCTCTCCGTTCGCTCCGTCACCGCGCTGGCCGACCGCGCCGACGCGCAGGTGTTCGGTCCGACCGACCCGACTCCCGAGGACGTCGACGCGTTCTGGCAGGAGGTCGACGGCATCGTCGCAGGCATGGGCGCCGAGGCGGGCTTCTGGAAGCGCCTGCGCGCGCGCCTGAACATGCGGTCGCTGCTGGGTGGCGGTGCGATGGCCGCGAAGCTCGGCGAGCTGAAGGATGCCGCGGCCGCGCGCGTCCGCCGCGATGGTGGCACGATCGACAAGAACACTTCTGCAGCCCCCGATTCTGCAGCTCCCGAGAGCGAGACGAAATGACGACACCGCCCTTCGGACAGATCGCGCCGGTGAACCGGCGCGTGCTGGCCTATGTCGTGGACGCGCTGATCGCGGCCGGGCTGATGATCGTGCTCACGATCATCGTCGCCGTGATCGCGGCGACGGCCGGCCCCGACCGGATCCTCGTCGTGACCGCTGTCGGGTACGGCATCATGTCGCTGGTCATGCTGGCCTGGTTGCTCGTCTACACGGCGATGCAGGGCGGCAGCGGATCGATCGGGATGCGGGCGCAGGGCCTGCGCCTGTCGCGAGCGACCGAGGACGCGCCCCTCGGGTTCGGCAAGGCGCTGCTGCGCAACCTGGTCTTCGGTGTGACCGCCTGGATCGTGGTGGGATACTTCTCGCCGCTGTTCGACGGGTCCGGCCGGTTCCAGGGCTGGCACGACAAGGCCGCCGGCGCACTGATGCTGGATGCGCGGGTCTCGCCGGCTCCGGCCGCTCCGGCCGCGCCGCAGACGACGGCGATGCCCGCCGCGCCGGCTCCTCCTGCGCCGACCGCCGCGACGCCGACCGCCGCGACGCCGACATCGGCCATGCCTGCAGCGCCGACCATGGCCATGCCGATCCCGCCCCGTCCGCCGCTGCCCGGCGCGGCCGCTCCCATGGCACCCGCCCCGGTACCGCCCGCGGCCGACGGCGTCGCGGACCTCGACGAGACGGTCGTCTCGCCCAGCACTCCCGCGGCACCCGCTCCGGCAGAGTCGCTGATCGCGTTCGTCCCCGGCGTCACCCGTGACTCCGCGCCGGCCGAACCGGTCCAGGCACCCGCGCCCGCCGCCGAGGCGCGCGTCGCCCCGGCCGCGCCGGTGCGCCCCGAGCCCGAGCCAGAGCCTGTGCAGCCCGCCCATCCCGACGAGGTCGAGGACACCAGGATCAGCATCCCCGGTCACCGTCTGGTGTTCACCTGGGACGACGGCAGCCGCGTCACCGTCTCGCGGCGGACGATCTTCGGGCGCAACCCCTCGCCCGAGGACGGCGCGGTGATCGTGCCCGTCCGAGACGAGACGCTCTCGCTGTCGAAGACGCACTTCGAGGCGGCATCGGAGGTCTCCGGCGGCTGGATCATGGACCGCCACTCCACCAACGGCATGACCATCGTGCGCGACGGCGTCCGGATCGCCTGCGTGCCGGGCGAGCGCACGCGGGTGCGACTGGGCGATGTCATCGAGATCGGCGACCGCGTCGTCACGATCGGCGGCTACGCATGATCCCTCCCATCGTCGTCTCGTGCGGCTGGGCGACCCACGCGGGTCTGCGCCGCACGCTGAACGAGGACTCCCTGCTGGTGCAGGCGCCGCTGTTCCTGGTCGCCGACGGCATGGGCGGGCACCAGGCCGGGGAGGAGGCCAGCGCGGGTGCGATCCAGGAGTTCGCCGGGCTGGTCGGGCGCCCCGCCGTCGCTCTCGACGACGTGCGGTTCGCGATCGCGCGCGCCAAGACCCGCATCGACGCGCTCTCGGATGCCGGCACCGGCCGTGCCGGCACGACGCTGAGCGGTGTCGCCGTGGCATCCGTCGACGGCGTCGGGTACTGGCTCGCCGTGAACATCGGCGACTCGCGCACGTACCGTCTGTCGGACGGAGAGCTCGAGCAGATCACGGTCGACCACTCGGTGGTGCAGGAGCTGATCGACGCGGGCGAGCTGCTCGAGTCCGATGCCCGCGGCGATCGCCGACGGAACATCATCACGCGCGCGCTGGGCGCGGGCAGCACGGGCGAGGCGGACTACTGGATGCTGCCGGCCGAGACCGGCGATCGCATCCTGGTGTGCTCGGACGGGCTGTCCTCGGAGGTCGGCGATGACGTCATCGCGCGGATCCTCTCCCAGCACACCGACCCGCAGGTCGCTGCGGACCACCTCGTCTCGGCTGCTCTGGAGCAGGGCGGACGGGATAACATCACGGCGGTCGTCGTCGACGCCGTGCATGTCAGGACGCGCCCTCAGGGCGCGGGGGGCGACGACACCATCGACATCGACGTCGACACGCTGCCGCGTGCCGAGGCCACCGGAGGAGTGCAGTGATGCGAGCGGGATACGAGTTGGGCACATGGTGGTCGCTGATCGGGCGCACCGGCGTGGTCGTGCTGCCGCCGGATGCCGATGACCGCCTGGTCGACGGCCTCTGGGACGTGATCGAGGGCGGCGTCGGCATGAGCGCCATCGTCGATGTGCTGACCAGCCACGTCGGAGGGGTGTTCGCGGCGATCCCGCCGTTCGTCGCCGTCGTGCGCGAGGGCACGGACCTGCGTGTCGCGGTGCGCGGCCGGGTGTCGGCGCGCGTGACGGATGCCGAGGGCGAGGAGCGCACGTTCACCGGCGCGGAGGTCACCACCTGGAGCGAGCACTTCGTGCCCGGCGGGTCCGACGCGGAGATCCTGGTCGACGAGGACGTCAACGGCCGGGTGCTGCCGATCGCGCACGGCGTGATCACCGCCGCCAGGATCACTCTCGACTTCACCCGGGAGGATGCCGCGGTCGCGCCGCTCCCCGCAGCCGCCGTGGAGCCCGAGCCCGCCGTCATCCCGGAGCCGGTGGCGGAGCCTGAACCGGTCGTCGTGCCGGAGCCGGAGTCGGAACCCGAGCCCGAAACTGAGGCGGAGATCGAGCCGGAGCTGGAGGCCGAGCCCGAGCTCGAGCCCGAGCCGGAGATCGAGCCGGAGCCGGAGGCCGAGCCCGAGCCCGAGGCGGAGATCGAGCCGGAGGCCGAGCCCGAGCCGGAGCCGGAGCCGGAGGCGGAGCCCGAGCCGGCTCCGCAGACCGACCCCTTCGCGACACTCGGTCTCAGCGACGGCCTCGACGAGGACGTCGAGTCGACCATCGTCAGCGCGGCATCCCTCGCCGCACCGATCCCGCCCGCCCCGCCGGCACCTCCGGCGCCGGGCGACCACGACGGCGCGACGATCTCGCTCGCACAGCTGCGCGCCATGCGCGGCGAGGGCGCGGTGCCTCCGCCGCCGCCCGCCCCGATCGTGCCGGATGCCGCCACCGAGGTGCTCGACCTCCCGGCATCCGGGCGCGGGCGCATCCGCATGTCCACCGGTCAGGTGGTCGAGCTCGACCGTCCCGTGATCATCGGGCGGCGTCCGCGGTCGACGCGCGCGAGCGGTGACAACCTGCCGCACCTGATCGCCGTCGACAGCCCGCAGCAGGACATCTCGCGCAACCATCTCGAGATCCGTCCTGAGGCCGGCGCCTGCGTCGTGATCGACCTGCACACCACGAACGGATCGACGCTGCTGCGCACCGGCGCAGACCCGGTGCGCCTGCACCCGGGTGAGCAGAACGTCGTCGTCAGTGGTGACACGGTCGACCTGGGCGACGGGGTGACCATCACGTTCGAGGAGCTGCCGTGAGTCGTCCGCCGTCTGCGCCTCCCGCACTGCCCGGGTTCACCTACCTCGATCCGCTGGGCACCGGCGGGTTCGCCGATGTGTTCCTGTACGAGCAGGAGATGCCGCGCCGCAAGGTCGCGGTGAAGGTGCTGCTCGCCGACCGGATCACGGACAGCGCGGCCAAGGAGTTCGCCGATGAGGCGAACGTGATGGCGATGCTCTCCACGCATCCCGCCATCGTCACGATCTACCAGGCCGGTGTCGCCGGCGACGGCCGGCCGTACCTGGTGATGGAGTACTGCCCCAGGCCGAACCTGCAGCTGCGCGCCCGCCGCGAGCGCTTCTCGGTCGCCGAGGCGCTGCGCGTCGGCATCCAGGTCGCCGGTGCCGTCGAGACCGCGCACCGCGCGGGTGTGCTGCACCGAGACATCAAGCCGGCGAACATCCTCGTCACCGAGTACAACCGGCCGGCCCTGACCGACTTCGGCATCGCCTCGACGACGCAGGGCGTCGGCGAGGCCACGGGCATGTCGATCCCGTGGTCGCCCCCGGAGTCCTTCGGCGATCCGCCGTCGGCCACGCCCCGATCGGATGTCTGGGCGCTGGGTGCCACGGTGTACACGCTGCTGACCGGGCGCTCGCCGTTCGAGCAGCCAGGCGGGCGCAATTCGGGCGCAGACCTGATCGAGCGCATCGAGCGCTCGCCGCTGCCCCCGCTGGCGCGCGCGGACGCGCCGGGCAGCCTGCAGGCGGCGCTCGAGAAGGCGATGGCGAAGAACCCCGCCGATCGCTACCCGAGTGCGGTGGCTTTCGCGCGTGCGCTGCAGAAGGTGCAGATCGAGCTCTCGCACTCGGTCACCCCGGTCGACATCGTCGACGATCAGCCGCACGAGGGCGGTGTCGAGGAGGACGACGACGGTCTCACGCGGGTGCGCGAGATCGTCAGCATCGAGCCGACCCGCCCGTCGGCGACGACCGAGCGCAAGCATCCGGCACCCGGCATCTCCGCCGGCGACGTCCCCGCGGGGACCCCGGCGTTCACCTCCGCCCCGGCATCCGCTCTCGACGCGTCCGCGCTCGAGGCGACCGTGCAGCGCGGGCGGCCGGCGGACACCGCACCGGCAGCATCCGACGACGAAGACGACGATCGCACGATGCTGCGCGCTCCGCGCGTGCTGTCGCCGGATGCCGCGCAGCCGCAGCAGACCGCGCAGCAGGCGCCGGCGGCGGCACCCGAGACCCCGCCCGCAGCCGCGCAGCCGGCAGCCCGTCGCGGGATGCCGGTGTGGGCATGGGTCGTCGCATCGATCGTGCTCGTGGTGGCGATCATCGGCGGGGCCTGGTTCGCGGGCGGAGCGCTGAACAACGCGGCGCCGAAGCCCACTCCCGATCGCAGCGATGAGGATCAGACTCCGCCCAACCCGATCCCCGACTACGTGCCTCAGGTCGAGGACCTGAAGGGTGTCCATCAGGGCGACAAGGTGGTCTTCACCTGGAAGAACGCCGACCCCCAGGAAGGCGACTCGTACATCTGGGTGCCGGTGACTCTGGAGGGCGCGGGCTCGGCCGAGCGCACCGACAAGGCCACCGCGACCGTCAAGGCCGAGGCGTCCGGACCCACGTGCATCGAGGTGATCCTCCGCCGCGACAAGGGACGGAGCTCCGATCCCGTCCGGGAGTGCACGCCATGACCGACGAGGAGCTGCAGACCGACGCCCAGCCGATCGTGAAGCCGGCCTCTCCCGGGCAGGTCACGGTCGAGTTCGCGGGCGAGTACTTCCCGGTGCTCGCCGGTGGCCGCTTCACCGTCGGTCGCGAGGGCGATCTCGCCATCGACGACAACCTGTTCCTGCACCGGCACTTCCTCGACATCTCCGAGGAGCAGGGCCTGTGGTGGCTGGCGAACGTCGGAACGCGCCTGTCCGCCTCGGTGACGGATGCGTCCGGCGGTGTGCAGGCCTGGCTCTCGCCCGGCGCGCGGCTGCCGCTGGTGTTCGCCCGCACCACGATCGTGTTCTCGGCCGGGCCGACGACCTACGAGCTGGTGGTGCACTCCACGCAGCCGAAGTTCCGACCGGTCCGCCAGGAGCTGCTCGACGGCGACTCCACGATCGGCGAGGTGCCGCTCACGCTCAGCCAGAAGCTGCTGGTGGTGGCGCTGGCCGAGCCGATGCTGCGCCGTGACGGCACCGGGATGAGCGCGATCCCGTCGTCGGCCGCCGCGGCCGAGCGCCTGGGGTGGACCGTGACCAGGTTCAACCGGAAGCTCGACAACGTGTGCGACAAGTTCGATCGCATCGGCGTGCCCGGCATGCGCGGCGGGGTGCGCTCCGGCGCAACGAACCGCCGCGCCCGGCTGGTGGAGTACGCGGTCACCTCGCGTCTGGTGACCCGCGACGACCTGCCGCTGCTCGACCAGGATCACGAGACGGAATCGGAGAACGACGCGGAATGATCTGGGAGGTCGACAGCGGAGAGAAGGCGATCGAGGGACTCGACGCGCAGGGACGGCCCGACCCCGGGTACGCGAAGGCGCTCGGTCTCGTGCCGGCGCGGACCGGGATGCGGGTGATGTCGACTCTGACCGAGATCGTGCTCGCCGTGCTGCTGGCACTGCCCGCGACCCTGGTGCTCGTGCCCATCGCGTCGTCCATCGCGGCAGGGACCTTCGACGGCGCGGCCTTCGGGAAGCGCGGCGACCTGATCTGGCTGCTCGTCGCGGTGATCGCCTCGAACGTGCTGGTCATGGCCTACACACTCGTGCAGCTGATCCTGCACGGCCGCAAGGGAGTGACCCTCGGCAAGGCGATCTTCGGCATCCGCTCGGTGAACGTGCGCACGCTGGAGCGACCGGGATTCTGGCGCGGTGCCGTGGTGCGGTATCTGATCCTCGGCGCGTCGTTCATCGTTCCGCTGA
This sequence comes from Microbacterium sp. NPDC057659, assembly GCF_042799915.1. Lineage (NCBI taxonomy): Bacteria > Bacillati > Actinomycetota > Actinomycetes > Micrococcales > Microbacteriaceae > Microbacterium > Microbacterium sp. NPDC057659. Next base: position 5,921 of record NZ_JBHVHU010000005.1, on the reverse strand, counting down.
TCGGTCCGCTGCTGGTGATCGTCATCTCGCCGTTCCTGGACGCGGAGCGACGAGGTCGCGGCTGGCCGGACCTCGTCGCCGCGACCTGGTTCATCGACGTGCGGAAGGGCCTGGACCCCTACGACGTCAAGCGGATGCGCATCGCGCGCAAGCAGCAGACCGTCACCCTGCACGAGGCGAAGGCCCCGCTGCCCTCGCTCGCGACAGCGGTCGATCGCCCCGGAACCGCCGAGTACGTGCCGACCGGGCGCTTCTCGGGCGGCGTGCTCGGCGCGCGCCGGCTCAACACCGCGCAGGATGCCGCGGCACCCGCCGCGCCTTCGGCTGGCGGGGGACTGGCCACACCGCCGAACGCCGAGCCTGCACCGACCGCGGCTCCGGCATGGACCCCTGCATCGGGTGCGTCCCAGACGCCCTCGCCTGCGCCGTTCGCTCCGGCCGGCACGGCGGCTGCGATGGGGATGATCACGGGCGTGCCGTCATTGAAGCCGCAGTCCGAGGGGGCGTCCTCCGCTGCTGCCGCGCCCTCGGCGCCCGCGACTCCGCGGCCGTCGGCTGCGGCGGCTGCCGCGCCTGCGCGGGCCACGCCCGCGCCTGCGACTCCCGCGCCGGCCGCGCCCGCGCCGGCCGCTCCGGATCCCGCGCCAGCGGCTCCTGACGCCGCGGATCCCGTATCCGGGTCACCCGCGCCCGCGGCTCCCGTGCAGCCGGCGCCCGCGCCGACCGCCCCCGCCGCAGCACCCGTGTCCGGAGAGATCCGGATCCCCGCCGAGACGCTGATCCCGGTCGAGACGATCGCCCCTGAGGCGGCATCGCCGGAGGCCCAGGCACCTGCCGCTCCGGCATCCGGATCGGCAGCACCCGCGTCTCCGGCAGTCCCGGCGGCCACCGAGGCCGCGGGCCGCACGCCGACCGGCGGCACCGCGGCAGCCATCCCGCGCGCCGTGCTGGTGCTCGACACCGGGGAGCGGGTCGAGGTGCGCGCGACCGTGCTCATCGGACGCTCGCCGAAGCCGGCCGACGGCGAAGGCTCCGTCCAGCTGGTGCCGCTCGCCGACGACAGCCGCTCGGTGTCGAAGACGCACCTGGCGATCATGCCCACCAGGCGCGGCCTGCTCGCGGTGGACCGCGGATCGACGAACGGGTCCGCCGTCCTGCGCGCCGGCGTCGAGACGCCGCTCGTGCCAGGGCAGCCCCAGCCGCTCACCGCCGGCGACAGCGTGCGCTTCGGCGACCGGATGCTGCGGGTCGATCAGCCGTGATCGCCCGCCCCGAGACATCGCGCACTGTCATTTCACGCCCCGACACCCCTGAGGATGAACGATGAGGGTCAAGCTCACCCTGCGCCGTCCCGGCGCCCCGCTCACCGACATCGTGGTGATGACGGACTCGACCGCCACCGTCGCGGACGTGGCGCGTCAGATCGCCGTGGCCGACCCGCAGCGCAGCATCCGTGTGGGGGCCGGTGACACGCTGACGCTCTCGGTGGCTCCGCCGACCAGCACTTCCCCCGAGGTGCTCAACCCCGACCTCGTCGTCGGGGACGCGCCTCTGGGATCGGGCTTCCTCGCCGAGGTCGTGAACCTCGGACCCGACCGCGTCGCGACCGGGTTCGGCAGCGCCCGTCCGGTCGCACTGCTCACCGTGCTCAGCGGTCCCGCCGCCGGTCGTGAGGTCTCGCTGCCGCACGGACACTTCATGATCGGCCGTGACCCGGCCAGCGACGTGCACCTCTCCGACCCCCTGGTGTCGAAGCGGCACGCCCGCATCGAGATCGGCCCGGGCTTCGTCGAGGTCGTCGACCTGAACTCCGCGAACGGCATCCTCGTCGACGGCGGCCTGGTGCAGCGTCTGCGGGTCATCCCCGGGCAGCCGTTCACGATCGGTGACGGTGAGCTCGTCGTGCACCTCGTCGGCGACTACGACGGCTCCGCTGCGGCGAAGGATCCGATCCTGGAGCGCGGCGGCGCACTGCTGTTCAACCGCAGCCCGCGCGTCGAGGCGCGCTTCGTCGGCGAAGAGCTCGACGAGCCGCGCTACCCGCGCGACCAGGTGCAGCGCCTGTTCCCGTGGCCGATGCTGGTCGCGCCCATCCTGCTCGCCGTGACCATGTGGGCGGTCACAGGGCGCGTGCTCTCGCTGCTCATGGCCGCTGCCTCGCCGATGATGATGTTCGGAAACTTCATCTCGCAGAAGACCAACCTCGGACAGCGGCTCGGCAAGGAGTCCGAGCTGTTCGAGCAGCAGTACGAGCGGCTCGAGGAGAAGCTCTACAACGCGGTGCCGGTCGAGCGCGAGGTGCGGCAGAACGAGGTGCCGCCGGTCGGTGTCGTGTTCGACGAGGCGATGCGCCTCGGCCCCATGCTGTGGACCCGCCGCCCCGAGCACTGGAACTTCCTGGCGGTGCGACTCGGCACCTGCACCGACAACTCCCGCACGATCATCAAGCGCACCGAGACCCCGGAGGCGCTTCCCGAGTATGTCGAGCGCGTCGACCGCCTCGAGGACCGCTACCGACTGATCACGGATGTCCCGGTGCTGGAGTCGCTGCAGAGCGTCGGCTCCCTCGGCGTCGCCGGTCCGACGGCCTTCGCCGCCGACGCCCTGCGCGGGCTCGCGGTGCAGCTGTTCGGCATGCACTCGCCGAACGAGCTGGTCACCGTCGCGCTCACCGAGCCGGGCTGGGCGCAGGAGCTGGACTGGCTGAAGTGGCTGCCGCACACCTCCAGCGAGCGCAACCCGTTCAAGGAGATGCCGCTCGCCGATTCGGCCTCCACCGGCAACGCGCTGCTCAGCGGTCTCGAGGAGATCGTGATGCGCCGGTCGAAGGCGGCCAGCGCGCCGCGTCCGCCGTACGGCGATGACTGGAACCCGATGCAGTACGGCACCGACGTTAAGCGGGCCGCCGAGGAGGCGACCTTCCCGGGGCAGACCGCCGTGCTGGTGATCGTCACCGATGACGCGCCGGTCGATCGCGCGCGCCTCACCCAGGTGCTCGAGCGCGGCGCCGACGTGGGTGTCTACGGACTGTTCGTGGCGCCGGTGGTCGAGGCGCTGCCCGCCGTCTGCCGCACCTTCCTCGACGTCACCACCGGACTGGATGCCGCGACGGTCGGCACCGTCCGCAGCGGCCGCGACCACCGTGATGTGGCGGTCGAGGGCGTGTCGCACGCCTACATGACGATGTTCGCCAAGCGCCTCGCGCCGGTGGTGGACTCCAGCACCGTGGTGGAGGACTCGTCCGACATCCCCAACTCGGTGATGTTCCTCTCTCTGGTCGGCAGCGACCTGGCCGAGGACCCGAACGCGGTGATCGACCGCTGGCGGCAGAACAACACGATCATCGACCGCTCCGGCGTGCAGCAGCCGCGGCTGAAGAAGGCCGGGAACCTGCGCGCGATCATCGGGCAGTCGCAGACCGACGCCATGACGCTCGACCTGCGCCTGCAGGGCCCGCACGCGCTCGTCGGCGGCACCACCGGTGCCGGCAAGTCGGAGTTCCTGCAGGCGTGGGTGCTCGGCATGGCCGCGGCGCACAGCCCCGACCGCGTCACGTTCCTGTTCGTGGACTACAAGGGCGGTTCCGCCTTCGCCGACTGCGTCGACCTGCCGCACACCGTCGGCCTGGTGACCGACCTGAGCCCGCACCTGGTGCGCCGAGCGCTCACCAGCCTGCGCGCCGAACTGCACCATCGCGAGCACCTGTTCAATCGCAAGAAGGCCAAGGACCTTCTCGAGCTCGAGAAGCGCCGTGACCCCGACACCCCGCCCGCGCTGGTGCTCGTCATCGACGAGTTCGCCGCGCTCGCCGGCGAGGTCCCGGAGTTCGTGGACGGCGTGGTCGACATCGCTCAGCGCGGTCGCTCCCTCGGCATCCACCTGATCATGGCCACGCAGCGCCCTGCGGGTGTGATCAAGGACAATCTCCGCGCCAACACGAACCTGCGCGTCGCGCTGCGCATGGCCGACGAGTCCGACTCGAAGGACGTCGTGGACGATCCGGTGGCGGCGAGCTTCTCGCCGTCGATCCCCGGTCGCGGCATCGCGAAGACCGGCCCGGGGCGCCTGGTGCCGTTCCAGTCGGCGTACGCCGGCGGATGGTCCACCGACGAGGTGCAGGCGGCGGACGTGAAGGTCGCCGAGCTGCGCTTCGGATCGATCCAGCTCTGGGAGCCCGAGCAGGCTCCCGAGTCGGACTCGCACGACGAGGACCTCGGCCCCAACGACCAGAAGCGCATCGTGGCCACCCTCGTGAAGGCCGCCGCCCAGGCATCCATCCCCGCCCCGCGGCGGCCGTGGCTCGACGACCTCGAGCAGGCCGTCGACCTGCGCGACCTGCCGGTGCTGGGCGACGGGCAGATCCTGCTCGGCAAGCAGGATGTGCCGGAGCGGCAGCTGCAGGAGCCGGCGTACTTCCTGCCCGACAAGGACGGCTCGCTGCTGATCTACGGCACCAGCGGTGCCGGCAAGTCGACCGTGCTGCGCACCATGGCGATCGCCGCCGGATACGCGCCGTCGTCGCAGGTGGAGGTGTACGGACTCGACTTCGGCTCCGGTGCGCTGAAGAGCCTGGAGATCCTGCCGCACGTCGGCTCGATCATCTCGGGCGACGACGCCGAGCGCGTGCAGCGCATCCTGCGCTCGCTCGCCCGCATCCTCGACGACCGCGGCAAGCGGTTCAGCGCGGCCAACGCCGCCAGCCTGACGGAGTACCGCGAGATCACAGGGCGGGACGAGCCCCGCATCCTGTTCCTCGTCGACGGCTTCCCGCAGTTCCGCTCCGAGTGGGAGTCGACCACCGCGCGGATGCCGTTCTACCAGACCTTCATGCGGATCCTCGGCGAGGGGCGTCCGCTCGGCGTGCACGTGATCGCCAGCGCCGACCGGGCCGGCTCCGTGCCAACCGCGGTCAGCGCGAACGTCTCGCGTCGCGTGGTGCTGCGCCTGGCCGACGAGACCGGCTACGCGATGCTGAACGCTCCGAAGGACGTGCTCGACGAGCGCTCCGCCCCCGGGCGCGCGATCGTCGACGGTCGCGAGACGCAGATCGCGACGCTCGGCGGCACGCCGAACGTCGCGGAGCAGACCAAGCTGCTCGAGCAGCTGGCTGCCGAACTGCGGTCGGGCGGCGCCCGTGAGGTCGCCGAGATCGGCTCGCTGCCCACCAGGCTCGCGCTGCGCGACCTGCCGGACCGCGCCGACGACATGCCGGTGCTGGGTATCGCCGAGGACACGCTCGCGGCCCGCGGCTTCGACCCGGTCGGCACCTTCGTGGTCGCCGGGCCCCCGCTGTCCGGCAAGACGAACGCGCTCAAGGCGATCATCACCTCGGTGCGCCGCTTCGACCCCGAGGTCAAGCTGTTCCACTTCGGCGGCCGTCGCGCGGTGCTGAAGGAGTGGGCGGACTGGACCCGCAGCGCCGTCACTCCGGACGACGCGAAGGAGCTCGCGAAGGAGATCGCCGAGATCGCCGGCGACGAGTCGGTTCCGGTGCGCATGCTGATCGTGATCGAGGACGTGCCGCAGTTCGCCGACAGCCCGGCCGAGCGCGACATGAAGGCGATGTTCCAGGCGATCAACCGCAGCGACCACCTGCTCATCGGCGATGCGGACGTGACCCAGGTCACCAGCGGCTTCGGCTTCATCGGCGACTTCAAGGCCGGCCGCAAGGGCATCATCCTCAAGCCGGACGCCTTCGACGGCGACGCCGTGTTCAAGGTGCCGTTCCCGAAGGTCAAGCGCAGCGACTTCCCCGACGGCCGAGGCATCTTCGTGCAGAACGGTCGCCCGGTGACGGTGCAGATTCCGCTGGCGGAGGGGGACCGGCTGACCTGACGGGCCCTGGTCGGGTGGGGTGGGATGGGTAGTTGTACCCATCGACTGTTTCTTGTGGGTTCTCGTAGGGTGGTTGTTGTCGGGCC
>NZ_JBHVHU010000004.1:219079-242776 GCF_042799915.1 Microbacterium sp. NPDC057659 | reverse complement strand
TTGGCATTTGACAAGTGCACGCTGTTGAGTTCTCAAGGATCGGACGCACCCACACACCCACCAGAACCTGGAGGAGACGCGCAGGGCAACTTCACAACCTTATCCGGCGAACCAGACACTGTCAAAACAGTCTGTCCAGGGCCGGGACCTTCCATCTTAGACCCACGAAGCCGTGGGAGCAAGTGATGGGAGGTGGTCCGCCGCTTGGAGGGGAGCTGGGCCTTCCGGCCTTTCGCTCAACCGCTTGGGGCGAACAGGTAATAACTTACGCGGATCCCGAGGAACGGGCAAATCGCGGCCCGATCTCGGGCGTGTCGCGGGGGTCTCCCGGCGTAGCGTTAGCCCATGACGACTGTGCTGGAGCGGATCTGTGCGGAGCTGGACATCGTCGGTTCCGCAGTCGACGAGCTCTCCGCTCCCCCGCATCCTGTGCCTCTGCCCTCGCGCCTGGCGACGGGGGATCTGGCCTGGGCAGCCGTGGTCGCCGCCGTGCTCGCATCCGGCGGCACGCGTGCGCCGGATCCAGACCGGGTCGCGGCCGCGTACCGCAGCGCAGCCCTCCTGACCGTCGACGGCGCCGCGGCCGATGTCTGGGCCCCGCTCTCCGGGTTCTGGCGCACGAGCGACGGATGGGTGCGCACCCACGCGAACTACTCGCATCACGCCGCCGCCCTCCGACGCGCGCTGGAGGTCGACGACGCCCCCGACGCGGTCGCCGCATTCGCCGCCGGCTCGACCGCCTCGATCGTCACGCGCATCACCGCCGCCGGGGGCCTTGCGGTTGCCGTTCGCCGGGAAGACCCCGGTCGTGATGCCGTGCTCCGAAGCCACCGGCTGATCGATACCGTCGAGCTCGGACCTGCATCCGCGCTCCGCTCCCCCGTGACAGGCCCTCTTACCGGCATCCGGGTCCTCGATCTCACCCGCGTGATCGCGGGACCGGTGTGCACGCGCACGCTCGCGGCACTCGGTGCGGACGTGCTGCGCATCGATCCCCCGCACCTGGCGGAGCCGGAGTGGCAGCATCTCGACAGCGGACACGGGAAGCGGTCAGCGCTGCTGGACGCCCGGACCGAGCGCTTCACCCGGCTGCTCGCAGCCGCCGACGTCGTCGTCCTCGGCTATCGGCCCGCCGGCCTCGCACGGCTGGGGCTGTCTCCTGAGGCCATCGCCGAGCGGCATCCGGGAATCGTGATCGCGCAGCTCAGCGCGTGGGGCGTCGACGAACCGGATCGTCGTGGATTCGACAGCCTGGTGCAGGCCGAGTCCGGTATCGCGATGGTCGAGTCGCCCGATGGTTCGACGCCGGGCGCACTTCCCGCCCAGGCCCTCGACCACTCCGCCGGCTATCTGCTCGCCGCCGGAATCCGTCGCGCGCTGAGTCGACGCGACGGCAGGACACTGCTCGTGCGCACGTCTCTGCGACGTGTCGCCGCCGAGCTGCTCGGGATGCCACGCGCGGACGAGCTCGGCCCTGCGACCACCGACGACCCCGCCGTCCACGCCGAGGAGTTCCTGGTCGGCGGTCGCCGTGTCAGGACGGTTGGCTCCGCGCTCCCCGAGCATCCGTTCGGTGCGCCGCGCCCCTGGGGCGGCGACGAGCCGACCTGGTGAGCAGTCGTCACCGGGTCCCGGACGCGGCCCTCGCCGGAATCCGGATGACGATTGCCGCACACAGCGCAAGCGTGGCCACTCCCCACAGCCCGCACACGGGAGGGAGCGTCCGGTAAGCGAGATGCGCGGGCGTGAACTCCGCGGAGAACGGGCCCCAGACCGCGTAGCCGACGGCGGCCGCGAGAACCAGCAGCACCGGCAGAGCGCCGATCCAGACGACGGGGATCCAGCGCGGTAGGGACTGCTCGGCCCGGCCGACCGGCCGACGCCGCAGCCACAGCACCGCGTACACCGCCAGCACGATCACACCGATCAGACCCGAGCCGTACTGCAGCCATTTGTAGCCGAGGATGCCACCCCACGGCTCGTCGAGGATCGGGAACACCTGCACGCCCCAGCGCCCCTCATGCGTGAACGAGTCCCACAGGATGTGCGACGCGACACCGATCATCAACGAGACCAGCAGAAGCAGCGGGTACCAGCGCTGTCCGTCGCGCCATAACGTCCGGCGGACGGCATCCGCTCCCCTCGTCCGCCACTCGTCAGGCAGCCGCGCGGCGACGCCCGCGGGCACCAGCTCCACGGACGCGGGGCGCAGCACCACTCGCCAGATCAGCAGCAGCACCGCAGCGATCAGGCTCGTCCAGAGCAGATTCGGCACCGCGTGCAGGAAGGCGTAGTCGGGTCCGAATGCCCGCAGGAACAGCGGCAGATCAGGGGTCATCGCTCCGATCGCGATCGCCGCCGGCACCAGCGGTGTGCGCACGAACGGCAGCGCGACGATGGCATGACTCGGGGTGAAGGGCACGGGTCGAAGCTACCAACCCCGCCGCCGCGTCTCCTGAGTGTCAGGAAGCGAAGACTCCGGCGAGGGTCTTCTTGCCGCGGCGCAGCACGGAGACGCCGCCCGGCAGACCGAACGGGACGGTCGCGTCGACGTCCTCGACCCGCTGCCCGTCGACGGAGACGCCGCCCTGAGAGATCGCACGCCGCGCCTCGGAAGCACTCGAGACCAGCCCGGTCGACACCAGTGCATCGAGCACCGACGTGCCGGCATCCGCCGTCGCATTCGGCAGCTCGTCCAGCGCGCTGCGCAGCGTAGCGGCATCCAGCGCGGTCAGGTCGCCCTGACCGAACAGCGCCTCGGATGCCGCGATGACAGCAGCCGTGGCATCCGGACCGTGCACGGTGGCGACCACCTCGAGGGCGAGACGCTTCTGCGCGGCGCGGCGGAACGGCTCGGTCTCGACGAGCTGCGCGTACTCGTCGATCTCGGCGCGGGTGAGGAACGTGAAGATCTTCAGCCGCTCGACGACGTCGGCGTCAGCCGTGCCCAGCCAGAACTGGTACATCCGGTACGGGCTGCACATGTCGGCGTCCAGCCAGATCGCGTTGCCCTCGCTCTTGCCGAACTTCGTGCCGTCGCTGTTGGTGATCAGCGGGGTGCCGATCGCGTGCGCGGACGCACCCTCGACACGGTGGATCAGATCGGTGCCGCTGGTGAGGTTGCCCCACTGGTCGCTGCCGCCGGTCTGCAGCACGCAGTCGTACTGCCGGTACAGCTCGAGGAAGTCCATCCCCTGCAGGATCTGGTAGCTGAACTCGGTGTAGCTGATGCCGGCATCCGAGTTCAGGCGCGCAGCGACGGCGTCCTTCTTCAGCATGGTGCCGACGCGGTAGTGCTTGCCGATCTCGCGCAGGAAGTCGATCGCCGACATCGGCGCGGTCCAGTCGAGGTTGTTCACGATGCGCGCGGAGTTCTCGCCCTCGAAGCTGAGGAAGCGCTCGACCTGGGCGCGCAGCCTGCCCACCCATTCCTCGACGGTCTCGCGGGTGTTCAGCGTGCGCTCGGCGGTCGGCCGAGGGTCGCCGATGAGGCCCGTCGATCCACCGACGAGACCGAGCGGCTTGTGCCCGGCGAGCTGGATGCGGCGCAGCAGTAGCAGCTGCACGAGATTGCCGAGATGCAGGCTCGGCGCTGTCGGATCGAAACCGCAGTAATACGTGATCGGGTCCCCGGCGAGCAGCACACGAAGCGCTTCCTGATCGGTGGACACGTGGACGAGTCCGCGCCACAGCAGCTCGTCCCACACGTTCTCGAACGTGGGATCGAGCGCCACCGGCGCTGTCGTCAGAGCGGTTTCAGACACGCGCTCAAGGCTATCAGCGCGGTGCCCTTCGTCTCGCTCACGCTCGCTCAGTGGCCGGTGTTCGCCGCCCACCACACCAGCAGTGCGCCGCCGAGCGCCATCGCCCAGCTGACCAGGCTGCCCACCAGGAAGTACTCCGCGCGCGCCCCGGTCTCGCCGTCCTTGGAGATCTCCGGGAAGCGCACGATGCCTTTGGCCGCGAGCAGCGCGGCCAGCAGCGAGTACGCGGGCACGAGCATGAGCAGGAACGCGAGCACACGCTCCAGTGGGCCGATCAGCCGGCCGCCCTTGAATCCGCCCTCGGCGCTCGTCGGCTTCCAGGTGTGCTCCCCCGCCAGCGCGGCGCGCACCACGACATTGCCCGACTCCAGCAGGAACACGACGACGCCCACCGCCAGTACGGCGAGGTCGGGCGAGACCCGGCCGAAGGGCGACTCCAGCCATCCGATCGGTGCTCGGTCGCCGAGCACGACGACCGAGGCGATGGACGCGACGGCCAGAACGACCGCCGGCCAGAATCCCTGCCGACGATCCGGCCGATCCGGCATGCTGAGCAGCCAGGCCGCGGCACCCGCGGCCGCGGCGATCATGTACCCGGCGGCGTTGCAGAACGAGCCGATGAGGATCAGCACGATCGCGGAGACGACGTAGCCGATCCAGCGTCGGGATGCCGGCACGAACTGACGCACCAGATCGACGGCACCGATCGCGAACAGCAGCAGTCCCGCGAGGATCATGCGTTCTCTCCCCGCAGCTGCTCGAGGCCGGCGATGAGGCTGTTCGCCCCCGACGCGCGCAGCGCCTTGGACACGCTGGGTTGCGTCACGCCCTCCTGCGCGGCGAGGTCCTGCTGCGACAGGCCCTCGAGCCTGCCCAGGGTCAGGCGCCGCTCCCGCCCGCTCATGCGCGAGACGGTCTCGTCGCGCAGCAGCAGGTACGCGTTGGATGCGGCGATCGAGGAAGGCATGACCTCATCCTGACGTGGAGCACCGACAATCCACGTGCGGATCCCCGGCATGCCGCGCTGCCGCTCGTGCACGGATTCGATCGCGTCGCGCGCGGCGTACCACGCGGTGCCGTCGGAGAGCTCGGTGTGCGCCGAGGAGACCTCGTGCACCTCGCCGACGCCGAGACCGAACCGGAATTCCAGTCCCTCGGGCAGCGCGAGCTGCACCAGCAGCAGCGAGATCATCGCGTCTTCGAGTCGGGCGTACACGCCCTGCTGCTCGTCGCCGACCGTCGGCCGGAGCGGTCGCAGCGCCAGCGGATGCCGACTCTCGACGCGCGCGATGGTGTCATCGAGCTGCTGCTGAGCGGCGGCACGATCTTGCAGCCGGCGCGAGCCGACGATGTCTGCGATCACGGCGATGACCATCGCACAACCGTAGCACGAATATTTCTTAAATATGCGTGTTTTGGTTATTTATCAGAGATATGCACACACCGCGCATGTCACACGTCAGAGACCGAGCGCGTGTGCCGCATCCTGCGTCCGCGCGATCAGCTCCGCACGCTGCTCGGCCACACGCACCGGCGCCGTGCCCCCGGCACCCGAACGGGATGCCACGGACCCCTCGATCGAGAGCACCTCGCGCACCTCGGGCGTCAGGTGCTCCGACACCGAGATCAGCAGCTCGTCCGAGGCATCCTCCAGGCCGATCCCGCGCTCCTCGCAGGCGCGCACCAGCGCGCCGGAGATCTCATGGGCATCGCGGAACGGCACACGGCGCTTGACCAGCCACTCGGCGACATCGGTCGCGAGCGAGAAGCCCTGAGGCGCCAGCTCGGCCATCCGCGCGGTGTCGAAGCGCAGCGTCGCGATCATGCCCGCGAACGCCGGCAGCACGACCTCGAGCGTGGCGACGGAGTCGAACACCGGCTCCTTGTCCTCCTGAAGATCCCGGTTGTACGCGAGAGGCAGGCCCTTGAGCGTCGCGAGCAGCCCGGTCAGGTTTCCGATCAGACGGCCGGACTTGCCGCGCGCGAGCTCGGCGATGTCGGGGTTCTTCTTCTGCGGCATGATGCTCGACCCGGTCGAGTACGAGTCGTCGAGTGTGACGAAGCCGAACTCCCTCGTGTTCCAGAGGATGATCTCCTCGGACAGGCGGGACAGATCGATGCCGGTCATCGCCGTCACGAACGCGAACTCCGCGACCACGTCGCGTGCGGCGGTGCCGTCGAGGGAGTTCTCCGCCGGACGGTCGAGGCCCAGCTCGCGGGCCACCAGTGCCGGATCGAGGCCCAGCGTGGAGCCGGCCAGCGCGCCGCCGCCGTAGGGCGAGACGCCGGCGCGACGGCGCCAGTCGACCAGGCGCTCCAGCTCGCGGACGAGCGGCCAGGCGTGCGCCTGCAGGTGGTGCGCGAGCAGGACCGGCTGCGCGTGCTGCAGGTGCGTGCGGCCCGGCAGGATGGCGTCGGGGTGCGCCTCGGCCTGTGCGACCAGGGCGTCGATGACGCGCAGCAGATCACGCGCGATCACCTTGGCGTGGTCGATGAGGTACATCCGCACCAGCGTCGCGATCTGATCGTTGCGGCTGCGGCCGGCGCGGAGACGCCCGCCCAGCTCGGCCCCCACCTCGGCGATGAGCGCCTTCTCGAGCGCGCCGTGCACGTCCTCGTCACCCGGATCGGGCAGCAGAGTGCCGTCCGCGATCTTCGCGGCCAGCGCATCCAGGCCCGCATGCATCCGTGCGGCCTCGTCGGGCGACAGATACCCTGCCGCCTCGAGGGCGGTGGCGTGCGCGTGCGAACCGGCGATGTCGTACGGCGCGAGGATCCAGTCGAAGTGCGTGGACCGGCTCAGTTCGGCGAGCTCGGGCGACGGTCCGCCGGCGAAGCGGGCGCCCCAGAGCGCACCCTCATTGGTGCCGTGCGTCTCGCTCACTTCGACTCGCTCCGCTCGCTCAGTGCATCGCATGCTTCTGCATCCTTCTGCTTGTCGAGCAGCCACACCAGCAGCGCCTTCTGCGCGTGCAGGCGGTTCTCGGCCTCATCCCAGACGACGCTCTGCGGGCCGTCGATGACCTCGGAGTCGACCTCGTAGCCGCGGTCGGCGGGCAGGCAGTGGATGAAGATCGACTCGGGGTCGGCGAGGCTCATGATCTCGGAGGTCACCTTGAACCCGCCGAGGTCGCGCAGCCGCTGCTTCTTCTCCTCCTCCTTGCCCATCGACACCCAGGTGTCGGTCACGATCACGTCGGCGCCGAGGGCCGCCTCGCGGGGGTCCTCGAGCAGGGTGACCGACCCGCCCGTCTCGGCGGCACGCCGCTCCGCGTCGACGACCACGTCCGCGCGGGGCGCGTAGGCCTCCGGCGACGCCATCCGCACGTGCATCCCGGCGGTGACGCCGGCCAGCAGGTACGAGTGCGCCATGTTGCTGCGGGCATCGCCGAAGAACGTCAGCGTGAGCCCGGCGAGTTCGCCCTTGTGCTCACGGATCGTGAGCAGGTCGGCCAGCAGCTGGCAGGGGTGGAAGTCGTCGGAGAGCGCGTTGATCACCGGCACGCGCGTGCCGCGGGCCATCTCCTCGAGGCCGGACTGCGCGTAGGTTCGCCACACGATCGCGGCGACCTGCCGCTCCAGCACGCGGGCGGTGTCGGAGGGCGTCTCCTTTCCGCCCAGCTGGCTGTTCGCGGTCGAGATGATCAGCGGCGAGCCGCCGAGGTCGGCGATGCCGACCGCGAACGAGACGCGGGTGCGGGTGGACGACTTGTCGAAGATCACCGCGACGGTCTGCGGGCCGGCCAGCGCCTTGTTCGCCCAGCGGTCCTTCTTCAGTTCGAGCGCGAGATCGAGGATCTCGGCCTGCTCGGCAGGGGTCAGGTCGTCGTCGCGCAGCAGATGGCGGGTCATGCGGGGGTCTCCGTAGGGGTGAGAGTGGATGCCACGGCGCCGAGCGCCTGGCCGAACAGGTCGAGGAACTCCGCCACCTCGGCGTCGCCGATCGTGTAGGCGGGGGCGATGCGGATCGTGTCCTCGGTGGGGGCGTTGACGATGAGGCCGCGCTCCTGCGCCGCCTCGCGCACCGCGGCGGCGACCGGCTGCGACAGGGTGATGCCGATCAGCAGACCCGCACCGCGGGTGCCGGTGACGAGCGGCAGCCCCTCGACCGCGGTGCGCAGTTCGGCGCCCCGCGCGTTCACATTCGCGAGCAGGTCCTCGTCCTCGATGTGGCCGAGCACCGCGTTCGCCACGGCCGATGCCAGCGGGTTGCCGCCGAAGGTCGAGTTGTGCGTGCCGGGATAGAACAGGTCGCTCGCGGCGCCGAACGTGATCATCGCGCCGAGGGGGAAACCGCCGCCGATGCTCTTGGCCAGCGTGATGGCGTCAGGAGTGATCCCGAACCGCTGGAACGCGAACCACACGCCCGTGCGGCCCGACCCGGTCTGCACCTCGTCGAGGATCAGCAGCGCATCGTGCTGCGTGGCCAGCTCGCGAGCCCGCTGAAGGAAGCCCTCGGGAAGCTCGATGACGCCGGCCTCGCCCTGGATGGGCTCGATGAAGATCGCGGCGACGCTGTCGTCGAAGGACGCCTCCAGACTCTCGATGGAGTGCGCCACGGTGCGGACATCGGGCACGGCCGGCTGGAACGGATCGCGATAGATCGCCTTGGGCGTCAGCGACAGCGCCCCCATGGTGCGGCCGTGGAACGCGCCCTCCAGCACGAGGACCGTGCTGCGTCCGGACTTGTTTCCGTGCAGGCGCGCGAGCTTGAAGGCCATTTCGTTGGCCTCGGTGCCGGAGTTCGCCAGGAACACCCGTCCCTGCTCCCCCGTGCCCGCGAGGCGCTTCAGCCGCGCGGCCAGCTCGAGCTGCGCCGGTGACGCGAAGTAGTTCGAGATGTGCGTCAGTGTCGCCGCCTGCTCGGACACGGCCTCGACGAACACCGGGTGCGCATGTCCGAGGCAGTTCACCGCGATGCCGCCCAGGAAGTCGAGGTAGCGGGTGCCGTCGGCATCCCACACGTGCGACCCCTCGCCGCGGGTGAGCAGCGCGAGCCGCCCGCCCAGGCCCATCAGATCGCGGGATGCGTCGTTCTGCCAGTCGCTCATGCCAGGGCCACTTCCGTTCCGATTCCCTTGCTGGTGAACAGTTCGACGAGCACCGAGTGCGGCACCCGTCCGTCGATGATCGCCGCGGCGTCGACCCCGCCCTCGACGGCGTCGAGGCAGGCGCGCATCTTCGGGATCATGCCCGACTCCAGACGCGGCAGCATCTCGGTGAGCGCGTCCGCGGTCAGGTGCGACACCAGCGAGTCGCGGTTCGGCCAGTCCGCGTACAGCCCGGGAACGTCGGTGAGGATCACCAGCTTGCGCGCGCCCAGCGCGACGGCAAGGGCGGATGCCGCGGCATCCGCGTTCACGTTCAGCGACTGCCCCGGGTGATCCAGGTCGGGCGCGATCGACGAGACGACGGGGATGCGGCCCGCTGCGAGGTGATCGAGCACCGGGGTGGGGTCGACCTCGACGACGTCGCCGACGCGACCGAGATCGACCTCTTCGCCGTCGATGACGACGCCGCGGCGCCGGCCGCCGAACAGGCCGGCGTCCTCACCGCTCAGGCCTGTCGCGATCGGACCATGCGAATTGATCTTGCCGACCAGCTGGGGGTTGACCTGCCCGGTCAGCA
Source organism: Microbacterium sp. NPDC057659 (assembly GCF_042799915.1). Classification (NCBI taxonomy): domain Bacteria; kingdom Bacillati; phylum Actinomycetota; class Actinomycetes; order Micrococcales; family Microbacteriaceae; genus Microbacterium; species Microbacterium sp. NPDC057659. The sequence continues at coordinate 233,384 of NZ_JBHVHU010000004.1, read as the reverse complement.
CCATGCGCACGACACTGATCGCCTCGGTGTTGGTGACCCGGTAGCCGCCCTTGAACTCGCTCGGGATGTCGAGCCGGTCGAGCATGGTCGAGATCTGGGGGCCGCCGCCGTGCACGACGACCGGCTGCACACCGACGTAGCGCAGGTAGGCGATGTCCTGGGCGAACGCGTCCTGCAGCTCGTCGGAGACCATGGCGTTGCCGCCGTACTTGACCACGACGATCTGGTCTCGGAACTTCTTCAGCCACGGCAGCGAATCGATGAGCGTGGTGGCCTTCTCGGCGGCCACGTCGGGCGGAGTGTCCTGCAGATCTGTCATGAGGAATAGGCGCTGTTCTCGTGCACGTAATCGTGGGTCAGGTCGTTGGTGAGGATGGTGGCCGTCTCGTCTCCGACCTTCAGGTCGATGATGAGGTCGGTCGCGCGCGGGGTCAGATCGACCTCCTCGCGCGGACGGTCGGGGCCGCCGGCGGTGCAGACGCGGACGCCGTTCATGAACACGTCGGTGTCGTAGGGGTCGAACTCGGCACTCGTGGTGCCGATCGCCGCGAGCACCCGACCCCAGTTGGGGTCGTTGCCGAAGATCGCGGCCTTGAAGAGGTTGTTGCGGGCCACCGAGCGGCCCACCTCGACGGCGTCGGCGACGGATGCCGCACCGCGGACCTCGATCGTGATGTCGTGGCTCGCGCCCTCGGCATCCTGCTGCAGCTTCTTCGCGAGCTGCCCGCACAGGTCGGCGAGTGCCGCAGCGAAGGCATCGAGGTCGGGCTTCACGCCGCTGGCACCGTTGGCCAGCAGGGTGACCTGGTCGTTCGTCGACATGCAGCCGTCGGAGTCGAGGCGGTCGAACGTGGTGCCGGTGGCGCGGCGCAGCGCGGCATCCGCCTCGTGCGCCTCGAGATCGGCGTCGGTGGTGATGACGACGAGCATCGTCGCCAGACCCGGCGCCAGCATCCCGGCGCCCTTCGCCATGCCGCCGATCGTCCAGCCGTCGCCGCTGACCACCGCCGTCTTCGAGACGGTGTCGGTGGTCATGATCGCCTCGGCCGCGGACTGGCCGCCGTCTGCCGACAGCCCCGCGATGCCGCGCTCGACGCCGTCGAGCACCTTGCCGCGGAACACCTCGTCGCCGGTGCCGATCAGGCCGGTGGAGCACACCACGATGTCGCCGGCGCTCACGCCGAGCAGATCGGCGGCCTTCTCGGCGGTGAGGTGGCTGGTCTGGAAGCCGAACTCTCCGGTGAAGCAGTTCGCTCCGCCCGAGTTGAGCACGACGGCCTCGACCACCTTGTCGGCCACGACCTGCTGCGACCACAGGATCGGGTTCGCCTTGGCGCGGTTGCTGGTGAAGACGGCGGTGCCGACCTTGCGCGGCCCGCGGTTCACGACCACGGCGACGTCGGGCTTCCCTGTCGACTTCAGGCCGGCGGCGACGCCGGCCGCCTCGAATCCCTGGGGGGCGGTCACGGTCACGGTGCGACTCCGTTCACGGTGAGGGCGCGATCCTCGGGGAGGCCGAGCGCGAGGTTCATGGACTGGATGGCAGCGCCGGCGGTGCCCTTGACGAGGTTGTCGACCGCGGTGACGACGGTCACGCGGTTCGCCGCACGGTCGATCGCGAGGCCGATCAGGGCCGTGTTTGCGCCGAGCACGTCGGCTGTGCGCGGGAACTGTCCCTCGGGCAGCACCTGCACGAACGTCTCTTCTCCGTAGGCCTGCTGCCAGGCCTCCCGGATGTCGGCGTCACTCGCGCCGGGCACGATCGGCGCGGTCGAGGTCGCGAGGATGCCGCGCGCCATCGGCACGAGCACCGGCGTGAAGGAGATCCGGATGCCGTCACCGGCGACCCCGGCTGCTGCGGCGAGCGCCTGACGGATCTCGGGGATGTGCCGGTGCGTGCCGCCGACCGCGTAGGGATTGGCAGTGCCGAGCAGTTCGCTGCCGAGCAGGTGCGGCTTGAGGCTCTTGCCCGCGCCGGAGGGTCCGACCGCGAGCACCGAGACGATGTCGCCCGGATCGATGACGCCGGCGGCGACGCCCGGTGCCAGGCTGAGGCTCACTGTGGACGCATTGCAGCCCGGGGCGGCGATGCGCGTGGCTCCGCGCAGGTGCTCCCTCTGCTTCAGCCCGTCGACGGTCAGCTCGGGCACGCCGTAGGTCCACGGCTCGTGGAAGCCGCCGCCGTAGAATGCGTCCCAGGCATCCTGCGAGGTCAGCCGGTGATCGGCACCCGCGTCGACGACGAGAGGGGTGTCTCCGAGCGCGTCGGTGTACTGGCCGGACTGACCGTGCGGCAGCGCGAGGAAGACGATGTCGTGCCCGGAGAGGATCTCGGGCGTGGTGTCCTGCAGCGTCAGGTGGGCGAGCGAGCGCAGGTGCGGCTGGTGCTGCACGAGCGGCTGGCCGGCGTTGGAGTGCGCGGTGACGGTGCGGATCTCGATGTCGGGATGCGCGGCGAGAAGGCGCAGGATCTCGCCGCCCGCATAGCCGGAAGCGCCGGAGACGGCGACGGAAAACGTCATGGATCTACCTTAACGGTCGGAGATGAGCGGGACCGGGGCGGCGACACCGGCACTCTCCCCATCCGTACGCAGGACAGGAGCGCGGGGTCGCCTAGAGTCGGCGGCCGCCGCGGCGTCGGCGCACAGGAGCAGCGCTCAGAACGCCCTTCGTCACTTCGTCTCGCTGCGCTCGCTCAGCACGGCGCTCGCTGCGCTCGCTCAGGAACCGCGAGGCGGGAGCGATGACGGCCGAAGGCATGCCGCGACGATATCGCCCTCGTCGCGGCATGCGCAAATCCCGGGCGTCACATGACCGGCGCGACCTCCGGCAGGGGCGCGGCGAAGAACTCCAGCTCGAGCTGCGAGGCGCGTTCGAACGCCGCATACATCCTGGCGCGCTTCTCGGGCGAGGCATCCGCCGCCGTGGCCGTGACGATCTCGATCGCTCGCCGGTTCGCCTCCGCGAACGCGGGATCGGCGTAGGTCGCCAGCCAGGACGCGTACGGATGCCCGGGGTCGAGCGCATAGGCGCCGAAGTCGCCCGTGCCGAGCCGCGCGCCCAGATCCGCGTACAGCCAGTAGCAGGGCAGCACCGCCGCGACGAGCTCGGAGTAGTCGCCGCCGAAGGCGACGGCTCGGAGGTGATCGAGGTAGGCGGTGGTGACCGGCCCCGCCTCAGCGGCGAACGTCTCCTCGCCGATGCCCTCCGGCGTCAGCCAGGACGCATGCAGTTCGAGCTCGCCGGCGATCGCGCCCTGTGCGCCCTGCGCCCAGAACGCCTGCTCGGCCGACGTGGGCGCCAGTGATGCCGCGGTCGCCAGCACCCGTGCGTACTCGCGCAGGTACAGGGCGTCCTGAGCGAGGTAGAACACGAACGCGCCCTGCGGCAGGGCGCCGTCGGCGAGAGCGCGGATGAACGGCAGGTCGTCGATCCGGCGGCGGATACCGGCGATCCGTTGCCACCACTCCTGCCCGATCTGCTCCGCGGTCGGCGCGGTGTCGATCCCGCCGCGTTCCCACAGCCCGGCGAAATGCGACACCGGTCCGTTGCCGCGGCCGACGTCGAGCTCCGTGCCGGCGGCGATCGACTCGCGCAGCCAGGCCCGCGACTCGGCGACCGCCGTCGGCCAGTCCGCGCCGGCGGCGCGGCGGGTGGCCAGGGCGGAAGAGAGCGAGCAACCGGTGCCGTGCGTGTTCTCGGTGTCGATCCGCGGACCGGTGAACGCGGCGAGCGCGCCGTCCGGACCGATCAGCGCATCCGGCGCCGCGGTGGACTCGAGGTGCCCGCCCTTGGCGAGCACCAGCACGCCGTAGCGCTCCGAGAGCCTGCGTGCCTGCGCCTGCGCGGCGTCCCAGTCCGCCGTTGGCGGCTCGCCGGTGAGCACGGCCAGCTCGGGCAGGTTCGGCGTGACCACGTCGGCGAGCGGCAGCAGAGCGCGGAGCGCGTCCTCGGCCTCTGCGTCGAGCAGCCGGTCACCGCTGGTGGCGACCATCACCGGGTCCAGCACCACGGTGGCGGGCCGCACCGCGTCGAGCCAGTCCCCCACCGTCCGGATGATCTCCGCACTCGCCAGCATCCCGATCTTCACCGCGTCGATGTCCACGTCGTCGGAGAGCGCGTCCAGCTGCTCGCGCAGGAAGTCGGCGGGCGGGACGTGCACGCCGCGCACGCCCTGCGTGCTCTGCGCGGTCAGCGCGGTGATCGCCGCCATGCCGTAGCCGCCGTTCGCGGCGATCGACTTGAGGTCGGCCTGGATGCCGGCTCCGCCGGACGGATCGCTGCCCGCGATGCTCAGCACCCGCGGCGGGCGGCCGCTGTGCCAGGCGCACAGGAACGCGCGGGTCGCCGCTCGCGGGTCCTCCGCCGCGCAGATCGCGGAGACCACGGCGACACCGGCGGCGCCGGCCGCGCGCAGCGGGGCGACGTCGTCCATGCCGATCCCGCCGATCGCGACGCAGGGCAGCGGACTCTGCGCGGCGAGGGCTGCGAACCCGGCGACGCCGAGTGCGGGCGGATGGTTCGGCTTCGTGGTGGTCGGATGCACCACGCCGACACCCAGGTAGTCCACGGTGCCGAAGGGCAGCGCGCGCACCGCATCGAAATGCGCGGGCGTGTTCGCGGTGAGCCCCACGATCGCGTCGGGCCCCAGCGCCGCACGGGCATCCAGCACGGAGGCATCCGACTGGCCGAGGTGCACCCCGTCCACGCGCGCCCCGCGGCGGCGTGCCTCCAGAGCGGCGTCGAGACGGTCGTCCACGACGAGCAGCGCGCGCCCGGCGATCACCTCCGAGAGCTCGATCAGCCGGTCGACGATCTCGCTGTCCGTAGCATCCTTGTCGCGCAGCTGCACGATGCGCGCGCCACCGGCGACGGACTCGGCGACGACTGCGGCGACGCCGCGGGAGCCGCTCAGCGCGGCGTCCGTGACCAGGTAGAGCGAGAGGTCGAGGCTCACCGGACGGCCTCCAGCGCTGTGACCTCGACGCGTGCACCGTCGAGATCGGCGGGCGAGATCGCCGCGAGCGCATCGAGCAGCGCCCCGGCGAAGCTGCCAGGGCCGCCTGCCACGGCGGCCGCGCGCTCCGCGGCGATCTCGTAGACGACGGATGCCGCTGCCACGGCGTGCAGTGCCGTGATGCCGGTGCCGCGAGCCGCGCCGAGGAAGGCGGCCATCATGGCGCCGAGTGCGCAGCCGCCACCGGTGACCTTGGTGAGCACGGGCGTGCCGTTCGCGATCCGCACCTCGATCTCACCGTCGGTGAGCAGGTCCACCGGCCCCGACACGGCGACGACGCTGCCGTGCTCGCGCGCCAGGAGACGTGCGGCCTCGGCCGCGGCATCCGTCGTATCGGTCGCGTCGACGCCGCGGCCTCCCGCGCTGAGCCCCGCCAGAGCGAGGATCTCCGAAGCGTTCCCGCGGATCGCGGTGGGCCGGCGAGCGACCAGGTCGCGGGCGAGATCGGTGCGGATCGGGAGCACCCCGATCGCGACGGGATCGAGCACCCAGGGCGTGCCGGCAGCGGACGCACCGCCCACCGCTTCGAGTGACGCGGCACGCTGCTCCGGAGTCGGGGTGCCCAGGTTCACCAGCAGCCCGGAGGCGACCGAGGCGAACATCCCGGACTCACCGACGATGTCCACCATCGCCGGTGCCGCGCCGACCGCGAGCAGCACGTTGGCTGTGAAGCCGGTCACCACGCTGTTGGTGATGCAGTGCGTCAGCGGCGGCGCTGCGCGCAGCTCTGCCAGCAGACGGGCGGTGTCCTCGAGGAGGACGGCGGACGGGTGCAGAGGATCGCTCATGGGCGACATCCCTTCGCTAGTACGAACTAGATCAGGTTCGACGGGTGTGTTCTCAGCCGCAGATGCGGCACCCCGTGTCACTGCCCGCGAGTCTAGCGGGACGCAGAAGAGCGGCACCCGCCGATGACGGATGCCGCTCTTCGTGATCGATCGATCAGTCGCGGATGCTCGCTCCGAAGCGCTCTGTCGCGACGGCGACGCCCGCGAGCTTCGCCTCGGTGGCCTCGGCGGCCGTGAGCGTGCGGTCGGGAGCACGGAAGCGCAGCGCGAAGCTCAGGCTCTTCGAGGCCTCGTCGACGCCCTCGCCGCGGTAGTCGTCCACCAGCGTCGCCGCCTCGAGCAGGTCGCCGGCGCCGGCGATCAGCGCCGCGCGCACCTCGGATGCCGGCACACCGGCGTCCACGACCAGGGACACGTCCTGCGTGGCGGCGGGGTACGTCGACAGCGACTCCACGACGACGCGCTCGCCCGCCAGCGTCAGCAGGCGGTCCAGGTCGAGCTCGAGCACCACGGCACGGCCGGGCAGGTCCGCGTCGGCCGCGACCTGCGGGTGCAGTTCGCCGACGTATCCGATCTCCTCGCCGCGCACGCTCAGCACACCGGCACGACCGGGATGCAGCGCCGCGCGCTGGGTCTGGGCGACGTCGATGTCGACGCCGGCAGCGACGCCGATCACCTGCACGGCATGCAGTGCGTCGCCCAGGCCGGCGTGCTCAGCGGAGCGCCCGGGCTGGCGAGGGGTGACGTTGCCGGTCAGCAGGACTGCGATGTTGCGCGGCTGCGGCGGGATCGACGCGTTCAGCTCGGCGAGGACCTCGTCACTCGGACGCTGCGCGAGCGGAGGCACGACGTCGGTGCCGTAGGTCACGCCCTCCTCGGGCGCGAACACCAGTCCGGTCTCGAAGATCGCGAGATCCACCAGGCCGCGCGCGATGTTGCGGTGCGCGGTCTGCAGCAGTCCCGGCAGCAGCGAACGGCGCAGGTACGCCGCCTGTCCGTCGAGCGCGTTCGCCAGCCGGATGCTGGGCAGGTGCTCCCCCGACGGCGATCCATGCAGGTCGTTCTGCGCCTCGGTCGTGAACGGGAATGCCGGAGTCTCCACGAAGCCGGCCGCCGCCACCGCATCCGCCACGCGCTTGCGGCCCTGCTGCAGCGGCGTGTAGCCACGGCCGGAGGGCGGGGTGGGCAGCACCGACGGGATGCGGTCGAGCCCGTGGATGCGGGCGACCTCCTCGACCAGCGTCCACTTGTCGGTGAGATCGGGGCGCCAGCTCGGCGGGATGACGAACCATCCCTCATCCGTGCCGCTGACCTCGGCGCCGATCATCTCCAGCGCGCCGGTGACCTCGTCGTCGGTGTAGTCGACACCGATCAGCCCCTGCGCGAAGCCGCGCGGCAGATCGATGCCGGCGATCTCGACGTCCGTGAACAGCGCACCGCCCTCGTCGGTCAGCTCGCCGCCGGCGAGCTCGACCATCAGGTCGGCGACTCGACGGGCCGCGACGAACGGGATCAGCGGGTCGACGCCGCGCTCGAAGCGCTTCGACGCCTCGCTGGGCAGCTTGTGGCGACGCGCGGAGCGGGCGATCGTCACCGGGTCGAAGGTCGCCGCCTCGATGAGCACGTTGCGGGTGGTGCCGCTCATCTCTGTGGTGCCGCCGCCCATCACACCGGCGAGGCCGATCGGACCGGAGCCGTCGGTGATCAGCAGATCCTCGACGTGCAGTGCGCGGTCCTGGCCGTCGAGCGTCGTCATCCGCTCGCCCGCGGTGGCGCGGCGCACGACGATGCCGCCCTGCAGCTTGTCCAGGTCGTAGCCGTGCACCGGGTTGCCGAGCTCGAGCATCACGTAGTTGGTGATGTCGATCAGGACGCCCAGCGAGCGCATGCCGGCGAGCACCAGCCGGGCGATCATCCACGGCGGGGTGGGACGCGACGGGTCGACGTTCCGCACCACGCGGGCGACGAACTCCCTGGCGCCCACGTTGCCGCGGACCGGATTCCGGTCGTCGACCGAGATCGAGAAGCCGGAACCCGGCTGCAGCTCGGCGAAGTCGCGCTCGGCCGGGTCACGGAACACTCCGCCGGTGGCGTGCGAGTACTCCCGCGCGACACCGCGCAGCGAGAACGCGTAACCGCGGTCGGGCGTCACGTTGATGTCGACGGCGAAGTCGTCCAGGTGCAGCAGCTCGATGGCGTCCGTTCCGACCTCGGGGTCGAGGCCCAGCGTCGACAGCACGATGATGCCGTCGTGCTCATCGCCCAGCCCCAGCTCACGCGCCGAGGCGATCATGCCGTCGGACACATGACCGTAGGTCTTGCGCGCGGCGATCGGGAACGGGCCGGGCAGCACGGCGCCGGGCAGAGTCACGACGACCTTGTCGCCGACGACGAAGTTGTGCGCGCCACAGACGATGCCGCGGACGCCGCCGTTCGCCTCGCCGACGTCGACCTGGCACCAGTTGATGGTCTTGCCGTTCGACTGCGGCTCGGGCTCGGCCGACAGCACCTGTCCGACGACGACCGGGCCGGAGATCTCGAAGCGATGGATGTCCTCCTCTTCGAACCCGACGGACACGAAGGACGCCAGAACGTCCTCAGGCGTGGCATCCGCTGCCACGTCGACGTACTCGCGCAGCCATGAGATCGGAACGCGCATCACACCACCATCCCGAACTGCTCGCTGAAGCGGACATCGCCCTCGGCCATGTCTCGCATGTCCTTCACATCGCTGCGGAACATCACCGCGCGCTCGACGCCCATGCCGAACGCGAATCCGCTGTACACCTCAGGGTCGATGCCCGCCGCGCGCAGCACGTTGGGGTTGACCATGCCGCATCCGCCCCACTCGATCCAGCGCGCGCCGCCCTTGAAGGTGGGGTGCCACAGGTCGAGCTCCGCGGACGGCTCGGTGAACGGGAAGTAGTTGGTGCGGAACCGGGTCTTCGCCTCGGCGCCGAACATCTGCTTCGCGACGTGGTCGAGGGTTCCCTTCAGGTGCGCCATCGTGATGCCCTTGTCGATCACGAGGCCCTCGAACTGCGTGAACACCGGCAGGTGCGTCGCATCGAACTCGTCGGTGCGATACACCCGTCCGGGGCACAGCACGTAGATGGGCAGCTCACGGTCGAGCATCGACCGCACCTGCACCGGGCTGGTGTGCGTGCGCATCACCAGGTGGCGGGAGGTCGGGTCGACGTAGAAGGTGTCCTGCTCCTGGCGCGCCGGGTGGTCTTCGTCGAAGTTCAGCGCGTCGAAGTTGAACCACTCGTGCTCCAGCTCCGGGCCCTCCGCGATCTCCCAGCCCATGCCGACGAAGATGTCGCTGATCTGCTCCTGCATGAGGGAGATCGGATGCCGGGCTCCCACGCGGGCGTGCGAGGAGACGGCCGTGATGTCGACGCGCTCGGCCTCGAGCCGCGCGGCGGTCTCGGCCTCGGCGAGCTCGGCCTCCTTCGCGGCGAGCGCCTGCGAGACACGCCCTCGGCCCTGGCCGACGAGCTTTCCGAAGGTCGCCTTGTGCTCGGGCGCGACCTGACGCATCGACGCGTTCAGCACGGCGAGGGGCGACCCCTCGGCGACGTGCGCGGAACGCGCGGCCTTCAGCTCTGCGGTATCGGATGCCGCGGCGATCGCCGCAAGCGCGGCGTCGACGGCGGACTCCACCGCCTCCGGGGTGATCTGGGGTGTTTCGGGAGACTCTGACACGAGAACCGAGTCTACCGGCGCGTCTGCGGACCCCTCACACGATCAGACCCAGTACCAGCACGCCCGCGAGGCCCACCACCGAGACTGCGCACTCCATCAGACTCCAGGTGCGGAAGGTCTGTCCGACGGTCATTCCGAAGTACTCCTTGACCAGCCAGAACCCGGCATCGTTCACATGCGAGAGGAACACCGACCCCGCGCCGATCGCGAGCACCATCAGCGCGACGTGCGTGGCGCTGAGGTCGCCGACCAGCGGGGCCATGATGCCGGCCGCGGTGATGGTCGCGACGGTCGCCGAGCCGGTGGCCAGGCGGATGACGACGGCGACCAGCCAGCCGGCCAGCAGCAGCGGGATGCCGGAGCCCGCGATGCCGCTGCCGATCACCTGGCCGACGCCCGAGTCGACCAGGGTCTGCTTGAAACCGCCGCCGGCGCCCACGATGAGCAGGATCGAGGCGATCGGGGCGAAGGCCGCGCCGGTCTCCTTCGACACCTCGCCCATCGTGCGGCCGAGCGCGGTGCCGAGCACGATCATCGCGTACAGGGACGTGATCAGCAGCGCCTGCAGCGGGGTGCCGATCCAGACCAGGATCTGCCCGAACAGCGACCCATCCGCTCCCGTCGCCTCGACGACGGTCATGAGCAGCATCAGCACCACGGGCAGCAGCACGACCGACAGCGCGACGCCGAACGACGGACGTCTGCGCTCGTCCTCGTTCCGGTCGTCCACTGCGGTGAGCAGTTGGCTGGTCGCCTGGATGGGCACCCACTTCGCCATCGGCTTCGCGAGCACGGGGCCGGCGATGATCACGGTCGGGACCGCGACGATCAGTCCGAAGGCGAGGGTCAGTCCGAGGTTCGCACCCAGCGCGTCGATGGCGATCAGCGGGCCGGGGTGCGGAGGCACCAGTCCGTGCAGTGCGGACAGGCCGGCGAGCGCCGGGATGCCGACCAGGATCACGGGCAGCTTCGCGCGCTTGGCGACCAGCATGACGATCGGGATCAGCAGCACGACTCCGACCTCGAAGAAGAGCGGGATGCCGATGATGAAGGCGGCGAACGCCATGGCCCAGGGCAGCCTCTTCAACGGCGTCTTGGCGAGGATGGTGTCGACGATCTCATCAGCACCGCCGGACTCGGTGAGGAATCTGCCGATCACCGCGCCGAGCGCGATCAGCACGCCCACACCGCCCACCGTCGCGCCCAGTCCCGCGGAGAACGATGTGAAGGCGTGCTCGAAGCCCATGTTCGCGGTGATCGCCATGACCGCCGCACCGAGCATCAGGGCGAAGAACGGATGCATCTTGACCCAGACGATCAGCACCACGATCACGACGATCGAGATGACCGCCGCGATGATCAGCTGCGTCGTGCCCGCAGAGGGCTTGATCGGATCGGCGAGCGGAAGGAGCCCGCCGAGCAGGGCTGATCCGGAACTCAAGGAAACGTGCATGACGAACTCCTCACTGCGGCGGGTCGGCCCCGACCCGTGCCGTACCGCACACGCTAGCGGACGGATAGGATCGGCCGCGAGAGGGGTGAGCAGATGGCGCACGACGACGTTCCGACGACCCGCAGCATCACGATCGAGGATGCTCCAGACCCGTTCGTCCTCGCCATCGACATCGGCTCGGGCTCGACCCGTTGCTGCCTGTACGACGCCTACGCGCGGCCGGTGAAGAAGCGCATGGCCAAGGCCGATCACCTGTTCACCGAGGCTGCGGACGGGACCGTCGAAATCGACGCCGATCAGGTCACCGGCGAGGTGGCCGACCTGATCGGGCAGGTCACCGAGGGCATCGCGCCGGGCCGCATCCGCGCCGTCGTGATGGACACGTTCGCCTCGTCGCTGGTGTGCGTCGACGCCGACGGCAGCGCGCTGACGCCCTGCTTCACGTACGCGGACTCGCGGTCGGCGCCCTACCTGGCGCAGCTGCGCGCACGACTGGACGAGACGGCCGTGCACCAGCGCATCGGCGCGCGCCTGCACACCAGCTATCACCCGCCGCGGCTGCTGTGGCTGCAGGACGATTTCCCCGACGTGTTCGCCCGCACGGCGAAGTTCCTCTCGCTCGGCGAATACGTCTACGCCCGCCTGGCCGGCGTCGAGGGCGCCGCCACGTCGACGATGGCATGGGCCGGCATCCTGAATCGCCACACCTGCGACCTCGACGACGAGCTGCTCGCGGAGGTGGGAGTGGACCGCTCACGCTTCGCGCCGATCATCGACCCGGACCAGCCGATCACCGACGTCTCCCCCGAGGTCGCGCGCCGCTGGCCGGCGCTCGAGGGTGCGGCGTGGTTCCCCGCTGTACCGGACGGCTACGCGTCGAACGTCGGCGTCGGCGCCGACACCCCGGATGTCGCGGCGATGTCTGCGGCGACCTCGGGAGCCATCCGGGTGATCGTGGACGGCACGCCGGAGGTGCTGCCGGCGGGGCTCTGGGCCTATCGCGTCTCGCGGTCGCAGTCGATCGTCGGCGGCGCGCTGAACGATGTCGGCCGCGTGATGCTGTGGTTGCAGTCCACTCTCGCACCGGCGCCACTGGAGGCCATCGAGCAGACCCTCACCGCTCCCCCGTCCGCAGGCACCCCGCTCATGCTGCCGTTCCTCACCGGCGAGCGCGCGACCGGCTGGGCCGGCGACGCGCGGGCGGTCCTCACCGGGGTGTCGTCGTCGACCACGCCCCTGGATCTGTGGCGCGGAGCCGCGGAGGGCGTCGCCGTGTCCTATGCCCGGGTGTTCGAGCAGCTCGCCGAGGCGAACCCGGGACTCCAGCGTGTGATCGCCTCAGGAGGGGTGACCGGCCATTTCCCCGGACTGATGCGCATCGTCGCGCAGGCGATCGGTTTCCCGGTGCAGGTCGTGAACGTCAAGCGGGTTACCATGCGCGGCGCAGCGGTGATCGCCCTGTCCGTGCTGGAGCCCGATCGGCCGATGGCGCAGATCCCGCCGACCGATCCCGTACTGCCGGATGCCGCGGAGCAGGCGTACTACGCCGACCTGCGTGAGCGTTTCACGGCCGCGTACGAAGCGGTGATCGCGCCGTAGAGCACGGCGCGATCACCGCCGTCGATCAGACCTGGTCCTTGCCGCCGAGAGCCTTCTGCACGGCGATCACTTCGGTGAGAGTCGCGTCGTCATCCGCGGCCGGGTCATGCGGCATGCCCAGCCCCCTGACCTTCGGCGAGCGGGAGGTCTTCTTCTCGACCCACTTCGCGATCGCGGCCAGGATCAGGCACATCACGATGTAGATGCCGCCGATGACGATGGCGGACTGCAGGATCGGGCGGCCCTGCTGGGATCCCAGCAGCTTGGCGAAGTAGAGCAGCTCGGGGTACGTGATGATGAAGCCTAGTGCGGTGTCCTTCAGCGTGACGACCAGCTGGGAGATGATCACCGGGAGCATCGCCCGGATCGCCTGCGGCAGCAGGATCAGAGTCATCACACCGCTCTTGCGCAGGCCGATCGCATACCCGGCCTCCTGCTGGCCGCGCGGCAGCGCCTCGACACCGGCACGCAGCGCTTCCGCGAGCACAGAGCCGTTATACATCATCAGCGCGAGCACGACCGCCCAATACGGCGACATCTTGACACCGAGGACGGGCAGGCCGTAGAAGAGCAGCATCATGAACACCAGCACCGGCACGGCCCGGAAGAACTCGGTGATCACGGTCACCGGTACACGCACCCAGGCATGGTCTGACAGGCGTCCGATGGCGAGGAGGAAACCGAGCGCCATGCTCAGCACCGCAGCCATCCCGAATGCGGCCAGCGTGTTGCCGAGGGCCGTGAGGATCTGCTCCCACACGACGGTGAAGGTGAACACGCTCCAGCGCGAGGCATCGAACTGGCCGGTCACCGCGAAGCGGTAGACGATGAAGCCGATCAGGGCGAGCACGACCAGCACGGTCACGACGCCGAGGATCAGGTTGCGTCGTACGGCCTTCGGGCCTGGGACGTCGTACAGCACGGAGCTCATCGCGCGATCCTCCACTTGTTCTCCAGGCTTCGCTGAGCCCAGCTAAGGAGCATGACCAGCACGACGAAGATGGCCGCGACCCAGAGCAGGACGACCAGGGCGTTCTCTCCGCGCTCGCTCATGAAGGCGCGCACGGCGCCGAGCTCGGTGATCGAGAATCCGGCCGCCACCGTGGTGTTCTTGAGCAGGGCGATGAACACGCTCATCATCGGCGGAACGACGGAGCGGAACGCCTGCGGCAGGACGACGAGGGTCATGACCTGTCCGAACGGAAGCCCGATCGCACGGGCGGCCTCGGCCTGCCCGACCGGGACCGTGTTGATCCCGGCGCGCAGCACCTCTGCCACGTACGTCGCCGTATAGATGCCGAGAGCAACGATTCCGAGCGTGACGGTGTTGAGTCTCGGGAGCCCCAGCTGGGGGTATCCGAAGACGAAGAAGAAGAAGACCAGCGTCAGCGGGGTGTTGCGCACCAGGTTGACGTAGACGGTGCCGACGCCGCGGGCGATCGGCACAGGCGAGACGCGCATGGCTCCGACGATGATGCCGAGCACGAGTGCGAGCAACCCGCCAGCGAAGAAGAGGATGAGCGTGTTCCCCAGTGCCTGGGGCCACAGATCCATGTTGTCGAAGATGACCCCCATGGAGCCCCTCCTGTCCGGTGCGAGGTCGGGGGGGGCGGTGGCCGCCCCCCCCCCGCTGGTGCGGGCCCGGGGACTTCGGGCTGCTCGCGCCTGCTGCCGGGCGGCACGAGGGTGTTGTCGCAGCTCTGGGGCCCCACGTGCGTGCCGGCGGTGAAGCGGTCGGTG
>NZ_JBHVHU010000004.1:0-219069 GCF_042799915.1 Microbacterium sp. NPDC057659 | reverse complement strand
CCCCTGCTATTACGCGCCTGCCGGCGGCCCGCCGGCCGGGGGCCCAACCTTCTGTTTCCCCGCGCGCCCCCCCCCCCGCGCCCCGCGGGGGGGGGGGGGGGGGGGGGGGGGGGGCCCCCCCCCCCGACCGGATGATCAGTACGCGTCGACTTCGGGCTGCTCGACCTTGATGCCGGTCGAACCGAGGTTGTTGTCGAAGATCTGCTGCCAGACGTCGTTGCCGTCGGTGAAGAGGTCGTTGATGTGCTTGCGCAGCACGTCGTCACCCTTCGCGAGGCCCACGCCGTACTTCTCGACGGTGAACGGCTCGCCGACGACCTTCAGCTTGTCGGGGTCCTGAGCGGCGTAGCCGATCAGGATCGCCTGGTCGGTGGTGACCGCCTGCACGGTGCCGTTCAGCAGAGCCTCGACACAGGCCGAGTAGAGATCGAACTCCTTGGTGGGAACGCCCGGGAAGTTGTCGCGGATGTTCTGGATCGGCGTCGAGCCCGTCGCCGAGCACACCGTCGTGTCCTTGTTCAGATCCTTCTCGCTCTTGATCGTGTCGTTGTCGGCGGCGACGAGCAGGCCCTGGCCGGTGATGAAGTAGGGGCCGGCGAAGTCGACCTGCTCCTTGCGCTTGTCGGTGATCGAGTAGGTGCCGACGTAGTAGTCGATGTCGCCGTTCACAAGCGCCTGCTCGCGGTTCGCCGAGGCGATCGCCTTGTACTCGATCTTGCTGTCGTCGGAGGGGTCGAAGCCCAGCGAGGCGGCGATCCAGCGAGCGGTGTCGATGTCGAACCCGCTGCGCTCCTGCGTGGTGACGTCGAGGTAGCCCATACCGGGCTGGTCCTCCTTGACGCCGACGATCACCTTGCCGCGCTTCTGCATGGCCTCGAACGTGGGGCTCCCGTCGAGCTTCACATCCTTGGCGACCGTCCACGGGGTCTTGTCGCCGCCCGCGTCGCCCTCGCTGCCTCCTGTGCCGCCGGGGTTGGACGGCGATCCGCTGTTGCACGCCGTCAGGGCGAGCATCGCAGCTGCGACGATGCCGATCGCGGCGAGTGTCTTCTTCGTGCTTCGCATGTGCGTCTCCTTGAGTGCTGTGTGGGGAATCAGGTCGGTCAAGCAGTGACGGTCAGTGGGTGAGCAGCTTGGACAGGAAGTCTTTGGCGCGGGCGCTCTTCGGGCTGGTGAAGAACTCCTCGGGCGTGGCCTCTTCGACGATCTGTCCGTCGGCCATGAACACCACCCGGTCTGCGGCCTTGCGGGCGAAGCCCATCTCGTGGGTGACGACGATCATGGTCATGCCCTCGTGGGCGAGCTGCACCATGACGTCGAGCACCTCGTTGATCATCTCGGGGTCGAGAGCGCTGGTCGGCTCGTCGAACAGCATGGCCTTGGGCTGCATCGCCAGCGCACGCGCGATCGCGACGCGCTGCTGCTGTCCGCCGGACAGCTGAGCGGGGAGCTTGGATGCCTGCTGCGCGACGCCCACCCGCTCCAGCAGGATCATCGCCTCCTTCTCGGCGTCGGCCTTCTTCATGCCGCGCACCTTGATCGGCCCGAGGGTGACGTTCTCGAGGATCGTGAGGTGGGCGAACAGGTTGAACGACTGGAAGACCATACCCACGTCGGAGCGCAGCTTGGCCAGCGCCTTGCCCTCGGCGGGGAGGAGTTCGCCGTCGATGCGGATCTCACCGCTGGTGATGGTCTCGAGCCGGTTGATCGTGCGGCACAGTGTGGACTTGCCCGAGCCCGACGGCCCGATGACCACGACCACCTCACCCCGGGAGACGGTGAGATTGATGTCCTTCAGCGCATGGAATTCGCCGTAGTGCTTCTCGACGTGGTCGACCACGACCAGGGCGTCGGCGCCCTTGCTCTCTGCCATTCCTCAACACTATGAGTCGGCACCGACCCAGCGCGAGCGCGAGACCGCCCGTTATCGTTTCGTGACCGTGGGTCAGGCCCGCTGCGCGAACGCGCTCTCGTACAGGCACACGCTCGCGGCGGTCGCCAGGTTCAGCGATTCCGCACGCCCGAAGATCGGCAGCTTGAGAGTGCGATCCGCCAATGCCAGGGACTCCTCGTCGAGGCCACGGGCCTCGTTGCCGAACAGCCATCCGCTGGGCTGGGCCAGCACGCCCTCGGCGCGAGCGGCGAGCAGGTCGTCACCCTTCACATCGGCGGCGAGGATCTGCAGCCCCGCCGCATGGGCGCGCTGCACGACGTCGGCGAGGTCTCCCCCGACCGAGACCGGAAGGTGGAACAGTGAACCGGTGGTCGAGCGCACCACCTTCGGGTTGTACGGGTCGACCGTGCGGCCCGTCAGCACGACGGCATCCGCCCCCGCCGCATCCGCGGCACGGATGATGGTGCCGAGGTTCCCCGGATCGCGCACCTCTTCGCAGATCGCGATCAGGCGCGGGGATGCTGCGAAGATGTCCTTCACCGAGGTCGGCGTCTGCCGCGCGACGGCGACCAGGCCCTGAGGGGTGACGGTGTCGGCCATCGCGGCCAGCACGCTCTCGGTGACGAACTCGGCCTCGACACCGGAATCCGCCGCCATGTCACGCAGGTCGTTGTGCTTCTCCCAGCTGGTGGGGGTGACGAACAGGTCGACGATCGCCTCCGGGCGATACGTCAGCGCCTCGCGCACGGCCTGCGGGCCCTCGAGCAGGAACAGACCCGTCTCGGTGCGCGCACTGCGCTTGGTGAGCTTGGCGACGGCACGGACGCGGGGCGAGCGAGGATTCTCCAGCACACGCCCAGTCTAGGGAACCGCGCGGGAACGCAGAAGGGCGCCTCCCGTTCGGGAGACGCCCTTCATGGATGCCGGATGATCAGGCGGCGGCCTTCGGAGCGTTGACGTCCGAGGGAAGCGCCTTCTTCGCGGTCTCGACCAGCGACGTGAAGGTCGCGGCGTCGGTCACGGCGAGCTCGGCGAGCATGCGACGGTCGACCTGCACGCCCGCGAGGCCAAGGCCCTGGATGAAGCGGTTGTAGGTGATGCCGTTCTGACGGGCAGCGGCGTTGATGCGCTGGATCCACAGACGACGGAAGTCGCCCTTGCGCTTGCGGCGGTCGCGGTACGCGTAGACGAGCGAGTGGGTGACCTGCTCCTTCGCCTTGCGGTAGAGGCGCGAACGCTGGCCACGGTAACCCGAGGCGCGCTCGAGGATGACGCGACGCTTCTTGTGCGCGTTGACTGCGCGCTTGACTCTTGCCATTTTCGTGTTCCTATCGTGCGTTCGGGCGCGTCAGCGGCCGAGGAGCTTGTTCGCGACCTTGGTGTCTGCCTTCGACAGCACCTGGTCCTGGTTCAGACGGCGGGTGCGACGGCTCGACTTGTGCTCGAGGTTGTGGCGCATACCGGCCTGCTGCTTCTTCAGCTTGCCGCTGCCGGTGATCTTGAAGCGCTTCTTAGCACCCGAGTGGGTCTTCTGCTTCGGCATCTTCTCTTCCTTCGTGTGGCACCCGTGCGGATGCTGGTGGGGTACCCGCCTGCATACGCGGCGGGAGTTCAGGGGCGGATCACTCCGCGGTGGCGTCCTCAGCGGCGTCGGCCGGAGCACCGGTGCGCGCGTCGCGAGCAGCCTGCTTCTTCGCGTCGCGAACAGCGTTCTGCTCGGCCTTCGCCTCGGACTTGTTCTTCAGGGGGGCCACGACCATGACCATGTTGCGACCGTCGATCGTCGGGTTCGACTCGACCGTGCCGAACTCGGCGACGTCCTCGGCGAACTTGCGGAGCAGACGCACGCCCTGCTCGGGGCGCGACTGCTCGCGACCGCGGAACAGGATCATCGCCTTGACCTTGTCGCCCGCCTTGAGGAAGCCCTCGGCGCGCTTGAGCTTGGTCGTGTAGTCGTGAGCCTCGATCTTCAGGCGGAACCGCACCTCCTTGAGGATGGTGTTCGCCTGGTTGCGGCGCGCTTCCTTCGCCTTCTGCGCAGCCTCGTACTTGAACTTGCCGTAGTCCATGATCTTGACCACGGGGGGCTTCGAGTTGGGAGCCACCTCGACGAGGTCGAGGTCTGCCTCCTGCGCGAGACGCAGCGCCACCTGGATGGCGACGACGCCGATCTGCTCGCCTCCGGGGCCGACGAGGCGGACCTCGGGCACTCGGATGCGGTCATTGGTGCGGGGATCGCTGATGCGGAACTCCTTAGACGTGGGGTTTCGGCCACCGGTCCGTCGTGCGACGTTCCGGGCGAAATCGGAGTCTCCCCACCCACCGATGCATCAGACGCACCGGCTTACACACCCTTTCCACCGGCGGAGCCGGCGGGGTGCAGAACCCGGTAGCCTTGAACGGCAAGCGCGGGTGGGAATGAATCCTCTTTCGTGCCGGAGCATGACGCTCCGGAGCCCGCAGAAGTCTACCAGAAGGCACCCCGAAGTGACGATTCCTGCCCAGGACCAGCCCCCGCACCACCACGACGACGAGCGTCACGAGCGCTGGGCGGAGCAGGAAGAGGCGGCGACGGCCGCCACCCGCGACATCGCGGACGTCCCCGCGGTGGAGGTCATCACCACCACCTCCGTGCATCTGATGAGCGCCGCCGCCGTCAAGCTCGGCCTCGCCGACGACCCGGAGAGCCAGCTCGACCTCGACGAGGCCCGCAAGCTCATCAATGCGCTCGCGGGTCTCATCACCGCCGGCGCCCCCGAGATCAGCGACGCGCACGCGCGTCCGCTGCGCGATGGACTCCGTTCGCTGCAGCTCGCCTTCCGCGAGGCCTCCCCCGTCCCCGACGCTGTGGGCAAGGGACCGGGCGAGAAGTGGACCGGGCCGGTCAGCTGAGTCGAGGGTCGGCTGCTGCGATTCAGGTGCGTCCGTAGCGGGCGAGCAGATGCCAGACGCGCTTGAGCGTCTGCGGGTCGTGCTCGCCCGCCCGAGCCGCCGCTCCGATGACTTCGGGGGTGAGCTCCGTCCCGAGCTCCCGAGCCAGCCGCAGCGGCTCGGCGCCGCGGTAGTCCTCGTCGAGGTCAGCGGTGCGCACCCGGAACCCCGGGTGGAACTCGACGGCGCAGCCCAGGCGCTCCGCCGCCGCCTGCACCGCCGTGCCGCGGAAGCACGGGTCGAGCACGATCGCCTCGACGTCGACCGAGAAGCGGATGCCGCCGTGCACATGCGCTTCGACGTACCTGTCGAGCAGATCGAGATCATCCGCCTGCATGCGAGCGACGAGCAGGTCCACGCCGCCCTCCTCGACCACGCCGTCGGGCTCGAAGACCGAGTCGGGGTAGCAGAACGTGGTCCGGACCGTCGCCTCAGGGCGTAGCCGGAAGTGAGCGGATCCGAACCGTGTGGCCGGGCCGTACGGGTCGTCGCGGACGAGCGCGCCGTAGGCCGGACGCTCCTCCGCCGGCCGCTGGTCGTAGCGCCCCGCGAACAGGCGGCTCTCCCACCGCCAGCGGTCCCCTCCCGGGCGAGCCGTCAGTCCGCCGTTGGAGGTCCCTGTCTCGAACTGGGATCGGTACCTCCCGGCGTCCGCCATGGCCTCGATGACGCTCACGCCCTGGAAAGGCCAATCAGGGTGGAAATGCAGAGCGATGATCGGAGACATCCCCCGACTCTAGGTGAGCGCCGCCCGGCACTCGGCCGTGTTTCAGACGGCGCGCCTCAGCTTCACGCTCAGTGAGTCGACGAGCACCGCGATGCGGTCATCGGCCGCCCAGCGCTGCGCGAGCCGTGCGAGGACGGCATCCAGCGTCTGCTGGTCGAGGCCGTCGGCGAGCTCGAGCGTGACGATCAGCTCGGGGCCCCGCATCCGAGCATCCGGGTCGCCGGGCGTGACGTGCAGATCGATGACCGCCAGCTCGTGCGCCACGCTGGCCTGCAGCGCGGCGAACACCTCCGGCGAGAGGAAGCTCGGCTCCCAGCGCTGATCCTGCGCGACCGCCCAGACCGCCGGGCGTCGGAACACGAACTCGGTCTCGGATGCCGGGTCGAGGACGATCAGGTCGGTCTCCTCGCTCGACGCCGAGAGCGCCGCGCGCATGGCCTCGACGGGGATAGGGCGTGCCGTGGCATCCCATCGCGACATCGTCTGTACGGAGGAGAACACCGGCTGCACGCGGCGCCCGTCGGGGGCGGCGACCGTGACGATCGAGAGCTCCTGCGTCTTGTCGACCTTCAGGCCCGTGGGTCCCACCCCCTGGTCGCCCTTCTCGGCGACCAGGGGTACCAGTACCCGCGCGGTGCGGAACGCGTCGACGACTTCTACCTGGGTGCCGGTGCCCGCACGGAACCGCAGCAGCGCATCCAGGAGTGCCGGATCGGCGGAGCCGTCGTCCGCGGTGTGCGGGTTCGACTCGAAGCTGCGACCGGCCCAGGGGACGCCGGCGGAATCCGCTGCGTTGCCGTCGCCGTGATCGCAGGCGTCGTCAGTCGCCGGCGACATCCAGCGCCTCGGCCAGGGTGAACGCGCCCGCGTACAGCGCCTTGCCGACGATCGCGCCCTCGACGCCGAGCGGCACGAGCTCGCGCAGTGCGGCGATGTCGTCGAGGCTGGCGATGCCACCCGAGGCCACGACCGGCTTGGGGGTGCGCTGGGTCATCTCACGCAGCAGTTCGAGGTTCGGACCGCGCAGCGTGCCGTCCTTGGTGACGTCGGTGACGACGTAGCGGCTGCAGCCGGCATCCTCGAGGCGGTCCAGCACCTCCCAGAGGTCGCCGCCCTCCTTCGTCCACCCGCGTGCCGCCAGAGTCGTTCCGCGCACGTCGAGTCCGACAGCCACGGCCTCGCCGTAGCGCGCGATCACATCGGCCGCCCACTCCGGGTTCTCGAGCGCAGCGGTCCCGAGGTTGATGCGCGACGCACCCGACTCGAGCGCGGCCTCGAGGCTCGCGTCGTCACGGATGCCGCCGGAGAGCTCGACGCTCACGCCGCGGAACTGCTTGATGACCTTGCGCAGGATGCCGGCGTTGCTGCCGCGCCCGAACGCCGCATCGAGGTCGACGAGATGGATCCACTGCGCACCCTGGTCGACCCACTCGCCCGCAGCGTCCACGGGGTCGCCGTAGCTGGTCTCAGTGCCGGCCTCGCCCTGGGTGAGGCGCACGGCCTTTCCACCGGCGACGTCGACCGCGGGAAGCAGGATGAGAGAGGGAGCCTGTGCGAAGTCGTTCATGTCGTCCTTGTTCGGGAAGATCGGATGCCCGAGCCCGGGCACGAGAGAAAAGCGTAGCCCGGGCTCCGCGGCGTCTCAAATGACATGACACCCGTGGTCGGCTTTCACCCAGGCGCACGCGACTACGATCGGGGGCGCGTGTGCCCGAGATCCGGCGTGCACGCCCGAGATCACGAGGAGCGACCGCATGTCCGACCCGCAGTTCGAAGGCGGTGCGGACGCACCCGTACGCGGGCGCTCGGCGTCGACTCTGACGCCGATGCCGTCCGCGCCCGACGTCTCCTCCACCACCGGCGGACCGCGCTACCTCCGCCGTTCCTCCGCCGCCGCCGAGCGCGGCGATGACGCGGCATCCGCTCCGCTGCGACGCGAGCGACGCGAGCGCCAGTCGTTCCTGCACCAGGACCGACGCGACGAGCCGGCGCGAAGGGGCACTCGCGGCGCGCTGAACAGGATCGGCTTCAAGCTCGCGCCTGGTGCGACGGAACAGGCCGTCCGCGACGACCAGCAGGTGGTCGGTCAGCATTGGCCCGGCCCGCGCACCATCGCGATCGTGAACGGCAAGGGCGGAGCGGGGAAGACGCCGACCACCGCCCTGCTGTCCGCCGTGTTCGCCCGCTACGGCGGCGCGGGCGTGCTCGCCTGGGACAACAATCAGACCCGTGGGACGCTGGGTTGGCGCACCGAGAGCAGCGCCCATGAGCGCACACTGCTCGAGCTGCTGCCCGAGACCGAGCGGCTGCTGGGCGCCTCCGCGCAGTCCGCGGACCTCGCGCAGTTCGTGCATCACCAGCCCCGCGAGAAGTACGACGTGCTGCGCTCGAAGCCGATCCGACTCGCGCACGAGAACCGCCTGCACCCGGCGGACGTCGACGCGATCCACGCCGTCGCCGCGAAGTTCTACCGCGTCATCCTGATCGACTCGGGCAACGACGAGTCCGATCCGATGTGGCTGCGCATGATCGATCACGCCGATCAGGTGGTCGTCGCCACGACCACCCGCGACGACCACGCCGAGGCCGGGGCGTTGCTGCTCGAGGCTCTCGCAGAGCGCGACGAGCGCTCCGCACGACTCGCGAGGAACTCCGTCGTCGTCGTCTCGCAGGCCGACCCGAAGGCGACCGGCGCCGACGTGCAGCAGGTGGTGTCCGGTTACCGGGAACTCGCCCGCGACGTGGTCAGCATCCCGTTCGACCACGAGATGGTCGACGGAACTCTCCTCCTCGGCGGGCTCGCTCCCGCCACCCAGCGCGCATGGCTGACCGCGGCAGCCGCGGTTGCCCGCGGGCTCTGATCCGCGCGTCCGCGCGCGGGTCTCAGAGCGAGGTCACCCAGTTGCGCAGCAGCCGGATGCCGGCATCGCCGGACTTCTCGGGATGGAACTGCGTCGCGGCCAGGGGCCCGTTCTCGACGGCCGCGAGGAAGCGCTCGCCGTACGTGGCGTAGGTCACCGCGGGCTGCGGGAACGGCGCCTGCACGTCGAGCTCCCACTCCTTGGCGGCGAAGGAGTGCACGAAGTAGAACCGCTCCTGCTCGATGCCGCGGAACAGGACCGACCCCTCCCCCGGCTCGACGGTGTTCCAACCCATGTGCGGGAGCACCGGGGCGTCGAGTTCGGTGACGGTGCCCGGCCACTCGCCGAGCCCCTCGGCATCGTGCCCACGCTCGACGCCGCGCTCGAACATGACCTGCATGCCGACGCAGACACCCAGCACGGCGCGGCCGCCGGCCAGACGCCGCTCGATGATCTCATCGCCGCCGTGCCCGCGCAGCGCGGTCGCTACCGCCGCGAAGGCCCCCACGCCGGGGACGAACAGTCCATCGGCCTCGAGCGCCTTGGTGCGGTCACCGGTCAGCTCGACGTCGGCGCCGGCGGCGGCCAGCGCCTTGACGGCGGAGTGCACGTTGCCGGAGCCGTAGTCGTAGACGACGACGCGAGAAGCTTCGCTCACAGGGCGCCCTTCGTCGACGGGATGCCCACGATCAGCGGGTCGAGCGCCTTGGCCTGGCGGAACGCCCGTGCGAACGCCTTGAACTCCGCCTCGGCGATGTGGTGCGGGTCGCGGCCGCCGAGCACGCGCACGTGCACGGTCAGGCCTGCGTGGTAGGTGACCGCCTCGAACGCGTGACGTACCAGCGACCCGGTGAAGTGACCGCCGATGAGGTGGAACTCGAAGCCCTCGGGCTCGCCGGAGTGCACCAGGTACGGTCGACCCGAGATGTCGACCACGGCCTGTGCGAGAGCCTCATCGAGCGGCACCAGCGCATCGCCGTAGCGCGAGATGCCGGCCTTGTCGCCGAGCGCCTCGCGGATCGCGTCGCCGAGCACGATCGAGACGTCTTCCACCGTGTGGTGCGCGTCGATGTGGGTGTCGCCCGAGGCGCGGACGGTGAGGTCGGTGAGCGAGTGCTTCGCGAACGCGGTGAGCAGGTGGTCGAAGAACGGCACCGAGGTGTCGATGCTGCTGCGGCCGGTGCCGTCGAGGTTCAGCTCGAGCTCGACGGTGGACTCGGATGTGCTGCGCGTGCGGCTGGCGGTGCGGTCGCTCATACTGCCGATCCTATCGAGGCCATGGCATCGAGGAACGCGGTGGTCTCGGCCTCGGTGCCGGCGCTGACGCGAAGGTGTCCCTGGATGCCGATGTCGCGGATCAGCACACCGCGGTCGTACAGGGCGCGCCAGGTCGTGTGCGGGTCGTCGACACCGCCGAACAGGACGAAGTTCGACCATGATTCGTGCGGGAGGTAGCCGAGCTCGGTCAGCCCTGCGGTGATGCGGTCGCGCTGCACGACGATGTCGTCGACCATGCGCAGCATGACGTCGGCGTTGCGCAGGGCCGCAGTCGCCGCCGCCTGGGTCAGAGCGCTCAGGTGATATGGCAGACGCACCAGGCGGAGCGCATCGATGAAGGCAGGATCCGCGGCCAGGTAGCCGACGCGTGCACCGGCGAAGGCGAAGGCCTTGCTCATCGTGCGCGACACGCACAGCCGCGGACGCCCATCAAGAAGAGTGAGCGCCGACGGCGCATCCTTGGGGGCGAACTCGTGATAGGCCTCGTCCACGATCACCACGCCGCGGGCGACCTCGTAGACCGCCTCCACGACATCGAGTCCAAGGGGGGTGCCGGTGGGGTTGTTGGGCGCACACAGGAAGACGACATCCGGGTCAGCGGCTGCGACCTGATCCGCGGCGTCCTGCGGGTCGATCCGGTAGTCGTCGCCACGCGTGCCGGCGATCCACCTCGCTCCGGTGCCCTGCGCGAGCAGGGGGTACATCGAGTACGTCGGAGCGAACCCGAAGGCCGTGCGGCCGGGGCCGGCGAAGGCCTGCAGAATGTGCTGCAACACCTCGTTGGACCCGTTGCCCGCCCAGATCTGATCCGGACGCAGACCGTGGCCGAGATAGTTCGCGAAGCCCTCGCGCAGCCGCGTGAACTCCCGGTCCGGATAGCGGTTCACCTCGCGCAGCGCCGCGGCGACGTCCTCGAGGATCTGGGCCGCCACATCATCCGGAACCGGATGGGTGTTCTCGTTGACGTTCAGCGCGACCGGCAGCGGCGCCTGCGGCGCGCCGTACGGTGTGAGTCCGCGCAGATCATCGCGGAGGGGCAGCTCGTCGAGTGAGGTCACCCGTCAATCGTATGGCGGGTGCCACCCTGGTTCAGTCCGTGTAACGTGCGGGAATCGCGATCTCCTGGCCGACCTGCAGGACGCCGCCGTGCAGGTTGTTCAGACTGTTGATCTCGTCGACGACGTCACGCGGATCAGCGCCGGGAGCCACCTCGCCCGCGATGGACCAGAGTGTGTCGCCCGGCATGACCATGACCGTCTCGAAGTCGACGGGGGCCGTGCGCTCGCCCGACGCGAGCGCGGAACCGCCGGCGATGCCCGCG
Organism: Microbacterium sp. NPDC057659; assembly: GCF_042799915.1. NCBI lineage: Bacteria > Bacillati > Actinomycetota > Actinomycetes > Micrococcales > Microbacteriaceae > Microbacterium > Microbacterium sp. NPDC057659. Next base: position 208,057 of record NZ_JBHVHU010000004.1, on the reverse strand, counting down.
TAGGCGATGCCGATGGCGACGGGGGTGGCGACGAGAGCGCTCAGCACCCGGCGTCCGCGCCGCGTCATGCGCAGGCGGGTGCCGATGACTGCAGTGGGGGCGATGCCGATGGTGCTCATGTCGTGCTCCTCGTCAGATGGAATCAGCTTTCGCATCCGCCGCTCGGCCGGGAACGGCGGATGCGAAGCTGTGTTCCGAACTTATCTTCGATATCGAATACTTGTCAAGCGTTCTTCGAAATCCGCGACCCTCGTTCACCGACACGCTCGAACAGATCTTCCGATTCCGGCGACTTCTCGGATACGGTTTCGATAACGACACCCCATCACGGACCACCGACATTCGAATCGGCTGCTCTCGGAGCACGGTGGGCCGGCGCACGAAGGAGCACCGATGAGCGACATCGCAGGCAACGCATCCGAGGCGCCGCGCACCCGCCGGCGCAAGAGCCTGAGCGCGAAGCAGATGGCGATCCTGGAGGTCATCCAGACCTCGATCGCCACTTACGGGTATCCGCCGAGCATGCGCGAGATCGGTGACGCGGTGGGGCTGAAGTCGCTGTCCAGCGTCACCCACCAGCTCGGCCAGCTCGAGCTCAGCGGCTATCTGCGCCGCGATCCCGGCAAGACCCGTGCCATGGAGGTGCTGATCGATCTGCCGGGAGCCAGCACCGAGAACCCCGCCGACGCCGTCCCGCCGGTGGGCGACGCAGCACTGGTGCCCCTGGTCGGCCAGATCGCCGCCGGTGTCCCGATCACCGCCGAGCAGCAGGTGGAGGAGATCTTCCCCCTGCCCCGGCAACTGGTCGGCAAGGGCGAGCTGTTCATGCTGAAGGTGCAGGGGGAGTCGATGATCGACGCCGCCATCTGCGACGGCGACTGGGTCGTGGTCCGCTCGCAGAGCACCGCCGAGAACGGTGAGATCGTCGCGGCGATGCTCGACGGCGAGGCCACAGTGAAGACCTTCCGGCAGCGCGACGGCCACACCTGGCTGCTGCCGCGCAACTCCTCCTTCGAGCCGATCCTCGGCGACGATGCCGTCGTCCTCGGCAAGATCGTCGCCGTTCTCCGCGCGGTCTGACCGCCTTACTGCACCTACGACCAAGGCACTCCCTGATCCAGGGAGTGCCTTCGTCGTTCCGTGTGACTCCGTATGTCGCAGAGCCGTACCCTCGAGACATGGCATCCGCATACGGCACCTGGCACTCCCCTTTCGACGCCGCGAGCATGGCGGCCGCGACGCCGCGGATCGACGGCGCACGATTCGTCGGTGATGAGATCTGGTGGGGCGAGTCGGTGCCCGCCGAGGGCGGCCGCATCGCGGTGCGCAGCTCGACCGGCGCCGAGATCCTGCCGTCACCCTGGAACGCGCGCTCTCGCGTGCACGAGTACGGAGGCGGAGCGTGGACGACAGACGCCGCCGGCACCCTGTACTTCGTCGAAGGCGGCGACCAGCGTGTGTACCGGATGCCGCGGGGCGGATCGCCCCAGCCGATCACCGAGGCCGGCCCCCAGTACGGCGGTCTGTCGGTGCAGCACGGGCGCCTGCTCGCGGTGCGCGAGGACCTGCGCCCCGAACGGCACGTCCGGGCGATCGTGGAGATCCCCACCGACGGCTCCGCCGCCGACAACGATGACGCCGCGCGCGTCTTCGTGTCGACGAGCGGTTTCGTCGCGCATCCCGCGCTCTCCCCCGACGGCACCCGCATCGCCTGGGTGCAGTGGAGCACGGAGCGGATGCCATGGGAGCAGTGTCTCCTGCACCTCGCGGCCATCGGCACCGATGAACTCGCCACCATCGGCACCGGCGCCGCACTGCAGCCGGAGTGGGTGACGGACACCGAGCTGCTGTTCCTGGACGACCCGAAGGGGCGCTGGAACCTCGAACGCGTCGAGCTGGACGGCCTGCACGTCGCCTCGCGGACCGCGTACCCGATCGACGCCGACACGGGCGGCGGTCTGTGGGTGCTCGGCAACCGGTGGTACCGCCCTCTGGGCGACAGCCGGATCGCGGCAGTGCGCACGAACGGGGCGGACGAGCTCGTCCTGATCGAGCGCGACGGAACAAGCACGCACCTGTCGCTGCCGGTGACGGCCGAGGCCAGCATCGACGATGCCTCCGGCGGACGCATCCTGGTGTCCGGCACCGGAGCGACCGTCGATCGCGGGCTGTGGGTGCTGGACACCGTCACCGGCCAGGCGTTCGCGGTTCGCGGCGGCGCCCCGGTCGACCGGAACTGGGTGGCGGCGCCGCGACCGGTGACCTTCGACGGGCCGCACGGACCCGTGCACGCGTTCGACTATCCGCCGACGCACCCGGATGCCGTGGCCGCCGACGGCGAGCTTCCGCCGTACATCGTCATGGTGCACGGCGGGCCGACCGCCCACGTCGGCGGGGCGGCATCCACCGCCTACACATACTGGACCAGCCGCGGCATCGGCGTCCTCGACGTGAACTACGGCGGCTCCACCGGGTACGGCCGCGCCTATCGGGAGCGCCTGGACGGGCAGTGGGGCGTGGCCGACGTGGACGATGTGATCGCGGCAGCGCGCGGCCTCGTGGCATCCGGCGCGGCCGACCCGGACCGCATCGCCATCCGCGGCGGCTCGGCGGGCGGCTGGACGGTTCTCTGCGCGCTCGTGCGGGGCGGCGCATTCAGCGCCGGGATCAGCCGGTACGGCGTCGCCGATCTGCGAATGCTGGCGTCGGACACCCACGACTTCGAGAAGCACTACCTGACGGGGCTGGTCGGACCGCTGCCCGAGGCGGAGCAGACCTACATCGAGAGATCGCCGCTCACCCACGCCGATCGCATCGACGTACCGGTGCTGCTCCTGCAGGGCGCGGACGACAGGGTCGTGCCACCGAACCAGTCCGAGGCGATCCGCGACGCCCTTGCCGCACGCGGCATCCCGCACGAGTACGTGCTGTTCTCCGGAGAGGGACACGGCTTCCGGCGTGCCGAGAACATCATCGCCGCGTTCGAGGCCGAGTTGGCCTTCCTGGGCAGGACCTTCGGCTTCACACCGGCGTGACGACGGCTGGGATAGCGTGAGCGTCATGACGACGACGTCCGCATTCCAACCCTGGCGCAGCAACACCGTCGACGCGGTGCTCCGGCGCAGCAGTTCGCGTGAGCCGCACGCGCTCGCCCTCCGGTTCGAGGACCGCGACTGGACCTACCGGGAGCTCGATGACGCGGTGAGCCGCGCTGCCGCCGAACTGCGCGAATGGGGCCTCTCCGCCGGCGAGCGGGTGGTCACCTACGGGACGAACTCCGACGCCTACGTCATCGCGTTCCTCGCGATCGCCAGGGCCGGCCTCGTGCACGTGCCTGTCAACTATGCGCTGCACGGCGCGGAACTCGCCTACGTGATCGCGCAGTCGGGCGCACGGGCGGCGCTGGTCGATCCGCAGCTGCGGACGCACTTCGACGCGGTGCGCTCGGACACGGTGGTGGAGCGCGTGGCATCGCTGCGTGACACGGACGACTCGCTGCTGGCGAGGGCGACCTCCGGCGCGGTTCCTGAACTGCCGTCGGACATCGACGCCGAACGCCTCGTGCAGCTGCTGTACACATCGGGCACGACCTCACAGCCCAAGGGCGCGATGCTCACTCACGCGGCTCTCGTGGCCGAGTACTCGTCCGTGATCGTCGCCCTCGATCTGAGGGCGGATGACGCTCCGCTGATCTGCATGCCCCTGTACCACTCGGCGGCAATGCACGTGTTCATGCTCCCCTACCTCGCCATCGGCGCCACCGTGCGGCTGCTGCCCGCACCGGACATCCCGCGCATCCTGCGCACCGTCGCGGAGGAGCGCATCGGTTCGCTGTTCCTCGCTCCGACGGTCTGGGTGCCCCTGGCAGGCCACCCCGACCTCGATCACGCCGACCTCTCTTCACTCACCAAGGCGCAGTACGGCGCATCGATCATGCCCGTCACCGTGCTGAACCGACTGCGCGAGCGCTATCCCGCCCTGGGCTTCTACAACTGCTTCGGCCAATCGGAGATCGGTCCACTGGCGACCGTGCTGCGCCCCGAGGAGCATGCGGAGCGGCCCGCATCCGCGGGACGACCCATCCTGTTCGTGGAGACCCGTGTGGTCGACGAGAGCGGCGCGGAGGCGGCCGTCGGCGAGCCCGGTGAAGTGCTGTACCGCTCACCGCAGCTGGCGCAGGGCTACTGGGACAAGCCGGAGGAGACCGCCGAGGCGTTCCGCGACGGATGGTTCCACTCCGGCGACCTCGTCACGCGCGACGAGGCCGGATATCTGACCGTCGTCGACCGCATCAAGGATGCGATCAACACGGGCGGGATCATGGTGGCGTCCCGCGAGGTGGAGGATGCCGTGTACACGCATCCGGATGTCGCCGAGGTGGCGGTCATCGGCGTGTCGGACGAGCGCTGGATCGAGGCGATCGTGGCGTACGTGGTGCGCAGGCCGGAGACGTCGGTCACCGAAGCCGAGCTCATCGCGCACGTGAGGGACCGGCTGTCCTCCTTCAAGGTGCCCAAGGCCGTACGGTTCATCGACGAGCTGCCGCGGAACCAGAGCGGGAAGATCCTCAAGCGCGAACTGCGCGACGCCTGATCCGGCGCCTACTCGCCCATCCGGTTGCGCATGCGCATCGCGCGCTCGGCCTCGCGGTTGTCCTGACGCTCGCGCAGGGTCTGACGCTTGTCGAACTCGCGCTTGCCCTTCGCCAGCGCGATCTCGACCTTGGCCCGGCCGTCCGAGAAGTACAGCCGCAGCGGGATGAGCGTGTAGCCGCCCGCCGACACCGCGTGCTCGAGCCTGGCGATCTCCTCGCGGTGCAGCAGCAGCTTGCGGATGCGCTTGGATGCGTGGTTCGTCCAGTGGCCCTGGGAGTACTCCGGGATGTGCACGGCGTCGAGGTAGGCCTCGCCGCCCTTGATGAACGCGTAGCCGTCACTGAGGTTCGCGCGCCCCTGGCGCAGCGACTTCACCTCGGTGCCGGTGAGCACGAGGCCCGCCTCATACGACTTCTCGATGTTGTAGTCGTGGCGCGCGCGACGGTTGGTCGCGATGACCTTCTCACCGCGTTCCCTGGGCATGTTCTTCTCCTGACGACAGACAGCCCTCAAGCCTACAGGGTCAGGTGCGCAGCCAGCGCCGGATCGCGAAACCTGCGGACAGTGCCGCCAGCAGCACGCCGATGCCGATCAGCACGGGCACCACGAACACGGCATCCTGCATGCCCACCAGAGGACGCATGAACGGGACGCGCTCCGCGAGATACCCCTCGACGCCGAACTTCACTCCGGCGAGCACGGCGATGCCGGCCAGCACCGAGCCGATGAACGCCGAGAACACGCCCTCCAGCACGAACGGCGTCTGGATCGCCCTGTTCGACGCGCCGACCAGGCGCATGATGCCGATCTCCTTGCGCCGCGCATAGGCCGAGAGGCGGATGGTGGTGGCGATCAGCAGCACCGCGGCGATCAGCATCAGCACGGCGATGCCGACCGCGATGTAGGTGGCGACGGTGAGCGCGGAGAACAGCGGATCGAGCAGCTTGCGCTGATCATTGACCTCGTCGACGCCCGCCATGCCGCCGACCGCCTCGGTGATCACATCGGACTTCGAAGGGTCCTTGAGGGTCACGCGGAACGACTCGGACATCGCATCGACGCCGTAGACGTCGGCCTGCTCCTTGCCGAACTGGTCGACGAAGTCCTTGAACGCCTCTTCCTTCGTCTCGAAGCGCAGCTCGCTGATGAGCGGCTTGAGCGCGTCGCCCTCGAGCTGCGCCTTGACTGCGTCGACCTGGTCCTGGGTGGCGACGCCGTCGGCGCAGCCCTTGCTGGTCGACAGCGGCGAGCACAGGTAGACCGTGACCTCGGCCCGTTCGCCCCAGAACGCCTTCATCGTGCTGATCTGCGTCTGCATGAGCATGGCGGCGCCGACGAAGGTCAGCGACACGAAGGTGACCAGGATGACCGAGATCACCATCGAGAGGTTGCGGCGGAGGCCGCCGAGGGCCTCCTTGAGAATGAGTCCGAAGTTCACGAGGTGGGTCCCACTTCCTCGTCGGTGCCGTCACCGAGTCCGAGCCGGTCCGCGACGCCGAGCTCGGCGACGTCGACGTCGACCTCGGGGAGGGGGATCGCGTGCGCCTGTGGTTCAGCCGCGGGTGGTTCATCAGCGGCCGGCGGCTCGGGCTCGGCCACCTGCGGCGGGAGCGGAACGGGCTCGGCATCGGCTGCATCCGGCACGATCACCGGCACCGCCTCGGTCTGCCGCTGCACCTCCTGCACCTTGGTGAGCGCGGCCGCCGCAGCGACTCCGCGCAGCGCCTCAGGGGTGAGCATCGGGATGTTCGAGGTGTCGCCATAGCCGCCGCTGCGCTCGTCGCGCACCATCACGCCGTCCTGCAGCTCGATGACGCGGCGCTGCATCTGGTCGACGAAGCCCGCCTCGTGCGTGGCCATGAGCACGGTGGTGCCGCCCGCATTGACTCGCGCGAGCAGCTGCATGATGCCCACCGACGTCGCGGGGTCGAGGTTTCCGGTCGGCTCGTCGGCGAGCAGGATCTGCGGCCGGTTCACCAGGGCTCGGGCGATCGCGACGCGCTGCTGCTCGCCGCCGGAGAGCTCGTGCGGCATCCGCTTCTCCTTGCCCTCCAGACCGACGAGCGCGAGCGCCTCGGGCACGGCCTGCTGGATGAACCCGCGAGAGGAGCCGATCACCTGCAGCGAGAAGGCGACGTTCTGGTAGACGGTCTTCGAAGGCAGCAGGCGGAAGTCCTGGAACACCGAACCGATGTTGCGCCGGAAGTACGGCACCTTGCGGTTGGCGAGCGAGCGCAGGTCGCGGCCCAGCACGGCGACACGGCCGGTGGTGGGCACGTCCTCGCGCAGGATGAGGCGGAGGCAGGTGGACTTCCCCGACCCCGAGGCTCCCACGAGGAAGACGAACTCGCCCCGCTCCACCTCGAAGTCGACCTCGTCCAGGGCGGGACGCTTGGTGCCGCGGTACCGTTTGGTGACGTTCTCGAATCGGATCATGGCCTTTCGAGCCTAAGCGGGCCACGGGCGCAGACCCTGAGCGACACTCCCCCGCGAGCCGACCGCCGCGCCGATGGGCAGCACTGCCCATGGCTCGCGGTCCGCGCGACTGATATACACGTACACGGGGGCGATCACGCCCATCACGGAGGATCGGCGCCGGAATCATCGGCGCGACGAGGAGCATCATGAGCATTCCCGCAGGTTGGTACGACGACGGCTCCGGCCGGCAGCGCTGGTGGGACGGAGCACAGTGGACCGATCAGTTCGCGACCGAGCAGTTCGAGGGCGGCGCGCCCCGGTCGGCGGACAACCTGACCGAGGGGCTCTCCGCGGAACTCGCCGCGGCCGGGCTTCCTGAGGCGGCCGGCCCGCAGGGCCCCGCCGTCACGGCTCAGGGCTACCCGCTCACCGGCCAGGCACCGGACGCCGCGTACACCGGTGCGTACACGCCGAGCGCCTACCCCGTGGGCGGCGTTCCCGGCGGCCCCGAGAAGAAGAAGGTCTCGGTGCTGTCGTGGATCGCCTTCGGCGTCGCGCTGCTGGGTCTTCTGATGTGCTGGATCCCGTTCGTGGGTGTGGTCCTGCCGTTCGTCGGTCTCGTGCTGTCGATCATCGCGCTGTTCCTGAAGGGCGCGAAGTGGCCCGGCATCGTCGGCCTGGTGGCATCCGTCATCGGCCTGGTCGTGTCGATCCTGATGATCGTGGGCATCGTCTACTGGGCGAACAACGTCAACGACTACGAGGGCTCCTCGAGCAGCACCTCGGACACGCAGACCGAGGACACCGACGACAGCACCGGCTCGTCGTCGAGCGATGGCCGTCCGACGGCGGAGGAGGTCACCGGCGGCATCGAGACGATCTTGGCCGAGACCGGTACCACCGACACCTTCACCGACTCGCAGCTGCAGTGCTTCGGAGAGGAGTTCGTCGCCTCGGACATCCCCGACGACGTGCTGCAGGTGATCGCTTCCGGCGAGCCGGCGCTGACCGACTCGGCGGCGCTCTCCGCTTTCAGCAAGGAGCTCATGGACGCGGCTCCGACCTGCGCGCTGCGCTGAGTCGCGCACCACGCGACACCCGTCAGGAAGGGCCCGGCATCGCCGGGCCCTTCCTCGTTTCTCAGTGGCTTCGTGAAGCGTGGGAAGATGAGCCATGAGCATCCCCGCAGGCTGGTACGACGACGGTTCCGGTCGCCGCCGCTGGTGGGACGGAACACAGTGGACCGAGCATTTCGCCACGGTCGAGGCCGCCCCCGTCCCCGTCTTCGAGCCGCCCTACGTCGCGCCCGCACCGCAGGTCGAGCAGTTTCACCAGGCGCATTCGCCCCTGGTCGCCCCCGGGTATCCGGGCGGGCCGCACGCTGCAGCATCCGGGTACCTCGCCGGTGCGCCGGTCGCGGCGCCGGCCGCACGCCGTGCGTCGGCGCTCGGCTGGGTCGCACTCGCGGTGTCCCTCGCCGGAGCGGTGCTCTCCTGCATCCCGCCGATCTTCGTCATCGGCCTGCTCGTGCTTCTGGCCGGGATCGTGCTGTCGATCATCGCGCTGGTGCGTCCTGGCGCCCGTTGGCCGGGCGTCACCGGCATCATCGTGTCCTCGGTCGGAGCGCTGGCGGTGGTGACCATGCTCGTGTCCACCGCGATGATCAGCGGCATCAAGGAGCTGCAGGGCGACACCAGCCCGGCCCCCGCGTCGTCCTCCGGCGCGACGCCGCCGGGATCGGAGGTCATCGACTGGTGGGAGCTCGAGGTCGGCGACTGCATGCCGAGCGACCAGCCGTACACCGACGACAGCGGCGAGATCGTCGTCGTGCCGTGCTCGGAGCCGCACTCGGACGAGGTGTTCCACCAGTACGAGATGTCGCAGGACGTCTACCCCGGCGACAAGGCCACCGAGCTCGAGGCCACGGAGACCTGCCGTGAGGCGTTCACCGACTTCGTCGGCACACCCTTCGAGGACTCCGAACTGGAGTACTACGGGATCTGGCCCAATGAGGACACCTGGAACCAGGACGACGATCGCGCCGTGCAGTGCGTTGTCTACGACACCGACGGCGACGTCGTCACCGGCACCCTGGAGGGCGCGGCGCGCTGACGCGGATCAGTCGTCCTCGTCGCGGCGCTTGCGCCACCGGATGCCGGCCGAGATGAAGCCGTCGAGGTCGCCGTCGAAGACGTTCGCCGGGTTGCCCGACTCGTAGCCGGTGCGCAGATCCTTGACCAGCTGCTGGCCGTAGAGGAAGTAGGAGCGCATCTGGTCGCCCCAGCTCGCGGTGATGTTTCCGGCGAGCTCCTTCTTCTTCGCGGCCTCCTCCTCCTTCTGCAGCAGCAGAAGGCGGGTCTGCAGCACGCGCATGGCGGCCGCGCGGTTCTGGATCTGCGACTTCTCGTTCTGCATCGAGACGACGATGCCGGTCGGAAGGTGCGTGATGCGCACGGCGGAGTCGGTCGTGTTGACCGACTGGCCGCCCGGGCCGGAGGAGCGGAACACGTCCACGCGGATGTCACCCTCGGGGATGTCGACCTCGGTGGCCTCCTCCATGAGCGGGATGACCTCGACCGCGGCGAAGGACGTCTGGCGCTTGTCGGCGGAGCCGAACGGGCTGATGCGGGCGAGGCGGTGCGTGCCTGCCTCGACCGAGACGGTGCCGAAGGCGTACGGAGCGTCGATCTCGAAGGTGGCGGACTTGATTCCGGCCCCCTCGGCGTAGGACGTGTCCATGACCTTGACGGGGTACTTGTGGCGCTCGGCCCAGCGCAGGTACATGCGCATGAGCATCTCGGCGAAGTCGGTGGCGTCGTCGCCGCCGGCGCCGGAGCGGATGGTCACGATCGCGGCGCGCTCGTCGTACTCGCCGTCGAGCAGCGTCTGCACCTCGAGCTGGTTGATGGTCTCGGTCAGGGTCGCGAGCTCGGCGCGGGCCTCCTGCGCGGAGTCCTCGTCGCCCATCTCGTTCGCGAGGTCGACGAGCACCTCGAGGTCGTCCAGGCGCCGGGCGATGCCCTCGATGCGGGCGAGTTCGGACTGACGGTGGCTGAGGGCGCTGGTCACCTTCTGGGCGCGCTCGGTGTCGTCCCAGAGGTCGGGCGCACCGGCCTCCTCGCTGAGTCGCGCGATCTCGTCGCGCAGTCGGGAGACGTCGACGACCTCGCGGATGTCGCCGAAGGTGAGTCGCAGGGCCTGGATGTCGGCGGAGAGATCGAGTTCGAGCATGGTCCCACCAGCCTACCGCCGCACGGGTCCGGTGCCGATCGGCGCGGGTAGCCTGAACTGTGCTCTCCTCCACGGTCCGCGGCCGATTCTGCTGTGCCGCACTGCTGGCGGGCGCGCTCGCATTGTCCGGGTGCACCTCCTCCGTCTCGACGGGTCTGCTGCCCGCCGGCGGCGTCGACTATCAGCTCGGCACGCCGTACGCACCTCCGAACGGCACCGCGATCGTCGCCAGGGACAGGCTTGCGCAGCCGGCATCCGGTGTGTTCTCGATCTGTTACGTCAACGCGTTCCAGACACAGCCCGGCGAACTCGGCGACTGGCCGGCCGACGCGCTGCTGCGCTCGGGCGGCGAGATCGTCTACGACCCCGACTGGCCGGACGAGGCCCTGCTCGATCTCGGCGAAGCGGGGGTGCGCCGCCTGGTCGTGGAGCGCGTCGGCGGCTGGATCGAGGACTGCGGCGATGCGGGCTTCGACGCCGTGGAGCTGGACAACCTCGACAGCTTCACGCGCTCGGGCGGCGCATTCGACGTCGATGCCGCCGTGCAGACGGCCGCTGGTCTCGCGGAGATCGCGCACGAGTCCGGGCTGCTGATCGGCCAGAAGAACGCCGCCGAGTACTCGGCGCGGATGCACGACGAAGCCGGGTTCGACTTCGCCGTCGCGGAGGAGTGCGCGGCGTTCGAGGAGTGCGCGGCCTACACCGACGTGTACGGCGAGAACCTGATCGACATCGAGTACCCGGACACGCTCGACGACTTCGATGCCGCCTGCGCCGCTGAGGTGCTCCCGGACCGCGCTGTCCTGCGCGACCGTCTTCTCGTCGGGCCCGACGAGAAGGGCTATCTGCTCGAGCGCTGCTGACGCGCGGTGCGACCGAGTCGTCCGGCGGCAGTAGCGTGGAAGGCGTGAGCAGCGCATCCACGGTCCTGAGACAGTTCGGGCCGATGGTGTATGCACCGACGCTGCTGTTCTCACTCGGCGAGGGCGCCGTGATCCCGCTGATCCCGATCGTCGCCTCCCGGCTCGGTGCCGACGTCGCGTTCGCCGCTCTGGTCGCCTCCGCGCTGGTCGTAGGCCAGCTGTGCGGAAACCTGCCTGCGGGGTGGGCGGTGGCGAAGTTCGGCGAGCGCTGGACGATGGTGATCGCGGGCATCGTGTCGATGGGTGCCGCGGCGGGGATGCTGCTCTCCCCCGTGCTGTGGGGATTCACCGCATCGGTGTTCCTCCTCGGTTTCTGCGCCGCGGCCTTCGGCCTGGCGCGGCACGCGTTCATGACCACGCGGGTGCCGCTGGAGTTCCGTGCCAGGGCGCTGTCGCTGCTGGGCGGCAGCTACCGGCTCGGCGTGTTCATCGGCCCGTTCGTCGCCGCCGGGCTGCTGGGACTGTTCCGCACCGAGTACGCGGCGATCTGGTTCTTCCTGATCTGCCTCGTGGCCATGGTGGTGCTTGTCACCTTCGGACCGGATCCGGAGAAGGAGTTCGCCCCGCTCCCCGTGGTCGACTCGCGCATGCGGGAGGACACCGGCGAGGCGGTCACGGGCGGCATCCCGACCGCACCGGGCGGCGTGTTCCGCACGATGTGGCAGAACCGCGGTGTGCTGGGCCGGCTCGGTCTGGCGGCCGCCGCGCTCTCGGCCGTGCGCTCCGCCCGCCAGGTGGTGCTGCCGCTGTGGGGCGTCTCCCTCGGCCTGGACGCGCAGACGATCGCGCTGGTCGTGGGTGTATCCGGCGCGATCGACTTCGCGCTCTTCTACGCCAGCGGACAGGTGATGGACCGGTTCGGACGCCTCTGGGCGGCCATGCCGGCGATGATCCTGATGGGCTGCGGCTTCCTCGTGCTCTCGCTCACGCACGACGGCGACGCCGCGACGCTGTGGTTCGGCATGCTCGCGGCCGTGCTCGGCGTGGGCAACGGACTCTCCAGCGGCATCCTGCTGACGCTGGGCGCGGACACCGCGCCGCAGCGGGATCCCGCGGCCTACCTCGGCTCGTGGCGCACGCTGACGGATGCCGGCGGCGCGATCGCGCCCTTGCTGGTGTCGGCGATCACCGCCCTGTTCGCGCTGCCGTTCGCGGCGGCGGCGATGGGAGTGGTCGGTCTGCTCGGCGCGGTCGGCTTCATCCGCTGGATCCCGCGCTTCACTCCGCGACCCGCGGAGTAGGTCATTCCAGCGCCGTGCGGCTGGTCGCCGTGGCGCGCAGCGGCACGCCGTCGGGGACGAACGGCGAGAACAGCGGCGGATGCCACGCCGCGGCGACCGTCACGCGGGCCGAGACACCGTCCGGGCTCGTGGCCGAGACGAGTGCGGCCTCGGGTGCGGTCGCCGAGACGATCGCCTCGGCCTGTTCACGGATCAGCTCGTCGGTGAGCTCGGCGCGCACCCCGCCGTCTTCGGCTGTCAGGCTGAAGCCGTCCGACCCGGCGAGGGCCGCCGCGTCGGCGAGTGCGTCGAGCCGTTTCTGCGCGATGTACATGTCGGTGGCGCACACGCACACGAAGATCACGGCGATCGCGAGCACCACGTAGCCGAGGATGAGCGGCAGGATGCTGCCGTCCTCGTCGTCGGCGAGGGCTCGGCGGATGCGGGTCGCCCTGGTCATTCCGAGCCCCACAGTCGGGAGGTCTTCTGGGCGGCGGAGGCCTCGATCGGGATCGCCGTGATCTCGTCGAGCCCGGCGATCGGCGGCATGAACGGCAGCACCATGCGGGTGGAGACCGTCACGACCACGGTCGCTCCGGCCCGGGGGCAGGTGCCTCCGGCGGGCACGCATCTCAGGGCTACGTCGACGTCGCCCATGCCGTACTCCTCGCGCACGCTGGCGAGCACGGCATCGGCGCGTGCCGTCGCCGACGCGGAATCGGACGCCTGGCTGATGGCCCGCGCGGTGTGCCGCGCGGCGGCCTCGGCGCCCAGGGTCTGCTCCTGCACGGAACCGAGCGCGATCACCAGGTAGACCAGCGGGACGAGCAGCAGGACGCCGGCGGTGATGAACTCCAGCGCCGCCGAGCCCTCGTCATCCGTCGCCCAGAGTCTCCACCGGCGCATGCGCTTCCACCTCCATCGCGTATGGGACGCCGATCAGGCCGATCACGGGCAGGGTCGCACGCACCCGCACCACGACGGTCGGGTGACCCAGGCGGGCGCTCTCGCCGACAGCGATGTCTTCGGCGAATCCGGTGCCGACTGCCCGCGTGATCACCTGCTCGGTGCGCTTCGCGCCCTCCGCGAGGGTCGTGTCGGCGAGAGCCGCGTAGTGCGCTCCCTCGACGGCTGCGTCGTGCACCACGTTGCGCACATACACGGCGAACCCCAGTTGCAGGACAGCGAGCGTGAGGGCGGTGAGCAGAGCGCCGACGAGGACGAACTCGACGGGGCTGGACCCGCTGTCATCGCTCAGAACCCGCTCCCGTCTCGACACGTCGCGGTCAGCCGATGCCCGAGACGCTGGACATCGCCTGCTTGAACAGATCGGTCAGCGCCGGGCCGGCGACAGCCCAGATCAGGACCACAAGTCCAGCCGTCATGAGCGTGACCAGCACCCAACCCGGGACGTCCCCGCGCTCATCGGCGGCAAGCTCCCGCGCGTCGCGGAACCAGCGTCTGATGGTCTTCATGTGTTTCCTCCGATCGGGGCTCAGCCGAGGCCGAGCCGCAGTATGAACATCCCGGGGTAGATCGCGAACAGAACGCTCAGCGGCAGGATCAGGAAGACCAGCGGCAGGAGCATGAGGATCTCCTTGCGCCCTGCCTGCTCGATGAGCACGCGTTTCGCCTCTTCGCGGGCGTCGCCGGCCTGCGCCTGCAGCACCCCGGCCAGCGGTGCTCCGTGCTCCAGTGCCGCGACCAGCTGATCGACTGCTCTGCTCAGCGCCGGCAGCTGCAGTCGAGCCGCCATCTCGGTCAGCGCGTCCGCGAGCGGCGACCCGGTGTTCACGGCGAGCACGACCCTCCGCAGCTCCTCGGTGAGCTCGCCGGTGCCGATCGACGACACACGCTTCAGCGCATCGGGCAGCGACTCCCCCGCCGACAGGCAGAGGGCGAGGAACTCCAGCATGGTCGGCAGCTCATCGGCCAGTCGTGCACGGCGGGCCTTCGCGCGCGCGGTCAGCTGGGCGTCATAGCCCACCGCGGCGACGGCCGCGCAGATGATCGGCAGCAGCGCCGCAGGCACGCTCAGCCGCCCCGACATCGCCAGCACGACCACAGCGATCGCGCCGAGCAGGAGGCCGGTCAGGCCCCAACCGAGCTGCCGGGCTCGGAAGCGAGCCGGTTCCTGGTCGCTGCCGGCCTGCGACAGTCGCTGGCGGAGTGCCTCGCCGCCGCCCAGCATCCGCTCGAATGCAGCCTGCACGCGATCCCGCGCCCGTCGCCCGCTCACCGGCAGCACACCTGAACTGGGGAGGACTCCGGCGGGCAGCCGCTCATCGGGCACGACGTCGCGCACGTAGGGCGCGATGCGGCGATCCAGCGGCAGCGCACGCCAACGCGGAAGTGCGAACAGGATCGCGATCAGACCCGCGGCGAGCGCCCCGCCGAGCAGGACCGCGATGGCGGCATCGGTCACACCGCTCATCCGAACCACCTCCCAGGCTCGGGAAGCCGGCCGATCCGCAGCATGATCCGGTACGCGACGACGGACACGATCGCGCCCACGACGATCACGAGCACGCCCTCGGGCGTGGAGTACGCGCGAGCGCCCTCCGGACGCATGGCGAGCAGCGCGAGGATCACCCAGGGCGCGATCGTGCCGAGCACGGCGGCACCACGGATCCAGGACTGTCGCGCCTCGACCTCGCCGCGCAGTGCGGCATCCGCGCGCACCGACGAGGACAGCGCGCGCAGTACGCCGGTCAGCTCGGTGCCGCCCACCTGGCGTGCCATCCGCAGCGTCTCGATGATCCGATCGGCGATCGGATCGGCCAGCGTCGCCTTCAGCCGGTCGAGGCTGCTCTCGAAGCGACCCGTGGCTCGCAGGTCGCGGGCGAAGACGGCGAACGCCGGACGCAGCGCCTGCGGTGCGCTCTCGGCCAGCGATGCGACGGCATCGGGCAGGGACAGACCGACGCGGATCGCCGCGACGAGCAGGTCGCAGACGTCCGGCCACAGCTGTCTGCGGGCCCTGCGCAGCCGCAGTCGCCGCCCGCGCAGGAACAGCACCGGGGCTGAGGCTCCCGCGAGGCCGGCGAGGATGCCAAGCACTGGGAGCGACGTGAGCAGCCAGGCGATCGCCGCCGCGCCGAGACCCGCGGCGATCATGACGGCGATCAGGGTGCGAGGCGAGGTCCGTCCGTAGCCGGACTCGCCGAGCAGTCGCGTGAGCGCACCGGTGCGCGCCGGACGCGCGTCGCGCACGCCCGCCGGCCACAGCCATGGCGAGACCACGAGCACGAGTCCGGCGGCGAGCGTCGCACCGAGCAACAGGGTCATACGATTCCCTCGGCCCGGTAGACCGCACGCGTGAGGATGCGCCCGCCGGAGACCTCACCGGTGGGCGCCAGGATCTCGGCCACGCTGCGGCGCCCGTCGGCCTCGCGGACGACGTGCACGACGAGGGACACGGATGCGGCGAGCGCCGGCGCGATGAACGACCGATCGATGTTGCGGCCGGCGAGAAGCGGCAGCAGGCAGAGCTTGTCGAGCGCCTCGGCAGCGGAGTTGGCGTGGATCGTCCCGGCTGCGGGTACTCCGGTGTTCAGCGCCAGCACCAGGTCGAGGGCCTCCGCGTCGCGCACCTCCCCGACGACGAGCCGCTCCGGCCGCATGCGCAGCGCCTCCTTCACCAGGCGACGGAGCGTGATCTCGCCGCTGCCCTCCAAGCTGGCCTGACGCCCCTGCAGCGCCACGACATCGGGGCCCTCCACGGCGAGCTCGAAGGTCTCCTCGACGGTGATGATGCGCTGCTCGTCCGCGCAGGAGGCCAGCAGCGCGCCCAGCAGCGTTGTCTTTCCCGCATGGGTTGCGCCGGACACGATCACGCTGCGTCCCTCGGCGATCGCCGAGCGCAGCATCCGTGCGACCTCCGGCGGCATCGAGCCCGCCGCGACGAGCGAGTCGAGTGTGCGGTGCTGCGGCAGGAACTTGCGGATGTTCACGGCCCATGAGCCGCGCACCACGTCCGCGATCGCGACGTGCAGGCGCGAGCCGTCGGGCAGGGAGGCATCGACGAACGGCATGCTGATGTCGACCCGGCGGCCTGTGGAGTGCAGCATCCGCTCGACGAGATCGCGCACGATCGCGTCGGTGAGCCGCAAGTCGAGCCTGATCTTCTCGCCGTCGCGGATCACGAAGATCCGCTCCGGCGAATTGATCACGATCTCCTCGACCGTGGGATCGTCGAGCAGCGGCTGCAGCGCCCCGAAGCCGGACACGGATGCCAGGACGTCGCGCACCAGCGCCGGCTCGTCGTCGATGAACAGCTCGCCGCGGGCCAGCGCCATGTCGTTGTGCCGCCGCACCTCGGCCTGCGCGATCCGCCGGGCCTCATCCGGCGCGGTGGACGGGTCGGTGTTCTCCAGGCGCAGACGGCGCCGCACGCGCTCGGCGACGACGACGGAGGGATGACTCACGAGGGCATCGTGGCAGAAAACGCGAAGAGGCCTCGAAAGTTATCCACAGGGTTGCCCGGACCCCAGTGCGGAAGGTGGGACTTGAGTCCCTCCGGCGCCCTCCACCCGCCGCTTCGCGTCGCGCGGAGCCTCCACGCCGGCGGGGCCCCGTCATCCGAGGTGCCTGACTTCCGGATTCGGATCCGAGACCGGACCTGCGGCCCTGTCTCGGCCCCGAGTGCGGAAGGTGGGACTTGAACCCACACGCCCGAAGGCACAGGAACCTAAATCCTGCGTGTCTACCGATTTCACCACTCCCGCGCGGCTCCCCCAGTCTACTGAGCGGCCGCGGATCATCAGGCAGAGTCACAGCCTGCGCGACGCCGCGCGCCCCTATGCTTGATCCCGGGCAGGGGTGCCGTTCTTCGGTCGTTCCCGCATGCCCGCTTTCACAGCATTCGACGGGAGCCTCCCTTGCACCACGCCGGACTCATCCCCTGGCTCGACCCCGCCACGATCATCGGCGGCGCGGGGCCCTGGGCGCTCGCAGTCGTGTGTTTCATCATCTTCGCCGAGACCGGCCTGCTGATCGGCTTCCTGCTGCCCGGCGACACCCTCCTGGTCATCTCCGGTCTGCTCACGCACACCAACGACGTCTTCGGCATCAACATCTGGGTGGTGTCGCTGCTCATCGCGCTGGCGGCGTTCATCGGCGGTGAGGTCGGCTACTACATCGGCCACAAGGGCGGACCGGCGGTCTTCGAGCGCAAGGAGTCCGGCCTGTTCAGCATGAAGAACGTCGAGCGCACGAACGCGTTCTTCGAACGCTTCGGGGGGCTCACGATCGTGCTGGCCCGCTTCGTGCCGATCGTGCGCACCTTCGCCCCTGTCGCCGCCGGCGTCGGGCACATGCCGTGGAAGCGCTATTCGCTGTACAACCTGATCGGTGCCGTGCTGTGGGGCTTCGGCCTGACGATGTTCGGCTACGTCATCGCCTACATCCCGTGGCTCAGCGAGTTCGTGCAGTCCTACATCGACCTGATCCTGATCGCCGCCGTGCTCGGCACTGCGCTGGTCACGATCTGGCACTACCTCTCCGAGCGCCGCAAGGTGCGCCGCGAGGCCGCGCAGAACAAGGCCGCGGGCGTCACTGCTCCCGAGACCTCGGCGCTCGTCCTCGACCCCGAGGTCTTCGACCGCGCGCCCGACTTCGACGGCGACGGCAAGCACTAGCGCACCAGCCGTGCAGAGGGATGCCGGCTATCCGGCATCCTTCGCGCGCTCGGCCTTCGACCGTTCGACGCTGGCGCGCAGCGCCTCCATCAGGTCGATGACCTCGCCACCCTCCGCCGCGCCCTCCTCGGCGAACGTCTCAGCGACGTCGAAGCCCTCGCCGGCCTCGATCTTCGCGTCGATCAGGGTGCGGAGCTCGCGCTGGTACTCGTCGACGTACTCCTCTGGGTCGAAGTCGCTGGAGTAGCTGTCCACGAGCGATGCCGACAGCTCGAGCTCCTTCTTGCTGATCTTCACGTCCTCCTCGAGGGACTCGAACGCGGCCTCGCGCACCTCGTCGGCCCACAGCAGCGTCTGCAGCACGAGCACGTCGCCCCGCGCGCGCAGCGCCGCGAGCCTGGTCTTCTGCCGCAGCGTGAACCGCACGATCGCCGTGCGATCCGTCTGCTCGAGCGTCTTGCGCAGCAGCACGTACGCCTTCGGAGACTTCGAGTCCGGCTCCAGGTAGTACGCCTTGTCGAGGGTCAGCAGATCGACCTGCTCGGTGGGGACGAACTCCACCACATCGATCTCGCGGCTCTTCTCGGCGGGCAGGGCGGCCAGATCGTCCTTGGTCAGCACCACCGTCTGACCGTCCTCGTCGACGTACGCCTTGTCGATGTCGGCGTAGGCGATGACCTGTCCGCACACCTCGCACACGCGCTGGTAGCGGATGCGTCCGCCATCGGCGTCGTGCACCTGGTGCAGCGACACGTCGTGGTCCTCGGTCGCCGAATACACCTTCACCGGCACGTTCACCAGCCCGAAGGTCAGGGCGCCCTTCCAGATCGTCCTCATGGCACCAGTACACACCAGTGGCGTCGGTGCGGGCCAGCCCCCTTGACATACCGGCCGCCGGCGATCTGCCCTAGCCTTTCGTCATGGCATCCGGCGGGCAGATCGTGCAGATCGACGGCCGTCGCCTGCGCATCACGAACCTCGACAAGGTCGTCTACCCCTCCACCGGCACGACCAAGGGCGAGATCATCGACTACGTCACCCGCGTCGCGCCGGCGATGCTGCCCCTGCTGCGCGGGCGGCCCGTGACCCGCAAGCGCTGGGTCGAAGGGGTGGGCACGGCCGATGCGCCGGCATCGTCCTTCTTCACGAAGCAGCTCGAACCCGGCGCACCCTCATGGGTCAGGCGGATGCCGATCGAGCACTCGGACGGCACGAAGGAGTACCCGCTGGCCGAGGACGTGCCGACGCTGGTCTGGCTCGCTCAGGTCGCCGCCCTCGAGCTGCATGTGCCGCAGTGGCGGTTCACGCCCTCCGGCGGCCGGGGCCGCCCCGACCGGCTCGTGCTCGACCTCGACCCGGGTCCCGGCGCGGGACTCGCCGAGTGCGCGGAGATCGCGCGCATCGCGCGCGGCATCCTCACCGGCATGGGGCTCGAACCGGTGCCGGTGACCAGCGGCAGCAAGGGCATCCACCTGTACGCCGCGCTGCCCGTGGAGGAGGACGGCACGGGGGCGCAGACCAGCGAGCAGGCATCCGCCGTCGCGAAAGAACTGGCGCGGATGATCGAGGCCGATCATCCCGACCTCGCGACGAGCGTGATGGCGAAGGCGCTCCGCCCCGGCAAGGTCTTCATCGACTGGAGCCAGAACAACGCGTCGAAGACGACGATCGCGCCCTACTCGCTGCGCGGCAGGACCAGGCCATGGGTGGCGGCGCCGCGCACCTGGGCGGAACTCGACGATCCCGGCCTCGCGCAGCTCGAGTTCGACGAGGTGCTCGCGCGGGTCGCGGCCGGCATCGACCCGTTCGCCGAAGCCCGGTTCCCGAGCCAGGAGCACAGCGACGAGGCGAAGCGTGCACCCGCGGCCGCCGCGCTCGCCCCGTATCTCGCCAAGCGCGATGCGGCGAAGACGCCGGAGCCGATGCCGAGGACCGCGGGTGCCGCGTCGCCGGACACACGGTTCGTGATCCAGGAGCACCACGCGAGCAGTCTGCATCACGACCTGCGCATCGAGCGCGACGGCGTGCTGATCAGCTGGGCCGTGCCCAAGGGCGTGCCGGAGACCCCCGCCCGCAACCACCTCGCCGTGATGACCGAGCCGCATCCGCTCGAGTACCTCGAGTTCGAGGGCACCATCCCGCACGGGGAGTACGGGGCCGGCGACATGACGATCTGGGACACCGGCACCGTCGACCTCGAGAAGTGGCGCGACGACGAGGTGATCGGCACCTTCACCGGCCGCCCAGGCGGGCGGCTCGGCACGACGCGGCTCGCGCTGATCCGCACCTCCGGCAGCGGGGAGAAGTCGCAGTGGCTGCTGCACCGGATGAAGGAGAGCCGGTCGCATCGGCATCCGGAGCGTCCTTCGTCTCGCTCCGCGGATCCTGAGCGAGGAGCGAAGCGACGAGACGAAGGGCGCTCAGAACCCGGTCAGGATGCGGATGCGCCGCGGCCCATGCTCGCCGAGACCGGCACCGCGGGCCGCGCCCGCACACACGGCTGGGCGGAGATCAAGTGGGACGGCATCCGTGCGCTGGGCACCTGGTCGGGTGAGCGGATGCAGCTGCACGCGCGCAGCGGCACCGACGTCACCGCACGCTACCCGGAGCTGACCGCCGACGGTGCCCCGCACCTGCCCGCCGAGGACGCCGTCGTCGACGGCGAGATCGTCGCCTTCGACGCCGAGGGGCGACCGAGCTTCAGCCGTCTGCAGGATCGGATGCACCTGACCAGGGCCCGCGAGATCGAGCGAGAGGTGGTGCGCACCCCGGTGGTCTACCTGCTGTTCGACCTGCTGCGGCTGAACGGGCACGACCTCACCGGCCTGCCGCTGCGGCAGCGCCGGGAGCTGCTGGAGCAGGTCGCGGAGGGACTGGACGCGCCGGTGCGCGTCGCGCCGGTGTTCGACGACGTCGACGCCGCCCTCGCTGCGAGCCGCGAGTTCGGGCTGGAGGGCGTGGTCGCCAAGGATCCGGAGTCGACCTATCGCGAGGGCGCGCGCTCGCCCGCCTGGCTCAAGCTCAAGCTGACCCGCACTCAGGAGGCCGCGATCATCGGCATCCGCCCGGGCAACGGAGACCGCGCAGGCACGTTCGGATCGCTGCTGCTGGCCGTGCCGGATGACGGCGGCGCGCTGCGGTACGCCGGCCGGGTGGGCACCGGGTTCACCGATCGGATGCTGCGCGACGTCCTCACCCGGCTGCAGCCGCTGCGCGTCGACCAGGCGCCCGTCGAGGTGCCGGCGCCGGAGGCCTCGGACGCCCTGTGGGTGCGACCGGAAGTGGTCGGCGAGGTCGAGTTCGCGAACTGGACGCCCGGCGGCATCCTGCGGCACGCGCGCTGGCGCGGCCTGCGACCGGACAAGAGCGTCTCGGAGCTGCGCCGGGAGAGCTAGTCGTGCGCCGCCTCGCACTCGGACCGGTCCGCCGGCTCGAGCTGGAAGGTGGAGTGCTCGACGTCGAAATGATCCGACAGGCAGCTGTGGAACTGGTCGAGCAGGACCGCCGAGCGGCCGCTGGTGAGCACATCGGGCTCGACCTGCACGTGTGCGGTGAACACCGGCGCGCTGCGGGTGAGCTGCCACACGTGCACGTCGTGCACGTCGACGACGCCGTCGTAGCCCCGCAGGTGCTCGCGGATCTCGCTGACCTGGGTGCCCTTGGGCGCCGACTCGGCGAGCACGGAGAACACCTCGCGCAGCAGCGAGATCGCCCTCGGCACGATCATCGCCGCGATGAACAGCGATGCGAGCGCGTCGGCCTGCATCCAGCCGACCGTGGTGATGATGATCGCGGCGATGATGACGCCGACCGAGCCGATCAGGTCGCCCATCACCTCGAGGTAGGCGCCGCGCACGTTGATGCTGTGCTTCTGCGCACGGCTGAGCAGCCACATCGAGATCGCGTTGGCGAGCATGCCCACGATCGCGACGACCAGCATCACGCCGCCCTGTACCTCGACGTCCTCGGGGTTCAGCAGGCGGCTGATGCCGCGCACCGCGACGACGGTCGCGAGCACGATCAGGATGATCGAGTTGATCAGCGCGCCGAAGACCTCGGCGCGCTGGTAGCCGAAGGTGCGCCGGTCATCCGCCGGGCGTGCGGCGACCGTGCTCGCGATCAGCGCGATCACCAGCGCGGACGAGTCGGTGAACATGTGCGCGGCGTCGGCGAGCAGCGCGAGCGACCCGCTCATGATGGCGCCGATGACCTGCACGATCATCACCGAGGCCGTCAGGCACAGCGAGATCGTCAGCAGCCGGCGATTGCTCGACGACCGGAGGTCAGTGGGGGCGTGATCGTGCATGCCTCAAGGGTAGGCCGGGAACTCCCTGGTGAAGGGCCTTTTCGCCTAGTCGGGAATGGGGATGATTCTCAGTACCGACTAGAGCTGCTCGAGCAGCGGAAGAAGGGCCGCGAAGGCGCGGCCGCGATGCGAGTCGGCCTGCTTCTCGTCGGCGGTGTACTCCCCCACGGTGCGCTCGGCACCGGCGTCCTGCCCGTCCGGGATGAAGATCGGGTCGTAGCCGAACCCACCAGGCCCTGCCGGCGCGTGCGCGAGGCGCCCCGGCCAGACGCCCTCCACGGTCTGCTCGGCACCGCCGGGGACGACCAGCGCGATCGTGGCGTGGAACTGCGCGGCGCGGTGCGGGTCGGCGATGTCGCGCAGCTGGTCCAGCAGCAGCTCGAGATTGGCGACCGCATCCTTCTTCTGCCCGGCCCAGTACGCGGAGAACACGCCGGGCGACCCTCCCAGCACGTCCACGCAGATGCCGGAGTCGTCGGCCACGGCGGGCAGCCCGGTGTGCGTAGCCGCGGCACGCGCCTTGATGAGGGCGTTCTCGGCGAAGGTCACGCCGTCCTCCACCGGCTCCGGGCCGTCGTAGCCGATGATCTCGAGGTCGGGCCGCACGCTGCTCACCAGCGCACGGAACTCGTCGACCTTGTGAGGATTGTGCGTGGCGAGGACGATCTTCACGCGAGCGCCTTCAGCTGCAGGTCCTTCAGTTCGGCGCAACCGGCCACGCCCAGGTCGAGCAGGGCGTCGAGCTCGCGCTTGTCGAAAGGCGCCCCCTCGGCCGTGCCCTGCACCTCGACGAACAGACCGCGGCCGGTGACGACGATGTTCATGTCGGTCTCTGCGCGCACGTCCTCGACGTATGCCAGGTCGAGCATGGGCTCGCCGTCGATGATGCCGACCGACACCGCGGCCACCGAGTCCAGCAGCGGCGTGGAGTTCTTCCCGATGAACTTCTTCTCGCGACCCCATTCGATCGCGTCCGCGAGCGCGACGTAGGCGCCGGTGATGGCGGCGGTGCGGGTGCCGCCGTCGGCCTGCAGCACGTCGCAGTCGATCACGATCGTGTTCTCGCCGAGCGCCTTGGTGTCGACGACGGCGCGCAGCGCCCGGCCGATCAGGCGCGAGATCTCGTGGGTGCGTCCGCCGATGCGGCCCTTCACGCTCTCCCTGTCGTTGCGGCTGTTGGTGGCCCGCGGCAGCATCGCGTACTCGGCGGTCACCCACCCCTTGCCCTTGCCGGTGAGCCAGCGCGGAACGCCGTTGGTGAAGGATGCGGTGCACAGCACCTTCGTGCCGCCGAAGCTGATCAGCGCCGAGCCCTCGGCCTGCGCGCTCCACCCGCGCTCGATGGTGATCTCGCGCAGCTGGTCGGTGGTGCGGCCGTCGGCCCGGGTGATGTCAGACATTGTTTCCTTCCAAGGACAGGTCGGGGAGCGTGATGACGCCGGTCTGCACAAGCTGCACGTCGCGCACCTCGCGGCCCATCAGCCGGTTCGCGAGGGCCGCGAAGTCGTCGGCGGAGTCGCCGGTCGCCTCGTACACGTGGGTCGGCCGGGCATCCGGTGAGGCGAGCAGGTCGCCCGCCACCAGCTGGCGATAGACGTCGGCAGCGGTCTCGTCGTCACTGGAGACCAGGCTGACGCCGTCTCCCATGACGTAACTGATCGCGCCGCGCAGGAACGGGTAGTGGGTGCACCCCAGCACGAGGGTGTCGACGCCGGCCTCGCGCAGCGGCGCCAGGTAGCCCTCCGCGGTCGCGAGCACCTCGGGGGTGCCCGTGATGCCGGCCTCGACGAACTCGACGAAGCGCGGGCAGGCGGCCGTGAACACCTCCAGCCGCTCGTTCACCTCGAGCATGTCCTGGTAGGCCCGGGAGCCGATCGTGCCGACCGTGCCGATCACGCCGATGCGCCCGTTGCGGGTGGTCGAGACCGCGCGCCGCACGGCGGGGCCGATCACTTCGACGACGGGGACGTCGTAGCGCTCCCTCGCGTCGCGCAGCATGGCGGCGGATGCTGTGTTGCAGGCGATCACGAGCATCTTCACGCCCTGTTCGACCAGAGTGTCGAGCACTTCGAGTCCGTAGCGGCGGACGTCGGCGATCGGCTTGGGACCGTACGGCGAGTGCGCGGTGTCGCCGATGTAGACCAGGGACTCCTGTGGCAGCTGGGCCCGGATGGCCCGCGCGACGGTGAGCCCGCCGACCCCGGAATCGAAGATGCCGATCGGAGCGTCGTTCATGATGGTCCAGCCTATCGCGATTGCCGTGCTCGCCCCGTTGGCCGTAGTGTCTGAGACGTGCCCGAAGCATCCGACGTCACCGTCGTCAGCGTGGGCGAGGGACTGGTGGTGTTCACGCCCGAACCACCCCGACCACTCGCCGAAGCCCAGACTTTCGCGCGCTCGCTCGGCGGAGCAGAGCTGAACGTGGCTATCGCCCTGCAGACCGCCGGCGTGCGCTCCGCCGTCGTCGGCCGCGTCGGCGACGACGGCTTCGGCGAGTTCCTGCTCGCCGAGCTCGGCCGGTACGGGGTCGACACGTCGGCCGTCGAGCGCGATCCGCACGCGCCGACCGGCCTGTACGTCAAGGAGGTCTCCGCCGAGGCCGCCGGCATCGCCGACCGCATGCACTACTACCGCAGCTCGTCGGCGGGGAGCCTGCTCTCCCGCGAGACGCTCCAGACGCCCGCCGCACGCTCGCTGCTGGAGCAGGCGAGGATCGTGCACACCACCGGCGTCACGTCGGCGCTGTCCTCCTCCGCGCTGCTCGCCCAGGAGTCGCTGTTCCAGGACGACCGAGGGTCCGGCATCCGCTCATTCAGCGTGCACTGGCGGCCGCCGCTCTGGCTCGGCCGGGAGGACGTCGGGCGCGCGGCGCTGGCGGATCTCGCCCGCCGCGCCGATGTCGTGTTCGTCTCGGAGGCCGACGCGCTCAGCGTGTTCGGCGCGACGGATGCCGGAGCACTGCGCGCGCTGCTGCCGGAACCGCGCCATCTGGTCGTCACCCACCCCACCGGAGCGACGGCGTTCGACGGCGGCACGCGTGCCGAAGCTCCGCCGATCGACTTCCGCATGATCGAGCCGATCGGTGCCGAGGACGCGATCGCGGCCGGATTCCTCGCCGGGCTCGTCAGCGGGCTGTCGCTGGAGGGCTCGCTGGCGAGGGCGAACCGCCTCGCGACACGGGTGATGTCGAGTACCAGGGACCACCTGGGCTGATCGCCGTCAGTCGGCGCCGAGGTTGTGCGTCTCGATGACCTCGCGGGTGCGCTGCAGTGCGGTGCGCACCGAATCGCCGTGCGCCTGCACGACGCGGGTGAACAGGATGTCGATGACGGCGAGCTGCGCGATCCGGCTGCCCATCGCGCCGATGCGGAACGGCGACTCCCTGGCCTTGGTCAGCAGCACGTGGTCGGCGCGGTGGGTGATCGCCGAGTCCGGTGCATTCGTGATCGCGACCGTGGTCGCTCCCGCCGCCCGCGCGATCTCCATCGGCTCGATGACCTCGCGCGTCGTCCCGCTGTGCGAGATCCCGACGACCACGTCACCCGGACCGCGCTGAGCCGCCTGTACGAGCGCGAGGTGCACGTCGGAACCGTGCCAGGCGGTGTGTCCGATGCGCACCAGCTTGAGGTACAGGTCGACCGCGGCGAGCGCGGACGCCCCCATGGCGAACACGTCGGTGCGGGTGGCTGCACCGATCAGTGCGGCGATCTCGTCCACCTGCCTGGGGTCGAGCCCGTGCGCGGTCTGCTCGATCGCGCGCATCTCCTGATAGGCGATCTTCGACGCGACACTGCCGGCGTCATCGTCGGCGAGGATGTCCTCGTCGTCGATGCCGAACCGCTCCCGGTCGGCCTGCTCCCTGCTGACGGCCTGCGCCACCTCCATGCGGAACTGCCGGTACCCCGAGAAGCCAAGTGTCTGCGCGAACCTGGCCACCGTCGCCGGAGACGTCTCGCACAGCACGGCGAGGTCGGTGATCGCCAGGTCGACGACGATCGTGGGATCGGCTGCGATGCGCTGCGCCAGCCGCGCCTCGGCAGCGCTCAACCCCGAGGGGTCGACGCGCAGGGCGGCGAGCGGGTCCGTCACGCGATGCTGTTCCCTCCTGCGGGCGCGCCCAGGGCCGCGAGCGCTGGGCGCAGGCGTCCGTGCGACTCGGCCAGCAACTCGTGCGCGGCGTCCGCGTCAGCGCCGGCGGCGATCAGGATCGCGACCTTCGCCGAGCCGTCCGCCCGGCGGAGCGCGTCCGCTGCGACGGTCCTGTCGCAGCCCGTGGCCTGCATGACGATGCGCTCCGCACGCACGCGGAGCTTCTCGTTGGTCGCCTGCACGTCGACCATGAGGTTGCCGAGCACCTTGCCCTCCTGCACCATCGCGAGCGTGGACAGCGTGTTCAGCACGAGCTTCTGCACCGTGCCCGCCTTCAGGCGCGTCGAGCCCGCAACGGCCTCGGGGCCGGCGTCGATCTCGATGGCCACGTCGACGCCGCGCGAGATCGCGGCATCGGTGTTGCCGGCCAGGCTGATCGTGAACGCGCCGAGCCGCTGCGCCCGCTCGAGCGCGCCGGCGACGTACGGGGTACGACCGGATGCCGAGATCCCGACGACGGCGTCGGCCGCGGTGAGTCCGATCCGATCGATGGCCTCGGCGCCGGCGACGTCGTCGTCCTCCGCGTTCTCCACGGCGCCGCGGACCGCGACCTCTCCCCCGGCGATCAGTCCGACGACCTCTTCGGGGGCTGTGCCGTAGGTCGGCGGGATCTCGCTCGCGTCCAGCACACCCATGCGCCCGGCGGTGCCGGCACCGATGTAGATCAGCCGGCCGCCCTTCGCGCGCTGCGCGACGATGCCGTCCACCGCCGCCGCGATCTCTGCGGAGCGTCCG
This sequence comes from Microbacterium sp. NPDC057659, assembly GCF_042799915.1. Taxonomy (NCBI): domain Bacteria; kingdom Bacillati; phylum Actinomycetota; class Actinomycetes; order Micrococcales; family Microbacteriaceae; genus Microbacterium; species Microbacterium sp. NPDC057659. The sequence goes on along the minus strand of NZ_JBHVHU010000004.1, from coordinate 180,841 downwards.
GCCACGGCTTCGGCGGCCTGCGCGGCCTGCGCGATCATGACGCTCACCTGATCCACCGTGCTGCGCACGTCCAGGTCGGCGTACGCCGGATCGGCGCGCTCCGTCGACAGCGTCTGCAGCGACACGCGAAGGTCGTCGTCCTGGGTCATCGTCTTACCTCCACACGGGCGAAGGCCGGCCGCGGGCGCGGCAGACCGAGCGGCGCGTGCGCCGCGGTGAACCGGCCGGCGATCCGCGATCCCGTCGTCGTGAGGGAGATCGGGATGCCGTGCCATGACAGCACTCCGAGCACGGCGAACATCAGGTTCTCCCTGCTGTCCGGGTCCACTCCGTGCTCCGCGCTGGAACTGATCCGCACGGGCGCGGCGAGCTCGGCGAGACGACGCATCAGCACCGGATTCCGGACGCCGCCGCCGGAGATGATCGCACTCGTCGCGCCGGACGCGCGCAGGGCCTCGGCGATGCTCCATGCCGTCAGCTCGACCAGCGTGGCCGCGGCGTCGGCATCCGACAGGGGCTCCGCGGCCTCGGACCGCGCCGCATCGTCGAGCAGCCCGAGATGGAACTCATGCCGGCCGGTGCTCTTCGGCGCCGGCAGCGCGAAGTAGGGGTGAGCGCGCAGCGCCCGCATCAGCTCAGGACGGACCGTACCGGCCGCAGCCAGCGCCCCGTCGCGGTCGAAGCCCTGTTCGCCGCCCGTGCGCCGCTCGACCAGAGCGTCGAGGAGCGCATTCCCAGGTCCGCTGTCCCAGGCCTGCACGCGGCCGTCCGGGTGCACCACCTGAACGTTGGCGATCCCGCCGATGTTCACGGTCGCGATGCCCTCGCCCGACGCCTCGGCGATCGGACCGAGCCACAGCCGGTCGAACAGCGCCATCAGCGGAGCGCCCTCGCCGCCCGCGGCGATGTCCGCGCTGCGCAGGTGCGAGAGCACCGGGCATCCGGCGGCCTCGGCGATGGGGGCGGGCTCGCCCAGCTGAGTGGTGCCGCGGGCATGCCCGTCCTCCACCCAGTGGTAGACGGTCTGACCGTGGGAGACGACGAGGTCGAGGTCGGGGATGTCGCGCACCGTGTCGGCGAAAGCCTCACCGAGTCGCCAGTCCAGCGCGCACCAGGCCGCCGCGTCGATCGACGCTCCATGCGTGACATCGAGGATGCTGCGCCGCAGCTCCGGCTGCCAGGGCACGGTGCGCCAGTCGACGGTCCGGAGCACCAGTGCGTCGCCCTCGGGCTCCGCCTCGACCACGAGCACGTCGATGCCGTCGGCCGAGGTGCCGGACTGCAGCGCGCACACCCTCATCTCACTGGCCGATCAACGCCTGTCGGGCGGCCTGGGCACCGATCAGGTTCGCCCCGCGCACCTGCACGACCGGTGCGTCGTCGATGACTGCGGGGCCGAAGCCCACGTCGACGACGGTCGTCCCCGCACGAGCTGCGACGAGGCGCTCGACGAGTGCCCGCTGCGGCGACTGCTCGTCCAGGCGATCGGCCAGCACGACGGTGCGTCCGGACGAGACCTGACGCTCGGCGTCGGCGACATCCGATTCCTCGGCCCGCTCGGCATCGAGGCGCACGATCTCGCCGCCGGCGGCGAGCGCCTCCGCGACGTGCCCCGCAGCACTGTCGACCGCCAGTGACGAGCGGCGGCGGACGTCGACCACCGTCGTCGGCGCATCCGGCAGCGACTGCAGGTCGCCGACGACGGTCACCGCGCGTCGCACGACGGATGCCGCGTCGAAGTCGGCCGGTTCGGCAGCGGAACGCGCTGTGACCGCAGCCGACATCCGCGCCACACGACCGGCGGCTTCCTCCACGCGCTCGCGGGACAGCTCGCCGGAGCGCAGCGCAGCGACGATCGCGTCGCGCACCGCGTGGAAGTCGCGTTCGTCCTGATCGGGCAGCATCGCGGGTCCCGGGTTGGTCGGGTTGCCGATGCACAGCAGGTCGGCGCCGGCTGCGAGGGCGCGCACCGCGCCTCCGCCGAGCCCGACGGTCTCGCGGATGGCCGCCATGTCGAGGGCGTCGGTCACGATGACGCCGTCGAAGCCGGCATCCCGCAGCATGCCCAGCACGCGCGGATTGAGTGTGGCGGGCTCCTCGCCCCAGGCCGGGACCACGATGTGCGCGGTCATGATGGAGAGCACACCGGCTTCGGCCGCTGCCCGGAACGGCGGCAGATGCTCTGCCTCGATCTGCTCGGGAGTGAGGTCGATCCGCGGCAGATCGTGATGCGAGTCGACATGGGTGTCGCCGTGGCCGGGATAGTGCTTGGCACACGCCGCGAGCCCGGTGGACTGGATGCCGACCACCTCGGCCGCAGTGTGCCGGGAGACCACGTCGGTGTCGTCGCTGAAGGACCTGGTGCCGATCACCGGGTTGCGCGGGTCGGTGTTCACGTCGGCCACCGGCCCCAGGACGACGTCGGCTCCGATCGCCGCGCACCGGCGACCGATCTCGGCGCCCGTCGCGCGCGTCGCGGCCTCGTCATCGACGAAGCCGAGCTGCTCGGCACCGGGGACCGTCGAGCCCGTCGCGGTCTCGAGCCGGGTGACGCTGCCGCCCTCCTCGTCGATCCCGATCAGGGCGCCGGGGGCGATCTCGTGGATCCTGGCGCTGAGCGCGGCGGTGTCGCCGAGCAGGTTCTGCGCGAAGTACACGACGCCGGCCAGGCCGTCGCCGAGCTCCCGCTCGAGCCAGCGCGGCACGGTGCTGCCCAGGAACCCGGGCCACACGACCCCGTTCGCCAGGCGGGTCAGGTCATCGACCACGGGTCATCCCTTCACAGCGCCGGCGACGAGACCGTCGCTGAGTCGGCGCTGAACGATCACGAAGAACACCATCACCGGAAGGGTGATCAGCGTCGAGGCCGCCATGATGTAGCCCCATTCGTTGGAGTGCTCACCGAAGAACTGACGGAGCCCGATCGACACAGTGTACTGTTCCACTTCTCCGCCGAGCAGCGTCATTGCGAAGATGAACTCGTTCCATGCGGTGATGAACGAGAACACGCTGGTGGCCACCAGCCCGGGCATGACGAGCGGGAACAGCACGGAGCGGAACATCCGCCACCAGGAGGCGCCGTCGATGTACGCGGCCTCCTCGAGCTCGATGGGGACGGCTGCCACGAACCCGCGCAGCATCCAGATGCCGAACGGCAGCGACAGCGCGACGTAGACGATCATCAGGCCGATGAGCGTGTTCAGTAGTCCGAGGTTCTTGATCTGGATGAACAGCGGGATCACGAGCGCCTCGAGCGGCACCATCTGCACGACCAGGATCATCAGCAGCATGGAGGTGCGGAACCTGAAGCGGAACCGGGTGACCGCGACGGCGGCGAGCAGAGCAAGCAGGGCGCTGGCGAGCACGGTCACGATAGCGACGATGGCCGAGTTGCGCAGGAACACGTCGAACCCGCCGTCGGTGAGCACGTAGGTGAAGTTGTCCCAGGTGAACTCGCGGGGCAGCAGATTGCCGCCGCCGCTGGAGGCCTTCTTGTCGAAGGAGCTCATGATCATCCAGTACACCGGGAACAGGGTGAACAGCAGCAGGCCGATCACCGCGACGACGATGCCGAACCGGCCGAGGGGCGAAGACTTCCTCACAGCTGGTCCTCCTTGAGAAGGGTGCGGATGTAGACGATCGTGATCACCAGCAGCACCAGGGTCAGCAGCACGGCGAGCGCGGAGCCGAACCCGTACCTGTTCTGGCCGAAGGACTCCACGTACGACCACACGCCGAGGTTGAGCACGGATCTGTTCGATCCGGCCCCTCCTGGCATCAGGAACACCTGCGTGAACACCTTGAAGTCCCAGATCGTGGACAGGATGATGACGACGGAGAACACCGGCCGCAGCGTCGGGAAGATGATCTTCCAGAATCGGCGCCATGCACCGGCGCCGTCGATCTCGGCGGCCTCGATCATTTCCTTGGGAACGCCGAGGAGACCGGCGAGGACCGTGATCGCGACGAACGGGAAGCCGTGGTGCACGACGTTCAGCAGCACGATGGCGTAGAAGGCCCAGCGGTTGGTGAACCAGTTCACCGGTCCGTCGATCACGCCCATGGACTGCAGCGCGGCGTTGAACACGCCGCGATCGGCGTCGAAGATCCAGGTCCAGACGTACGTGCCGGTCACGGCCGGCATGGCCCAGGCGATCATGATCGCGCTGCCGACGATGGTGCGCCAGGCGAGGCCAAGCCTCGCCAGCAGCAGCGCGACGAGCGTGCCGAAGGCGACGGTGGTGAACACCGAGACGATCGCGAAGCCGACGGTGTTCGGCACCACGACGGCCCAGAGCTGCGGGTCGGTGAGCGCCTCGACGTAGTTGTCGAGGCCGATGAAGTTGGTCGTCCCCCGGCGGATCTCGCGGAGGCCGTAGTCCTGGAACGACAGCAGCACGACCTGCACCAGCGGCCACAGCAGCAGCACGCCGAGCACGATGAGTGCGGGCCCGAGCAGCAGCCAGGGGCGCGTCCGGGCGATCGAGAAGAGCTTCTGACGACGCCCGCCGGCCGGAGAAGGAGCGGTCTCCTTCTCCGGCGCGGACATCGTCGCGGGGAGCGACGTGGTCAAGATGCGACCTACTTGGTGTTCAGCAGGTCGGTCATCTCAGCCGCGGCGTCCTTCGACGCCTCGGCGACGGTCTTCTGACCGCTGAGGATCTCCTGCATCATCGTGTTGGTGGTCTGCTTGGCCTGGACGGCGCCGAACTGCGGGGTCACCGGCACGGATGCTCCGCCGTCGACCATCTGCTTCGCGAACGGGGCGATCAGCGGGTCGGTGGATTCCACGGCGTCCTTCATCAGCGACTCCAGGCCGGGGAAGTAGCCGGTCGAGTCGGCCCACTGGGACGCGAACTTGCCGACGGTCATCAGCTTGACGAGCTCCCACGCCAGGTCGGGCTCCTTGGAGTCCGCGAAGATCGACAGGTGCGATCCGCCGAGCACGGAGGGGGCGATGCCGCCGTCCTCACCGGGGATCACGGCGACGCCGAGCTTGCCCTCGAGCTCGGGGTTGGACTCGATCAGCGACTTCGGGGTCCACGAGCCGGAGAGCATCGTGGCGACCTTGCCCTGGGTGAACGCGTCGCGGACGTCGGTCTCCTTCCAGGTGGTCGCGCCGGGCGTCGAGAAGCCGTGCTTGAGTGCCAGATCGGTGTAGAAGGTCAGGCCCGCCTGCGACTTCTTCGAGTCCAGCTCGGACTTCCACTTGTCACCGTCCTTGACGGCGACCTCGCCGCCTGCACCCCAGACCCAGGGGTACACGCCGAACTCGGCATTGCCGGGAACGACGAACGCAGCCATCTCGGGGTGCGCGGCCTTGATCTTCTCGCCGTTCGAGACGATCTCGTCCCAGGTGGTGGGAGCCTTCAGACCGAGCTCCTCGTAGATGTCGGCGCGGTACACGATCGAACGGACACCGGCGTACCAGGGCATGCCGTAGAGCTCGCCGTCGTAGGTGCCGGCTTCGGCGAGGCCCTTGACGAGGTCGTCCTTCAGGCCCTTGTCCTCGGCGACGTAGTCGTCGATGGGAACGAGAGCGCCGGCGTCGGCGAACTCGGGGGTCCAGGTGGTGCCGGTCTCGGCGACGTCCGGCGCGGTGCCGCCGGCGATGGCGGTCACGAAGCGCTGGTGGCCGTCGGCCCACTGCACCTCTTCGAACTTGACCTTGGCGCCGGTCTTCTCGGTGAACGCCTTCGACACGGCGTCGAGGTAGGCGGACGAGTCAGGGTTCGTGCCCTGCATCACCCAGGCGGTGATCGTCTTGCCCTTGCCGTCGACGGCGTCGCCGGAGTCTCCGGAGTTGCCGTTGGAGCATCCGGCGAGAGCCAGCGCGGCGACCGCGCCCAGCGCGACGACGGAGATCACGCGAGTTTTCATTGTGCATCCCTGTTCTTCGTTGAGCAGTCACGGGTGATCCCGAACCTGGAAGTAGTATTCATTAGATTAGGCGTCCGCGCAAATAACTTTCATGCGACGGAGCCGCCGACGCGCCGTCACTAAACTCGACCTCATGACGACGTCGACGGCGCTCTACACCGATCGCTACGAACTGACCATGCTGGCCGCGGCTCTGCGCGACGGAACGGGCGCACGTCCGTGCGTGTTCGAGCTGTTCTCGAGGCGTCTCTCCGGCGGACGCCGGTTCGGCGTCGTCGCCGGCACCGGCCGGCTGCTCGCGCTGCTGCGCGAGTTCCGCTTCGGTGAGGACGAGCTGCGGTTCCTGCGCGACAACGACGTGGTGGATGCCGCCACGCTCGCGCATCTGGAGGACTACCGCTTCACCGGCACGATCCGCGGCTACCGCGAGGGCGAGCTGTACTTCCCCGGCTCCCCCATCCTCACCGTCGAGGGCACTTTCGCCGACGCCGTGGTGCTCGAGACGCTCGCCCTCAGCGTGCTCAACCACGACTCGGCCGTGGCCACGGCGGCATCCCGCATGAGCATCGCCGCCGGCGAGCGGCCCCTGGCCGAGATGGGTTCGCGGCGCGCGGCCGAGCACTCGGCGGTCGCCGCAGCCCGCGCGGCGTACATCGCCGGTTTCGGCGCGACCAGCAACCTCGAGGCCGGGCGCAGCTGGGGCATCCCGACCATGGGCACCGCTGCGCACGCCTGGACGCTCCTGCACGACGACGAGGAATCGGCCTTCCGCTCGCAGATCGCGGCACTCGGCACCGACACCACCCTGCTCGTGGACACCTACGACATCCGCGCTGGCGTGGAGCTCGCGATCCGGGTGGCCGGCACGTCGCTGGGCGGTGTGCGCATCGATTCCGGCGATCTGCCGATCGTGGCCGCCGAGGTGCGCGCGCAGCTCGACGAACTGGGCGCCACCGGCACCAGGATCACCGTCACGAGCGACCTGGACGAGTACGCGATCGCCGCCCTTGCCGCCTCGCCCGTCGACGCCTACGGCGTCGGCACGTCGGTGGTCACCGGCTCCGGCTACCCCACCGCGAGCATGGTCTACAAGCTCGTCGCCCGGCAGGATGCCGCAGGCTCATGGGTGCCGGTCGCGAAGGCGTCGACGGACAAGGCCTCGAAGGGCGGCAGGAAGGCGGCGTTCCGCTCGCTCGAGCACGGCACGGCGACGGCCGAGACCATCGCCGTGTCCGCCGGCTTCGACGAGCTGGACGTGCCCTCCGAGCATCCGGATGCCCGCGCGCTGCAGGTGGTGCTCGTCGAGAACGGTGAGATCGACCCGTCGCACGAGGGCGCCGAGGGAACCGCGTCCGCTCGCGCGCATCACCTGCGTGTTCGTGAAGAGCTGCCGATCCGCGCTCTCGCGCTCAGCAAGTCGGACCCGGCGATTCCCACGATGTTCGTCGAGGCCCGATAGGGGCAACCCGGTTCCTGAGCGCCCTTCGTCTCGCTGCGCTCGCTCAGGAACCGGCGAAGCGACGAGACGAAGGGCGTCGACGCGGTCTGAGCGTCGGTCTCAGCCCACCATCGACTCGTAGATCTCCTTGCACGTGGGGCAGATCGGGAACTTCTCCGGGTCGCGACCCGGGGTCCACTTCTTCCCGCACAGCGCCCGCACCGGCTTGCCGGTGATGGCGGACTCGAGGATCTTCTCCTTCTTCACGTAGTGCGAGAAGCGCTCGTGGTCGCCCGGCTCGAAATGCTCTTCCTTGAGGAGTTCCTCGAGTTCGCGATCAAGCGTTGCCACGCCGCCCTGATCGGGGCTGTCAAGCGGAGTACTCATGACGGTGAGTCTAATCGCCGCGACCGCCCCGGGGGCGCCCCGGGGCGATCAGGTGGTCTCGGCGAACTCCATCAGACGCTCGCCGCTGTGCTCGAAGATGCGCCCGCCGACGCTCACGCCCGCGACCAGCGCGAGCACGCCCACGATGATGCCGGTCCAGAACGTCGTCGGACCGTGCTGATCGCCCTCGATGAGTGTCAGCACGAACTGCCATCCGGCCGGGATCGTGAGCACCATCGCCGCGAGCAGTGTGATCGCCGCGCCGTAGGACCCGTAGGACGACGAGCGCTGCGGCTGCTGGAACGGGCTGTCCCCAGGCCGGGACACCGCGTACGGCGCGAGCACGGAGGATAGGCTCGACATCCCCAGAGCGCTGAGGAACAGGCATGCCACGACGCCCGTGAACGGCAGGAGCAGCGACCAGTCCCCGACCACCGCCAACGTGATCGACACCGCCACCGCCAGCAGCGGCAGGGCGAGCAGCACCATCGGCACGAGCCGGCCGAGGCGGTCGGAGACGCCCTTCATGCCACTGGCGATGTGCACCCAGATCGCGGTCGAGTCGTAGGCGACGTCGTTGTGCGGCAGCCACCCCAGGAACAGCGCGATCAGGGGCGCGGGGATGAGGGCGGCGATCTCGACGGGCACCCCCGCGACCACCAGGGGCAGCACGGTGAGTATGCCGGCGATCGGCACCACGATGACATTGACGATGTAGCGGCGATCGCGCAGCCAGTACACGAGGCTGCGTGCCGCGACCGCGCCGAACGCGTTCGAGGGGAGCACGGCGAACCAGCCGAGGCCGGAGCGCTCGCGGGCCGCCACGGGTCGCTCCACCGTGGTGAGCAGCCGGCGTACGAGCCAGGCCCAGAGCGCGGCCGCTCCCCCGACGGTGAGGAGGCCGACGATCGCGCTCACCCAGGCGGCGGGTGCGTCGCCGTCGGCGACGGAGAACAGGAAGCCCTGCGCCGCGCCCAGCGGGGTCATCCCGATGATCGAGGTCGCCGTGGCGACGGCGGCGGGCACGGCGCCGTCCCATGCCATCGATGCGAAGAACACCGCTACAGGGAACGCGATGACGATCAGCGCCAGCGCGAACAGCGCGGTCAGCTCGCGGGAGCGTCGCTCCGGCAGCAGCAGCGCGCTGACCGCCATGCCGATGCGGGCGGCCACGATCGTCACCGCGACGCCGAGCAGCGTGGACAGCACGGCGACGGGCCATGGCGCGCCGAACCCGATGCCCACGATCATCACGCAGACGCCGACGGCGAGCAGCGCGACGCTCGGGATGCTGATCACAGATGCGAGAGCCAGCATCCACGGCATCCGCTTCTCGTCGACTCCGAACACCGCGAACCTGCGGGGATCGAGCTGATCCTCCGTGCCGACGAGCACGGGGCCGGCCAGGAAGGCGAGGAAGACGGCGGCACCGCCGAGCACGATGACCGAGCGTGCCGTGTCGATCGACCCGTCGCCGAGGCTGAGCACGGCGACGCACGTCGCGATCGTCAGCGCTGCGACGGCGAGGAGACCGAGGATCGTGCGCACCGGACGACCGGTGCGCAGCGACCCTGCCAGGAGGGCGAGCCTCAGGCGGAGAACGTGTGCAGCCACTCGAGCCCCTCCACCTCGGCGCCGCCGCCGGACAACTCGACGAAGCGGGCCTCCAGCGACTGGCCCGCGCGCACCTGGTCGATCGTGCCCTCGGCGAGTACCTGCCCGCCGACGATGATCGCGACGCGCGAGCAGACCCGCTCGACGAGGTCCATGCCATGGCTGGACAGGATCACGGTGCCGCCGTGCTCGACGTAGGCACGGAGGATGTCGAGGATGACGCCGGAGGAGACCGGATCGACCGACTCGAACGGCTCGTCGAGCACCAGGACCCGCGGTGAGTGGATCATCGCTCCGGCGAGCATGACCTTCTTGGTCATGCCCGCGGAGTAGTCGGACACCACGCGGCTGAGCGCCTCGGTGAGATCGAACGCACGCGCGAGGTCGGCGACGCGCTTCTCGATCACGCCGGAGTCGAGCCCGCGGAGCAGACCGTAGTAGTGCAGCAGCTGGCGGCCGGTGAGCCGGTCGAAGGTGCGCAGCCGGTCCGGCAGCACGCCGAGCGCCCGCTTCGCGGCCAGCGGGTCGGCCTTCTGGTCCACGCCGCCGATGATGATGTTGCCGCCGTCGGGCCGCAGGAGCCCCGCGAGCATCGACAGGGTCGTCGTCTTGCCCGCACCGTTCGGTCCGACGATGCCGTAGAAGGAACCTGCCGGGACGGTCAGGTCCACGCCGTCGACGGCGTGCGTATCGCCGAAGTGCTTGACCAGACCGCGGATCATCACCGCCGGCACGGCAACGTCGTCAGGGTCCACGGGAGACACGGGCGCCGGGTCCACGGCAGGCTCGGGCTCCGGAGCCTGTGCTGCGGGCGCAGGCTCAGGCTCCGCCGCGGGCTCGGCTGCCGCCGCGGGCGCCGGCTCGGGCTCGGCTGCCGCCACTGTGGGCTCAGCCCCGCCTGTCGTTGCGGGCTCTGACTCAGGTTCCGGCACCACGGCGACCGCGACCGCCTCCGCGGGGGCGACGACCGTGTCGTCCTGCGGCGGCGCCTCGGTCTGCGGAGTCTCTTCGGCCACGATGATCTCCTTCACAGCGGGTTCCCCAGGACCCGTCGTCACGGCGTCTGCAGCCACAGTCTCCACCACCCCGGCCGCCGCGGCCACTGCTGCGGTCTTCGCAGCAGGGCGTGTCGTGGTCGCAGGCCTCTTCGCCGCGGGCTTCTTCGTCGCCTTCGCGGCCGTCGCGGCCCCCGTCGTCTTCGCCGCGGTCCGCGTGGTCGCACTCTTGGCCGCACTGCTCTTCGTGGCCGTGCTCTTCGCCGCGGTGGACTTCGCCGCCGCCGTCTTGGCCGTGCTCCTGGCCGTGGTCGTCTTCGTCGCGGTCGCCTCGGCAGCGGCCGAGGTCTTCGCCGCAGGCCGCTTGGCAGCGGGCTTCTTCGCCGCCGCCGCCTTCGTTCCCGCCGCCTTCGTACCGGTCGTCTTGGTGGCCGCCTTCGTCGCGGCCTTCTCCTCGTCCCGCTCCGCGGTGGCCGTCTTCGCCGCAGCCGTCTTCTTCGCCGTGGTCCGCGCCGCGGTCGTCTTGGCCGCGGTCTTCGATGCTGCGGTGCGGGCGGTCGCCGTCTTCACGGCGGCCGCCTTGGCGGCGGTCGAACCGGCCGCCTTCTTTGCGGCGGCGCTCTTCGCGGCGGCGGTCGTGCGCGCCGCGCTCTTCACGGCCGCCGTCTTCTCGGCATCCTGCTTCGCGGCATCCGCCTTCGCCGCAGCCTTCTCGGCGGGTGCGGCGGCCTTCCTGGCTGAGGTCGTCCTCTTCGCCGTGGTCTTCTTCGTCGGTGCCGCAGCGCCGTCCTTCGCGGCAGCGGGGGCCTTCACGGGGTCGTCTCCGGGAGCGGGGGAAGAAGCAGTCACATCTATTACGCTATCAACCGACCTCGGGCTTCCCTGGGTCTACGAGACGCGGTATTTCGCGTGGCGAGCGTTCCTGAGTGTCCGGTGTGTACTCGATCACGAAACGGCAACGCCGCCTCCCCCGCCGGGGCTCTCCCAGGGCGCTTCGGTAGCATGAACCCGGCACGAAGAGGTGTCCCGTCGATGAATCGACAGTGAACACAGATACTTTTTAGGAGCATTCGTGACTCTTCAGACCGTCATCCTGGCCGCCGGAATGGGCTCGCGCCTCGGGCGCGCCCTGCCCAAGCCGCTCACCGAGCTGCACGACGGCCGCACCATCATGCAGCAGCAGCACGAGAACATCCGCGCCGCGTTCGGTGGCGACGCACGGATCACGACCGTCGTCGGCTACCGCGCCGAGACCATCATCGAGTCGTTCCCGAACGTCAACTACGTGCACAACGAGCGCTATGACGTCACGAACACCTCGAAGAGCCTGCTCCGCGCGCTCAGCGTCACCGGTCGCGGCGGCGTGCTCTGGATGAACGGCGACGTCGTCTTCGACCCGCGCATCCTGGGTCGCGCGATCGAGCTCATCGAGCGCGACCAGTCGTTCGTCACGGTCAACACCTCGAAGGTGAGCGACGAAGAGGTCAAGTACACCGTCACCCCGGAGGGCTTCATCAAGGAGCTGTCCAAGACCGTCAAGGGCGGCCTCGGCGAGGCCGTGGGCATCAACTACATCTCGTCTGCGCACAAGAAGGCGTTCATGCGCCAGCTGCAGCGCGTCGAGGACCAGGACTACTTCGAGCGCGGCCTCGAGCTGGCGATCGCCGAGGACGGCGTGCTCATCGAGCCGATGGACGTGTCCGACCTGTACGCGGTCGAGATCGACTTCGCCGAGGACCTCGAGCGGGCGAACCTGTTCGTCTGACCCCGACTTCCTGAAAGCCCGGCTCCTCTCGCGGGGGCCGGGCTTTCGCCTTCCCTCGACCGGGGGTGTTTCGCAGGTGCGAGTGCATAGGATCGGCGCATGCGCGAGAAGGTGCACAAGATCCATTCGCTCCCCGCGGACTCCGCCTGGGACACCGGGCTGCCGCCGGCCGGCTCCGACGAGCATCCGTTCGTGATCCGCGGCGTCGACCGGGTGCTCGCGGTGCAGCGTCCGCTGGTGGTCGCGCACATCCGCAGCATCCGCCTGCGCAGCCCGAACGCGACGCCGGCCGAGATCGTGCGCATCCTCGAGCTGCGTTACCTCGCCGCCGTGACGGCCGGAGGCGCAGCCGTCGGCGCGACCGCGGTCGTGCCCGGTATCGGCACCGGTGTGACGCTGACGCTGTCGGGCGTCGAGACTCTGGGGTTCGTGGAGTCGACGGCACTGTTCGCCCAGTCCGTGGCAGAGGTGCACGGCATCCCGATCGAGAACCCCGACCGCGCACGCGCGCTGGTGATGACGCTCATGCTCGGAAAGGAGGGGGTCGACCTCGTCTCCCAGCTCGCGAAGCAGGCTGTCGGCAAGGGCGGCACGCGGTCTGCGTACTGGGGCGAGCTGGTGACGAAGTCGCTGCCGAGGGCGGCGGTCGGGCCGCTGGTCGACCGCCTGAAGAGCATGTTCATCAAGCAGTTCGCAGTCAACGGCGGGGCGTCGTTCCTCGGCAAGGCGCTGCCGTTCGGCATCGGTGCCGCGATCGGAGGTGCCGGCAACCATGTGCTCGGCCGGCGCGTGCTGACCTCGTCGCGGCGAGCGTTCGGCCAGGCGCCGCTGGAGCTGCCCGCCGAGCTCGAGCCGGTGCCCGGTGCGCAGAGGTTGGAGCTGCGGATGCTGCACGGTGCACGCCTCGTGGGCGCCGCCGCCGCGAGCGCTGCGGGCACCGCCGTGCGCGGCGTGGGCTGGGCGGGCCGGAAGGTCACCGGCGTCGTGCGCCAGAAGAAGGCGCCGGAGATCCTCTCCACAAGCGACGAGTAGCGCGCAGTCCTGCACAGTGCCGACCACGGATGCCGGTGGGTGAACGGCTTCGTCGGGAGCCGTTCCTACGTTGACGGCATGACCCTCGGACTCCCCCGCCTGCCCTCATCCGTTCCGGCCTACCGCGTGCCCTGGCGCATCCAGCGCGCCGAGCGCGCGCATCCGGTCGTCGTCAACAGAGGCGAGGAGCCGGTCGACTTCGTGCGCGTGTTCCACGACGTTCCGGGCGCCGGCATCGTCACCGACCTGTGGGGACAGGTGCTGCCCGCAGAGCGGCTCGAGCTGTGCCTGTGCTCCGCCGATCTCGATGACGTGGTGGTGACCCTGGCGTGGTTCCGCCCCGATGACGGGCTGGAGTACGTATGGCGGTTCGTCGTGTGAGCGTCTCGCCCCTGCCGTCGTGTCTGCCCATCGGGCAGTTCTGGCAGAGCGGGGCAGTTGGACGCCGAAGAACTGATCGGCGAGAAGAACCGAACACCCAAAGGATCTGCGAATCCGTTGTGGCGAGCATCCAACGGCGCTCCCGCGGCCGGCGCTAGTGTGGAATTGTGACGGACACGCCTGACCTCTCGACGACCGCAGCCAAGATCGCGGACCTCCGCGCCCGCTACGCCGAAGCCGTCGTCGATCCTGAGAAGAAAGCCCAGGAGAAGCAGCACGCCAAGGGCAAGATGACCGCCCGCGAGCGCATCGAGCTTCTCGTCGATCCCGGCAGCTTCGTCGAGTTCGACGAGTATGTCCGGCACCGCTCGACCGCGTTCGGCATGGACCGGAACCGCCCGTACGGCGACTCGGTCGTCACCGGCATCGGCACGATCCACGGCCGCACCGTCGCCGTCTACTCGCAGGACTTCACCACCTTCGGCGGCTCGCTCGGCGAGGTCTCCGGCGACAAGATCATCAAGGTCATGGAGTTCGCCCTCACCAGCGGGATGCCGGTCATCGGCATCCTCGACTCGGGCGGCGCCCGCATCCAGGAGGGCGTGCTCGCCCTGTCGAAGTACGGCGAGATCTTCAAGATGAACACCCGGTCCTCTGGTGTCATCCCGCAGATCTCGATCATCATGGGCCCGGCCGCCGGCGGCGCCGTGTACGGCCCGGCGCTGACCGACTTCGTGATCATGGTCGACAAGACCAGCCAGATGTTCGTCACGGGTCCCGACGTGATCAAGACCGTCACGGGCGAGGACGTCGGCATGGAGGAGCTCGGCGGTGCGTACACGCACAACACCCGCTCCGGTGTCGCGCACTACCTCGCCGAGGACGAGGACGACGCGATCGACTACGCACGCACGCTGCTCGGCTTCCTGCCGGACAACAACATGGCCGAGATCCCCGGGTACGACACCGCGTTCGAATTCGAGACGACGGATGCCGACCGCGCGCTGAACACGATCATCCCGGACTCCCCGAACCAGCCCTACGACATGCGCACGGTCATCGAGCACATCGTCGATGACGGAGACTTCCTCGAGGTGCAGCCTCTGTTCGCGCCGAACATCCTGATCGGCTTCGGCCGGGTGGAGGGCCGCTCGGTGGGCATCATCGCCAACCAGCCCTCGCAGATGGCCGGCACGCTCAACATCGAGGCCGGTGAGAAGGCCAGTCGGTTCGTGCGCTTCTGCGACGCGTTCTCGATCCCGATCGTGACCCTCGTCGACGTCCCCGGGTACCTGCCCGGCACCGACCAGGAGTGGACCGGCGTCATCCGCCGTGGAGCGAAGCTCATCTACGCCTACGCCGAGGCCACGGTGCCGCTGGTCACCGTCATCCTGCGCAAGGCCTATGGCGGCGCCTACATCGTGATGGGCTCCAAGCAGCTCGGCGCGGACGTCAACCTCGCCTGGCCGACCGCCGAGATCGCGGTGATGGGCGGTCAGGGCGCGGTGAACATCCTGTACCGCGGTGAGATCAAGCGCGCCGAGGAGGCCGGTGAGGATGTCGCCGCCGTGCGCACGCGCCTCGCCAACGAGTACACCTACAGCGTGACCAGCCCCTTCCTCGCCGCCGAGCGCGGAGAGATCGACGGCATCATCGAGCCGGCGAACACCCGCGTGGCCATCGCGAAGTCCCTGCGGGCTCTCAAGGGCAAGCGGGCCGAGCTGCCGCCCAAGAAGCACGGGAACATCCCGCTGTGACCGAGCAGCCCGAACAGTCCGACGTCCCGATCGTCGAGGTCGTGCGGGGCAACCCGACCGATGAGGAGCTCGCGGCACTCGTCGCGATCGTCAGCGAGGCGTACACGACCGAGGTCGCCGGCGCGGTCGCCGACGAGGCGCGCGTCTCCGCCTGGATGAGCACGCGTCGGCCGATGCGCACGCCGCTTCGGCGGGACATCCCCTGGGGGCGTTTCTCCGGCTGAATTCCGCCTTTCGACACCGAAAAAGGCGAAAAAAGCCGGATTTGTCCCCCGAAATACCTACAGACAATGTTCTTTCCGCCCGCGAGACTAGATGCAACGCTTCGCGTTAGACGGTCTCCTTGTCCCAGGGTAGGCAAGCGAGAAACCGTCCACATGCGGACAGTTTTCGGGTAACTCGTCCGCGTTGGCGAGGGGCGGGCGGCTTCGCCGCCCCTCGCCCTTTCTCATTCCGAGGATTCTCCTCCACTGAGAACGCTCACGTGCAGAGAGACGTCTAATCCTGACGGTTCCGCGGGATCTCGTGCCAGAGGTCGACCTCGTCGTCGTCCCGGGATCCGCCGGCGCCGCCGCGGCCCACGACCGTCACGGCGATGACCTCGTCGCTGGCGGCACGGATGATCACGCGATCGGTGCTGACCTGCGCGAGCACGCCGGCGAGCTCGTCGCGGATCTCGTCTCGCCGATGCTCGTCCACGTTGTCCAGACCGCCCTCGTCGAAGACCGTCACGGTGATGCCACGGCCGCGCGCGTCGGCGATCGCCTCGCGCACCGCATCGTTGAGCAGACTCGCGCCGCGCAGCTCGTCGCGCAGCCGCCCCTCCGCGATACGCGCCCGCACCTTCTCCTCGGAGTCGAGCGCACCGTGCGCCGCGACCGTCCTGGCCAGCAGCGGGCCTGCCACGGCGAGCGCCAGCTGCACCCGCATCCGCCGCTCGCGCTGTCGCACCTGCTGCGTGGCATGCCAGGCCGAGACGGCCTGCTGGATGTCCGCGAGGCGCTCGGTGTCACGCACCGCGCGATCCCAGAACAGCACCAGCAGCTGCGCCACGGCCACCCAGGTGATCGAGCCGACGAGACCCAGCGTGAACGCGTTCACGACTCCCATGTGCGCGCAGGAGGAGATCGCGAGGATCAGCAGGATCAGCCAGCCGATCAGGAACCGGCGCCGGACGATGCACACGACGCCCAGCAGCCCCGTCGCACCGATGTACCAGGTGGCGAAGGGGGCGACGCGGTCGGACTCGCTCAACGACACGGAAACGAGGTGCGGTACCGCAATCGCCGTGACGATCGAGAGGATGCCGCACCACAGCGGCAACCGCACCTCCCGATCGGTGCCGGCCAGGACAGCCGTGAGCATTGTGGCGATGTAGAGCCCGATGGCGGCCACCATGAACAGCGGCACCTCGGGCTGCACCGGTGTCCACCAGACACCGCGGGCCGCGAAGTAGACCGCGAAGCCCAGTGCCAGACCGGTGGCCATGCTGCGCACGGTGAGTCTCATGCGGCCTCCCACGTGAGCGTGACCGTGGTGCCCTGAGCCCCTGAGGCGATCCGCGCCGTGCCCGCCACCGCTGCCATCCGCGCCAGGATCGACGCACGGATGCCGAGCCTGTCCTCGCCGATGTGGTCCGGGTCGAACCCGGGCCCTGTGTCGGTGACGATCACCCGGATGCCCGCGCCTGCGGCATCCACGATCACGTGCAGCCCACGCCCGCCAGCGTGCGCCAGCGCGTTCCCGATCGCCTGCCTGGCCGCGAGGACGAGCGCGCGGGCGACCTTTCCGGGAACGCTACCCGGCTCGCCGCGCTCCTCCACGACGGCATCCGCGCCCTGCTCGGACAGCGTGCGCCGCAGCTCGGCCACGATCCCCGTGGTGCTCACCGGCTCGTCGCTGCCCTCCTGCGCCACCGACGCCTCGGTGTTCGCGAGCCGTGTGAGCGCCTCACGCGCCATCCCGACGGCCAGATCCTTCTCCCGGTCGCTCTCGGCCCTCGCGGCGGCGATCAGGGCCGCCAGGACGCTGTCATGCATGAGCGCGGCGAGCGCGACGCGCTCCTCCTCGGCGGCGGTCGCGGCCGCGGCCGCGGCATAGGTCTCCACGGCCTTGGCGCGCGCCTCGTCGACGCCGGCGGCGACCGAGCGGAACATCCACGCCAGCGACACCAGGACCATGCCCAGGATGAGCGTGAAGGTCACATCGAACGCGGTGGTGATCCAGTACTCCTGCGAGAAGCCGCCCTGCAGCAGGCGCACCCATCCGTAGGCCAGCGGCAGTGCCGCCGCCCAGACGAACTGCAGGCCGAACGGGAACGCCGCGACCGCGGCGAGCACCCCGATGTTCACCAGGAAGAAGATCCAGGGCTGCTCGGCGGCGCCCCGCCCGGAGGAGATCACCACGGCGGGCCAGAGCACCAGCGCGAGCATGTAGGCGACGGCGAACCCTCCGCACGCGACACGCACGAAATGACCGGTCAGGCACGCCACGATCATGCACACCAGTGGCAGGAAGACCAGGTTCAGGATCGCGAGGTGCGCGGCATCGGCCTTCGACATGGTGCTGATCGCGGAGAGGAAGGCCTGCGCGCCGAGCGCCGCGGAGCCGAGCGCGATGACGATCTGGAGGATGCGCTCCATCCGGTTGCCGGTGAACCGCTCCAGCCCGGCTCCCGCCGCACCCGGCGACGGGATCTCGTTCCACGCCTCCCGGATGCCGCGGGCGTCAACCGCCACGCGGGGCCCCGTCCGGGGCGACGATGCCGTCCTCCATTGCGCGGCGAAGCAGCGCGACCTTGGTCGGTGCGGGACGACCGACCTCGACGTACTTCACGCGGATGCGGCTGATGTTCTCCTTGGCCGTGGAGTAGGCGACTCCGAGCCGTTCCGCCACGACCTTGAGGGGAAGGCCGGCTGCGTAGAGACGCAGCACCTCTCGCTCACGGGTGGACAGCTGCGCGTCGGCGAACTCGCGATCGCCGTCGACCGCGCTGGCCCACTCGACGTTGTTCAGGGCGTCGCCGCGGGCGACGGTGCGGATCGCATCGAGCACGTCGTCCAGCGCCGACGACTTGCTGACCACGCCCGCCGCGCCGGCGACCAGCGCCTCGCGCACCGCTGCGGGTCGGTCGGCGACACTGTGGATCACGACGCTCGCACCGTCGGCGACGAGCGTCGCGACGTTCTCGGTGACGGTGGTGCCGTCGCCGAGCGTGAGATCGAGCACGACGACATCGACGGGCGGCGCGCCGGCCGATGCCCGCCACAGCAGGTAGTCCTTCACGGTGCCGCCGGAGAACATCACCTGCTGCTCCCCGTCGCGCTGACAGGCGGCCTCGAGGCCCAGACGTACCGACTCGTGATCGTCGATGAGGGCGACGGTGCTCATGGAATCAGGATACTCAGAGGTCGACGCGGCTCAGCGCGTCAGACGCGCCACGGTCTCGAAGTGGTGCGAGTGCGGGAACAGATCGAAGGCGCTGAGGCGGTCCGGTTCCCACCCGAGCGCACGGAACGTGCCGAGGTCGCGGGCGAGGGCGACCGGGTCGCAGGCGACGTAGACGATCGCCTCCGGCGCCAGCCCGTGGACGGCCTCGACGACGGCCTTCCCCGCCCCGGAGCGCGGCGGGTCGAGCACGACGGTGCCGGCGCGACCGCCCTCGGGGACGGATGCCAGGAACCGGTCCACACGGGCGGTGATGGCCTGCACGTCCAGCGGCGCGAGGTTCTGCTCCGCATGCGCGGTGGCGCGGGCATCGGACTCGACCGTGACGACGTCGGTCGCGCCGAGATCGGCGAGCGCGGCGGCGAACAGGCCGACGCCGCCGTAGAGGTCGAAGTGCGTGGCATCCGGATCGACGCGGCCCTCCAGAGCCGCGCGCACCTCGGTGTCGAGAGTGGACGCCGCCAGCGGATGCACCTGCCAGAAGCCGTCGACGTCGAGGCGGAACTCGCGTGTCCCGACCTTCTCGACGATCACCTCGGGCTCGGGCCGGTGGGCGCGCGCGCCGCGCCGTGACCGGGTCGGACGGTCCGGCCGAGGCAGCACACGTGCGCGGCCGTCGGCCGGCTCGACGAAGAGGATGCGGCCTGCGGAGGGCGTGCCGACCAGCGCGCCGGCCGCCTCGGCCAACTCGGGGCGCGCCAGCGGGAGCGAGCCGACCTCGATCACGCGGTGGCTGCGGGCGGCATACGGCCCGACACGGCCGGCGTCGTCGACGTGCAGGGTCATCCGGGTGCGCCACCCCTTGCCGTCGCCCTCGTCGAGACCCACCACCTCGGGGGCGGTCAGGCCGGTGCCGGCGAACTTGTCCAGAGCCTCCTGCAGCACCTGGCGCTTGAGCACCCTCTGATGACCCAGCTCGATGTGGCCGAGGTCGGCGCCGCCGACGCGGTCGGCCGGGGCGCGCGAGATGTCGGCCTCCGGCCAGATGTGCGGCACCCGGTGCGGCGAGGGCTCGAGCACCTCGACGGCGTCGGCGCGCCAGAACGACTTCTTCGACGCCTCGGCGAGGCGGGCGCGCACGCGCTCGCCCGGGATGGCGTCGGCGACGAACACGACACGGCCCTCGTGACGGGCGATGGCGGTGCCGCCGTGCGCGAAACCGGTGATGTCGAGATCGAGCAGCTCGCCCGCGGAAGAGGTCATCCTTCGATCTTCCCAGATACCGTGGAGGCATGCGCGTCTGCCTGGCATCCACCTCCCCCGCCCGCCTCATGCTGCTGCGGCAGGCGGGCATCGAGCCCGAGACCCGCTCCCCCGGCGTCGACGAGGACGCCGTCGCCGCGGCGGCCGAGGCCGACCGCGGCGCACCGCTCGCTCCCGCGGAGCTCGTGCTGCTGCTGGGACGCGCGAAGGCGGCCGATGTCGTGCGCGCACTGCAGGCGGATGCTCCGGACTTCGACGGCCTGGTGATCGGCGGCGACTCGATGTTCGAGATCGGCGGCGAGGTGCTCGGCAAGCCCTACACGCCCGAGGAGGCACGGCGGCGCTGGCACGGAATGCGCGGCGAGACCGGCATCCTGCACTCCGGACACTCGGTGTTCCGCGTGCGCCCTGGCGCCGAACCGGTCGAGGCGCACGCGGTCGCCGAGGCCGCGGTCACGTTCGCCGCCGACGTCACGGATGCCGAGATCGACGTCTACATCGCCTCCGGCGAGCCTCTGCACGTCGCGGGGGCGTTCACGGTGGACAGCCTGGGCGGACCGTTCATCACCCGGGTGGAGGGCGACCCGTCGACCGTGGTCGGGATGTCGCTGTCGACACTGCGCCGGCTGTCCGGCGAGCTCGGCGTGGTGTGGACCGACCTCTGGAACGCGAAATCCCCCCTTTGAAGGCATCCCGACATGAAACCGTGATTTTCTTGTGGAGAGTCGTCAAATAGATCGGCCCGACACTCGCTAGGCTGAAACCCATGCCTGATATCGCCAAGGTGCTCATCGCGAACCGCGGCGAGATCGCCGTACGCATCATCCGCGCCGCCCGGGACTCCGGGATCTCCTCTGTCGCCGTGTACGCCGACCAGGACCGTGACGCCATGCACGTGCGACTCGCCGACGAGGCCTACGCCCTCGACGGCGCCACGAGCGCGGAGACCTACCTGCAGATCGATAAGATCCTCTCGGTCGCCCGCCGCGCCGGTGCCGACGCCGTGCACCCCGGCTACGGCTTCCTCGCCGAGAACGCCGACTTCGCACGCGCCGTGATCGGTGCGGGCATGACCTGGATCGGTCCGTCGCCCGAGGCGATCGAGGCGCTCGGCGACAAGGTCACCGCCCGCCACGTGGCCGAGAAGGTCGGCGCACCGCTCGCACCGGGCACCCCCGGTCCGGTCGCCGGAGCTGACGAGGTCGTCGCCTTCGCTCAGGAGTTCGGCCTGCCGATCGCCATCAAGGCCGCCTACGGCGGTGGCGGCCGCGGCCTGAAGGTCGCCCGCGAGCTGGACGAGGTCGCCGAGCTGTTCGAGTCCGCCACCCGCGAGGCGGTCACCGCCTTCGGCCGTGGGGAGTGCTTCGTCGAGAAGTACCTCGACAAGCCCCGGCACGTCGAGACGCAGTGCCTGGCGGACTCCGCGGGCAACGTCGTCGTCATCTCCACCCGCGACTGCTCGCTGCAGCGCCGGCACCAGAAGCTCGTCGAGGAGGCGCCCGCGCCGTTCCTCACCGACGAGCAGAACGAGCTTCTGTACTCCGCGTCCAAGGCCATCCTCAAGGAGGTCGGCTATGTCGGCGCGGGAACCTGCGAGTTCCTCATCGGAGCCGACGGCACGGTGTCTTTCCTCGAGGTGAACACCCGCCTGCAGGTCGAGCACCCGGTCTCCGAAGAGGTCACCGGCATCGACCTGGTGCGCGAGCAGTTCCGCATCGCCTCCGGCGGCACGATCGACTACGACGACCCGCAGCCGCAGGGACACTCCCTCGAGTTCCGCATCAACGGTGAGGACCCGGGACGCGGGTTCCTCCCCCAGCCGGGCCCGATCCACGTCTTCAAGACGTTCGGCGGCCCCGGCATCCGCCTCGACTCCGGGGTCACCGCCGGCGACCAGGTCTCCGGCGCCTTCGATTCGCTGCTGGCGAAGATCATCGTCACCGGGCGCGACCGTGCCGAGGCCCTCGAGCGCGCGCGCCGCGCCCTGGACGAGTTCGAGGTCTCCGGCATGCCCACGGTGCTGCCGTTCCACCGCAAGGTGGTCCGCGACCCCGCCTTCACCGCCGAGAACGGCGAGTTCGGCGTGTACACGCGCTGGATCGAGACCGAGTTCGTGAACGACATCCCGGCCTGGGACGGCGAACTCGAGGATCCGGCCACCGCACCGGGACGCCACACCGTGGTCGTCGAGGTCGGCGGAAAGCGCCTCGAGGTCAGCCTGCCCGACCGCGTCGCCGTCGCATCCGGCACCGCAGGACGCCCTGCGGCCGTGCCGCCGTCGCGTCGCAGCCACGCCACCACCGCGAACTCCGGCGCCTCCGGCGACGCAGTGAAGTCGCCGATGCAGGCCACGGTCGTCAAGATCGCCGTCGAGGAGGGCCAGCAGGTCGTCAAGGGCGATCTGGTCGTGGTGCTCGAGGCGATGAAGATGGAGCAGCCGCTTCAGGCTCACAAGGACGGCGTGATCGGCAACATCAGCGCCGACGCCGGTGCGACGGTCGCCGCCGGGCACCAGCTGCTGACCATCAGCTGAGCTCGGACAACAGAAAGGGGCGCCCCGCGGGGCGCCCCTTTCTCGTTTCAGGGGTCAGGAGATCGCGACCTGATGCATCGCCCGGGTGGCGTCCGTGATGCTGCCGGAGAGCGACGGGTAGGCCGCGAACACGCGTGAGACCTGGTCGGCGGTGAGCCGGCGCTCGACGGCGACCGCGATCGGATAGATCAGCTCGGACGCCTTCGGGGCGACGATCACGCCGCCGATGATCGTGCCCGACCCTCGCCTGGCGATCAGCTTCACGAAGCCGTCGCGGATGCCCATCATCTTCGCCCGCGGATTGGCGGCCAGCGGCAGCTTGTGCACGATGCCCTCGATCACGCCGTCCTGGACGTCCTTCTCGGAGTAGCCGACGGTGGCGATCTCGGGTGCGGTGAAGATGTTCGCGGTGATCCTGCGCTGCTCGAGCGGGATCACGATGTCACCGAGGGCGTGGAACACCGCGGTGCGGCCCTGCATCGATGCGACGGAGGCCAGCGGGAAGAAGTTCGTGCAGTCACCGGCGGCGTAGATGTTCGACACCGAGGTGCGCGCCACCTTGTTCACCCGGATGTGCCCGGACTCGGTCAGCTCGACGCCGGCCTGCTCCAGTCCGATGCCGCGCGTGTTCGGGATCGAGCCGACCGCCATCAGACAGTGGCTGCCCTCGACGGTGCGGCCGTCGGACAGGGTGACGACCACGCCGTCCTTGGTCTTCTCGACCCGGTCTGCGCGCGACTTGGACAGCACCTGCATGCCGCCGCGCTTGAAGACCCGCTCGAGCACGGCTGCGGCGTCCTGGTCCTCGCCCGGAAGCACCTGGTCGCGGCTGGAGATCAGCGTCACCTTCGCGCCGAGGTTCATGTAGGCCGAGGCGAACTCGGCACCGGTCACACCGGAGCCCACCACGATGAGGTGCTCGGGGAGCTCCTTCATGTCGTAGAGCTGGGTCCAGGTGAGGATGCGCCTGCCGTCGGGCTTGGCCGAGTCGAGCTCGCGCGGCGCGGCGCCGACGGCCACGACGATGGTGTCGGCCTCGACGCGGTCGAAGTCCGTGCCGCCCTCGGCCGTCGACACGACGATCGCGTTGTGCCCGTCGAGGCGGCCGTGGCCGGAGAGGATCTTGACGCCGGCATCCAGCAGCGCGGTGCGCATGTCCTCGGACTGCTGGCCGGCGAGTGCCATCAGCCGCTTGTTGACGGCGGCGAGGTTGATCGCGATCTCGGGCTTGAGCGGCTTGCCATGCTCGCCCTTCGCGTAGAACTGCACACCCAGGTCCGATGCCTCGGAGATCGCGACCGCGGCATCCGCCGTGGCGATCAGGCTCTTCGAGGGCACGACGTCGGTGAGCACGGCCGAGCCGCCGACGCCGACGCGCTCCACGAGGGTGACGTCCGCCCCCAGCTGGGCCGCACCGAGCGCGGCCTCGTAACCACCGGGGCCGCCGCCGAGGACGGCGACGCTCTGCCTGTTCACGAAGGGGGAATGAGCCATGAGTACCATTCTCGCAGTACACGCCGGACTGCCGCACACCGCCCGAAGCTGGCAGCGCGGCCCTCACGTTCCTAGAGTGGTCTCATGCCAGACACTCTCACGAACCCCCTCGACGACCCGAACGCGAACCCGTTCGAGATCGCAGCACAGGCCGCCGCCGACATCGCGCGGCTGACCGGGGTCGATCACCACGACATCGCGCTCACGCTCGGCTCGGGCTGGGGCAAGGCCGCCGAGCTCATCGGCGAAACGGTCGCGACGATCCCGGCGACCGAGGTCACCGGCTTCTCCAAGCCCGCCCTCGAGGGCCACGTCGGAACGCTGCGCAGCATCCGCACCCCCGACGGCAAGAACGTGCTCGTCATCGGCGCGCGCACGCACTACTACGAGGACCACGGCGTGCGCCGCGTCGTGCACTCGGTGCGCACGGCCGCGGCGACCGGGGCGAAGATCATGGTCCTCACCAACGGCGCCGGCGGCGTGCGCGAGACGTGGAAGCCCGGTCAGCCGGTGCTGATCAGCGACCACATCAACCTCACCGCGGACTCGCCGCTGGAGGGCGCGACCTTCATCGACCTCACCGACCTGTACTCGCAGCGCCTCCGTGACGTCGCTCGTACCGTCGACCCTTCGCTCGACGAGGGCGTGTACACGCAGTTCCGCGGACCGCACTACGAGACCCCGGCCGAGGTGCAGATGGCGAAGGCCATCGGCGGTCACATCGTCGGCATGTCCACCGCGCTCGAGGCCATCGCCGCCCGTGAGGCGGGGATGGAAATCCTCGGCTTCTCGCTGATCACCAACCTCGCCGCCGGCATCCAGAAGACGCCGCTCAGCCACGCCGAGGTGATCGAGGCCGGTCAGGCCGCCGAGCCGGTGATCTCGGCGCTGCTCGCCCGCGTGATCGAGGCGCTGTGAACGCCGAACTGCTGGCGACCGCCCGCGCCTGGCTGCGACAGGATCCCGACTCGGAGACCCGCGACGAGCTCGCCGGTGTGATCACCCGTGCCGCCTCCGGCGACGCGGCGGCCGCCGCAGATCTGGCCGACCGGTTCGCCGGTCGTCTCGCGTTCGGCACCGCGGGGCTCCGCGGCGCGCTCGGCGCCGGCAGCAACCGGATGAACCGGGTGCTGGTCTCGCAGGCCGCGGCGGGCTTCGCAGAGTTTCTGAAGGGCCGCTCCGCCGGCGCGCCCACCGTGGTGATCGGCTACGACGGCCGCCGCAACTCGCGCCGGTTCGCCCTCGACTCCGCCGAGCTGTTCGCCGGCGCGGGCCTGCGTGCGATCCTGCTCCCCCGGCTGCTGCCCACCCCGGTGCTCGCCTTCGCGGTGCGGCACTTGGGCGCCGACGCCGGCGTGATGGTCACCGCCAGCCACAACCCGCCGAACGACAACGGCTACAAGGTGTACCTCGGCGGCGACGACGGCGGATCGCAGATCGTGTCGCCCGCCGACGCCGAGATCGCAGCCGAGATCGCGCGCGTCGCCGATGCCGGTGACGTCGGCGCGCTGCCGCGCTCCGACGCCTACGAGACCGCCGGCGCGGACCTGGTCGAGGCCTACATCGCCGAGACCGCGGGAGTCTCCCCCGCGCCGTTGGGCGTGCAGGAGATGCGCTGGGTGTACACCGCCATGCACGGCGTGGGCTGGGAGACCTTCTCGCGCGTCGTCAAGAAGGCCGGATATCCGGCGCCGCGCGTCGTCGACGAGCAGCGCGAGCCCGACCCGACCTTCCGCACGGTCTCGTTCCCGAACCCGGAGGAGCCCGGCGCGATGGACCTCGCGTTCGAGCGCGCCCGCGCCGCGGACGCCGAGTTCGTCATCGCGAACGACCCGGATGCCGACCGCCTCGCCGTCGCGATCCCGGATGCCACGGCCGAAGGCGGCTGGCGCCGCCTGACCGGCAACGAGGTCGGGCTGCTGCTGGGCCTGCGGGCGGCGAAGGCCGCTCAGGGCACCGTCGGCGCATCGCTTGCCTGCTCGCTGGTCTCCTCCCCCGGCCTCGGGGCGATCGCCGCGGCCCACGGCCTGGACTTCCACGAGACGCTCACCGGCTTCAAGTGGATCTCCCGCGCGCCCGGCATCGCCTTCGGCTTCGAGGAGGCCCTGGGCTACCTGGTGAACCCGGAGACCGTGCGCGACAAGGACGGCATCTCCGCCGCCGTCGCGATGCTGGGTCTCGCGGCCGACGCCCGCGTGCGCGGCACGACGATCGCCGGGCTCCTGGACGAGCTCGCCGCGCAGATCGGATGGTTCGCGAGCGGGCAGGTGTCGATCCGCGTCGACGACCTCTCGGTGATCTCGGGGCTCATGACCTCGCTGCGGCAGGCGCCGCCCGCCGCGTTCGGAGACCGCTCAGTGGCATCCGCCGAGGACCTCGCCACCGGGGCGTCCGGTGTGCCCGCCGGCGACGTGCTGCGCTACCGGCTCGCCGACGGATCGCGCGTGATCGTGCGCCCCAGCGGCACCGAGCCGAAGCTCAAGGTCTACATCGACGCCAGGGCCGACGATGCCGACGCCGCGCGCGCCGCCGTCGCCGACCTCGAGGCGGCCGTCCGGGCCCTGCTGGACGAGCGCCAGACGCCCTGATGCTGCTCGCTCTGACCGCGGCGGTCACAGTGATCGCCGCGGTCATCCAGCGCGTCACGGGGCTTGCCTTCGTGCTCGTGCTGATCGGCCCCGTCGTCCTGGTCTACGGGCCCGTCGAGGGCGTCACGATCGCCGTGCTGCTCGCCGTGATCGCCTCGCTCTTCGCCCTCCCCGGCGCATGGCGCGACGTGGACTGGCCACCAACGAGATGGCTGCTGGGCGCCGGTCTCGTGGCGGCTCCGCTCGGCGCGCTCACCGCGCTGGTGCTGCCGGATGCCGCCCTGCTGCTGCTCATCGGGCTCATGGGGCTGCTCGCCCTCAGCGCGCAGCGGCTCGGCGGCGTCGCGCGGCACCTGCGCGGGCGCGGCGGAGCGATCGGGGCCGGTGCCCTTGCCGGGTTCATGCACGCGTCGAGCGGCCTGTCCGGCCCGGCGCTCGCGTCCTACGCGCTGGGCGACGACTGGCCGCAGCGTCGGTTCGCCGCGAGCGCACAGGTGATCTTCCTCGGCTATGGGCTGGTGTCCGTGGCGCTCAGGGGGCTGCCCTCCTCACCGCCGATGGATCTCGTCGTGCTGGGCGTCTGCACGGCCGCCGGGATGCTGCTCGGAGGCTGGCTGGCCCGGCGCGTCCCCGTCGCCCTCGCCCGTCGAGTGATGCTGATGTGCGCCTGGGCGGGGACGGTCGTCGTCCTCATCCGCGGCATCGTGGCCCTGTTCTCCTGATCTGAGCCGAGTGCCACCGGTTTCGGAACCGGATTCCACCCGGGTTAGGATCACTGAGACCGGGGGGCGACAGAAGCAGCACGTCGTCGTGCGGGAGAGAAATGAAGAGATACGCCGTCATCGGCGCCGGCCCCTCCGGACTCGCAGCTGCCAGGGCGCTGCAGGCACAGGACATCATCGTCGAGGGCTACGAGGCCTCGCACGACGTGGGCGGCCTGTGGGACATCAGCAATCCGCGCAGCACCATGTACGAGTCCGCGCACCTGATCTCGTCACGCACCACGACCGAGTTCGCCGAGTTCCCGATGGACTCCGACGTCGACTATCCCGGGCACCGCGTGCTCAAGGACTACTTCGACGCGTACGCGGACGAGTTCGGGCTGCGCGAGCTGTTCCGGTTCGACACGAAGGTCGAGCACCTCGCGCCCACCCAGGGCGGCGGATGGATGCTGCATCCCGCCGGACTCGATCCGGTGCGCTACGACGGCGTGATCCTCGCCAACGGCACGCTCGCCGAGCCGCACGTGCCGTCGTTCCCCGGCGAGTTCGCCGGGAAGATCATGCACACCAGCGCCTACAAGAGCGCGACGCAGCTCGACGGGAAGCGGGTGCTGATCATCGGCGCCGGCAACTCCGGATGCGACATCGCCGTCGATGCGGTGCACCATGCGGCATCCGTCGACATGAGCGTGCGCCGCGGCTACTATTTCGTGCCGCGCTACCTGTTCGGCAGGCCGAGCGACCTTCTCAACCAGGGGCGCCCGCTGCCGGCCCGTATCAAACAGGCGATCGACGCCCGGGTGCTGAAGGCGTTCACCGGCGACCCTGTGCGCTTCGGCTTCCCTGAGCCGGACTACCGCATCTACGAGTCGCACCCGATCGTGAACACGCTCATCCTGAACCACCTCGGACAGGGAGACCTCCGCATCCGGCCGGGCATCGACCGGTTCGACGGACACACCGTGCGCTTCGCCGACGGCACGTCGGGCGACTACGACCTGATCCTGCTGGCCACCGGTTACACGCTGGACTACCCGTTCGTCGACCGCGAGCATCTGCACTGGAAGGGTGCCGCGCCGCAGCTGTTCCTGAACGTCTTCCCGCCGTCGTTCAACGGTCTGTACGTGATGGGAATGATCGAGGCGTCCGGGATCGGCTGGCAGGGACGCTACGAGCAGGCCGAGCTGGTCGCGGCGTACCTCGCCGCGGAGGAGCGCTCCCCCGAGCGCGCGCGCCGGTTCCGCGAGCGGGTCACCGGATCGCCCTGGCCCGACCTCACGGGCGGCTACAGGTATCTCGGGCTGGACCGGATGTCGTACTACGTGAACAAGCACGCGTACCGCACAGCGGTCCGCAAGCAGAAGAAGGCGCTGGAGAAGGCATGAACATCGACGAGGTGGTCCTGAACTTCACCCCCGGCACGCTGATGATTCTCAACGTCGTGCTCGGCCTGATCATGTTCGGCATCGCCCTGGACACCGCGCCCCGCGATTTCCGGGTCGTGGCGAGGCACCCGAAGCCCTTCGCGTTCGCGATCGTCGCGCAGCTGCTCCTGCTGCCGATCGTGACGTTCGCGCTGACACTGGTGCTGCCGGTGACGCCCTCGATGGCGCTCGGCATGCTGCTCGTGGCCTGCTGCCCGCCCGGCAACATCTCGCAGGTGCTCACGCACCGCTCCGGCGGCAACGTTGCGCTGTCAGTGTCGCTCACGGCCGTCGGCAACCTGATCTACATCGTCGCGATGCCGCTCAGCATCGCGTTCTGGGGCTCGCTGCACCCCAAGGCGCGCACGCTGCTGCACGCGGTCGAGCTGAACCCGTGGCAGATGCTGCTCGAGATCGTACTGATCATCGGCGTGCCCTTCGTGATCGGCCTGCTGCTGCGCGCGAAGGCGCCCCGGTTCGCCGCGAAGGTGCAGCCGTTCGTGCGCTGGTTCAGCCTGATCGCCCTGCTCGGCTTCATCGTCGGCGCCCTGGCGGGCAACTGGGCGGTGTTCATCAGCGTCATCGGCACGGTCCTGCTCGTGGTCGCCGCTCACGACGCTGTGGCACTCGCGCTCGGCTACGGCACGGCCGTGGTCGGCCGCATGGGCACCAGGGAGCGCAAGGCTCTGACCTTCGAGGTCGGCATCCGCAACTCCGGTCTCGGCCTCGGCATCGTGTTCACCTTCTTCGGCGGCCTCGGCGGCATGGCCGTGGTCGCCGGCTGGTGGGGCATCTGGGACATCATCGCCGGCCTGATCGTCGCAGCGCTCTGGGCCGCCCACACGAAGCGCCGCACCGGCTCGGCGACCGGGGACGCGTCACCGCACGCCGTCGCCGCCGCACCGACCACGGGAGAACCCGCATGACCCGCGTCCTCGTCACCGGCGGAGCCGGCTTCCTCGGCTCGCACGTGACCGGGCTGCTCGCCGCGCATCCGGACGTCGACCTCGTCGTCAGCGGCGACCTCCGTGCCTCCGAGGTGCCCGGCGTCGTCTCCGAGTCCTTCGACGTCACAGATCCGGCGTCCCTCGCGCCGACGCTGCGGAAGCACCGGATCGACACCGTGGTCCATCTGGCCGCGATCGTGAACCCGGGTCGCGACGCCGCGATGGAGTACCGCGTCGACGTGGAGGGATCGGCGAACGTGCTGGCCGCCTGTGTCGAGGCCGGAGTGCGGCGGCTGGTCGTCTCCTCCTCCGGCGCCGCCTATGGTTATCACGGTGACAACCCTGAGTGGATCACAGAGGACTGGCCGCTGCGCGGTAACGACGCCTTCCCGTATTCGAGGCACAAGCGCCTCGTCGAGGAGATGCTGGCGGATGCCCGCATCGCGCATCCCGAGGTGGAGCAGGTGATCTTCCGCATCGGCACGATCCTCGGACCGGCCGTGCACAACCAGATCACCGCTCTCTGGGACGGTCGCAGGCTGCTGCGCATCGCCGGTTCGGACTCACCGTTCGTGTTCGTCTGGGTCGACGACGTCGCCGGCGCCATGGTGCGCGCCGCGACCGGCGGGCCCGCCGGCATCTACAACGTCGCGGGCGACGGCCGGATGACCGTCCCCGAGATCGCCGGTCGCCTGGGCAAGCCGATGATGACGATCCCCGCCTGGGCCCTCGCGGCGGGTCTGCGGATCGGGCGGATGCTGCGACTGACCGAGCACGGCCCCGAGAAGGTGCCCTTCCTGCGCTGGCGCCCCGTCCTCGCGAACGACCGGCTGAAGCGGGACTTCGGATACACTCCGACGATGAGCACGCACGAGGCGTTCGAGGGGTACCTGCGCACGCACCCGGGGGTCGCCCGCTCATGACCTCCGCGAAGCGCCGCAGACGCGTGCTCCGCTGGGTGCTGTGGAGCCTGCTCGGACTCGTCGTCCTGGTGGTCGGCGGCACCGTGATCTGGAGTCAGGTCGGCGTCATGCAGGCCGAACCCGAGCCGCTCGCCGCGGCCGAGGCGAACCCGGCGCTGACGATCGACGACGACGCCGCGGCAGGCATCGTGCTCGCCCCCGCAGACGGCGGCTCAGAGGTAGGCCTCGTGTTCATCCCCGGCGCGAAGGTGCAGCCCGAGGCGTACATCTCGAAGCTGCAGGACCTCGCCGCCGAGGACGGGATCACCGTCGTCATCACCCGCCCGTGGCTGAACCTCGCGTTCTTCGACCTGCGCGGATTGGACGCCTTCACCTCGGCGGCACCCGGCATCGACACGTGGATGGTCGGCGGACACTCCCTCGGCGGCGTGCGATCCTGCCAGCTCGCACCCGACGCCGACGCCCTCGTGCTCTTCGGCTCGTACTGCGCGAACGACCTCTCGGACTCGGACCTTCCCGCGCTGAGCCTGTCCGGCAGCGAGGACGGCCTGTCCACGCCGCAGAAGATCGCGGATGCCCGGCATCTGCTGCCCGAGGACGCGGAGATGGTCGAGATCGACGGCGCCTCGCATGCGTCCTTCGGCGACTACGGCCCACAGGACGGCGACGGCACGCCGACGATCTCGGACGAGGACATGCGGAGGCAGCTCGCCGAGCCCATCGGCTCGCTCGCCGACGCCCTGCGCTGATCGGTCCTCGCGAAGGAGCCGCTCAGCCGAGCACGTCGTCCAGGAGCGGATGAAGGTGCCGTGTGCGCAGCACGGACGACGCGGAGCGCGCCCCGGCGGTCAGAGCCTCCTGCAGCGCAGCCCCCTCCAGGTGCGCATGCAGTACGCCGGCCAGGAATGCATCGCCAGCGCCGTTGGTGTCGAGCACCTCAACGGGAACCGCCGGCACCCGGTGGACTTCGCCAGCGGCATCCACCGCGACCGCGCCCTCAGCGCCGAGCGTGCAGACCGCGAACCTCGCGCCGGCCGCCACAGTCGCACGCAGGAACGCGATCGGATCGTTCAATCGGTCGGCGTTGCAGAACACCACATCGGCGGCGGCGAGGAACGGCCGGTGGAACTCGGCCTCGCCGTCGTAGTCGTGCACGTCCACCCAGATCGGCCGGCCGGAGCGCTGGGCGAGCGGCAGCAGGCGCAGCGGCTCGGCGGCGAGGTCGAGCACCAACACGTCGGCATCCGCCATCGCGGCCGTCAGCACGACATCGCCGGCGCCGTCCGTGGCCTCCGGCGACGCGAGGTACAGCGACACGCGCTCCCCCGCCCTCGTCATCAGGTTGAGGTGCCGTTCCGTCACGCCGTCGGCCCAGAGCGCCGGCACCCCGGCATCCGCCACGGCGGCGCGCACGCGCGCGCCGGGCTCGTCCGTCCCGCTGATCGCATAGAGCAGCACGGGGCGGCCGAGCGCGGTCATGCTCAGCGCCTTGCCCGCGCTGGTACCGCCGACGGTCTCCCAGGAGTCCTCGGCGAACTGCATGTGCGGCACCGGCTCCGGGAGCCGATCGAGCACGACGAGCGAGTTCCAGGAAGCGGGACCTGCGATGAAGACGGAGCTCATCACCCCACCCTGGCAGAACTCAGCGGTCGAAGCCCTCCGCGATGATCTCCACGAGCTCCTCGCGCTCCTCGACCGGCAGGAAGGCCGCCGAGGCGGCGTTGAACTGGAACGTCTCCAGGTCCTCCAGGTCGTACCCGAACGCATCCACCAGCAGGGCCAGCTCGCGCGTCAGCGACGTACCGCTCATGGTGCGGTTGTCGGTGTTCACGGTCACCGCGAAGCCGAGCTGGTAGAGCAGGTCGAACGGGTGGTCGGCCAGGTCGTCGCCCCACAGCGCGGACGCCCCGGTCTGCAGGTTCGACGACGGCGACAGCTCCAGCGGGATCTCACGATCCCGCACCCAGCGGGCGAGATCGCCGAACTGCACCTGCACTTCGTCGCCCTCGTGGTCGATGATCTGCAGGTCCTCTGCGATGCGCACGCCGTGCCCGAGCCGCAGCGCGCGGCCGTCCAGCAGCGCCGAGCGGATGGATGCCGGGCCCGCACCCTCACCGGCGTGCACGGTGACGGGGAAGAACTCCCCGGCCAGGTAGTCGAACGCATCGCGGTGCGCGGCGGGCAGGAACCCGTCCTCGGGACCCGCGATGTCGAAGCCGACGACGCCGCGGCCCCTGTACGACACCGCGAGCTCGGCGATCTCGCGGGTGCGGTCGTCGTGCCGCATGGCGGAGAGGATCTGGCTGACGCGGATGCTGCGGCCTGCGGCATCCGCCTCGTCCTCGCCCTCCTCGATGCCGCGCTGCACGGCGTCGACCGCGTCGGTCAATGACAGCCCGCCGACGAGGTGCTGCTCGGGCGCCCAGCGCACCTCGCCGTAGATCACGCCGTCGGCGGCCAGGTCGGCGACGAACTCGCGCGCCACTCGCGCCAGCGCATCCGCGTTCTGCATGACCGCAGTCGTCAGCGAGAACGTCTCGAGGTACTTCGGCAGCGAGCCGGAGTCGCTCTGCTTCGCGATCCAGCGCCGCAGGGCGGCCGGATCGGATGCGGGTGCGCTCACGCCGTGCGCATCCGCCAGCTCGAGGATCGTCTCGGGGCGCACGCCGCCGTCGAGGTGGTCGTGCAGCGAGACCTTGGGCAGGCCGCGCAGCGAGGCGCCCTGCACGCGGACGTCACCGTTCTGGTCGATGGTCATGTCGTCGTCCCTCCAGGGAAGCGTTCGGTTCAGGGGTGCGTTCGGTTCAGGCGGTGATGCGCTCGCGCACCAGCGGACCGGATGCCGGGGCCTCTGCCCCGACGGCCCAGGCGCCGTCCACCGCTTCCAGAGCGCGGGCGAACCGCGCCGGATCCTCGGCGGAGAGAGTGAAGACCGGCTGCCCGGCGGTCACGGTCTCGCCGGGCTTGACGTGCAGGTCGATGCCCGCGGCGTGGATCACCGGGTCCTCGGCACGCGCGCGCCCGGCACCGAGGCGCCACGCGGCGATGCCGAAGGGCAGCGCGTCCATGCGGGTCACGACGCCGGACTCCGGCGCGGTGACGACATGGGTCTCGCGCGGCGTCGGCAGCGCGGCATCCGGATCGCCGTCCTGCGCGCGGATCATGGCCTTCCACTGGTCCATCGCGCGACCGTCGTCCAGCGCGGCTTCGACGTCGGCGTCCGGCTGACCGGCCAGCGCGAGCATCTCGCGGGCGAGCGCGACGGTCAGTTCGCGCACGTCGGCGGGGCCGGCGCCGGCGAGCACCTCGACGGACTCCCGCACCTCGTTGGCGTTGCCGATGGCGAGCCCGAGGGGCACGTTCATGTCGGTCAGCAGCGCGGTCGTGGCGACGCCCGAGTCGGTGCCGAGGGCCACCATCGTGCGGGCCAGCTCGCGGGCGCGGTCGATGTCCTGCATGAACGCCCCGGAGCCGAACTTCACGTCCAGGACAAGTGCGTCCGTGCCTTCGGCGATCTTCTTCGACATGATGCTCGAGGCGATGAGCGGGATCGCCTCGACCGTGCCGGTGACGTCGCGCAGCGCGTAGAGCTTCTTGTCCGCAGGAGCGAGCCCGGAGCCGGCGGCGCAGATGACCGCGCCGACCTCGGACTTCATCTGCGCGAACATCTCCGCGTTCGACAGCGCCGCGCGCCATCCGGGGATCGACTCGAGCTTGTCCAGCGTGCCGCCGGTGTGTCCGAGGCCGCGGCCCGAGAGCTGCGGCACGGCCACGCCGAACACGGCGACCAGCGGAGCCAGCGGCAGGGTGATCTTGTCGCCCACGCCGCCGGTGGAGTGCTTGTCGACGGTGCGCTTGCCGAGGGCCGCGAAGCTCATCCGCTCCCCCGTCGCGATCATCGCGTCGGTGAGCACGCGGATCTCGTCACGCTCCATGCCGCGCTGGAACACGGCCATCGCGAACGAGGCCATCTGCGCGTCGGAGACGTAGCCGCGGGTGTAGGCGTCCACCATCCAGCGCAGCGCGTCTTCGGGGACGGCCCCGCCGTCACGCTTCGAGCGGATGACGTCGACGGCGTCGAAGGGCTCCACAGCGCTCATCGGACATCCTCCAGATCGGCGGGACCGAAGCGGTCGGGCAGCACCTCGTCGATCGTGCGGATGCCGGACACCGTCTCGAGCAGCATCCCCGGCGTCGCGTGCTCGGAGAGCAGCTGACGGCAGCGGCCGCACGGCATGATCGTCTTCCCCTCCACGTTCACGCACACGAACGCGACCAGCTTGCCGCCGCCGGACATGTGCAGGTCTCCGACCATCGCGCACTCCGCGCACAGCGTCACGCCGTAGGAGGCGTTCTCGACGTTGCATCCGGCGACCACTCGCCCGTCGTCGACGAGCGCGGCCGCGCCCACCTTGTAGCGCGAGTACGGCGCGTACGCCTTCTGCATCGCTTCGGTCGCGACCTGACGCAGGTCGTCCCAGTCGATGTCGGTCATCTCTTTCCGTCCTCCTAGGACTTGATGTACGGGTCGCCGTCTGCTGCCGGCGGACGCGAGCGCCCGACCAGTCCGGCGACGGCGAAGATCGTCACGACGTAGGGCAGCATGAGCATGAACTGGCTGGGCACCGGCGAGCCGATGACGCTCAGCACGCCCTGCAGGTTCGTCGCGAAGCCGAACAGCAGCGCGGCCATCGTGGCCCGGATCGGGTCCCACTTTCCGAAGATCACCGCGGCAAGGGCGATGAAGCCCGCGCCGGCGGTCATCTCGGGGTTGAACCTCGGCACGGACACCAGCGTGTAGAACGCGCCGCCCATCCCGGCGATCGCCCCGGCGATCAGCACGTTCATGTAGCGGGTGCGTGCGACGTTGATGCCCACCGTGTCCGCGGCCTGCGGGTGCTCTCCGACCGCGCGCATACGCAGGCCCCAGCGGGTGCGGTACATGCCGAACCACACCGCGAAGACGACGATGTACATCAGGTACACGACGACCGTCTGCCGGAACAGGATCGGTCCGATCACGGGGATCTCGCTGAGCCCGGGGATCGCGATGGCCTTGAACGGCGTGACCGTGTTCATCGTGGCCTGGTTCGGGGCCAGCACCTGCCGGAACAGGAACGTGGTGATGCCGACCACCAGCACGTTCAGCACGACACCGACGATCACCTGATCGACGTAGTACGTGATGGCGAAGACGCCGAGCACCAGCGCGACAAGCAGGCCTGCCGCCATGGCCGCCACCAGACCCGCCCAGGGCGTACCGGTGATCGAGCCGACGATCGCGGCGCAGAACGCACCGGCGAGCAGCTGCGCCTCGATCGCGATGTTCACGACGCCGGCGCGCTCGCCGATCACGCCGCCCAGGGCGCCGAAGATCAGCGGAGTCGCCAGCGCGAGCGCGCCGCTGAGCAGGCCGACCATCGGAACGCTGCCGCTGCCGGCCGCCGCCCATGCCAGGAACCCGAAGATCAGCACGAGCACGTAGATCGCGGTGAGCCACATCGGCACCGAGCGGCGGCGGGACGCCAGCAGCACGGCGACGACCGATACTGCGGCCATGATCAGGGCGCACACCCAGGCCGTGGCCGTGGCCGGGACCACAAGGTCAGGAATGGCGATGGCATCGCTGCCGGAGCCGAAGCGGAAGGTGCTGTCGCCCTCACGCGGGGCGAGCAGCGGAAGCAGTGCGAACAGCGCCGTCATCACGATGAAGATGATCGGCGTCTTCCAGGAGACGACGGTGACGGTGCGAGGTGCGCCGATCTCGGGAGCTTCGATCGTGGTGCTCATGCCGCCACCTCCTTCTTAGCGATGCGACGTTGCTTGCGGGTCGGCTTTCCGGGCTGGGGCAGGCCGAACATGGCGCGCACCAGCGGCGGAGCCGCGATGAACAGCACGATCAGGGACTGCACGACCAGCACGATCTCGATCGGGATGCCTTCGGACACCTGCATCGTGAATCCGCCGGTCTTGAATCCGCCGAACAGGATGCCGGCCCAGAGAATGCCGAGCGGTCGCGAGCGACCGAGCAGCGCGACGGTGATGGCGTCGAAGCCGATGCCCGCGTCGATGCCGCCGGCGAACCCGCCGGTCTCGGTGCCGAGCACCTGGCTGACGCCGGCGAGGCCGACCAGGCCACCGGCGATCAGCATCACGAGGAAGTACATCCGGCCCACCGAGATGCCCGCCGTGCGCGCTGCGGCAGGGTTCTCGCCCACGGCGCGGAACCGGTACCCGAGGCTGGAGCGCTCCAGCAGCCACCACGTGACCGCCACGGCGATCAGGGCCAGGATGAAGCCGAGGTGCAGCTTGTACGACGGCCCCAGCAGGGGCGGCAGCACGGCGGTCTCGGCCATCGGAGCGGTCTTGGGGTTGCTCGAGCCCGGCTGCTGCAGCACGCCCTGCGTCGCCAGCATCCACGCCAGCAGGTACACGGCGATGTGGTTGAGCATGATCGTCACGATGACCTCATGCGCGCCGGTGCGCGCCTTGAGGAAGCCGGCGATGCCCGCCCAGACCGCACCGGCCGCGACACCGGCGACGATCGCCGCCAGCATGTGCAGCGGGAAGGGCATGTCCATCGCCGTCGCGACGTAGCCGGCCGCGGCGGCGGACATCAGCATCTGGCCCTGGCCACCGATGTTGAAAAGGCCCGCGCGGAAGGCCAGGCCGACGCCGAGGCCCGCTGCGATCAGCGGGGTGGCGAACTTCAGCGTCTCGGTGAGCGGGCGGATGCCGATCGCGAACGAGTCGGCGTTGAAGTTGTACACCGCGCCGCGGAACATCGCGGCGTAGGCGCCGGCGACAGACTCCCAGACGGCCGCGATCGTGTCCATCGGCCGCGCGAAGAAGTAGGACGCCGCCTCCTGCACGTCGGGATCGGTGATCGCGATGAGGATCGACCCCACCACGACTGCGGCGACGACGGCGAGCACCGAGATGATCGCATTGCCTGTGACGACGCGCTGCCAGGCCTCGTGCCATTTGGAGGGCTTCGGGGCGGCCGCGGTGGTCTCCGGCTGCAGGGTCTGCGCGGCGGTCATGCGCTGGCTCCTTCATTGACGGCGCCTGCCATCATCAGGCCGAGTTCTTCACGGGGAGTGTCACCGGGCACGATGCCCACGATCCGGCCGCGGTACATCACCAGGATCCGGTCGGCCAGAGCGGCGACCTCGTCGAGTTCGGTCGAGATGACGATCACCGGCACGCCCGCGTCGCGCGTCTCGATGATGCGCTTGTGGATGAACTCGATGGATCCGACGTCCACGCCGCGGGTGGGCTGGGCGGCGACGAACAGGGACAGGTCGCGACTCAGCTCGCGTGCGAGCACGACCTTCTGCTGGTTTCCGCCGGACAGTCGTCCTGCGGGCTGCGCCGGCCCCTGTGTGCGGATGTCGAACTCGGTGATCTTCTCCCGGGCGAAGGCGTCGAGGGCGCCGAGCTGCAGGGCTCCGCCCTTGACGAAGGGGGCGCCCGACGAGCGGTCCAGCATGAGGTTCTCCGCGATCGAGAACTCCTTGACGAGCCCGTCCACACCGCGGTCCTCGGGCACGAAGCCGACACCGGCGTCGAGGATCTGGCGCACGCTGCGGCCCACCAGCTCCTCGCCCTGGAGACGGATGCTGCCGCGGACGTGATCCTGCAGGCCCACCAGTGCCTCGGTGAGCTCGGTCTGGCCGTTGCCCTGCACGCCGGCGATCGCGAGCACCTCGCCGCCGTGCACCTCGAACGATGCGTCGTCGACGAGCACGGTGCCGGTGGCATCCCGCACCGTGAGTCCCTCGACGATCAGCGCGTTGTCACGCAGCTGCGGTGCGTCCTTGTGCACGGTCAGCTCGACGGCGCGACCGACCATCAGCGAGGCGAGCTCGGCATTGGAGGCGGTGGGCGAGGCCTCGCCGACGACCTTTCCGAGCCGGATGACGGTGATGCGGTCCGCGACCTCGCGCACCTCGCGCAGCTTGTGGGTGATGAAGACGATCGCGGTGCCCTGCTCCTTGAGCTGGCGCATCGTCGCCATGAGCTCGTCGGTCTCCTGCGGGGTGAGCACGGCCGTCGGCTCGTCGAAGACGAGGATGTGCGCGTCCCTCGACAGAGCCTTGATGATCTCGACCCGCTGCTGCACGCCGACGGGGAGATCCTCGACGATCGCGTCCGGGTCGACGTCGAAGCCGAACCGATCGGAGATCTCCCGCACGCGCTTGCGCGCCGCGGCCAGGTCGAGGCGCCCGCCGAAGCGCGTCTGCTCGTGACCGAGCATGACGTTCTCGGCGACGGTGAACACCGGCACCAGCATGAAGTGCTGGTGCACCATGCCGATGCCCGCCTTCATGGCGTCGCCGGGGCCTGCGAACTGCTGCACCTCATCGTCGATGAGGATCTGCCCCTCATCGGCCTGGTACAGGCCGTAGAGCACGTTCATCAGCGTCGACTTTCCGGCGCCGTTCTCTCCGAGCAGGCAGTGGATCTCGCCGGGTTCGACGGTGAGATCGATATGGTCGTTGGCTGTCAGCGCGCCGAACCTCTTCGTGATGCCGCGCAGTTCGAGCTTCATGTGTCCGATCCTATTCATCACCTGCCGTCGCGCCCAGGGATCACCCGGGCAGACGACAGCGGGGAGGCCGGTGCGAGCCGGCCTCCCCGTGTGCGGGGTCCTCTTACTTGCTGAGGTAGGACGTGACGGTGATCTTGCCGTCGATGATGTCCTGCTTGATCTGCTCGACCTTCTTGACCAGGGCCGGGTCGACCTTGCTCTCGAAGTTGTGCAGCGGGGCGATGCCGACGCCCTTGTTCTCGAGCGTGCCGACGTAGGCCTCGGGGTCGAACTTGCCGTCGGCGCTCGACATCACGGCCTGGTAGGTCGACAGGTCCATCGCCTTGAGGATCGACGTGAGCACGACGTCCTTGGTGGTGGGGTCGGTCACGAACAGGTCGGCGTCCGCGCCGATCAGCGCGATGTCGCGGCCGGACTCGTTGATCGCCTGCAGCGCCGACTGGTAGATCGGGCCGCCGACGGGGAGGAGCACGTCGACGCCCTGGTCGATGATGTTCTTCGCGACGGTCTTGGCGCCCTGGTTGGCCTCGAAGCCACCGGTGAAGGAGCCGGTCTTGCCGTCCCAGCCGACCACGGCGACCTTGGTGCCGTTCTCCTTGTTGTAGTAGTCGACGCCCTGCTTGAAGCCGTCCATGAAGATCGTCACGGTCGGGAACTCCTGGCCGCCGAAGGTGCCGACCTTACCGGCCTTCGAATAGCCCGCGGCGAGGTAGCCGGCCTGGAAGGCGGCCTGTGCGGTGTCGTACAGCAGCGGCTTGACGTTCTCGGCGTCCTTCTTGCCGTCGAAGTCGTTGTCGGCGGCGTCGTCGACGAGGATGAAGTCGATGTCGGCGTTGGCGTTGGCGGCGTCGACAGTGGCCTTGGACAGGGCGAAGCCCACAGAGACGATCGCGTTGCAGCCGGCCGAGACCATGTTGTCGATGTTCGGCGCGTACTCGGTCTCGGCGTTCGACTCGGCCTTCTTGAGCTTGACACCGAGCTCGTCGGCGGCCTTCAGCGCACCCTCGTAGGAGAGCTGGTTGAAGGACTTGTCGTCGAAGCCGCCGGCGTCGGAGACGATGCAGGGGACGAAGTCGCTCTTCTTCGCGCCGTCGCCACTGCCGGCGTCGGTGGGTGCCTGGCCGCAGCCGGCGAGTGCGAAGACGACGCCCGCGGCGAGGGTAGCGCCGATGAGCTTCTTGGTGGTGGAGATGGTCACTCGAGCCTCCCGGGAAAGATCCGCGCCCATCGCGGATCGATCAAAGTTACCTACTGTTTCGAACACACCACGGTATCGGGTGGCGAAAGGTTACAAAGCTGAGATGATGCGCGCCCGCATCCGTTGGGCGCGCCGCACTAGAGGACGTCGCCGCGACCGGTCAGCTTCAGCGATTCGACGACGCCCTTCACACGCTGGGCGTGCTCGACGGTCGTGACCAGCAGTGCGTCCGGGGTGTCCACGACGACGATGTCCTTCACGCCGACCAGGCTGATCACGCGTGTCGTCTGGCTGACCAGGATGCCGCTGGCGGCGTCGCTGAGCACACGGGCCTTCGGCCCCAGCACCGCCAGGTCGTTCTTGCGACCGTTGGTGATGAGCTTGGTGAGCGAGGCGAAGTCGCCCACGTCGTCCCAGTCGAAGTGACCGGGGACCACCGCGAGACGGCCGCGTTCGGCAGCGGGTTCGGCGACCGCGTAGTCGATCGCGATCTTCTTCAGTCGCGGCCAGATGCGGTCCACCGCCGGCCCGCGCAGCTCTCGGTCGTCCCAGGCCTCGGCGAGCTCGCGCAGGCCGGCGTGCAGCTCGGGCTCGTTCTGGGCGAGCTCGTCGAGCAGCACGCTCGCCTTGGCGATGAACATGCCGGCGTTCCACAGGTAGGTGCGCTCCGCGAGATAGCCCTTTGCCGTCTCGAGGTCGGGCTTCTCCACGAAGCGCTCGACCAGCGCGGCCTCGCGGGCACCCTCCACGAGCAGCTCCGTGCCGCGCTTGATGTAGCCGAAGCCGACGGCGGGCTCGGTCGGCGAGATGCCGATCGTGCAGATGTAGCCCTCTCGTGCGACCTCGACGGCATCCCGAACGGCGAACTCGAACACCCGCGACCCGCGGATCACGTGATCCGCACTGAACGAGCCGATGATCACATCGGGGTTCCGGCGATGCAGGATGGCGGCCGCCAGACCGATGGCCGCGGCGGACTCCCGTGGCTCGGACTCCAGGAAGACGTTGTGGTCGGGGATGCCGGGGAGCTGCTCCTCGACGGCGGCGCGGTGCGCCCGCCCGGTGACGACGGCGATGCGATCCGCACCGGCCAGAGGCTCGAGACGGTCCCAGGTGTCGCGCAGCAGCGAGTGCCCCGATCCGGTCAGGTCGTGCAGGAACTTCGGGGCATCCGCCCTGGACAGCGGCCACAGCCTGCTGCCGATGCCGCCGGCGGGGATGACCGCGTAGAAGTCCTCGATGGGCTCTCTCATGCCTTCAGGGTACCGGCGCCGAGAAATCTTGACATCAAGATAGTTAGGTGTGCCTTGCTCGCTCCCAGCGAACGAACAGGAATAGGATGGAGCCGATCACGCGTGCCCGCTGTGGCGCGCCCCGAGTCACATCGATCAGGATCGATCAGGGAGGACGAACGTGTCCGCAAGCACTCGCTTGACACCGTCGATTTCGGAGACGACATCCAAGACCCCCCGCGGCACCCTCTATCGGGGCCGCGAAGGCATGTGGTCCTGGGTGCTTCACCGGATCACCGGAGTCGCCATCTTCTTCTTCCTTCTGGTGCACGTGCTCGACACGTCCCTGATCCGCGTCTCGCCCGAGGCGTACGACGCGGTGATCGGCACCTACAAGAACCCGGTGATGGCGGTCGGCGAGGTCGTTCTCGTGGCGGGCATCGTGTTCCACGCCATGAACGGCCTCCGCATCATCCTCATCGACTTCTGGTCGAAGGGCGCGCGCTACCAGCGCCAGATGTTCTGGGGCGTGCTCGGCGTCTGGGTCGTGCTGATGGCCGGCTTCATCCCGCGGCACCTCATGCTCGCGTTCGGAGGCAACTGATGACCACCACCGTCGCTCCCGCTCCGGCCCGCACCCGCCGCGGCTTCAACATCGAGAAGTGGGCATGGCTGTTCATGCGCCTCTCCGGTGTCGTGCTGATCGTGCTGATCTTCGGCCACCTGTTCGTCAACCTCATGGTCGGCGAGGGTATCCACGGCGTCGACTTCGGCTTCGTCGCCGGCAAGTACGCCACGCCGTTCTGGCAGTGGTGGGACGTGCTGATGCTGTGGCTCGCCCTGATCCACGGCGGCAACGGCATGCGCACGATCGTCAACGACTACGTCACGCACGAGGGCGCTCGCAAGGCGCTCGTCTGGGCGATCGGCCTCGCCGCCGCCCTGCTGATCGTGCTGGGCACCCTCGTGGTGTTCACTTTCGACCCCTGCAACGGCGTCCTCCAGGACGGCGTGATGTGGGAGACCTGCCAGGCAGTCGGCAAGTAAAGAGATAGGCATACGAGTGACTTCGCAGACCCAGGATTCCGTCGTCCGCGACGGCGTGCACTACCACCAGTTCGACATCGTCATCGTGGGCGCCGGCGGCGCCGGGATGCGGGCGGCCATCGAGGCCGGCCCCGGTGCGAAGACCGCCGTCATCTCCAAGCTGTATCCGACCCGCTCGCACACCGGTGCGGCGCAGGGCGGCATGGCGGCGGCGCTCGCCAACGTCGAGGACGACAACTGGGAGTGGCACACCTACGACACCGTCAAGGGCGGTGACTACCTGGTCGACCAGGATGCGGCCGAGATCCTCGCCAAGGAGGCGATCGACGCCGTCATCGACCTCGAGAACATGGGACTGCCGTTCAACCGCACCCCTGAGGGCAAGATCGACCAGCGGCGCTTCGGCGGGCACACGCGCGAGC
The DNA here is from genome assembly GCF_042799915.1 of Microbacterium sp. NPDC057659. Classification (NCBI taxonomy): domain Bacteria; kingdom Bacillati; phylum Actinomycetota; class Actinomycetes; order Micrococcales; family Microbacteriaceae; genus Microbacterium; species Microbacterium sp. NPDC057659. The sequence continues at coordinate 137,858 of NZ_JBHVHU010000004.1, read as the reverse complement.
ACGGCAAGTCGCCGGTGCGCCGCGCCTGCTACGCCGCCGACCGCACCGGCCACATGATCCTGCAGACGCTGTTCCAGAACTGCGTCAAGCTCGGCATCAACTTCTTCAACGAGTTCTACGTGCTCGACCTCGTCACCGTGAAGGACGCCGAGGGCAAGACGCAGATCGCCGGCGTCGTCGCGTACGACCTCTCCACCGGCGAGCTGCACGTGTTCCAGTCCAAGGCCGTGATCTTCGCGACCGGCGGCTTCGGCAAGATCTTCAAGACCACCTCGAACGCGCACACCCTCACCGGTGACGGCGTCGGCATCGTGTGGCGCAAGGGTCTGCCGCTGGAGGACCTCGAGTTCTTCCAGTTCCACCCGACGGGACTCGCCGGACTCGGCATCCTCCTCACCGAGGGCGCCCGCGGTGAGGGCGCGATCCTGCGCAACGCCTCGGGCGAGCGCTTCATGGAGCGCTACGCCCCCACCATCAAGGACCTCGCCCCGCGCGACATCGTCGCCCGAAGCATGGTGCAGGAGGTCGCGGAGGGCCGCGGCGCCGGCCCGCACAAGGACTACGTGCTGCTGGACTGCACGCACCTGGGCGCCGAGGTCCTCGAGACGAAGCTCCCCGACATCACCGAGTTCGCGCGCACCTACCTGGGCGTCGACCCGGTCGTCGAGCCGGTGCCGGTCATGCCGACCGCGCACTACGCGATGGGCGGCATCCCGACCAACAACAACGCCGAGGTGCTGCAGAGCAACACCGAGACGGTCCCCGGCCTGTACGCCGCCGGCGAGTGCGCCTGCGTGTCGGTGCACGGATCGAACCGCCTCGGCACCAACTCGCTGCTGGACATCAACGTGTTCGGCAAGCGCGCCGGTCGCAACGCGGTCGAGTACGTCAAGACGGCCGAGTTCACCCCGCTGCCGGATGACGCGGTCGACGGCGTGCGCGACATGATCGAGGGCCTGCGCAACAACGCCGGCACCGAGCGCATCGCCGTGCTGCGCAAGAAGCTGCAGGACGAGATGGACAAGGGCGCCCAGGTGTTCCGCACCCACGAGTCGCTCGAGCACGTCCTCGGGGTCATCAAGGAGCTGCGCGAGCGCTACAAGAACGTGCACGTCGACGACAAGGGCAACCGGTTCAACACCGACCTGCTCGAGGCCGTCGAGCTGGGCTTCCTGCTCGACATCGCCGAGGTCGTCGTCTACGCCGCGCAGAACCGCGAGGAGAGCCGTGGCGGCCACATGCGCGACGACTTCCCGAAGCGCGACGACGAGAACTACATGAAGCACACGATGGCCTACCTGACCGGCGACCCGCACTCGTCGACTCCGGCCGACCACATCAAGCTGGACTGGAAGCCCGTCGTCTTCACCAAGAACGAGGACGGCGAGTTGCGGTACCCGCCGATGGAGAGGAAGTACTGATGTCCGACGCTCTCGTGGCACCCGAGGTCGACGCCGCGGCCGAGGCCGTGGACGCGGCAGCAGACAGTGGTGTGCAGTCGTTCCTGGTCACCTTCATCGTCCGCCGCTTCGACCCCGAGAAGGACGCCGAGCCGCACTGGGTGGACTACGACGTCGAGCTGTACGCGACCGACCGCGTGCTGGACGCCCTGCACAAGATCAAGTGGGAGGTGGACGGCTCGCTGAGCTTCCGCCGCTCCTGCGCGCACGGCATCTGCGGCTCCGATGCGATGCGCATCAACGGTCGCAATCGCCTGGCCTGCAAGACGCTGATCAAGGACCTCGACATCTCGAAGCCGATCTACGTCGAGGCGATCAAGGGTCTGCCGCTCGAGAAGGACCTGATCGTCGACATGGAGCCGTTCTTCGCCTCCTACCGCGAGGTGCAGCCGTTCCTGGTCGCGAACTCCACCCCCGAGAAGGGCAAGGAGCGCATCCAGTCGATCACCGATCGCGCGATCTTCGACGACACCACCAAGTGCATCCTGTGCGCCGCGTGCACCTCCTCGTGCCCGGTGTTCTGGACCGACGGCCAGTACTTCGGTCCGGCCGCGATCGTGAACGCGCACCGCTTCATCTTCGACTCGCGCGACGACAACGCGGACGTGCGCCTCGACATCCTCAACGACAAGGAGGGCGTGTGGCGCTGCCGCACCACCTTCAACTGCACCGAGGCATGCCCCCGCGGCATCGAGGTCACCAAGGCCATCGCCGAGGTCAAGCAGGCTGTGCTGCGCGGCGGACGCTGAACCGCTCGCTACTCTGAGATCGTGACCGACTCGGAGTCCTCGAACACGCCCGCGCCCAGCGCCCGCGCACGACGCGGCGCTGCGGCGCGGGCGGTTCGCGAGGAGCAGCATCTGCGCGAGCGCTGGGAGGCCACCCAGGAGAGCCTGCGCGAGCGGTTCGACGAGCCGATCTCCCGCGCCACGGAGATCACCCAACGCACACTGGCGTGGTTCCCCGTGCGGGTCTGGCGCAACTTCCTGCAGCACGAGGGCTTCCTGCTCGCGGCAGGCATCAGCTACCAGACCCTGTTCGCGACCTTCGCGGCCGTGTACGTCGCCTTCGCTCTCGCGGGGCTCTGGCTCGGCAACGACCAGGACGCCATCAACGATCTCATCGGGATCATCAACCACTACGTCCCGAACCTGATCAGCGACAACGGCCTCGCCAGTGCCGAAGACGTGAAGCAGATCGCCGCCAACTCCGCCGGCACCCTGAGCATCACCGGTGCGATCGCCCTCGGCACCCTGATCTGGACGGCGATCGGGGCGATCTCGTTCGCGCGTCGCGCTGTGCGCGGCGTGTTCGGGATCCCGCCGGATCGGCGCAACTACTTCCTGCTGAAATCCCTCGACTTCCTGGCGGCGATCACGTTCGGCGCCGGTCTGCTGATCGGCACCGCGCTCGGCACTGCCGGCACCGTCTCGCTCGATTTCCTCTTCGGCCTGATCGGCATGAGCAGCTCCTCCGCGCTGTTCAAGCTGGCGGTCTGGCTGCTCACCGTCGCCGTGCTCTACGCGGTGAACACCGCGCTGATGGCGGGTCTGTTCCGCTTCCTCACCGGCACGAAACTCACCTGGCGACGCATCCTCCCCGGTGCGTTCCTGGGTGCTGCGGCCACGACTGTGCTGCAGCTGGGCTTCGGCCTGTTCCTGGGGTACACGCCGACGAACACGCTGCTGATCACGTTCATCTTCTTCATCGTGCTGCTGCTGTGGTTCCGCCTGATCGGCATCGTGCTGCTGGTCGCGGCCTCCTGGATCGCGGTGGGCGCACACGACAACCACGTCGCGCTGATCCCGCAGACCGAGGCCGAGCGGCTCGCTAAGGAGCATCAGGCGCTGCTGCTGGCCGCGCAGGTGCGACTGCGCACCGCGGTCGAAGAACGGGCGAGCGCACCCTGGTTCCGGCGCTGGGCTGCAGACCGTGCGCTGCACGACGCGCAGGAGGAGCTCAAGCAGGTCGAGGCAGCGGCGCCGCCTGCGCCCGCACCGAAGAAGGGACTGCTCTCCCCCGCCCCGCGACGGGAGGGCACCGGCGCACCAGATGGGGATGTCCGTACCCGTCGATAGGCTGGATGGATGCCACATCTGCGTATCGCCTCGGTCAATGTCAACGGCATCCGTGCCGCCGTCCGCAACGGGATGCACGGCTGGCTCGACGACGCCGGCATCGACATCCTCACCGTCCAGGAGGTGCGCGCGCAGGACGAGCACATCGAGGCCGCGTTCCCCGGCTGGTCGATCGTGCACGACGAGGCCACGGCGAAAGGGCGCGCCGGCGTCGCCGTCGTGAGCAGGGAGCCCGCGATCGCCTCGCGCACCGCGCTGGGAGCTGACGACTTCGACTCCGCAGGTCGATGGCTCGAGGCCGACTTCGACCTCGGCGGTCTGCCGCTCACCGTCGTCAGCGCCTATGTGCACTCCGGCGAGGCCGACTCCCCCAAGCAGGTCGAGAAGTGGAAGTTCCTCGACGCGATGGAGCAGCGGATGTCGCAGCTCGGCGCCGACGGCGCCCTCGCGCTCGTCACCGGCGACCTCAACGTCGGGCACCGCCCGCTCGACATCCTGAACTGGAAGGGCAACGTCAAGAAGTCGGGTTACCTCGCGCGCGAGCGCGCCTACTTCGACCGCTTCCTGGGTGCCGCGGGCGAGCCCGTGGCAGGCCAGGAGGGCATCGGCCGTGGCATGGTCGGACAGCTCAGCGACACGCGCCCCTATGTGTCCGAAGGCAGCGGCACGGGCCTCGGCTGGATCGACGTCGGCCGCGCGACGCACGGCGACGTGGACGGCCCGTACACGTGGTGGACCATGCGCGGCCAGGCATTCGACAACGACTCGGGCTGGCGGATCGATTACCACCTGGCCACCCCGGCCCTCGCTGCGCGGGCGACGAACTACCGCGTCGCACGCGCCGCCACCTACGCGGAGCGCTGGAGCGACCACTCCCCCGTCGTCGTGGACTACACGTACTGATCGGATCGGGAATCGGGGCGCGGACGTCAGCACGACGAGGGTTTTCCCTACCGCACTCGACGGGTGCCCCGGTGGTCGTCGCCGGGCGGAGGAACCATCGTGGGTCGCATGAAGCTCCACATCCTGCTGCGCACCTGGCTCGTCTGTCTGTTCGCCTGCATCCCCCTGCTCGCGCTGCTGCTCGTCCCGCAGCTGATGCGCAGCCGGGCCGGCAGCGAACAGCTCCTGCTTCTCGGCACGGGGCTGCTGCTCGTGCTTGTGACGGCGGCGTTCATCGTCGCTCCGGTGCTGTCCTCCGTCGCCGCACCAGGCTCCGCTCGGTGGGCTCGGCGGACCAGCATGCGAACCGCGGCAGAGGTGTGGCGGACGCGGACGGGTCGGGCCGCAGCAGCCCTGATCGCCGGGATCGCCGTCTATGCGCTCGGACAGACCGTCGGCTACGGTGTCGGCGTGATCGTCCCCTACATCGAGGACAACCCCGCGCATGCCACGGATCCGACGCAGTCGCCGTGGATCCTGCACTACCCGGCGTACGCCCTGCAGGCGGTGGTGCTGTACGTCGCGACGACGCTCGCCGTGGCGGTCTACGCGACGCTCCTGCGCACAGCCGATCAGGCGCGGGTCGCAGCCTCGGTGTGAGTGCACCGCCGTCGGCGACGGCTCGGGGTCGCAGCATCCGCCCCATAGGATTGACAGCGTGACCAAACCTCGCCTCTACTCAGGAATGCAGCCCTCCGCCGACTCCCTCCAGGCCGGCAACTACATCGGGGCGCTCCTGCAGTGGCGCGACATGCAGAGCTCGTACGACGCGTTCTTCTCGGTCGTCGACCTGCACGCGATCACCGTGCCGCAGGATCCGGCCGAGCTGCGCGAGAAGACGCGCCGCACCGCTGCGCAGTACATCGCAGCCGGCATCGAGCCCTCGAAGTCCACGCTGTACGTGCAGTCGCACGTGCGCGCGCACGCCGAGCTCGCGTGGATTCTCTCCACGATCACCGGCTTCGGCGAGGCCGGCCGGATGACGCAGTTCAAGGACAAGTCGGCCCGCTACGGCGCTGACTCGACCTCGGTCGGGCTGTTCACCTACCCGGTGCTGATGGCAGCGGACATCCTGCTCTACCAGAGCGAGCTGGTGCCGGTCGGCGACGACCAGAAGCAGCACGTCGAACTCACCCGCGACCTCGCGGAGCGTTTCAACAAGCGCTTCGGCAAGACGTTCACGGTGCCGAAGGCGGTCATCCAGAAGGACACCGCGCGCATCTACGACCTGCAGAATCCGACCTCCAAGATGTCGAAGTCGGCCGAGAGCGACGCCGGCGTGCTGTGGCTGCTGGACGACCCGGCCAAGTCGGCGAAGAAGATCATGCGCGCCGTCACCGACGCCGAGGGATCGGTGCGCTACGACCGCGAGAACAAGCCCGGTGTGTCGAACCTGCTCACCATCTACGCGGCCCTCACCGGCCGCCAGATGGAGTCGATCGAGGACGAGTACGCGGGCCGCGGCTACGGCGACTTCAAGAAGGGTCTCGCCGAGGTCGTGGTGAACGAGTTCGGCCCTGTGCGTGAGCGCGTGCTCGAGCTGCTCGACGACCCCGCTGAGCTCGACCGCATCCTCGCGGCGAACGCCGCCCGGGCCGACGAGGTGGCGGATGCCACGCTGCGCGATGTGTACGACAGGGTCGGCCTGCTCCGCCGCGTGTGACACGCTGCGCGCCTCGTCGCTCTGTCGGAGCTGCGTGATAGCTTCCTGACTGGCGGGGCTCCCGCCGAACCTCCGCAGTCGGCTCCCAGCGCCGGCGGCCATGGGGGCAAAGGGTCTTCTGCGCTCGAGCCGCTCACGTTCCTCATTCCGTCGGGAACCCGCAGCTGGGATGCGCAGGTCCTCGACGCGGAGGTTCGTGATGACGAAGAACAGCAATCTCAAGCGACGGGTCAGGGAGCGCTCGGCCCGCACCGGGGAGTCCTATGCGGCGGCACGCCGCAGTCTGGTCGGCCCTGATGACCCTGCAGGGCGGCGGATCACTGTCGCCGTGGCGCAGACCGCACTCGATGACGACCCGCGCTCTGCGGAGCAGCTGCGCGCCGCCGGTGGGCGCGTGCGCCGACTGATCGCGGCCGCGGCGTCGGCGGGCGCCGCCCTCGTCCTCTTCCCGGAGGGGGCTCTCACGTCGCCGACTCGACGCGGCATGTCCGTCGGCGTCGACGACCACGACGCCGACTGGAGCGCGGTCGATCGCGCGGTGGTCGCTGAGCAGCTGTCCGCCGCATCCGCCGCAGCGGCCGAGCACCGGATCTGGGCCGTCGTCGGCGGCATCCGCTTATCCGAGGACGACGACCGACCTGCCAACGCCCTGTTCGTGTTCTCCGACGAGGGTGTGCTCGTCGACTGCTACGAAGAGCGGATGCTGTCGCACACCAAGGCGTCCCACCTGTACCGCGCCGGGACCCGCCCTGTGGTCTTCGACGTCGCGGGGGTGCGCTTCGGGTGCACGCTGGGGATGGAGAGCCACTACCCTGAGCTGTTCGCCGGCTACGAGCAGGCCGGCGTCGACTGCGTCCTGGTCGCCACGACCGGGCTCTCGCAGGCACCGGGCGTCTTCGCCGTCGAGGCGGCCGGGCACGCCGCGACGAACTCGTACTGGGTCGCGTACGCGGCGGGCGCCGGCGACGAGACCTCGCCGTCGGGAGTCGTCGCGCCGGACGGCCGGTGGGCCGTCCGCGGCGACGGCAGCGAATCGGTCGTGGTCGCCGAGCTGGACACCGCTGCAGGCAGAATCGCGCGGGACTGGCGGCGCGCCGCGCGCACGGCCCTGTCTGCGGCCGCGGAAGGCTGAGCATCAGGATCGGTCACGCCTAGGATTAGGGGCGTGACCGATCCCTTCCCGCCGCAGCCGCCCGCCTACCCCGGGTCGGGTCAGACACCAGCTCCTCCTGTGCCGCAGGCGCCTCCCGCACCCCAGGCGCAACCCGCACCCCAGGCGCAACCCGGCTATGCACCCCCGCCGGGCGCCTACGCCGTGCCCGTGGGCGGCTACCAGACGCCCATCGGCGGATACACGCCGCCGCAGGCACCCGCCAAGGGATCGCCGGGGCTCGGCGCTGTGTCGCTGGCGCTCGGTCTGATCGCTCTCATCCTGATCCCGATCATCGGCGCCGTGTTCGGTGCGCAGATCGGCTCGGCGGCGCCGGAGTTCTTCATGAACACCTCCGGGAACTACGACGACCTCGCCGCACTCGCCCCCGCACGCACGCAGGTGCTGTGGACGGAGATCGCGTTCTGGGTCGGCACTGCCGTCGGCATCACGGCCATCGTCCTCGGCATCGCCGCGGCGGCGAAGCGCCGTGGGCGCGGGCTCGGCATCACCGGCCTCGTCCTCGCCGCAGTCGGTCCGGTGGTCTTCTTCCTGGCTGCAGGCATCGGGGCCGGATTCGGCGCCGCCAGCACAATGACGGCGTTCTGACGACAAGCGTCCTGCACCCGTTCAGCGCGGTGCGTGGTGCTTCTGCTGTGCGGCGACCAGGCCGTCCGATACCAGGAGCTCGACGGCATCCGCGGCATCCGAGATATGGATCGGCAGCGTCTTGCGCTCCGTCGTGCCGAACGGTGCGAGCACCCAGTCCGCGGGATCCTGCCGGCCGGGCGGGCGGCCGATGCCCACGCGCACGCGCGGGAACTCCGGGGTTCCGAGTGCCTTGGCGATGTCGCGGACGCCGTTGTGTCCGCCGTGCCCGCCGCCGGTCTTGAGCTTGAGAGTGTCGAACGGGATGTCCAGCTCGTCGTGCACGACGATGACGTGCTCGGGGTCGACGGAGTAGAACTTCGCGAGTCCGGCCGCGGGCCCGCCGGAGACGTTCATGAACGAGTTGAGCTTGGCCAGCACCAGCTTGTCGCCGCCGGGGCGCAGCCAGGTCTCCACGACACGCGCGCCCGCCTTGTGCTCGCGGAATCGCTCGCCGCGACGCTCGGCGAGCTCGTCGACGACCATCTGCCCGATGTTGTGCCGGGTCGCCTCGTAGCGCGGGCCCGGGTTGCCCAGGCCGATCACCAGCCAGGTGGATGCCATGGTCGTCCTCTCTCAGCAGACAGTGTCGGTGATACGCCGGAGGGGACGCGAACCGATGCTCGCGTCCCCTCCGTCGAATTCACGCGCGGATCACTCCGCGGCGGCCTCCTCGGCCGGAGCGGCCTCGGCCTCAGCGGCCTCCTCGGCCTCGTTCTCCTCGGCGACCTCAGCGGCCGGGACGGAGATGCCGACGAGCAGCAGCTCGGCGTCGCCGACCAGCGAAGCGCCCTTGGGCAGGGTGACGTCGCCGGCGGTGATGTGCGCGCCCTCCTGCAGGCCCTCGACGCTGACCTCGACGTGCTCGGGGATGTGGGTGGCCTCGACCTCGAGCGTGATGGTCGCGACGTCGACGGTCACGATGGTGCCCGAGAAGGACTCACCGGTGACGACGATCGGAACCTCGACGGTGACCTTCTCACCCTTCTTCACGACGAGCAGGTCGATGTGCTCGATGATCTGGTGCACCGGGTCCTTCTGGACGTCCTTCACCAGGGCGAGCTGGCCCTTGCCCTCGATGTCGAGGTCGAGCACGGCGTTCGCGCGGCGGATGATCAGGCTGACCTGGTGGCCGGGCAGCGCGACGTGCACGGGCTCGGTGCCGTGGCCGTAGATGACGGCGGGGATCTTGCCGGCGGCGCGGAGGCGGCGGGCGAAGCCCTTGCCGAAGCTCGAGCGGAGCTCGGCGTGGACCGTGTTCTCTTCGGACATGAGGTTCTCCTTCAAAACACGCGGTCAGCGCCGCGCGATGGTCTGGTGGTCGATCTCTCGGCACAGACACGGGAAAGCGAAACCCACCCGGTCGCCACGACCGCAGAGCCCACATCGCCGCGTCGATCACGGATGCTGCGCACGCGCAAGGCATCCCTCGCCGAGGAACTCCTCCATCGTACCCGAAGACCCGATACGCTGGAAACTCACGTCCCGCTGAACGGAGCCCTTCGCATGTTCGACGCCGCCTTCTGGTCCCACGCGATCGCCTGGCTGATCGGCCTGATGGCCGTCGGCGCCACCGTCGTCACCTTCGGCGCACTGTTCTCGATGGGCCGCTCGGGCTACCGCAAGGACTGAGTCCGCGTCACACGTCCGGCCGCCGGACGCCCGCGGCGATATCCTGAAGGCTCTTCCTTCCGCGATATCGAGGAGCGCACACGTGCCCGAAGCCGCAGCCAACATCGGAGTCGTCGGACTCGCCGTCATGGGGTCCAACCTGGCCCGCAACCTCGCCAGCCGCGAGGGCAACACCGTGGCGGTCCTGAACCGCTCGCGCGCGAAGACCGACGAGCTGGTCGCCGCGCATCCCGAGGCCGGATTCATCCCCGCGTTCTCCTACGAGGAGTTCGCCGCCGCCCTGCAGAAGCCGCGCACCGCGATCATCATGGTCAAGGCCGGCGGACCGACCGATGCCGTCATCGACGAGCTGGTCAAGGTCTTCGAGCCCGGCGACATCATCGTCGACGGCGGCAACGCCTACTTCCCCGACACGATCCGCCGCGAGAAGGCCGTCCGTGAGACCGGCATCAACTACGTGGGCGCCGGCATCTCCGGCGGCGAGGAGGGTGCGCTCAACGGCCCCTCGATCATGCCCGGCGGCTCGGACGAGTCCTGGGTCACTCTCGGCCCGATCCTGCGCTCCATCGCCGCCGTCGCCGAGGGCGAGCCCTGCGTCACGCACATCGGCCACGACGGCGCCGGTCACTTCGTGAAGATGGTGCACAACGGCATCGAGTACGCCGACATGCAGCTGATCGCCGAGGCCTACGACCTGATCCGCCGCGGCACGGGAAAGTCCCCCGCCGAGATCGCCGAGATCTTCGCCGAGTGGAACAAGGGCGAGCTGGAGTCCTACCTGATCGAGATCACCGCCGAGGTGCTCCGTCAGGTGGACGCCGCCACCGGGAAGCCGCTGGTCGACGTGATCCTCGACCAGGCCGGCGCCAAGGGCACCGGCGCCTGGACCGTGCAGACCGCTCTCTCGCTGGGCACTCCGGTCTCGGGCATCGCCGAGGCGACGTTCGCCCGGTCGCTGTCCAGCCACCCTGAGCAGCGCGCCACTGCCTCCGCCCTTCCCGGACCGGACGAGACCTTCGCCGTCACCGACGTCGACGCGTTCATCGAGGACGTGCGCCTGGCGCTGTACGCGTCGAAGATCGTCGCGTACTCCCAGGGCTTCGATGAGATCCGCGCCGGCGCCGCCGAGTACGACTGGACCATCGACCTCGGCGCCGTGTCGAAGATCTGGCGCGCCGGCTGCATCATCCGCGCCCAGTTCCTGAACCGCATCGCGGACGCCTACGCCGAGGCCCCCGACCTGCCGGTGCTGATGACGGCGCCGTACTTCGCCGAGGCGATCACCCGCGCACAGGCAGCATGGCGCCGCGTCGTCGTGGCCGCTGCGCAGGCCGGCATCCCGGCCCCGGCGTTCTCCTCGTCGCTGTCTTACTACGACGGCATCCGCGCCGACCGTCTGCCCGCCGCCCTGGTGCAGGGTCAGCGCGACTTCTTCGGCGCACACACGTACAAGCGCGTCGACAAGCCCGGCACCTTCCACACGCTGTGGTCGGGCGACCGCACCGAGATCGAGGCCGAGGACACGCACTGATCCTCACTGCTCTCGAGGACGGGCCCGGATGCTGTGCATCCGGGCCCGTCCTTCTGTTCAGACGATGTTGTGGTTGCGGCGGAACACGTTCTGCGGGTCCCACTCCGCCTTCACCGCACACAGCCGCCGGTAGGCGTCGTCGGTGAACATGCCGGGCACGGCCTCCGGCCGCTCGGTGGCCGCGAAGTTGCCGTACTCCGCGAGCCGCCCCTGCTCGATCAGGGCCCAGTCGGCGGCGATGGCTGCGCGCGCCTCGTCGTCGACGAGACCGGGGATGTCGAACCCGCCCGCCATCACGAACCAGGTGGCGTGCCGTGCGGGGAACGGGGTGCTCTCCTGAGGCACCGCGCCGTAGGCGCCGCCGAGCGAGCGCAGGAACACGACCGAGGCCGGGTGGGCCGCGCGGAACGCGACCAGCCGATCGATGAGATCGTCGTCGAGCTCGGCGTACAGACCGTTGCCGCCGATGAACCCGGGCGGCCGCTGATCCGGGTCCTCCGGCTCCGGCATCGTCATGAGGACGTCGCGGTACGCCGGAGTCGTGATCGCTGCCTCGACGCCGTCGAGAGCACCGACCGGTGCCAGCGCCCCGCGCAGCGCGTCCTGCTCGGCTCCCGCCCAGACCGCGGTCAGACGGGCTCCGGCCGGTGCGCTGGGATCCATCGGCGGAACATCCATGTACGTCACGGTGAGCTCGCGCGGCGCATCGCGCAGCACCTCGCGCACGCTCCGCAGCAGTGCCGCGGCATCGGACGCGCCGGAGTACTCGCCGTGCACGATCGCCGGCAGCCGGTGCGCGGCGAAGTCGAATCGCGTGACGACTCCGAAGTTGCCGCCTCCGCCGCGCAGAGCCCAGAACAGGTCCGGATGCTCCGTGGCAGAGGTCTCGACGACCTCGCCGGATGCCGTCACGACCTGCGCTCCGATGAGCTGGTCGACCGCGAGGCCCCACAGCCGCGTCATCCATCCGATGCCGCCGCCGAGCGTGAGCCCGCCGACGCCGACGGATGCCGTGTCGCCAGAGCTGATGGCCAGCCCCTCCTCCCCGAGACGCGCCGCCACCGCTCCCCATGTGGCCCCGCCGCCGACGCGGACGGTCGTCCCGTCGACCTCGATGCCGTCGATCGCCGACAGCTCGATGCGCATCCCCGCGTCGGGGACGTGCGACCACGGTCCGTGGCCGCCGCCCACCACCGTGATCCTGCGTTCCTCCCGTCGCGCCCGGCCGATCGCCTCGACGACGTCGGCGACGGTGAGCGCGCTGATGATCAGTTGTTCTGTCATCCCCCAGACGATAGAGGCCACCACCGACATCCGGAACAGCGGCCCCGCCGGTCGCGGACGATCGGTCGGATGATCCGGACGACGGGTCTGTTCACAGGCGCCGCATAGCGGAACCTATGGATTCTCGATGACAGCGGTATGACAATGGGGACATGTCGAACGAACACCCCGAGCTGCGCCGTCCCGACGGCTCCCCGCTGCGCATCCTTGCCGTCGACGACGAGCCGATGCTGACCGACCTGCTCGCCATGGCCCTGCGCATGGAGGGCTGGGAGGTCAAGACCGCCGCGAGCGGCCTCGAGGCACTGCAGGTGGCGAGGGACTTCGAGCCGGACGCGCTCGTGCTCGACGTGATGATGCCCGATCTCGACGGCATGGGCGTGCTGCGCCGGCTGCGCGAGTCCGGCAACCTCGTCCCCGTGGTGTTCCTCACCGCCAAGGACGCCGTGGAGGACCGCATCTCCGGCCTCACCGCGGGCGGCGACGACTACGTCACCAAGCCGTTCAGTCTGGAGGAGGTCATCGCGCGTCTGCGCGCCGTCATCCGCCGTTCGGGTCAGGTGCGTGCCGACGACGAGCAGGCCATCCTGCGCGTGGCCGACCTGTCGCTGAACGAGGACAGCCACGAGGTGTTCCGCGGCGACGACGAGATCGAACTGACGGCCACCGAGTTCGAGCTGCTCCGGTACCTGATGCGCAACGAGCGCCGGGTGCTGTCGAAGTCGCAGATCCTCGACCGCGTGTGGAGCTACGACTTCGGCGGGAAGTCCTCGGTCGTCGAGCTGTACATCTCGTACCTGCGCAAGAAGATCGACGCCGGGCGCACTCCCCTGCTGCACACGGTGCGCGGCGTCGGCTACATGATCAAGGCGCCGCAGTGAACCGCGGCGCCGCAGTGAGGCAGTGCCCGTGTCGCGCCGCCCACTGACCCTTCAGGCGCGGCTGATGGCCGCGGTGATCGGCTTCGTGTCGCTGATCCTCGCCATCGTCGCGATCATCACGACGGTGACGCTCGGCACCACGATGAACGAGCAGCTGAACGAGCAGCTGGTCGCGAACTCGAAGGCGACGACCCAACTCGTGAGACAGGCGGAACTGCTCTCCGCCGATCCAGGCGGATTCACCGCGCAGCAGGTGCTGCAGGGACAGCGGTATCAAGGCGGACCCGGACTGCTCCTCGCCGTCGCCCCTCCCGGCGGCTCTCCGTCCGGAGCGATCCTGACCCCGCCGTCCACGCTGAAGGAGCTGAGCGCAGGGGATCTGTTCGAGATCCAGAACGCTCTGCAGACCGCCAACTCGGCGACCGTGTCTCTGCCCGACTTCGGCTCGTACTCGCTGATCGTCACGCACACGCCCGACGGCACCACCGTCGTGACCGGGCTCTCCCGCGCGAACATCCAGGCGACGATGGCGCGCCTGTTCACCGTGATCGCCCTGGCCACGCTCGGCGGCCTCATCCTGCTCGCGCTCACCACCGCGGTCACGATCAGCGTCGGACTCCGTCCGCTGCGCGCGGTGGTCGCCACCGCGACCCGGGTCGCGAACCAGCCGCTGGATCGCGGTGAGGTGTCCATCACCGAGCGCGTCGCCGACGAGGAGGCCGATCCGCGCACCGAGATGGGCCTGGTCGGCGCCGCGCTGAACACGCTGCTCGACCACGTCGACACCTCGCTGGCCGCTCGGCAGCAGAACGAGGAGCGGATGCGGCGGTTCGTCGCCGACGCGAGCCATGAGCTGCGCACGCCGCTGGCGTCGATCCGCGGCTACTCCGAGTTGTCGCTGCGCGACAAGGAGCTGCCCGAGACAGCGCACACGGCGCTGGAGCGCATCCAGGCGCAGTCCCTGCGGATGACGCGCCTGGTCGAGGACCTGCTGCTGCTGGCGCGCCTCGACGAGGGTCGCGAGCTCGGCCATGCCCCGGTCGACCTCACGATGCTCGCGGTCGAGGAGCTCACGGATGCTCGCCCGACCGCCGCCGACCACGCCTGGGAGCTCGATGTCCCCGAGGAGCCGATCACGGTCGACGGGGATGCCGGACGCCTGCATCAGGTGGTCGGGAACCTGCTCGCCAACGCCCGCACTCACACCCCGGCCGGGACGACGATCACGCTGAGTCTCGCGGCTGTGCCCGGCGGAGCAGAGCTGCGAGTGCACGACGACGGACCCGGCATCGACCCGAAGGTGCGTGAGGAGCTGTTCGCGCGGTTCGCACGCGGCGATGCCTCACGGGCGCGGCAGACCGGCGGCACGGGCCTGGGCCTCGCGATCGCGAAGGCGATCGTCGAGGGTCACGGCGGCACGATCACCGTAGAGAGCGAGCCCGGCGACACCACGTTCCTCGTGCGCCTCCCCACCTCCCCCAGCCGGACTTCGCCCGCAGCATGAGGCTCGTACGGGTGCACCCCGTGTCAGGCCCGAACGGAAGTCCCGCGGGACGGACGACGTCTCAGTAACCGGCGAAGGCGTCGGTGGTCAGAGAGCGGGCCTTCTGCAGCGCGGGGGCCAGGTCGGCGATCAGGCGGGGCGGTCCGGAGATGTACGCGTGCCTGGTCGGCAGATCGGGGACGACCTGCTCCAGGCCGTCGGCGTCCAGACGCACGCCGCGAGCCCAGGTCCAGTGCGCCGGCAGATCGAGCGGACGATCGCGGGTGAACACGATCACCGGCACGCCGGTCGCGGCCAGCTCGTCGCGGAACGCCAGCTCCGCGGCATCCGAGGCGACGTAGATCAGCACGGCATCGCGATCCGCGCCGGTGCCGTGCAGCTCGCGCAGCTGGGAGACGAAGGGCGTGACGCCGATGCCTGCGGCGACCATCAGCACCGGCGCCTCGCCGCGCGGCAGCACGAAGTCGCCCCAGGTGCCCGTCACCGCGAGCACCGCGCCGGGCTGCGCCTCGGCGAGCGCGCGCTTGTAGCTGGACGGATGCTGCTGATCGCCGTTCTTGTACGCGATGCGCAGCGTCGGCAGGTCGGAGGGCGCGGACAGGATGCTGAACTCGCGCCGTGTACCGCGGGCATCCGGCCGGTGATGCGGCACGTCGAGCTCGAGGTACTGCCCGGCGAGGAACCGCAGCCGGCTCTTCGTACGGAACGTGAGCTCCTGCACCGTGGGCGTCACGAACTCGCGCTTCTCGAGCACCAGACGCACCGAACCGCGCAGGGCGAATGCGAAGGCGAGCAGGTTGCCGATCAGCAGGGCGCGCTCCTGACCGAGCGTGAGCAGGCCGGCGATCGAGATCGGCCACCCCACCAGCATGCCGACCACCGCGGCGACCCAGAACTGCTGCCAGCGCCGTGGCGGAAGCGTCAGCGGCTCGGAGAGCATGAACGCGCCGAGGAACAGGATCGGCGACTGCAGCAGCGCCATGCCGATCGAGTCGCCGAGGAAGAAGTCGAGTCCGGCCGCGGGCAGCTGCACCGCCTGCCGCACCACCGACGTGCCGACCGCGATCACGACGAACAGCAGCACGACGCGCACCTTCTCGGTGCGCCACAGCACCAGCAGGCCGAGCACGGCGACCGGCACGGCCATCGCCGGCGTGCCCACCCACCACGACGCCGTCGTGCCCAGGCCGAAGACCGACACGACCGCGGCGCCGAAAGCCGCCGGGTTGAGGATGTGCCTGCCGCGCCACGCGATCACGTACTTCGACAGGCTCGCCAGTGCGCCCGCCAGCGCGATCCCACCCAACCCGGGGAGCGTCAGCTGCGGCTGCAGCACGAACAGCAGGATCAGCGACGTGACCAGAGAGGACTCGACGCGCCAGGGCAGCCGCAGGATGCGCTGCGCCGCGGCATCCACTCCCGAGATCACGAGCGCGAGAACCACGAAGGTCGCGAGGAGTTCGACGGCGGTGGGACCGATCTCGTCGAAGAACGACAGCCCGAGGGCGATGACGGCGAGCCCGATCAGCGCGAACAGCACGAACCTGTACATCGAGATCGCCGCGAGCACGGCCAGCACGCGCTGACGCGACGCGGTGAGAGAACTGATCACAGGCACAAGTCTCCCCTATGGTGCCCGGACGAAGAGCTCGCCGGGGAAGCCCGCGGACGCCTGTATGCGCCCGTCGGTGGACATCCGCACCCAGTCGATGCCGTGGGAGTCTGCGAATGCCGGGCCGCCGTCGAAGAACAGGGCGGTGGTCGCGGCGTCGGCGAGCATCGCGTCGGTCGCGAGCGCCCAGGTCGCCGCCCAGGTGCGCACGGGGATGCCGGTGCGTGCGTCGAGGACGTGATGCAGGCCGTCGCCCCAGGCCCGTCGGTTGGTCGCCGAGGCGCACAGCGCCAGGTCGCCCACGTCCACGACGCCGATCGCACGGGTCGGGTCGTACGGATGCTCCAGAGCGATGCGGATGCTGCCGCCGCGGACGGCGAGGTCGCCGCCCGCATCCACGACCACGCGCCCGCCCGAGGGCAGCGTGGCGAGCACGAGGTCGACCAGGCGTCCCTTCCCGAGCGCGCCGACGTCGATCGCTGCAGGCGCGGAGAGCGACAGCGCGGCATCCGACCAGCGCAGGGTCTCGGTCCAGTCCGCGGGTGCTGCCCGCGCCGCACCGGCGACCAGCGAGTACTCGGCGTCATAGCCGAGCGCCGCGAGGCTCGCACCGGCGAGCGGGTTCACCGCGCCGGCCGTGGCATCCGAGAGTTCCCGGTACAGGTCCAGCATCGCCGCGGCGTCCGCCGGCACGGGGGCCTCTCCCCCGTCCGCGAGCCGGGACACGACGGAGTCGGCACGGAATCGCGACCACTCGGCGTCGAAGGACTCGATCGCCGTCGTGACCGCACCCCGCTCCCGCACACCGAGCCGCTCCTCGGACTCGATCTCCCAGACCGTGCCGATCGCCTCGAATCGCCAGGTCTCCATGGCTCCGGTCTCACTCCCTGCCGGTGTTCGACGCCCCGGACCGCATCGCGTGAGACCGGGGCAGGGAAGGTCACGCTACTCGGCGGCCTGCTTCTTGATCTTCTCGATCGCCTGGTCGAAGCCGGCGCTGGTCAGCGACGACCCGGCGACGCGATCGACCTTCAGATCGTCGATCTTCTTGCCGTCGACGAGCGCGTCGATGCCGTCGATGAACTGCCCCTGGTACTGCTCGGTCTCCGGTGCCTGCGGATCGCCGGTGACCTCGAGGTCGCTGACCGTGCCCCCGGACAGCGTCAGGGTCACCGAGATCGTCTCGACCGTCTCCGGCGTCTGGTACGACCCCTCGGCGGTGTACGTGCCGTCCTGATACGACCCGGCCGAGGTCGAGGTGTCGGCGTCCGCCGCGCCGGAGCATCCGGCCAGCAGCAGCACGCCGGCGGCGCCGGCGAGAGCGGTCAGAGTGCGGGTCGTCTGGGAGTTCATGAGTCCAGCATCCGATGCGGGCCTATGAGAACTCTCCAGAGAACCCATGAACGGGATAAGGCGCGTCACGCCTCGCCGTTGAACATGCTCGTGACCGAGCCGTCCTCGAACACCTGCTTGATCGCGGTCGCGAGCAGCGGCGCGATCGGCAGGATCGTAAGCCCGGGGAACCGGCGCGACTCGGTCAGCGGGATGGTGTCGGTGACGACGACCTCGTCGATCGCGGAGTCCTGCAGACGATCGGATGCCGGGTCGCTGAAGATCGCGTGAGTGGCGGCCACGATCACCTTGCGGGCGCCGTTGGCCTTGAGCGCCTGCGCGGCCTTGACGATCGTGCCACCGGTGTCGATCATGTCATCGACCAGCAGGCAGGTGCGACCGTCGACGGCGCCGACGATCTCGTGCACCGACACCTGGTTGGCGACCTTCGGGTCGCGGCGCTTGTGGATGATCGCGAGCGGCGCGTCAAGGCTGTCCGACCAGGTGTCCGCCACGCGCACGCGGCCCATGTCGGGCGAGACGATCGTGAGCGTCTCACGGTCTTCCGCGGTGAGGGTCTCCTCGAAGTGCTTCAGCAGCACGGGCTTGGCGAACAGGTGGTCGACCGGTCCGTCGAAGAAGCCCTGGATCTGCGCGGCGTGCAGGTCGACGCTCATCACGCGGTCGGCGCCGGCGGTCTTCAGCAGGTCGGCCACGAGGCGGGCGCTGATCGGCTCGCGGCCGCGGCCCTTCTTGTCCTGACGGGAGTACGGGTAGTACGGGGCGACGACGGTGATGCGCTTGGCCGACGCGCGCTTGGCGGCGTCGAGCATGATCAGCGTCTCCATCAGCCACTCGTTCACCGGCTCGCCGAACGACTGCACGATGAACAGGTCGCAGCCGCGGATCGACACCTCGAACCGGGCGTAGATCTCACCGGACGCGAACGTCCGGTGCTCGACAGGCGCGATCTCGGTGCCGAGGGCACCCGCGACCTGTCGCGTCAGCTCGGGAACCGATCGCCCGCCCGCGACGACGAGCCGCTTCTTGGTCTTGGCGATCAGACCCGGCGCGACGCCGTTCTCGCGGTCCAGCTCGATCGTCTTCTTCTTGCGCCCCATGGGTCCGCCT
The DNA here is from genome assembly GCF_042799915.1 of Microbacterium sp. NPDC057659. Taxonomy (NCBI): domain Bacteria; kingdom Bacillati; phylum Actinomycetota; class Actinomycetes; order Micrococcales; family Microbacteriaceae; genus Microbacterium; species Microbacterium sp. NPDC057659. The sequence goes on along the minus strand of NZ_JBHVHU010000004.1, from coordinate 119,010 downwards.
ATTCCGCCGATTCGGCCCGTGCCGCAGCATCCGCCGCGGCCGTGCCGGCCCTGTTCTTCTCGACCCACCCCTCGACATTGCGCTGAGGGGCGACGCTCATGGCCAGTGCACCCGCCGGAACGTCCTTGCGGACGACGGCACCGGCCCCGGTCTTCGCTCCAGCACCAAGCCTAACGGGCGCGACGAGCACCGTGTGCGAGCCGGTGTGCACCTCGTCGCCGATCTCGGTGCGGTGCTTGTTCACATCGTCGTAGTTCGCGGTGATCGTGCTGGCGCCGAGGTTCACTCCGCGGCCGATCGTCGCGTCGCCGACGTAGGACAGGTGCGGCACCTTGGAGCCCTCACCGATCTGGGCGTTCTTCGTCTCGACGTAGGCGCCGATCTTGCCGCCCTCACCGAGCACGGTACCCGCGCGCAGGTACGAGAACGGACCGACGGTGGCGCGTGCGCCGATCACGGCGAGGGTCGCGTCGGTGCGCTTGACCACCGCGTCCTCGCCGACCTCGCAGTCGACCAGCGTCGTGTCAGGACCGATGATCGCGCCGGACTCGACCTTGGTGGCCCGCAGCAGCTGCGTGTTCGGCAGGATCGTCACATCGGGCGCCAGCACGGCGTCGTCGTCGATCCAGGTGGTCTCAGGGTCGACGACAGTGACGCCCTCCCGCTGCCAGCGACGGATGATGCGCTGCCGCAGCACCTTGCCCGCCTCGGCGAGCTGGATGCGGTCGTTGATGCCGAAGGTGGATGCCGCGTCGACGGCGATCTCCGCCGCGACCGGCTGGGCGTCGTCACGCAGCAGCCCGATCACGTCGGTGAGATACAGCTCGCCCTGGGCGTTGTCCTGGGTGATGCGGGCCAGGTGCGTGCGCAGCTGAGAGGCGCGGAACACGTAGACGCCCGCGTTGATCTCGTGCACGGCCGCCTCTGCGGCATCCGCGTCCTTCTGCTCGACGATGCGCTGCACGCCGCCCGCCGCGTCGCGGATGATGCGGCCGTAGCCGGTCGGGTCGTCGAGGACCGCGCTCAGCAGGGTGGCGGCTGCGGATGCCGCACGGTGGCCGTCGATGAGGGCGCGCAGCGTGTCGGCCTCGAGCAGCGGCACGTCACCGGAGAGCACCAGGACATCGCCGTCGAAGTCGGCCGGCAGCGCGTCGAGCGCGACCTGCACGGCGCGGCCGGTGCCGGGCACCTCATCCTGATCGACGATCACGGCCTCGGGGTACTGGGCGGTCAGCGCCGCGACCACCTGGTCGCGCTCGTGCCGCACGACGACCTCGACGTACGACGCGTCCAGCGCGGCTGCCTGGGTGAGCACGTGGCCGACCAGCGGGCGCCCGCCGATCTCGTGCAGCACCTTGGGGCGCTTGGACTTCATGCGGGTGCCCTGTCCTGCGGCCAGGACGATGATGGCGAGATTGTTCTGCGTCATGCTCCGCCGCCAGGACTCGAACCTGAACCTCACAGCTCCAAAGGCTGTCGTGCTGCCATTACACCACGGCGGACCGCGGTCCACCGGAGCGGGCCGCCCGTCAAGTCTGCCATGCGTCGCCGCGCGTGACGGGCGCGGAACCAGCCGGCAACGTCACCGTAACGGGCGTGGGCCACGGTGGAACCATGACGATCCGGATCACCCGTGTGCACGTGCCGACCCCTGCTCTCGAGCGCTTCCTCGCCGACCATCTGCGCGACCTGGCGCCGACTGCACCTGCGGAGAGCAGGCACGCGCTGGACGAGTCCCAGCTGTTCGCGCCGACGGTTCGCCTGTTCTCCGCGACCGTGGCCGACGAACTCGTCGGCACCGGGGCACTCGTCCCGCTGGACCCGGGCCATGAGGAGCTCAAGTCGATGCGGACGACTCCCCTTGCACGCGGCCGCGGTGTGGGATCGACGATGCTCCGCGCACTGATCGACGATGCGCGCGCGGCGTGCAGCGGGTGTCGCTGGAGACCGGCGCGAGCGACTACTTCTGGCCCGCGCATCGGCTCTACGCGAAGGCCGGCTTCGACGAGTGCGAGCCCTTCGGCTCGTACACCGACGATCCTCACAGCCTGTTCTTCACGATGCAGCTGCTCGCCGCGCCCCGCGCCGCGGAACCGCCGGCCCTCGACCTGCCGCGATAATGGACGGATGAGCATCGGCGAGCAGCGGGCGAGCGACGAGGTCGACCGGATCGTCGCGGCGTGGCAGACCCAGCGTCCCGACCTCGACTTCTCGCCGCTCGAGGTGCTGTCCAGAGTGGACCGGCTGTCCCGCCACCTGGATCGCGCGCGCCGCGACGTGTTCCACCGCAGCGACCTGGAGTCCTGGGAGTGGGACGTGCTCTCGGCACTGCGCCGCGCGGGCTCGCCCTTCCAGCTGTCGCCGAAGCAGCTGCTGCAGCAGACCCTGGTCTCCAGCGGCACGATGACCAACCGGATCGACCGCCTCGTCGCCCGTCGCCTGGTGCGCCGCGAGGCCGACCCCGGTGACGGCCGCAGCGTGCTCGTCACGCTCACCGACGACGGCAAGGTCAGGGTGGATGCCGCGATCACCCGGCTGGTCGATGCGGAGGCCACCCTGCTGGCGGCGCTCCCCCGCCCCGACCGGGAACGACTGGCCGGGCTGCTGCGCAAGCTGAGCCTGAGCTTCGACGTCTGATGGCGATGGCGTCACCGCTCCCGGTACGCGACGGCGTCGGAGCGACGCGGCTGCACGTGCCGCTGGAGGGGCCGTGGAGCACGGTCGCGCAGTACATGGCCGAGCGGTTCTCGCACCTCGATCCCGAGCGGCTGCTTCGGCGCTTCGACCGCGGAGAGATCGTCGCGATCGACGGCTCGGCACTGACGCGGCACACGCCTCTGGGCGCCGAGGAGTTCGTCTGGTACTACCGCGAGCCGCCCGAGGAGCGCGAGATCCCCTTCGAGGTCGAGATCCTGCACCAGGACCGCGACCTCGTGGTCGTCGACAAGCCGCACTTCCTTCCGACGACACCCGGTGGCAAGTACCTGCAGAACTCCGCGCTGGTGCGGCTGCGCAACCTGCTGGACAACGCCGATCTCACACCGATCCACCGGCTCGACCGCGCGACGGCCGGTCTGCTGATGTTCTCGACGCGCCCCGAGACCCGTGGCGCCTACCAGCTGCTGTTCGAGAAGCGGACGGTCGAGAAGGTCTACGAGGCGGTCTCCGCTCTGCCCGAGGACTGGGATGCCGCGGAGCCTGCGCTCTCGGGCATCCGCTTTCCGATCGTGTACCGCAATCACATCGAGAAGCTGCGCGCGCACGTCTGCGTGCGCAGCGACTCGGAGCGCGAGCCGAACTCCGAGACATTGATCGAGCTGATCGACTTCGACGATCGCGTCGTGCACACGATGCTGCGGCCGCACAGCGGCAAGATGCACCAGCTGCGCGTGCACCTGTCGGCTCTCGGCGCGGGCATCCTGAACGACGGGTTCTATCCTGATCTGCTGCCCGAGGCGCCGGACGACTTCGGCAGGCCCCTGCAGCTGCTCGCGAGAGAACTGCGGTTCATCGACCCGCTCAGCGGGACACCGCGTGAGTTCGTCACGAAGCGGACGCTGCGGGAGCGGCCGTCGTAGTCAGCCGTGACAGGCGCCGGTCGGAACCGCACGCATCCGGGAGTCGAGCCGTGCGATCACGGGGAGCAGCTCGGCGTTCGTCATCGCGTACCCGACCTGGGGCTGCACCTCGTCGCGGGCGAAGACCACGCCGGCGACAGCACCGCCCTGGGTGAGCAGCGGTCCGCCGGAGTTGCCCGGCTGCACGTCGGCCCGAAGCGTGTACACCGAGCGCTCGGTGGCGTTCCCGCCGTAGATGTCGTCGATCAGCAGGGTGCTCGAACTGATGACGCCTGCGGGGATCGTGCGGAACGGGCCACCGTGCGGATACCCCTGCACGACGCCACCGTCACCGGCCTTCAGCGCGTCCGACAGCGTCAGCGGGCGGGCGGTCACGTCCGCCGAGACGACCGCGAGGTCGTCGACCGGGTCGAAGTACACCACGCGGCCGTCCCGCGCGGGCTCGCCGGGCAGCTCGACGATCGGCGCGTCCACGCCGGCCACGACGTGCGCGTTGGTGACGATCAGGTCGTCTGCGACGACGAACCCGGAGCCGCTGGAGACGATGCCGCAGGCGGGTGCCATGCCCGAGACCTTCGCGACCGAGCGCGCAGCGGCGGCGAGGGCCGGGTCGTCCGTATCGATCTCGTCGGGGTCAGGAGCCTTCGCCAGGTCGCTCTCGTCGAGCAGCCCGTCGATGGTCGGCAGCGTGGTGTCGCCGAGCACCGCCGACTGCAGGCGGGCCATCGCGTCCGCGACCGGCGGCGGCGTGGTGTCCTCGATGGTGCGGAGGACCACGGACGATGCGACGGAGGACGACACGACGGGGATGCCCGCCGCGGCGATGCCCGCCCCGGTCAGGGTGAGCGCGAGAGCCGCTGTCACGACGGCGAGCACCCCGCCGAGCAGACGTTCGATTCCGCGCAGCTTGAGCTTGTCGGCACCGCTTCTGATGACGGCGCCGATCGCGGCCCCGATGCCCGCGCCGAGCGCGAGCAGCAGCACGGCAGCGCCGACGACGGAGAAGCCGTGCCAGTCGCCGGACGCCGTCAGACCGGAGACCCACGGCAGCACCCAAGGCGCGGCCAGGCCTGCGGCGACCAGGCCGCAGAGCATGCCGAGCACGGCGAAAAGGCCGGCGCGGATGCCGCTGAGGAGTGCCACGATCAGCAGCACCACGACGATGACGTCGACCACGTTCATGTCACAGGACGCTACGCGATCCCGCTATGCGGAACCCGAGGGATCGCTCAGCGCCGCATGACCTTGCGGGCCAGCTTCGTGCCGAGGAGCTGCACCAGATGCACGAAGACGACGATGAGGATGATCGCCGCCCACATCACGATCGGCTCGAAGCGCCGGAAGCCGTAGGTCAGGGCGAACGCGCCGAGCCCGCCACCGCCCACAGCCCCGGCCATGGCGGTCATGTCGATCAGAGCGACGACGACGAACGTGTACCCGAGGATCAACGGACCGAGCGACTCGGGGATCACGACCGTGAACAGGATGCGCCAGGGACCGGCGCCCATCGCGCGCGCCGCTTCGATCACCCCGGGCGACACCGAGACGAGGTGCTGTTCCACGATCCGTCCGATGGCGAAGGACGCCGCGAGGCCGATCGCGAAGGCCCCTGCCGTGGTGCCGATGCCGACGCCGACGACGGCCCTGGTGAGCGGCTGTGCGACCGCGATGAAGATCAGGAACGGGATGGGCCGGAAGAAGTTCACGAACAGCTCGAGGATGAAGCTGATCACCCGGTTCGGCAGCAGGCCGCCGCGACGGGTGAGGTACAGGGCGATTCCGATGAACGTGCCGAGCACCCCCGCCATGATGAGGGCGAAGGTCGCCATGTAGAGCGTCTCGAGGGCCGCCTGCCAGAGTTCGGGCCACAGCTCGTTGAGCCTGTCCATCAGCGCGCCTCGCCTTCGAGCTCGGTGACCTGCGCATGCGCGCCGATCGTCGACAGTGCCGCATCGATCGCGGCATCCGTGCCTCTGATCGCAAGCGTGAGGTGGCCGAAGGCGCGTCCGCGGATGTCGTTGATGCCGCCGTAGACCAGCTCGAAGCCGAGCCCGGCGTTCGCGAGATCCAGGAAGACCTGCGCCTGCGACGAATCACCGTCGCGGAACGAGAAGGTCACCAGCCGCCCGTCATGCCGTTCGCGCAGCGAAGCCGCCTCGGCCGGCGACGGCACGCCCTTGATGACGGTGCCGACGAACCGCTGGGATGCCGGGTTCTGCGGGTTCGAGAACACATCGAACACATCACCCTGTTCGATGACACGGCCGCCCTCCATCACGGCGACCTTGGTCGCGATCGTCTGGATGACGTCCATCTCGTGGGTGATGACGACGATCGTGACCCCCTGCTCCTCGTTCACGCGCTTGAGGAGCTCGAGCACCTCGTGCGTGGTCTGCGGGTCGAGCGCGCTGGTCGCCTCGTCGGCGAGCAGGATGTCGGGGCCGGTGGCGAGTGCGCGGGCGATGCCGACACGCTGCTTCTGCCCGCCGGAGAGCTGCTCGGGGTAGGCCTTGGCCTTGTCCGACAGGCCGACGAAGGCCAGCAGTTCGGTGACGCGGGCGTCGATGTCGCTCTTCTTCCAGCCCGCCAGCTTCAGCGGATACGCGATGTTGGCTTTCACGTTCTTCGACGAGAACAGGTTGAACTGCTGGAAGATCATGCCGATGCCGCTGCGCACCCTGCGCAGTTCGCGCTCGGAAAGACGCGTGATGTCGATGCCGTCGACGGTGATCGAGCCGGACGACGCCGGTTCGAGGGCGTTGATGAGGCGGACGAGCGTCGACTTGCCGGCGCCCGAATAGCCGATGATGCCGAAGACGTCGCCCTTCTCGATGTCGAGCGTCACGTCATCGACTGCGGTGACGACGGTGGCGTTCTTGTCGGCGGGCGGGTACGTCTTCGTGACGTCGGACAGGGTCACGATGGCCATGGTCGGGGGTACTTCCTGTGAACGGCGGAATCGGGCGGCGCGATGGTGCACCGCCCGATTCTCTCTCAGTCTGGAGTCAGTCGCTTTCCTTCGCGGACTCGGTGTCCTTCTCGACCTTCTTCAGCGCGTCCTCGAGGTCGGCGACCGGCGTCTTCAGCGCCACGGCGGTGTCGCCCGACGCCTCCTGCAGGCCCTTCTGCACACCGGGGTCGTTCTGGAAGATGTCGACGAGCTTGAGGTAGGTCGCGTTGTCCTTGTCCTCTGCGCGCGCGGCGAAGATGTTGACGTAGGGCAGCGCGTTGGGGTCGGTGGGGTCGTCCTGCGCGATGGCGTCGGAGAACTTCAGCCCGGCCTGCTCGACGAAGTCGTTGTTGATGATCGCGGCGGCCACATCGGGCAGCGACTGCGGGATGAGTGCCGCCTCGAGAGCCTTGACCTCGACCTTGGACTTGTCCTTGTCGACGTCGGCGAGGTCGGAGAAGGTCGTGCCGCCGCTCTTCAGCTCGATGAGTCCGGCGGACTGCAGCACGAGGAGGGCGCGAGCCTGGTTCGACGCGTCATCGGGGACCGCGACGGTCTCGCCCTTCTTGATGTCCTTCACGTCGTCGTACTTCGACGAGTACAGCGCCAGCGGGTAGATCGCAGTCGCACCGATCGGCACGAGGTCCTTGCCCGAGGAGACGTTGTAGTCGGCCAGGTAGACGATGTGCTGGAACTGGTTCAGGTCGAGCTCACCCTCGGCGAGAGCGGGGTTGGGCTGCTCGTAGGAGGCGAAGTCGACCAGCTCGACGGTGATGCCCTCCTTCTTCGCGGCCTCGACGAACGCCGGCCACTGGGCGGTGCTCTTGTCGACGACGCCGACCTTGACCACCTTGTCGGCGGTGTCCGACGTGCCGTCGGCGGCGGGCTTGGACGCGCAGCCAGCAAGGGCTGCGACGAGTGCGGTGGCTGCCGCAGCGGCGGCGATGACGGACGTGATGCGTCGTGACATGGTGATCGAGTTCCTCTCTTGGGGGACTCGAACACGGTACGTGCGTCCGCCGGTGCCACCCGAATCAGCCCGTCACACGGCGTCACAGCCGGCGTCAGCCGAGCTCCTCGATGCCGCGCAGACGCACCTCCTCGAGGTCCATCCGCGCGGCGATCCGGCGCACGATGAGGTCGTCGACCGTGCCGGAGCGACGCAGCCCGTGCAGCACGGTGCGCTTGCGCTCGATGAGGGCGAGCTTGAGACGCGTGGCCTCGTCGTGGCGCACCAGCGGCGAGCGCTGCAGCACGTCGACGTCGGTGGAGACGGCGAGCATCTGCAGTGGCGCACCCGGTCCCCCGATCGCCGGGTCGACCGCGGACTCCATGGCGAGCGGGTCCGGCTCGTCGAGCATGGCCTCCATCGCGCCGACCTCGGCGTCGATGAGCGCGCGTTCGCGCTCCAGGGTGCGCGCGTTGGCCAGTTCGAGCGCCTCGTACCCTTCTCGGCGGGCGCGGTCCCGCACCTCCTCGCTGACACCGTGCTCGGCGGCGAGCTCGTCCAGCGCGGCCAGCGCTGCACCCGAGATGGCACGCTCTGCCATCTCGTACTCCTCGTCCTCGGCGTGGTCGACGGGGATCTTCGCCCAGCGCACGATCGCGGGCAGCAGCGGGCCCTGCACCAACAGGCTGAGCAGGATGACGCCGGCGGTGACGAAGATGACGGAGTCCCGGCCCTCGACGGCGTCTCCCGCGCCCGTGGCGAGCGGCACCGAGAGCGCGATCGCCAGCGACACCGCGCCGCGCATACCCGCGACGGTGCTGACGATCCAGGCTCGTGCCCGTGTGCGTGGCGGCAGCGTCGACGCGTGCCTGCTGAACGGCGCGGTGAGCAACTGGAACAGCAGACGCACGGCCAGCAGCACCAGCCACACCGCGACGGTCACCAGCGCCAGCCATCCGATCATCGCAGCCGAGATCTCGTGCACGACGTACTGCACCTCGATGCCGATCAGCACGAACAGTGCGCCGTTGAGCAGGTACACGCCGAACGGCCACGCGGCATCCGCCTGCCTGCGGGATGCGGCGGTCGTCATGCTCGGGGCGATCGCCGCCACGATCAGGCCGGCGACGACGACGGCGAGCACGCCGGACGCCTCAACCAGCTCGGCCACCAGGAACGCCGTGAAGGGCAGGAGCAGCAGCGTGACGTTGATCACGATCGTCGAGCTCATGCGGCGCAGCACCAGATAGCCGAGGCCGGCGACCGCGACCCCGGCGGCGATGCCGCCGACGTAGGAGACGACGACCATCCAGGTGACCGACAGCGGGGTGATCCGGGATCCCATCGCGAGCGAGACCGCGATCGCGTAGAGCACGAGCGCGGTGCCGTCGTTGGTGAGGCTCTCCGCCTTGAGCTTCATGAACATCCGCCGAGGCAGCAGGCGGCCGAGGGCGGCGACGGCCGTGGCATCCGGCGGTGCGACCGCGGCACCCAGGATCAGTGCGGCCTCCCACGGCAGGCCGAACAGCACGGCGACGCCGGCGACGGCGAAGGCGCTCGCGACGACGAGCACGGTGCTCATCGGCAGGATGTAGCGGAAGTCGCGGCGGATCGACCGCAGCGACGTGGTCAGGCTCTCCCAGAACAGCATGACCGGGAGGAACAGCAGCAGCACCGTCTCGGGCGGCAGCTGGATCTCGCGCAGGGCGGGAACGAAGCCGAGAAGCAGCCCGAGCACGACGAGCACGAGCGGCAGCGCGAGCCGTATCCGCGGCGCGATGATCGCGCCCACGACGATGGTCGCGCCCAGCAGGACGGTGACCTCGAGACCTTCCATGACACCTCCTGGGAGAACGACGACGGGACGCGCAGGAGCGGACCGCTGAGTATGCCAAGCGCCGTCCCGATCAGAGTATTCCCGCGTCGCGGATGGCGCAGCCGTTCAGTGCCCTTCGCGCTCCCCGTCAGGGTCTGCAGTCGCGGCGAGGTCGTCGAAGAAGCCCTCGACGACGGCACGCTGCTCGGCCGAGAGAGCGGCGATGACGTCGAAGCGCCGCGCGTGCGAGCGCCCCACGCTCTCCCTGGCAGCCCGCCGCGTCCGCGCCGTCACCTCGATCGACAGACGGCGTCGATCCGTCGGATGAGGCCGTCGGCGGATGTGCCCGCCCTTCTCGAGGCGGTCGAGCAGTTTTGTCACCGACGCCGTGGACACGCCGAGGTGCGCGGCGATGTCGCCGGGTGTCACGACGGCATCCTGCCGCTGCGCGGCGATGAGCAGCCGAAGGGCCCTCATGTCGGTCTCGCCCAGCTTCATGTACCGCTGCGATTCCTCGCTCATGGCGCGCTCCGCCTCACGCCACCGGTGCATCGCATCGAGCACCCGGACGACCTGCGCGAGCTCGTCGTCGGAGAGATGCGACCGTCGCACGATCTCCTCGTCCGGATCCAGACGACGTGGGTCGTGCAGTGCGACCGGCGCGGCTCTGGGCGGGATCGGCTTCGCCATGACCATGACTTTAGCTCACCGAAGCTATATGATTCGGAGAAAGCTAGCCTGGCTAGCAACTAGACAGGAGAGAGAAATGGTGACGGCTCAGGAACGCGTCGTGCTGCTCAATGACGACGGCACGCCCCGCGGCGTCGCCCAGAAGGCGGAGGTGCACCACGACCGCACCCCACTGCACCTCGCGTTCTCGTGTCACGTCCTCGACGAGCACGGCCGGGTCCTGATCACCAGACGCGCTCTGGGCAAGCGCACGTGGCCCGGCACCTGGACCAACGCCTTCTGCGGCCACCCCCAGCCGTTCGAGCCGATACCCGACGCGGTGAGGCGCAGGGCGCGCGAGGAGCTGGGGCTGGAACTCGCAGACATCCGCCTGGAGCTCCCCGACTTCCGCTACCGCGCGGTAGACGCCTCGGGCACCGTGGAGAACGAGGTCTGCCCCGTGTACACGGCCCGTGCCCTCGGCGACCCGGTCCTCGTGGCGGCAGAGGCGATGGAACTGCGCTGGGTCGACCCCCGGGATCTCGCGATCGCCCTCACGGCCGCCCCGTGGGCCTTCAGCCCCTGGCTCGTGAGCCAGGCCGCAGAGCTCTCACGTGCAGACGGCGAGATCCGCGCCGCAGCATGGCAGCGGGCGGCATGAGCGCCACGATGGAGAGGACCGGCGTCGAGGCGACGATCCGCCGCTTCTTCACGGAGCGCGAGGAGCGCGCGAGGACGCGGAGCGAGGGTCACGCGCTTCTCTGGCGCAGAACCCGTGAGGCGGCCGATGGTGGCAAGCGCCTGCGGTCGAGGCTGGTACTGCTGTCCCACGACCATCTCGGCGGCGCGGACCGCCGCTCCGCCGAGGTCGCCGGTGCCGCCTTCGAGATCCTGCACACCGCGCTCCTCCTCCACGACGACGTCCTCGACGGGGACCTCGTCCGCCGTGGTCGACCCAACCTCGCCGGACTGTTCACCGCGGATGCGATCGACGCCGGGCGACCTCTGGACGACGCGACCGCGTGGGGCACGGCGTCGGCGATGCTCGCAGGCGACCTCCTCATCAGCGGTGCTCACGCGCTCGTCTCCGATCTGCCGCACGGCGTCGCCGGAGAGATGCACCGCATGATCGACGACGCTCTGTTCGACGCCGTCGCCGGCGAGCACGCCGACGTGGCCGCAGGCCGAGGGATGGCCTCCCCGTCGCCCGCCGAGATCCTCGAGACGATGGCACAGAAGACCGCGACGTATTCCTGTGCCGCCCCTCTGCGCACGGGGGCGATCATCGCCGGAGCCGAAGCGGCACGCGTCACCGCCCTGGAGCGGATCGGGCGCGAACTCGGCGTGCTCTATCAACTGCGCGACGACGTCCTTGGCGTGTTCGGAACTGAGGATCGCACCGGCAAGTCGGTCAGCGGTGATCTGCGTGAGGGCAAGCGGACGCTGCTGATCGCCTTCGCCGAGGAGACCGCGGAATGGCGCGACGTGCAGCATCTCTTCGGGCGCGCGCCGCTCGAAGAGGGCGACGCGGCACGGATGCGCGGTGCCCTGACAGCCTCCGGCGCATCGGCGCGGATGCAGCGTGCCGTCGACGAACAGTTCGCGAGAGCCCGCCGGGCGATCGATACCGCGCCGTTGCCGTCCGCGCTGAAGGACGCTCTGGCAGACATCGCGGCGATGTGCGCGGAGCGGCAGTCATGAGCAGAGCGGAGGGGCTCGCCCTGTACACGACGACGGCGCGCACGTCCTCACGACGCATCATCCAGGCCTACTCGACGTCGTTCGGGCTGGCGAGCCGTCTGCTCCCCCGCGACGTCAGACAGGGCATCGCCGATGTCTACGCACTGGTCAGGGTCGCCGATGAGATCGTCGACGGTCCCGCCGTCGAGGCCGGTCTCGATCCAGGCACGACGCGCAGCATCCTGGACGAGCTCGAGCAGGAGACGATCGCCGCCATCGCGCGCGGCTTCAGTGCGAATCTCGTCGTGCACGCGTTCGCCGTCACCGCGCGCCAGACCGGGATCACCGCCGAGCTGCTGCGGCCGTTCTTCGCATCGATGAGGATGGACCTGGATCCCGTCGAGTACGACCGCGAGACCTTCCGGCGCTACATCCACGGTTCTGCCGAGGTCGTCGGGTCGATGTGCCTGCGCGTCTTCGCCTCCGAGTCGCCGGGGACGCCGATCGACGATCATCTCGAAGAGGGCGCTCGTCGCCTCGGCGCCGCCTTCCAGAAGGTGAACTTCCTCCGCGACCTCGCGGATGACGTCGACTCCCTCGGACGGCAGTACATCCCGGGTACGCGGGGAGGGCGTCTCACCGAGGCGGACAAGAACGCGATGGTGGACGAGATCGACGATGATTTGACGGCGGCGCGCTCCGCCATACGACGACTGCCTCCGGGCTCCCGGCGAGCGACCGCCGCCGCCGCCGCGCTGTTCGGCCGCCTGAACGAACAACTCAGAACGACCCCGGTCGAACAGCTGAGGCGACGACGCGTATCCGTGCCGACGTCCGTCAAGCTGCGGCTCGTCTCCGGAGCGGCCCTCGGGCGGGTGATCGGGTGAGCACCGCCGAACGCGCCGTCGTGATCGGCGGCGGCATCTCCGGGCTCGCCACCGCAGCCCTGCTCGCGAACGAAGGGCTGGACGTCGTCCTCGTTGAGGCCCGCGACGAGCTCGGCGGCAGAGCAGGACGCTGGGAGTCCCGGGGCTTCGTCTTCGACACCGGGCCGTCCTGGTATCTGATGCCGGAGGTCTTCGACCACTTCTTCCGGCTGCTCGGCACTTCCGCCGCCGAGCAGCTCGACCTGCTCCGCCTCGATCCTGCATACCGGGTCTTCTTCGAGGGCGATCCGACGCCCTTCGACCTGCCTGCGGAGAACGCCGTCGCCGCGCTGACCGAATTGGACCCCGCGTCGGCCGACACCCTCGACCGGTATCTGACCTCGGCCGCGGACACGTATTCGCTGGCCACATCCTCGTTCCTCTACAGCAGCTACGAGTCCCTCCGGCCGTTCCTCGACCCCGCGCTCCTGGCGAGGCTCCCCCGGCTCGCCCGCCTTCTCGGAGAGCCTCTCGACAGGATGATCCGGCGGAGCTCCCGCGATCCCCGCGTGCAGCGCGTCCTCGGATACCCCGCGGTCTTCCTCGGCACGTCACCGTCCCGGGCACCGAGCATGTACCACCTGATGAGCCATCTGGACATCGGACAGGGCGTGCTCTATCCCCGCGGGGGCTTCAGCGCCGTCATCGACGCGATCGCCGGTCTCGCCGTCGGCCATGGCGCGACGCTGACGACCGGGACAAGGGCGCGACAGATCATCGTCAGGGACGGTGCCGCCGTCGGCGTGGAGGTGGAGGGCCCCGAGGGGATCGAGGTCCTCCCCGCCGACGTCGTGGTCTCGACCGCCGATCTCCGCGTCACGGAGCGGCAGCTGCTCGCGCCGGCGTACCGCAGCCGTTCCGAGAGCTGGTGGCGCCGCAGGGATCCGGGTCCCGGTGCGGTACTGGCGATGCTCGGCGTCCGTGGCGAACTCCCGGAGCTCGCTCACCACACCCTGCTCTTCGCGGAGGACTGGGATGCGGGCTTCGATGACATCTACGGCGGCCGTCCTCGGATCCCCGACCCCGCCTCGCTGTACATCTGCCGACCGAGCGCGTCGGACGCCGTGGCGCCCCCCGGCCACGAGAATCTGTTCGTGCTGGTGCCCGTCCCCGCGGACCCCGACATCGGCGGCGGCGGCCTCGACGGCGGAGGATCCCCGGGCGTGGAGCGCGCAGTCGACGCCGCCATCGACCAGATCTCCGCCTGGTGCGGGATCCCCGGGCTACGCGAGCGCATCGTCGTGCGGCGGAGCGTCGGCCCCGCCGACTTCGAGCGCGAATTCGGGGCCTGGCGAGGCGGAGCCCTCGGCCCGGCCCACACGCTGCGGCAGAGCGCGGTGCTCCGGGGCCGGAACACCTCACCGCGCGTGAAGGGGCTGCTCCTCGCGGGAGCGTCGACCATTCCCGGGATCGGACTGCCCATGTGCCTGATCAGCGCCGAACTCGTGCTCAAGCGCCTGCGCGGGGACCGCACGGCGACCCCGCTCCCGGAGCCGCTGTGAACGCGCTGTACCTGATCCTGCTGCTGATCTCGCTCGCGGGTGTCATCGCCCTGGACATCCGGCTCGGCCTGTTCCTCGGACGCGACCCGCTGCGGGCGGCGAGCGTCCTCGCGATCGGCGTCGCCTTCCTGCTGCTGTGGGACGCCGCGGGCATCGCGCTGGGGATCTTCTTCCGCGGCGAGAATCCGTATTCGACCGGGATCCTCCTGGCGCCCGAGCTGCCTCTGGAGGAGCCGGTGTTCCTGCTCTTCCTCTGTCAGCTGACCATGACGCTGGCGTGCGGCGTCCAGCGCGCACTCGACCGGCGCCGAGGTGAGCGATGACCTATCCAGCACTCTCCGCGGTCTTCCTCGCCATCGCCGTCGTCTTCGCCATCCTCGTACGGCGACGAACACCGCTGTCGCTGACGGCGCTGGCCATCACGGCCGGCGTGCTGCTCGTCCTGACTGCCGTCTTCGACAACCTCATGATCGCCGCGGGCCTGTTCGCCTACGCCGACGACGAACGGGTCTCGGGACTCATGATCGGCGCGGCCCCCATCGAGGACTTCGCGTACCCCCTCGCGGCAGTGATCCTGCTTCCCGCCCTCTGGGGAGTGCTCAGGAGGCACGATGATCCATGACCTTCTCGCCGTGTCCCGGCCGCTGAGCTGGATCAACACCGCCTACCCGTTCGCGGCCGCCTATCTCCTCACGGCGAGGGAAGTGGATGCCGCACTGATCGTCGGAGCACTGTTCTTCCTCGTCCCGTACAACCTCGCGATGTACGGCATCAACGACGTGTTCGATCATGAGTCCGATCTTGCGAACCCGCGCAAGGGCGGAGTGGAGGGCGCGGTGCTGCCGCGATCACGCCACCGGAGCATCCTGATCGCCTCCGCCGTGCTCTGCGTGCCGTTCATCGCCGCACTCGCGGCGATGGGCTCGCCGCTCTCCTGGCTCGTGCTCGCGGTGAGCCTGTTCGCCGTCGTCGCCTACTCGGCACCGCCGATGCGCTTCAAGGAAGTGCCGGGCCTGGACTCCGCGACATCCAGCGTGCACTTCGTCAGCCCCGCCGTCTACGGCGTCGTACTCGCCGACGGCACGTTCACCTGGGGACTCGTCGCGGTCCTCTGCGCCTTCTTCCTCTGGGGCATGGCCAGTCATGCCTTCGGCGCCGTGCAAGACGTCATCCCGGACCGGGAGGGCGGCATCGCCTCGATCGCCACCGTCCTCGGAGCTGCGCGCACCGTGCGCTTCGCGCTCGTCTGCTGGACCGCGGCCGGCCTGCTGGTGCTCACGACCGGTTGGCCGGGCGCGCTCGCCGCCGTGCTCGCGGTCCCCTATCTCCTCGCCGCCGCGCCCTACGCCTTCGTCAGCGATAAGGACTCCGCCCGCGCGAACCGCGGCTGGCGGAAGTTCCTGTGGATCAACTACCTGTGCGGATTCCTCGTGACGATGCTGCTGATCGCTTTCGCGGCCCAGTCCTCGTGACGGGCGCTCAGCCGAGCTGCTCGGTGAGCTCGAACCAGCGCAGCTCGAGTTCCTCGACCTCGTCCTGCTGGGTCTGGATGGCCTTCATCTTCTCGCCGAGACCTGCGTAGTCGGACTGGTCATGATCGGCGAGGGCGTGCTTCGCCCTGTCGATGTCGCCGTTCAGCTTCTGCATCTTGCGCTCGAGCGCGGCCAGCTCCTTCTCGGCGGCGCGGCGGGCTGCGCCGTCGAGCCCCGGAGCCGTCGCAGCGGCGGGCGCGGAAGGGGCCGAGGCATCCGTCCGCTCCTGCGCGGCGCGCAGCCGAAGGTACTCGTCCACTCCGCCCGGCAGGTGCCGCAGGTGCCGGTCGAGGATCGCGTACTGCTGATCGGTCACGCGCTCCAGGAAGTACCGGTCGTGGCTGACCACGAGCAGCGTGCCCGGCCAGGAGTCGAGGAGATCCTCGATCGCGGCGAGCATGTCGGTGTCCATGTCGTTGGTGGGCTCGTCGAGGATCAGCACGTTGGGCTGGTCGAGCAGCACGAGCAGCAGCTGCAGGCGGCGCTGCTGGCCACCGGAGAGGTCCTTCACCGGCGTGGACAGCTGGGCCGAGGTGAATCCGAGACGCTCCAGCAGCTGGCCGGGAGTGAGGTCCTGCGCCTTCGAGCCGGTGCCGAACGTGTACGAGGTCCGAAGACCGTTGATCACCGTGCGGACCGGGTCGTTCCAGTGCTGGTCGAGCTCGTCGAGCCGCTGCGTGAGCGTGCGCACCTGCACGGTCTTGCCGTGCTTGACCCGCCCGCTGGTGGGCTGCACGGCACCCGAGATCAGGCCGAGCAGCGTGGACTTGCCCGCGCCGTTCACCCCGAGGATGCCGGTGCGCTCTCCCGGTGCGATGCGCCACTCGACGTCCTTGAGCACCTCTTTCATCTCGGCCCCTGAGCTCGACGAAGGGTAGGCGACCCCGGCGTCCAGCAGGTCGACGACGTCCTTGCCGAGGCGCGAGACGGCCAGCGACTGCAACGACACCGAGTCGCGGATCGGTGGCACATCGGCGATCAGCTCGTTGGCGGCATCGATGCGGAACTTCGGCTTGCTGGTGCGAGCGGGAGCGCCCCGGCGCAGCCAGGCGAGCTCCTTGCGCGCCAGGTTCTGCCGCTTGGCCTCGGATGCCGCCGCCATCCGATCGCGCTCCACGCGCTGCAGGATGTAGGCGGCGTAGCCGCCCTCGAACGGCTCGACGATCCGGTCGTGCACCTCCCAGGTGGCGTTGCAGACCTCGTCGAGGAACCAGCGGTCGTGGGTCACGACCAGCAGCGCGCCGGAGTTCTTCGCCCACCGGTTCTTCAGATGCTCGGCCAGCCAGGTGATCGCCTCGACGTCGAGGTGGTTGGTGGGCTCGTCGAGGAAGAGCACGTCCCAGTCGCCGGCGAGCAGTCTGGCGAGCGACACGCGGCGGCGCTGGCCGCCGCTCAGCGAAGCGACGGGAGTGTCCCAGCCGAGGTCGGCCACGAGGCCCGAGATCACGTCGCGGATGCGAGCGTCCCCGGCCCACTCGTGCTCAGGAGTGTCCCCCACGACGGCGAAGCCCACGGTGAGCGCGTCATCGAGGGTGTCGGCCTGGTCGAGGCGGCCGATCGTCGTTCCGCCGCGCACGGTCACCCGGCCGGCATCCGGTTCGCGGAGTCCCGCGAGCATGCCGAGCAGGCTCGACTTGCCGTCGCCGTTGCGACCCACGATGCCGATGCGGTCGCCCTCCTCCACGCCGAGCGTGACGGAGTCGAAGACGACGCGGGTGGGGTACTCGAGATGCAGGCCTTCGGCCCCGAGGAGATGTGCCATGTCCCTTCAAGGCTAGTGCCGCGCGGGTGTGACTACGCTCGGAGCATGACCGCGTTCTACTCCCCCACCGAGACCGAGTCCGCGCTGCTGCGCCGCTGCGTCGACCTCGCCGCCGAGGCGCTGGACGACGGCGACGAGCCGTTCGGGTCACTCATCGCGGATGCCGAGGGCACCGTGCTGTTCGAGGACCGCAACCGGGTGAAGGACGGTGACGCCACCCGGCATCCGGAGTTCGAGATCGCCCGCTGGGCGGCGGAGAACCTCACGCCGGAGCAGCGCGCCACGGCCGTGACCTTCACCTCGGGCGAGCACTGCCCGATGTGCTCGGCCGCGCATGCCTGGGTCGGGCTGGGCCGGATCGTCTACGCCACAGGCACCGTGCAGCTGGTGGGCTGGCTCGCCGAATGGGGCGTGCCGTCCGGTCCGGTCTCCCCGCTGCCGATCAACGCCGTGGCGCCCGGTATCGAGGTCGCGGGCCCCGTCGCCGAGTTCGCCGACGAGGTCAAGGCTCTGCACGCCCGGATGCGGGGACTGTGACCCTCAGGACATGATGCGGGCGCCGGGCACGGCGCCGTGCACGTGCAGGGCCTCCCGGCCGATCGCGAGCAGCTCGTCCTGCACGGCGCGCGCAGCGTCCGGTCCTGCGCAGAGGAAGGCGATGGTAGGGCCCGAGCCCGAGACGATGCCCGTCAGCGCGCCGGCACGCACGCCCTCCGCGAGGATGTGATCCAGCAGGGGGCGCTCGGCGACGGCGGCCGGCTCCAGGTCGTTGATCATGCCAGGGGCGAGTGCGAGCGGGTCGCCCGCGCGCAGCGCCTGGAGCACGGCGACGGGAACGTCGAGCGACAGCGGGGGGTCGTCGGCGAGTGCGCCGACCGTGGCACGCTGCTCGTCGAGGCGGCCGTAGATCGCCGGGGTCGAGAGCCCCTCGGCGCTGGGCACGAGCACCCAGTCGAAGCGGCCCGGGGCGAGCGCCGGCGTCAGCTGCTCGCCGCGGCCTGTGCCCACGGCGGTGCCGCCGTGCAGCGCGAACGGCACGTCGGCGCCCAGACGGGATGCCAGGTCGTGCAGGGCGTGCGGCCCGAGCTCCGTACCCCAGAGCGCGTCGCAGGCGACCAGTGCTGCTGCGGCATCCGCCGATCCACCGCCCATTCCGCCGGCGACCGGGACGCTCTTGCGCAGGTGCAGGGCGACGCCGTCGGTGACGCCGGCGGCCTGCGCGACCAGCTTCGCAGCGCGCATCGCGAGATTGCGGTCGTCCAGCGGCACGGTGCTCGCGTCGACATCGCCCGACACCGTCAGCGAGAAATCGGATGCCGGTGACGCGTAGACGTCCTCGTACAGCGAGACCGCCTGGAACACGGTCGCGAGGGCGTGGTAGCCGTCATCGCGGCGCGCGCCGACTCCGAGGTAGATGTTGATCTTGCCCGGAGCGCGCACATGCACGGCATCCGAGCGCGCCGCGAGACTCATCGCGGGCTCACAGGTCCGACGAGACGGACCAGAGGTTCACGTCGATGCCGTTCGCGAGAGCGTCCACGCGCGCAAGCTCCTCGGAGGTGAAGGCCGGCCCGCTCACCGCCGCGAGGTTCTCGTCGAGCTGCTCCGGCCGCGAGGCGCCGATCAGCGCGGACGCGACGACCGGGTCGCGCAGAGTCCACTGCAGCGCGAACTGCGCGAGCGTCTGCCCGCGCTCGACCGCGATGTCGTTGAGCCCGCGCAGCACTGCGAGCCCCTGCTCGGAGACCGGCCCGTCGGGAAGCGACCCGCGCTTCTGCGCGCGCTCGGCGGTGCCGTCGGCGAGGTACTTGCCGGTCAGCAGGCCCTGCGCGAGCGGCGTGAACGCGATCGCGCCGAGTCCCTCGGAGCGCAGCGTGTCGGTGAGTCCGTCCTCGATCCAGCGGTTGAGGATCGAGTACGACGGCTGGTGGATGACCAGCGGAGTGCCCAGTTCGCGAGCGACGGCCGTTGCTGCGGCGGTGCGCTCTGCGGAGTACGACGAGATGCCCACGTAGAGGGCCTTGCCCTGGCGCACCAGGGTGTCCAGGGCGCCGACGGTCTCCTCCACCGGGGTGTCGGGGTCGACACGGTGCGAGTAGAAGATGTCGACGTAGTCCAGGCCCATCCGCGTCAGGGACTGCTCGGCGCTGGCGATGATGTACTTGCGGCTGCCGAGATACCCGTACGGGCCCTGCCACATGTCCCAGCCGGCCTTCGACGAGATGATCAGCTCGTCACGGTAGGGCTTCAGGTCCTCGGCGAGGATGCGGCCGAAGTTCTTCTCCGCCGACCCGGGAGGAGGTCCGTAGTTGTTGGCCAGGTCGAAGTGCGTGATGCCGCTGTCGAACGCGTGCCGCAGCAGCGCACGCTGGTTGTCGAGCGGGATGTTGTCGCCGAAGTTCCACCACAGGCCCAGCGAGATGGGCGGCAGGTACAGCCCTGAGGTGCCGACCTGGCGGTAGCCCACCTTGTCGTAGCGGTCCGGATCAGCGGCGTAAGGACGGTGCAGATCGGGGGTGCGCGGGAGCATTCGCGGCTCGGTCATCCAGCCAGGTTACCGGCTCGGCGACCGCGCTCTCAGCCGGCGGCGAGCGCGACGCGGTGGTAGTCGTCGACCGTGAGGTCCTCGCCGCGGGAGGTCGGGGCGACGCCGGCGGACTCCAGCACGGCGGACGCATCGGCCGAGCTGCCGAAGAGTCCGGACAGCGCCTGGCGGAGCATCTTGCGGCGCTGGTTGAATGCGGCGTCCACGATCTCGAAGGTGCGGCGCCGCTCGTCCTCGGAGCCGCGCGGGTCGGCGTCCCTCTCGAACCCGACCAGCAGGCTGTCGACGTTCGGCACGGGCCAGAACACCTGCCGCGAGACCGTGCCGCGCAGGTTCCACGGGCCGTACCAGGCGGCCTTGACGCTGGGGGCTCCGTAGATCTTCGATCCCGGCTTCGCGGCGAGGCGCTCCGCCACCTCGGCCTGCACCATGACGACGCCACGCGCGATGCCGGGGAAGGTCTCGAGGAAGTGCAGCAGCACGGGGACCGACACGTTGTAGGGCAGGTTGGCGACCAGCACCTCGGGGTCGCCCGGCAGCTCGGTCACGCGGAGGGCGTCCGCGTCGACGACGGTGAGCGCACCGTCGGGCACGCCCTGCTCTCGCGCGGTCTGCGGCAGCCGCTCGGCGAGACGGTGGTCGATCTCGACGGCGGTGACGGATGCCCCGGTCTCGAGGATCGCGAGGGTCAGGGAGCCGAGGCCGGGGCCGATCTCGACGACCCGCTCCCCCGCCTGCACCGACGCGGCGTGCACGATCTTGCGCACGGTGTTCGCGTCGACGACGAAGTTCTGCCCCAGCTTCTTGGTCGGGGTGACGTCGAGCTCGGCGGCGAGGCGGCGGATGTCGGCGGCGCCGAGCAGGGAGACGGTCATGCGTCCATTCTCGCGTATCCCCGTAGGATCATGCGGTGACCTCCCTCGGCGAACTGATCGCACCCCGCCGCCTGGGCACAGACTTCCGCTGGCTGATGTCCGCGGCCTGGACGAGCAACATCGGCGACGGCATCGCCCTCGCCGCCTCCCCGCTGCTGATCGCCTCGATGACGTCGTCGCCGATCCTGGTGGCATCCGGGGCGATGCTGCAGTTCCTACCCTGGCTGCTGTTCGGCCTGCACGCCGGTGCGATCGCCGATCGCGTGGAGCGACGGATGCTGGTGATGCTGGCCAACGGCATCCGGTCGGTGGTCGTGCTCGCGCTGGTGTTCTTCCTGGTCACCGGCACCGCGAACGTCTGGATCGTCCTGGCGGTCTCGTTCCTGTACGGCACGGCCGAGGTGTTCGCCGACACCACCAGCGGCACGCTGCTGCCGATGATGGTGAAGCCGGCCGACCTCGGCATCGGCAACGCCCGTCTGCAGGCCGGGTTCCTCGTCGCGAACCAGCTCGCCGGCCCTCCGCTGGGCGCGTTCCTCTTCGCCATCGGGTCGTTCTGGCCGTTCCTGCTGCAGGTGCTGTGCGTGTCGCTGGCCGTGCTGCTCGTCTCGCGGATCGCCCGGCAGCCGGTGCCGGCGCGCCCTTCGTCGGGCTCAGGGACCGAGGCGGATGCCGGGAAGACCCACATCCGGCACGACATCGCGGAGGGTCTCCGCTGGGCGTGGCACAACAAGCCGGTGCGCACCCTGATCGCCATCATCCTGCTGTTCAACGTGACCTGGGCGGCGCCGTGGGGCGTGCTCGTGCTGTACGCGACCGAGCACCTCGGGATGGGACCCGTCGGCTACGGCGCTCTGACCACTGCCTCCGCACTCGGCGGCCTGATCGCCACGGCGAGCTTCGGCTGGCTGGAGCGGCATGTGTCGTTCGCGACTCTGATGCGCGTGTGCCTGACGCTCGAGGTACTGATGCACCTGGCCATGGCGCTCACCACGACGGGCTGGGTCGCACTGGTGATCCTGTTCGTGTTCGGCGCCTACGCGTTCGTCTGGGGCACGATCTCGACCACCGTCCGGCAGCGACTGGTGCCGCATGAACTGCAGGGCAGGGTCGGCTCGGTGAACATGGTCGGAGTGTTCGGCGGCATGGTGCTGGGGCAGGCGCTCGGCGGCGTCATCGCACAGTTGTGGGGCCCGACTGCTCCGTGGTGGTTCGCGTTCGCCGGTGCGGCGCTCACCCTCGTGCTGATGTGGCGCTCGATCGGCCACGTCGCCGCCGCTCCCCCGGTGATCGATGCGGAGCCGTCGGCAGAGGTCTAACCGAGCCGGGCATCCAGTCCATTGCGCACAGCGGGCCACTCGTGCGGAAGGATCGAATACGCGGCGGTGTCGCGCAGCGATCCGTCCGGCATGATCCGGTGGTTGCGCAGAATGCCGTCGAGCCTGGCACCCAGGCGCTCGATAGCCGCGCGCGACTGTCTGTTGTGGAAGTGCGTCAGCAGCGAGACGGCGATCGCATCGCAGGTGTCGAAGGCGTGCGCGAGCATCAGGCGCTTCATCGCGGGGTTGACCTCAGTGCGATGCGCGGAGGTTCCGAGCCAGGTGTAGCCGATCTCGACACGCCGGTTGGGCTGGTCGATGTTGCAGTACGTCGTCGTGCCGACGACCGTGCCGGTGGCGAGACGACGCACGGCGAAGGGATTCATCATTCCCGCTTCGCGGAGTGCGAGTCGTCGATCGATCTCAGCGGGAACGTCACCGGGGGCGGGGATCGACGTGTACCAGGCGTTCGTGATCGTCGCGGCAGCGGCGGCCAGGTCATCCGCGTGTTCCTGTCCGAGCGGCTCCAGCCGCACGAAGTCGTCCTGCAGGGTGATCTCGTCGAGGAAGCGCACCCGATCAGACTAGTGGCGCGCTGATGCGGCACTCGACGCGCGTGCCTGAGTATCCTGACTCGCATGAGCGCCTCGGATGCGGTACCCACAGGTTCCTTCACACTGCGCGGCCCATACGGCCGCCGCGCGATCGGACTCTCCGTCGCAGCCGCGGTCGGAGGCTTCCTGTTCGGCTTCGACTCGTCGGTGATCAACGGCGCCGTCGACTCGATCCAGCACGACTTCGCCTTGAACTCGGTCGTCACCGGATTCGTGGTCGCGATCGCGCTGCTCGGGTGCGCCGCAGGAGCGATCATCGCCGGCAACCTCGCCGACCGGTGGGGACGCCTGCGGGTGATGTTCCTCGGCGCCATCATGTTCTTCGTCAGCTCGCTCGGCTCGGGCCTCGCCTTCGCCGTCTGGGACCTCGCCCTGTGGCGGGTGATCGGCGGGCTCGGCATCGGCATCGCTTCTGTGGTGGCACCGGCGTACATCGCCGAGATCGCGCCGAGGCAGATCCGCGGCGGGCTGGCCTCGCTGCAGCAGTTGGCGATCACGTTCGGCATCTTCGTCGCGCTGCTGTCCGACGCCCTGCTCGCCTGGTCGGCCGGCACCGCCGACAGCCCGCTCTGGTTCGGGCTGGACGCCTGGCGGTGGATGTTCATCGTCGGCGTCATCCCCGCCGCGGTCTACGGAATCCTGTCGTTCACGGTGCCCGAGTCGCCGCGCTACCTGATCGCCAAGGGGCGGTCGGACGAGGCTCGGGCGATCTTCGCGCGGCTGGTGCCGCCGGTCGATCTCGACAAGACCATGAACGAGCTGACCTCGGCCATCGAGACCGATCGCCGCAACGCCGGTGTCTCGCTGCGCGGCAAGGCCCTCGGGCTGCAGCCGATCGTGTGGGTCGGCATCATCCTCTCGACGTTCCAGCAGTTCGTCGGCATCAACGTGATCTTCTACTACTCGACCACGCTCTGGCGGTCCGTCGGCTTCGCCGAGAGCGACTCCTTCGGGATCAGCGTCATCACGGGCATCGTCAACGTGCTGGTCACGCTCATCGCGATCTTCCTTGTCGACAGGGTCGGCCGCAAGCCGATCCTGCTGACCGGTTCAGCGATCATGACGGTCGCGCTCGGCACGATGGCCCTGTGCTTCGCGTTCTCGGTGACCGGCGCCGACGGTGCGGTCACGCTGCCGGCGCCGTGGGGGCCGATCGCTCTGGTGGCGGCGAACCTGTTCGTGGTCGGCTTCGGTGCATCGTGGGGACCGATCGTGTGGGTGCTGCTCGGCGAGATCTTCCCCAGCCGCATCCGCGGAAAGGCGCTCGGCGTCGCAGCGGGGGCGCAGTGGATCGCGAACTTCCTCATCACCGTCAGCTTCCCGGCGATGTCGGCCTGGTCTCTGCCCCTCACCTACGGCATGTACGCGCTGTTCGCCGCCCTGTCGTTCCTGTTCGTGATGTGGCGCATCCCCGAGACCAAGGGCATGGAGCTCGAGCAGACCGAGACCCTGTTCGTCAATCCGAAGAGGATCGCGTCATCACTCGAATGAGCCGTACACCTCGAGCGTGTTCGCGGCCAGCTGCGCGCACAGCTCGTCGACGTCGACGTCGAGTTCGGCTGCCATGAAGCGCACCGTGAGCGGCACCAGGTAGGGGGCGTTGGGGCGGCCGCGCAGCGGCACCGGCGTCAGGAACGGAGCATCCGTCTCGACGAGGATGCGCTCCAGCGGTGCCACGTGCAGCGCATCGCGCAGGTTCTGAGCGTTCTTGAACGTGACGTTGCCCGCGAAGGACAGCCAGTAACCGGCATCCGCCGCCACCCGCGCCATCGCGTCGTCGCCGGAGAAGCAGTGGAACACCGTGCGGTCAGGAGCACCGACGCGCGCGAGCGTCTCGAGCACGTCGTCGTGGGCGTCGCGGTCGTGGATCTGCATCGCGATGCCGTGCTTCTTGGCGAGCGCGATGTGCGCCTCGAAGGATTCGTGCTGCGCAGGCCTGCCCTGTTCCTCGGTGCGGAAGTAGTCCAGCCCGGTCTCGCCGATCGCCCTGGTGCGCGGATGCGCCGCGAGCTCGTCGATCACCGCGATCGCCTCGTCCAGGCGGCCCTCGGCGGCATAGACGGGTGCGTCGTTCGGGTGGATCGCGACAGCGGCGAGCACCCGGGCATCCTGCTCGGCGGCGGCGACCGCCCAGCGCGAGGACTCGATGTCACCCGAAGCCTGCACGACACCGGCGATGCCGACGGCGGCGGCCCGATCGAGCTGCTCCATCAGCGACAGCGGCTCGTCGCCGTCGGTGATCTCCAGATGCGCGTGATTGTCGTACACCGGCACGGTGAGCGGCTCGGGCGCGGGCGGATAGCGCAGATCCTTGCGTCCGTCGGTCGACCGTTCCTTCACGTATGTGTCAGCCATCACAGTGCCGCGGTGAGCTTTTCCGTGAGCTTCTTCGCGGCCTTCTCGTTCTTGGGGCCATCCATCAGCGCCGTCGGCCGGTTGTGGTGGGTGTTCAGCACGAGCTCGATGTGGCTGCCCTGCGCGGCGGGCGTGATCGTGACCGCGCCCTCGAGCTCCCACGACAGCATCGTCTTGCGCGTGACGAACCAGATGGTCAGGCCGTCCGGCGTCTTCTGCGCGATCGTGCACTTCTCGCCCAGCAGGAACTGCTCGACCTTCGCGGCGACATCGGCGGGCGCGCCCGCGACATCCGCACTGGTGCGTGCTTCAGAGCTCATGTTCTCCCTCACGTGGTGCCGGAGTCCGGCGGGGGTCAGACGGTCTGCTCGACGCGCGGGAACAGCGGTGCCAGCGCGCTCACCTGGGAGCCCGGCTGCAGGATGCCCCACGCACCGGCTTCGCGGATCGGCTGCGCCGTGAGCGCGCCGAGCGACTCGGCGCCCAGCGCCGCCCAGAGCTTCTGGGTGGACTGCGGCATCACCGGCGAGAGCAGCACGGCGAGGGCCCGGAGGCCCTCAGCGCAGGTGTAGAGCACGGTCGCAAGACGATCGCGCTTCTCCTCGTCGCGGGCCAGAGCCCACGGCTCGTTCTCGGTGATGTAGCCGTTCAGCTCGTCGACGATCGTCCAGATCGCGCGGATGCCCTCGTCGATGCGGAAGCTGTCGATCGCGGCATCCGCGTTCTTCGCGGCCTCGGCCACGATCTTCTGCACGGCGAGATCCTGCTCGGTGTACTCGGAGGGCGCGGGAACGACGCCCTCGAAGTACTTCTCGATCATCGCGATCGTGCGGGATGCCAGGTTGCCGAAGCCGTTCGCGAGCTCGGCCTGGTACCGGGCGGAGAGGTCCTCCCACGAGAACGAGCCGTCCTGACCGAACGCGATCGCCGACAGGAAGTAGAACCGGTACGCGTCCGAGCCGAACACATCGGTGATCTCGGTCGGCGCGATGCCGGTGAGCTTCGACTTCGACATCTTCTCGCCGCCGACCAGCAGCCACCCGTGCGCGAACACGCCCTTGGGCACGTCGAGCCCGGCAGCCATCAGCATGGCCGGCCAGATCACGGCGTGGAAGCGCAGGATGTCCTTGCCGACCACGTGGTAGCCGGGCCAGCGGCGGTCGAAGGTCGCCTGATCGGAGCCGTAGCCGATCGCCGTGGCGTAGTTCAGCAGCGCATCGACCCACACGTAGATGACGTGCGACTCGTCCCAGGGCAGCGGGATGCCCCAGTCGAAGGTCGACCGGGAGATCGACAGGTCCTTCAGCCCCTGGCTGACGAACGAGACGACCTCGTTGCGCGCAGAGTCGGGACGCACGAAGTCGGGCTCGGTCTTGTAGAGCTCGAGCAGGCGGTCCTGGAACTCGCTGAGCTTGAAGAAGTAGTTCTTCTCCTGCAGCAGCTCGAGCGGCTTGGAGTGGATCGCGCAGACCTTCAGGCCCTCGAAAGGACCCGTGCCGTCGACGATCTCGGACTCGGGCTTGAACTCCTCACAGCCCACGCAGTACAGCGCCTCGTACTCGCCGGCGTAGATGTAGCCCGCGTCGTACAGCCTCTGGAAGAAGACCTGCACGTTCTTCTCATGCCGCTCCTGCGTGGTGCGGATGAAGTCGTCGTTGGCGACGTCGAGCGTCTTCAGCAGCGGGAACCACGACTCGGTGACGAGCTTGTCCACCCACTCCTGCGGCGTGACGTTGTTCGCGGCCGCCGCCCGCAGCATCTTCTGACCGTGCTCGTCCGTGCCGGTGAGCATCCACGTGTCGTCCCCCGCCTGGCGGTGCCAGCGCGCGAGAGTGTCGACGGCGACGGACGTGTAGCCGTGGCCGATGTGCGGCACGTCGCTGGGGTAGTAGATCGGCGTGGTGATGTAGAACGATTCGCCTGCGGGCATGCGTTCGATTCTAGGGCGGATGGGCAAGAGTCTTGGCCCTGTGACCGAGGAGCGGATGTCGGAGGGCGCGCGCACCGGGACGTTCCCTGCGCTCGCAGAGCGTGGCCCCTCCCCTTCGCTCCTCCCCGATGCTCGCTTCGGGAACGTCCCGGCCCGCTCGAGCTTCTGGGGTTGCCCCGGCGTGCGTTCGGGGGTTGGGTATGGGGGTATGGGAGCATCTGGACGGAGGCAGCCTGATCGGCTGTGGGTGTGGGTCCTGGTGCTGATCCTGGCGCCGGTCGTGGTGTTCCTGACGTTCGCAGATCAGGTGGGGCGGTGCGAGGACCCCGCACCGGGGGTGGACGCGATCGGCTGCGCGGTCGAGCCGGCTGTGGGGATGCCCGCAGCGATCGCCATCGCGATCGCGTGCCTGGTGCTGCTCGCCCTGGCCGTGATCAGAGTCATCCTGCTGTCTCTTCGCCGTGCGGGCGCCGCCTGATGGAGCTGGCGCCTCGATCAGCAGCGCGTCGCCGTGATCGCCCCGTGCGGGCGGACGCTCGGGGCACCGGACAGCCGGTTGCGGCGCTCGGACGCGACCACAGCGAATCCGCCGTCTGCAAGCAGAGCCGCGAGCGCCTCGGCCGACCAGAAATAGGCGGTCGTGACGGCGTGGGCGAAGGGCTCGCGCGGCTCGCCGTCGAAGAATCCGATCAGGATGCTGCCGCCGGGGACGAGCACGCGGGCCAGTTCCGCGAGGATCGCCGGCAAATCCTCGGGCGGAGTGTGGATGAGCGAGTACCAGGCGAGGATGCCGCCGAACGAGGCATCCTCGAAAGGAAGCTCACGGGACGAGGCGACCTGGAAGTCGATGCCGGGATGGCGCAGCCGCGCGGCCTGGACGAACTCGGGTGACAGGTCGATGCCCGCGACGTCGTGCGAGCCGTCGTTCAGGAACGCCGTCCAGAGACCCGGCCCGCAGCCGGCGTCCAGCAGCGGCCCCGGCGTCGAGTCCCGCCAGCTGCGGATCAGCTCGACGTCCGGCGCCTCCATCTGGTCGATGTCGCCGACGAGCGCGATGTACTCCGCGGCGCGGGAGTCGTAGGCGGCGGCGATCTTCGAGTCGGTCACGCGAGATTCAGGCCTTCTTCGCCGCCAGCGCCTGCTGGTACAGGTCGCGAGAGCTCAGACCGGTCGCCGCGGCGACCTCGGCGCAGGCATCCTTCAGACGCATCCCGGACGCCACGAGTGCCTGCACCTGCGCGGCAGCATCCTCTGCGGAGACGGCGACGGGCGCGGCGCCCTCGACGACCACGACGATCTCACCCTTCACACCCTGCTCCGCCCAGGCTGCCAGCTCGGATGCCGTGCCGCGGCGCACCTCCTCGTAGAGCTTGGTGAGTTCGCGGCACACGGCGATGCGGCGGTCGTCGCCGAAGGCGACGCCCATGTCGGCGAGCGAGGCGGCCAGGCGGGACGGCGACTCGAAGAACACCATCGTGCGCGGTTCCGCGGCGAGCGCGGTCAGGGAGGACCGCCGCTCCCCCGGTTTGCGCGGCAGGAAGCCCTCGAACGTGAAGCGATCCGTGGGCAGGCCCGAGATCGCCAGAGCCATCAGCACGGCGCTCGGCCCCGGAATGGCGGTCACGGTGACCCCGGCCTCTGCCGCGGCGGCGACGACCCCGTAGCCGGGGTCGCTCACTGCGGGCATCCCGGCATCGCTCACGACGACGACGTCCTGCTCCGCGGCGAGCGCGACCAGCTCAGATGCCTTCTGCTTCTCGTTGTGGTCGTGCAGCGCGATCAGTCTCGGTCGGTTGTCGATCTGCAGCGCCTGCAACAGCCGCTGCGTGGTGCGGGTGTCCTCCGCGGCGACGACCTCGGCGTTCTCGAGCACCTCGATCAGTCGCCGGGATGCATCGCCGAGATTGCCGATCGGAGTGGCCGCCAGGATGATCACCCGCCCAGCTTAGGCTGGTGCCGTGACAGCATCCGCCATCCGGATCCTCGACTCCGTCGACGCCGACGAGATCCGCGCTCTCCGTGAGCGCGGCGAGTTCTTCTGGCTCGACCTGGTCTCTCCGCCGAAGGAGGACATCGAGCGTCTCGGTGCACTCCTCGGGCTGCATCCGCTCGCCGTCGAGGACTCCGTGAAGTTCGGGCAGCGACCGAAGCTGGACACCTACGGCGACACCGCGCTGCTCGTGCTGCAGGCGGGCATCGAGGTGCAGCCGGAGCAGGAGAACGAGCATCCCCTCGAAGAGGTGCACTGCCACCTCAGCGGCGACTTCATCGTCACCGTGCACGGCGACCGTTTCACCGACCTGCAGCGCGTCAGAACCCTGCTGGAGCGCTCCCCCGCGCCGAAGTCGGAGCGGTACTACGTCTACAAGATCATCGACGTCGTGGTGGACAGCTTCTTCCCGATCCTCTCCGACCTCGATGACGAGATCAATCAGCTCGAGGACGCCATCGTCTCCGGCGCGGGCAAGGCGGAGCTCGAAGCGACGTTCCGGCTGAAACGTCTGCTGTTGAAGCTGCGCCGAGCCGTCGTGCCGATGCGGGACGTGTTCGCCCGCGAGGTCGAGGTGATCGCCGATCTCGCCGGGCTCGAGGCCGACAGCCATGACTACTTCCGCGACATCTACGACCATCTGATCCGCATCACCGACGAGCTCGACTCGTACCACGAGATGGTGTCGGGGTGCACCGACCTGTACCTGTCCACGGTCGCGAACCGGCAGGGCGAGACCTCGAAGCAGCTGGCGATCATCGCGTCGATCTTCCTGCCGCTCAGTTTTCTCACCGGGTTCTTCGGCATGAACTTCGGCTGGGAGGTCACACATCTGCTCACCGGCCCGTGGTCCTTCGTGCTGCTCGGCCTCGGCACCATGGCGATCTCCGCGGGCGGCATGTGGTGGTGGTTCCGGCACAAGGGCTGGACAGGGTCGGATGGCTAAGCTCTCAGGGTGACCGAGACCGCTCCGCTGCTGCCGCCCGTCGAGTGGCGCTCGACCCGTCTCGAAGCCCTCCGCGATCGCATCATCGCCGTACCCCGCTGGGATCGGGTGATGCGGTGGCTTCCGCCGCTGCTGGTCACCGTGCTCGCCGCCGTGCTGCGGCTGACGAACCTCGGGCATCCGAACGCGATCATGTTCGACGAGACGTACTACGTCAAGGATGCCTGGTCGCTGTGGGCGAACGGCTACGAGGCCACCTGGGGCGACGGTGCGAACGAGGCTCTGCTGAAGGGCGACACGAGTGCGCTCGGCACCGAGGGCAGCTTCGTGGTGCATCCGCCGCTGGGCAAGTGGCTCATCGCTCTGGGCATGGCTGCGTTCGGCCCAGGATCCAGCGTGGGCTGGCGCATCTCCACGGCGATCATCGGCACTCTCTCAGTGCTGCTCGTCTACCTGATCACGAAGGAGCTGACGCGCTCGCGCGTGGTCGCGACGATCGCCGGGTACCTGCTGGCGATCGACGGGATCAGCATCGTGCTGAGCCGGATCGCGCTGCTGGACGGCATCCTCACCTTCTTCGTGCTGCTGGGCTTCCTGTTCGTGCTCTACGACCGGCGACGCGCGATCCCCTACGTCGAGAAACCGGATCCCCTCGACGGCGAGCCGACGCTCGGCCGGCTGCTCTGGCGTCGGCCGTGGCTGATCGCCGCCGGCGTTGCGCTGGGCGCCGCATCCGCCGTCAAATGGTCGGGGCTGTACGTGCTCGCCGGACTCGGCATCTATGTCGTCGTCGCCGACGCGCTCGCGCGGCGGCGCGCCGGCGTCGTGTTCTGGCCGACGGATGCCGCCTTCAGGCAAGGTCCGATCTCGTTCCTGCTGATGGTGCCGGCCGCCCTGCTGACGTACCTGATCTCGTGGACCGGATGGCTGGTCACCGCGGGCGGGTACGGCCGCTCCGCGGGTGGCAACGCGCTGGCCGAGCTGTGGAAGTACCACGAGGCGATCTACGGGTTCCACGTCAACCTGCACGCCTCGCATCCGTACGCGAGCCCGGCCTGGCAGTGGCCTCTCATGATGCGCCCGACCGCGATCTGGGTCGGCAACGAACAGGGCGGATGCGGCACCGATCACTGCATCTCGGTGATCTCGTCGGTGCCGAACCCGCTGATCTGGTTCGCGGGCATGGCCGCCGCGCTCTACCTGCTGTACCGGTTCGTGCGCGGGCTGATCGACCGGCAGCCGGTAGGACCGGCGTTCACCATGCCCCTCATCGGCCTTGCCGTGACCTACGTGCCGTGGCTGCTCTACCCCGAGCGCACGATCTTCCAGTTCTACACGGTGGTGATGGTGCCGTTCGTCGTGATCGCGCTGGCCGTCGCGCTGAGATCGCTCGCCGGCAGAGCGGATGCCCCGCTGTCGCGGCGCCAGGCCGGGCAGCGCACCGTGGTCGTGTTCCTGGTCGTCGCGACGCTGCTGTCGGCGTTCTTCTATCCGGTGTGGACCGGCATGAGCGTGCCCTACGAGTTCTGGCTCGTGCACAACTGGATGCCGGGCTGGATCTGATCGATCGGGTCTGTGCCCGATAGCCTCGTCGGATGACGACGATCGCCCCCATCACGCCCGCCGACTTCGACGAGTGGCTCGCGCTGTGGAACGGATACCTGACCTTCTACGAGGCGACGCTCGATGAGCAGACGACGACTGCGACGTTCGCGCGCCTCGTCGACCCGGCATCCGGTATCCATGGCGTGCTGGCGCGCGACGACGACGGCAGGGCGATCGGTGTCGTGCACTGGCTGGCGCACCCCGCCACGTGGACGACGACCGACTACTGCTACCTCGAAGACCTGTTCGTCGCACCGGATGCTCGCGGCGCCGGTGCCGGCCGCCTGCTGATCGAGCACGTGCGGGACTGGGCCGAGCGGAACGGCTCCGCCAAGGTCTACTGGCTCACCGCTGAGACGAACGAGACGGCGCGGGGGCTCTACGACCGCGTCGCCACGCGCTCGGGCATGATCCAGTACCAGATCAAGACGACCTGAGGCCGGCGTGACAGCACCGGACCTCGTCCTCGATCTCTCCGCGCTCCCCCTGAGCGAAGGACTGCGCCGCCTCATCGCCGACGAGAAGGAGGAGTTCGAGACCGTCCTCGGGCGACGCCTGGTGCTCCGCGCGGCGGAGGCTGGCGAGGATGCCTGGGTGATCGACCCCTCATCGGATGCCGCGCCGAGGCTGCGCTGGGATGCCCCCGGCCGGCTGGTCTCGGTCGCTGCGACGGAGGCGGAGTTCATCGCCACGCTGAACGCCGTGCACAGCCTGATCGGTCGCGACGTCGAGGAGGTCGTCGTCGAGCCGGTGGCCTCCGCCGAGGAGGCCACCGCGCTCGTGCGCGAGGAGGTCGGGAACACCTATCCGTACTTCTCTCTCCGCGGTCTCGACTGGGACGCGATCTGCGCGCGGCACCTCGGCGAGACGCCTGCCGTCGACGACTTCTCCGACTTCGCCGCCGCATGGCTGGCGGAACTCGGAGACGCTCACACCGGCATCAAGGCTCGCGGGCCGGGGTCCTTCAACCCTCCCTATCGGGGTTCGCTCGACGCCGACGGCGTGCATCTGAGCGAGGTGCCGGCCGACAGCGCCGCGTGGCTGGTCGGTGTGCGCCCCGGGTGGACCGTGGAGATCGAGCACGCAGGGCACTTCATCCGGACGGTAGGTGCCTCGCCTCAGCAACTGTCGCAGGTGCGCGCGCGGCGCGCGCTCGCCTTCACGGGCGAGGAGCGCACGTTCCATGCGCGTGGACCTTTCGGGCAGGAGGCGGACTGGGTCGAACCAGCGGTGCCGCCGACCGCGGACGACACGGTACGGGTCGCGCGCGGGTCTGACGGCGATCTCCGCGTCCGTGTCCGCGCCTTCGATGCCCGCGTCGACCTGCACGCGGCGTTCGATGACATCTTCTCGCGAGCACAGGTGTCCGATCACCTGACCCTCGACCTCCGGGGCAACCCCGGCGGATCGATCCTGCTCGCCACGGATCTGCGGGACCGATTCCTGCGGGAGCGCACGGCGATCGGCTCCTTCGCCTTCACGGACGGCCGTGGAGGGCTGGGACCGCGACGAGAACGGTGGGCCGAGCCCAGCTCGAGATCACGCTGGCCCGGCACCCTGGACATCCTGATCGACGCGATGACGTACTCGGCGAGCGAGGACTTCATCCTCGGTCTGCAGGGCCTGGAGCATGTCACGGTCACCGGCTCACGGACCGGAGGAGGTTCGGGTCGCCCCCGCCGGATCCCGATCCTCCCCGGGATCGACCTCTCCGTCAGCACGGCCGTCACGTACGACCGGCGCGGACGTCCTGTGGAGTTCCGCGGCATCCATCCAGACGAAGGCAGGGGCTGACACATGCCCGCGCCGAACGGCTTCTCCTACAGCATCCGCGGTGCCGACGTCGTGATCACGCACCACGGCAGGACGGCGACGGTGCTGCGCGGTGCGCGCGCCGCCCAGTTCCTCGACGACGTCGAGCGCGGGGATGCGCAGCTGCTGATGGCCCGGGTGACCGGGAACTACCGCCGGGGCAACGAGCGCACCGCCCGGCAGCATCCGCGCAATCAGCGCTGAGCGACCTCTTCCGGGGTCGCTTTGTGGTGTCCCTCGTCGAAGCTCGGACGGCGGCCGAAGAGGCGGCCGACGCCAAGCACGATCCCGACGATGATGAGACCGACGACCAGTCCGCCGACGGCGGAGATCGCGGTGTCGCCGAGCCAGACGACGAAACCGCCGAGAGGGGCGAGCAGCTCCTCGACGCCGTGCAAGAGGTCGGCCGGCAGGTGGAACCCGACCTCGCCGATGTTGACGATCACGAGGTGGCCGCCGACCCAGAGCATGGCGACGGTGCCGACCACGCTGATCACGCGGAACACGGCGGGCATCGAGCGCACGATGCGGGTTCCGGTGTGCCGCACGCGTCGCACCGGGTTCTTGGCCATCTTCAAGCCGATGTCGTCGATCTTCACCAGCAGAGCGACAGCCCCGTAGACGACGGCCGTCATGACCACGGCGATCACGGCGAGGATCATGAGCGTCTGCCAGAAGCCGAGCCCCTTGTCGAGGCTGGCCAGCGAGATGAGCATGATCTCCGTCGAGAGGATCAGGTCGGTGCGGATCGCACCCCAGACCAGGCGCTTCTCGTCACGCGCGCCCTCGTCCTCGTGGCCGTGCCCGAAACCGAACCACTCGAGCACCTTCTCGGCGCCCTCGAAGCAGAGGTACACACCGCCGACGATCAGCAGGTAGGGCAGCACTGCGGGTGCGAACGCCGTGAGGACGAGCGCCACCGGGATGATGATGAGGAACTTGTTGCCGAGCGACCCGAGCGCGATGCGCACGACGACGGGAAGCTCGCGCGCCGGCGTCAGTCCCTGCACGTACTGCGGCGTGACGGCGGCGTCGTCGATCACGACTCCCGCGGCTTTCGCGGATGCCTTCATCGCGGCGCTCAGGATGTCGTCGACGACCGCCAGCAGACCAACCGACATGCGTTCTCCCCGTGTTCTCGACGGCCGATTCGGCCCCGGAGAACACTACCGGGTGAGGTGCTCGGAGTCTGTGCTGAGACCGGTTGCCATAGTGTTGCCTGGTGGCGCAGAACCCTCAGCAGCTGAAGCCCTGGTATCGGACCTGGTGGACGGTTCCCGTCTTCGGGGCGGTCGTCCTGGTCGTGATCGTCGCCCTCGCGCAGGCCTTCGGTCCGAAACCGGAACCCGTGGTCAGACCCACCGCGACGAGCACGGCGTCTGACTCGGCGACTGCGCTCACCGAGACGGCTTCCGGGCTGACCTACAGCGAGGCCACCACGGCGTGCAACGATGCAGCACAGGCCGAGGTCGACCCCGACACGTGGAACGGCAGTCCGAAGCTCGATCCGCTCGAATCGCGGATCGTCGGGGATGCCTGGTACGTGAAGTTCGGCGGCACGGTGACCTCCGCCGCCGGAGCCGAGGTCGAGAGCATCGTGGAGTGCACGGTCGGGGGCGCGCCGGATGCGGCGGTCGTCAAGAAGGTCAAGATCGAACGCTGACGAGGAGGCAGCACGGGAAGCCTCGCCGCGCACGGCTGGACGTGCCCGATGATGCCGGCACGGCGGCGCGCGGTTGTCGGTGAGCTTCGCCGCCGCCTACGAGCCCACGTCGGCCGCTGCGACCGAGGTCGCAGCCCGACGTCATCCGTGACGCGCTGAGCGCCGTTCCGCCGTGAGCAAGTGCATGGCGGACCTTGCCTGCCGAGTTCAGGGGCTCGCGCGGCTGGTGAGGGTGTGTCGTCGGCCTCCGCCGGTGGGGTGCCAGTCGCGGCGGTGATCCCACCAGGCGGGGCCGCGGATCTCGGGGATGCCTGCTCTGAACCGGATCTGCCAGTGCGACAGGTGCAGGGTGCGGTGATGATGCCAGCACAGCGCGACTCCGTTGTCGGTGTGCGTGCGGCCGCCGTGGGCGTACTCGTGAACGTGGTGGATCTCGCACCAGGTCGCGGGGATCGTGCAGCCGGGGATCACGCACCCGCCGTCGCGGGCGATGATCGCCCTCCGCTGCAATGCGTTGAAGACCCTCCCACTGGTGCTCAGCGACACGATGCGGCCTCGACCATCGAACATCACCCTCTGGATGCCACCCGCACACCCGGACTGCGCGGCCACCCGCACCGGGACCGTACCGGCATCAGCGCCGTCCACGTGCGCGAACCCGGTACCTGCGGCGTAGTCCGCCGCGGTGACCGTGACCACGAGCGTCGGCGCGGCGCCGCCCAGGTCGGGCAGTTCCCCGCCGCGGGCCGCGACGGTCAGGATCGTCGCCAGCGCGTCATGCAGCTTCTGCGCCCTGGTGCGGTCGTCCCCCGTGTCACTGCCCCCGTTCGGGTTCTCGGCGGAATCGAGGGGGTCGTCGAAGCAGACTCCGGCACCGGACCGCGGGCTGAGCAGGGCGTCGTTGAGCCGGCACCACTGCGCGTACACCTCGGGCAGCAGTCCACCGGAGACCGGATAGACACCGTCGCGGAGTCTGCCGAATCTGATCCCCCGATTCCGCGAGGCGACTTCGTCATCCGGCTCGGCACCGTCCGGATCCAGCGCAGTCACCACCGCCCGGGAGAAGTCGCCCACCTCCGCCGGCGACGGGACCGGCACCCGTCCGATCTCTGCACCCGACTCGGGGTGCAGGACGACCCCGCTTGCGTAGGCGGCGACCAGCCGGTCCGCTGCCACCCGCTGCTCGTCGCTGATCCTCGTGCGAGAGTGCTCGATCGAATCCGCCCCGGCCACCAGGCCGCCCAGCCCGACGTCCCCCGCGAGCAGCGCGCCGCGCAGCCGGTCGTACTTCGCGGGCAGGAACGCCCCGTCCGTGATCCCCCTCGCCCGAGCCGCGTATCCGGCGGCGCGGACGATCCGCGCCGCGTGAGCCCTGTCGATCCGGCACGCCATCGAGAGCAGGTCGACCGGCCGCTGGCATCCGTGCCGGGTCGTCAGCCGCTCATCCCGAAGCCCCTCCGACCGGTCCCGCACCTGCACCGCCGCCTCTACCAGCACCCCGTCCACGCGCCGCTGGATCCGGCCCGCGACATCCAGCAGACGCATCAGCTCCGCATCCGGCAGATCAGGAAGCTCTTCTCCCTCGAACGCGTCCGTGAGCACACCGGCGAGCTCTGCCTCCAGAGTTACCAACCGGTCCACCACGACGCTGTTCATACCCCCTATTCAACCGACGGCCACCGACATTCGAACATCTTTTCGCATCAAACGTTAAACCCCAGGTTGAAGCGACTTTTCGGCCATCACGCACAGGAGACACCCCGCGACAAGACAATGACGCGACCTCCTCACGGAACCTCCGGCAGGCACCACGACGAGGCCGTCAGACCGTCACCTCCTGAGGATGACGCCGATCTGGGTCCCGTCAGCACTCTCCTCGACGCTGTCGATCCGCCCGAACGCGGACAGCTCGTCCAGGAGCGAGCCGCGGGTGAACCAGTGCACGTACCCCTGTCCATCGCTGAAGGTGTCGAGCGGCTCGAGTCCCCTGAACTCTGCCGCCGCAGCGTGATGGACCGGGTCATCCTGCAGGCTCTCGAGAGCCTCGCCCTCCGTGGGCACGAGGTGGCTGGTCACGAGCAGACGTCCACCCGGGCGAAGCACCGCCGCGACGTCATTCAGCAGCCGGCGTCGGCTCTCCCGTCCCGGGACGTAGCAGTAGTGCTTGACGGAGAGGACGAGGTCGAACGACGCCGGCGGAAATGACACCTCTGTTCCGGTCACGACGTCGAACTCCACCGAATCTGCACCACGTTCGTGTGCGAAATCCTGCGCAGCCCCGATCAGCGGCGAGCTGACGTCGACGCCCGTGACCCGATTGCCCTGCAGCGCGATCGGGACGGCCAGCCGCCCGGCCCCGCAGCCGAGATCCAGCACGTCCCATCCGCGCGGCCGCAGACGTTCGAGCAGTGACGACTCGAGCTCGGTCGGCCCCTCGCGATTCCCGGCCGCATAGAACGAGACCTGCTCCGGCGCCTCGAACCAGGCGCGCGTCCGCGCGATCAGCCGCTCGATGTCGTCGCCCACGTGCGCCCACGCTACACGGGCCTCGATCGAGGCGTTCCTGCTCCGGCTGGCTCGGCAGGTCAGGGCGTGCGGCGGCACTCATTCCGCGAGCGCTCCGCCCCGTCATACGTCCCATGCCGCGCGCACCGCGCCGAGGGCCTGTTCCAGAGTCAGCCCCGCGGATGCCGCGACGAATGCCTGCGCTGCGTCCCGAACCGTGTCGTCGTAGGCGTGCCCGGCGCGCACCCGCGTGCCGCGCGCGCGGCTGGTCTCGATCAGCCCCTCTTCCTCGAGTGCCCCGTACGCCTTCGCGACGGTTCCGGCCGCGACGCGAAGGTCGCCCGCCAGCTGCCGGATCGACGGCAGCCGGCGGCCGCCCGGCAGTTCACCGGAACGGATGCCGTCGGCGAGCTGCGATCGGATCTGCTCGAAGGGAGCGACCGCACCGGCCGGGTCGAGCGTGATCACCGGACCGACTCCGGCGCGGTCGACATCCGCTCCCCGACCGTGAACGCGGTCAGGGCGGCAAGGGTCGCACTGACGACGCTGAGGACCAACGCGACGATGCCTCCCCAGAGCAGCATGTTGCCGACGACCACCCACACCGCGGGCGCCCCGGCGCTCGAGGCCGTGACGCTCATCAAGGCACCCGCCGTCCACGCGATGCCACCGAGCGAGAGCAAGACCGCGCCGATGGACAGCTTGAGCACGACGGATGCCGAGGCCTGACGCCATTGCGCGTCGCTCTCCGCGTCCTCCGGGCGTGGGAACACCGCGGTCGACCCGATCCCCTGCAGCGCCACGATCGTCGCGGCGACGAGCAGCGCGAGCCCGATCAGGGCCGGCACACCGTAGTACCAGCCCGGGTACGGGGTTCCCGCCGCAGCCTCGCCACCGACCGTGAAGCCGATCGCCCGCGACCGACCTTGCTCGTCGTCCGTGGCGGTGACGCCGCAGCACAGGACCACTGCCACGAAGACCACGACGATCTCGATGCACGCGTGCACCCAGCCGCGGGGGATGAAGGACCGCCAGGAGCGATGCTCGAGTCGGGCGGAGCGCGGCTCGTCGGCGTCCACTTCGACGTCGCGCGGTGGAGTCGCCGCGTACACCAGCAGTCCTGCGGCCGCTGAGACCAGGGGCGTCACCGCCAGCGGCAGCCCGAGCAGGTCAGGCAGCATCAGGCCGAGGGCCGCTCCGATCACGAACACGAGCAGGGCAGTGAGCACGGCGAACAGCACCCGGCGCCGCGCCGCCGCCACGACCGGCGCAATGCGCTCGGGAAGCTCGGCCCGCCCACGGCGATGGACGATCAGCCACACGATCGCAACGATGATCGCGATCGCCATGACGATGAGAATGGTCCCCGGACCGCCCATCGCAGCCCCCTTCCGTGTACTGATCGGTTGATACACACGATGACGCATCGTGTGTCAATCTGTCAATACACACGTGATCTCACTCCTCAGCGCCCCGGAGCGAGCGCCCCCGGATCACTGGTCGGCAACCTGCACACGAAGTCGCGGCAGTCGTACGCCACGCCCTCCACGGCGTCCTTCTCGGAGAACAGCTCGAACCCGGCATCCGCGAAGGCGCGCGCCTGCGTCGGCGTGACGATCGCGACGACGTCGGCATCCGCCCGGCGCGCGGCCTCGGCGAGCGCGTCGGAGCCGGCCACCACGACGATCTGCCGCGGCGCCGACACCAGTCCGGCGGCGACGCGCAGCAGCGCGCCGTAGCCGAACGGATGCTCCAGAGCCCGCGCCGCGAGCCCCGCCACCAGTCCGCTCGCGCGATCGAAGTATGACACCGACGCCCCCAATCGCCACGCGGTGAGGGATGCCGCGGCGAGCGCCGCGGTGCCCGAGGGCAGGTCCCCGTCGCTGTCGTCGCCCGCCACCGGGATGTCCTGCGCGGCGAGCACCGGATCCGCCACGACGGGCGCATCCAGCACGTCCAGCGCAGCCGTCGCCCAGGTCGCCTCGCCGGTCGAGAGCGCGAGCGCGAACAGGCCGTCGGCCAGCAGCCCGGCATCCGCCGTCGTCGCCACGGCGGCCGAGGCGACCCCGTCCAGCGAGGACCGCACCAGCCTGCCGTCCGCCGAGCGGTTCGTCGCCAGCACGAAGCGCGCCGCATCCTCAGCCGCGCGCACCCACGAGGGCTCACCCAGCACCGCGCCGGCGCGGGCGAGCGCGCCGATCGCGAGGCCGTTCCACCCCGTGAGCACTTTGCCGTCGACCGCCGGCGGCTCGAGCCCCACCCGCGAAGCGACCGGCCGCTGGTAGTACCCGCCCTCGTTGCGCTGTCCGTCGATCCACGACTCCGAGTCCTGCGCGGCGCCGAAGCCGCCGCCCTCGCGCCGCAGCGTCCCGAGCAGGAAGTCCGCGATTCCGTGCACGACGTCGACACGCCCCGCGGCGAGCGCGACGTCCATCAACTGGGCGTTGTCGGTGAGCATGCGCTCGTAGTGCGGCACGGTCCAGTCCCGCTGCGTCGCGTACCGGAAGAGCCCTCCGTCCTCGTCCCGCAGCTCAGAGCCCGCCATCGCCGTCAGCGCACGCTCCACGGGCGCGACCGGCCCGACGATCTGCAGGAACCGCAGCGTCGTCGCGACCGGGAACTTCGGCGCTCCTCCGAATCCGCCGTGCACGCGGTCCTCCCGTGCCGCGACCTGCGCAGCAGCCTCCGCCAGCTGCGACGTCGTGGGCAGCGACGACGGCTCGGGAACGATCTGCGAGAGAGCGGATGCCACGGCATCCGCCTGCTCGACCACCACCTCGCGTCGGTCCCGCCAGGCCTCCTGCACAGCGGAGAGCACATCGCGGAACGAGGGCATTCCGGCGCGGGCGACCGGCGGGAAGTACGTTCCGGCCTGGAACGCGCGCCCCGAGGGCGTCGCGAAAACACTCAGGGGCCAGCCCAGGTTCTGCGTGAAGGCGGATGCCGCGGCCATGTAGGCCGCGTCCACCTCGGGATGCTCCTCACGATCGACCTTGATCGATACGAACCCCGCGTTCAACTGGTCGGCCGTGGCCGCGTCGGAGAACGACTCCCGCGCCATCACATGGCACCAGTGGCAGGTGGAGTAGCCGATC
Organism: Microbacterium sp. NPDC057659; assembly: GCF_042799915.1. Taxonomy (NCBI): domain Bacteria; kingdom Bacillati; phylum Actinomycetota; class Actinomycetes; order Micrococcales; family Microbacteriaceae; genus Microbacterium; species Microbacterium sp. NPDC057659. The sequence continues at coordinate 78,392 of NZ_JBHVHU010000004.1, read as the reverse complement.
GAGATGAACACCGGCACATCACGGCGCCGGGCCTCGTCGAACGCCTCCTGCCCCCACGGATGCCAGGCCACGGGGTTGTCCGCGTGCGAACGCAGATACGGGCTGAGGGTGCCGGCCAGGCGGTTGCGCATGCCCCCACGCTACGCCGCCGACGTCCACGCGGTCCCGGTCGCGCGGGGCCGAGCTCAGAACACCGCGACGGCGCGGGGATCCCGCTCGACGGCGTAACCGACCAGAGGGAGGGCCCGTTCGGCCGCGAGCTCGATCCGCGTCACGAGCTCCGGCGACGTGATCCGGTACCCGTCGAAGTCCGAATCGCTCGCATACACTCCCAGCGGCAGGGTCAGCGACTGGAAGAACGCGAACAGCGGACGCAGCTGGTGCTCGAGGATCAGTGCATGCCGCTCCCCTCCGCCCGTCGCCGCGAGCAGCACGGGTTTGCCGACGAGCGCGTACTGGTCGACGAAGTCGAAGAGGTGCTTGAACAGGCCGGTGAACGACGCCCGGTAGACCGGAGTGCCCACGATCAGCAGATCGGCCGTCTCGATCTCGCGCAGGCGCACCTCGATCTCTGACGGCAGGCGATCGCGCCGCAGGGTGCCGGCGAACAGCGGCCCGATCTCCGTGAGCTCGATGACACGGAGATCGACATCGGCGCGGTCGGCCACGGCATCGGCGATCGCCCGCACCAGGGCGGTCGTCTTGCTGGGTTCATGGAGCGATCCGGACACGGCGACCACGCGGTAGGGAGCAGGCATGCCAAGACCGTACACACCGAGACGCCCCGTGCCGCAGATGATGCGGACACGAGGCGTCATCGGACGACTCACGACGACATGCGTCGTGAGTCCGCTCAGTTGAGTTCTGAGGGGTGTGCGCTCACACGGCCCGAGCCGTCGCCGGGGTCGATCGCGTCGATCGCGGCGATCTGCGCATCCGAGAGCTCGAAGTCGAAGACGTCGATGTTCTCGCGCAGGCGCTCTGCGTGCACCGACTTCGGGAACACGATGTTGCCCTTCTGCAGGTGCCAGCGCAGCACGACCTGCGCCGGGGTCTTGCCGGTGGCGGTGGCGGCGTCGGCGACGGCCGGCGTGCCGAACAGGTCGTACTTGCCCTGACCGAGCGGGCCCCAGGCCTCGACCTGCACCCCGTGCGCGGCGGCCCAGTCGGTGACCTCGCGCTGCTGGTAGGCGGGGTGCAGCTCGATCTGGTCGACGGCCGGGGTCACACCGGTCGCGTTCACGATGTCGTCCAGGTGCGGCACGAGGAAGTTCGAGACGCCGATCGAGGTCGCGAGGCCCTGGTCGCGGATGCCGATCAGCTTCTCCCAGGCGTGCACGTGGTTGTTGCGCGCCGGCGTCGGCCAGTGCACGAGATACAGGTCGACGTGGTCGAGGCCCAGCTTCTCGAGGCTCTCCGCGATCGCAGCATCCGGCTCGTCGCCGTCGTGACGGTCGTTCCAGAGCTTGGTGGTGATGAACAGCTCGTCGCGCGGCACGCCGCTCTTGGCGATAGCAGCGCCCACGCCCTCCTCGTTGCCGTAGATCGCAGCGGTGTCGATGTGGCGGTAGCCGATCTCGAGCGCCTCCGAGACCGCACGCTCGGTCTCGGCCGGGTCGACCTTGAAGACGCCGTAGCCGAGCTGCGGGATGTCGTAGCCATCGTTGAAAGAGCGAGTGGGGATGATCATGGGTCCAGCCTAGGGGCTTGTGATGACAGGTGACAGTGCGGCGAACGCACGCACGGCGAGGGATGCCGGGGACCCGTCACCCTCCGTCGGCGCGTCACCGGCCGCCCACTCCTCGAGTCCGATCCGGATCGACTCCGTCGCAGCGGCGGCGAGCAGGCGCGCGTCGAACCGATCACCGCCGCGCTCGAGCACGAGCTCGGTGAGTCGCAGCTCCGACTCGTGGTTCACGCGATCCCACACAGCGCGCAGCTCCCGATCCTCGGCGAGGGCTCGCAGCAGCGGGCGCATGCCGGCGAGGGCCTCGCGCTCCACCGCCGAGGACGGCGTCAGCTGCGCGGCGATGATGCCGGGGATCGCCGATGCCAGGTCACCGGACGCATCGGCGAACGCCGACTGCCAGCGGGCCGCCCCGATCTCGAGGATCGGAGCGACGGCATCCTCCTTGGTGGCGAAGTAACGGTAGAACGTTCGCAGCGAGACACCTGCCGCCTCGGCGATCTCGGCGGCGGTGACGCCGGTGACCCCGTGCGCGGCGAACATCCCCGCGGCGACCTGCGCGATCTCGCGCGCCGTCTGCGCCTTGCGTCTGCTCATGAGTCCTGGCGCGGCATCCATGCTCCGAGGCTACGGGAATAACTTCTCTTCTCGTGCGTTTAGTGACAATATGACACGTTGTGCCATTTAGGCATGACGAAGCGGATCCGATTCTCCGGACCCGGAACCGACGAAGGGAAACACCATGAACCGCTATGAAGGCCGCCGCGCGCTCGTCACCGGGGGCGGATCGGGCATCGGCCAGGCGACAGTGCTGCGCATGCTCGCCGAAGGCGGCCACGTCGTCGCCGCCGACGTCAGCGCTGCCGGCCTCGCCGACACCGTCAGCAAGGCCGGCGCCGACGCCGAGCGCCTGACCACTGTCGAGGTCAACATCGCCGACGAGGCCTCCGTCAAGTCCGGAGTCGCCGCCGCCGTCGAGGTACTCGGCGGTCTCGACGTGCTGGTCAACGCCGCAGGCATCCTGCGCTCCTCGCACACCGCGCAGACCACCCTCGACCAGTTCCAGCAGGTCATCCAGGTGAACCTGGTCGGCACCTTCCTGATGATCCGCGAGGCGATCCCCGCGCTGCTCGAGGGTGACGACTCGGCCGTGGTCAACTTCAGCTCGACCTCGGCGATGTTCGCGCACCCGTACATGGCCGCCTATGCCGCCAGCAAGGGCGGCGTGCAGTCGATGACGCACGCGCTCGCCGCCGAGTACGCCAAGCAGGGCATCCGCTTCACCGCCGTGCAGCCGGGCTCGATCTCGTCGGGGATGACCGACGGCTCCGGTCAGAGCAAGCAGAGCCAGGGCCCCGGCCTGCCCGAGGACGCGGACATGAGCCTGTTCATGAAGCTGGCCCCGGCCATCGGCCAGGGCTTCGCGGGCCCCGAGTCGGTCGCCGGCGTCGTGGCGATGCTCGCCAGCTCCGACGGCAGGTTCATCACGGGCACCGAGGTGCGCATCGACGGCGGCACGCACTTCTGACCCTCTCGTCCCGGCATCCGGACCCGAAACGGATGCCGGGACATCTCGCCGGTCACGGCGATGTGTTGCAGTCCGTGACCGCGCATGACTCCGTTGTTGCAGCGCGTGTCGGCCGGTGACGACGCCTCGTCGCGCACGCCCTGAGCTTCTCCTACCGTCGGAGGACATTCGTCCCCACGCCACAGGAAGCCGCTCATGCCAACGCCACCCCGCAAGCAACTGCACATCGGACTCGCCGCCTACGGAACGGGATGGGACCTGCGCGCCTGGCGCCTTCCCGAGGCGAACAATCAGGGCCTGATCGACCCCAGCGTAATCGTCGACATCGCCCGCATCGCCGAGCGCGGCAAGCTGGACTACATCTTCGCCGGCAGCTCACTGGCCAGCGAGGCCGACAGCGTGCAGCGCATCCACCGCTGGGACAGCAGCGTGTTCGCCGGCTACGCCGCTGCCGTGACCCGCGACGTCGGCTTCCTGGTCTCGGTGAACTCCAGCTTCGAGCATCCATTCACCGTGGCCCGCCAGATCGCGACGCTGGACAACTTCTCGCGGGGGCGCGCAGCGCTGAACATCGTGTTCGGCATCGACCGTTCCGGCGGTCCTGAGCTCAACTTCGAGGGCGAGAATCTGCCCACCGAAGAGACCAAGTACATCCGCGCACGCGAGTTCACCGTCGCGCTGAACCAGCTGCTCGGCAGCTGGGACCGCGATTTCATCCTGGATGACAAGCAGGGCGGCGCCCTGGTGCGTCCCGGGTCGTGGCGCCGCATCGATTTCGAGGGCGAGTTCTTCCGGGTTCGCGGTCCGCTCAACGCGCCGCCGCCCGTGCAGTCGCAGATCCCGAACGTGCACGTGGGCATGTCAGCGGAGTCGCTGGACTACGGCGCCGAGCTGGCGCACATCCGTTTCTCGCCGTACTTCGGTCTCGAGGGCGGGCGGCAGCACTACCGCGCGCACAAGGCACGCATCGCCACACTCGGCCGCGATCCCGAGTCGTTCAAGATCATTCCCGGCATCACCCCGTTCCTCGGCGGAACGGTGCGGGAGGCCCGCGAGAAGTTCCGCACCGTGCAGGAGTTCCAGGTGACGACCCAGCTGCCGGCCGCGTTCTCGCGCACCTTCGGCATCGACCTGTCCGAGGTGCGGGAGAACGAGAAGGTCACAGCGCTCATCGACCTCGACGCGATCGGGCCGGACAGCCTGAAGGATCTCGTCAGCGAGGAGGCCGGGCCGTCCCGGCGGGTCGCCGGCCAGCAGCGCCAGGCGGACGACGACCGACGATGGCTGAAGGACGTCGTGATCCCCACGCTCGGCGAGGACCTCACGCTCTCCGACCTCTACCGCTTCACTCTCAACCACCGTTACGCACAGGGCGCCGTCATCGGCGATGCGACGACTCTGGCGGACTGGCTCGAGACGCACCTCGAGGAGGAGGCGCTCGACGGAGTGCAGATCTTCCCGCCCTATCACCGCGGCCCCGCCGACGCGTTCGTCGACCAGGTCGTCCCGGAACTGCAGCGCCGCGGGATCTTCCGCACCGAGTACGAGCACGACACCTTGGCCGGCAACCTCGGCATCGCCGAGGACGCGCTGATCCCGACGCCGGATGCCGCGGAGCAGGACGCAGCATGACCGCCGCGGCCGGCCTGGCGTCCGGTGCCGATCCGGCCGCGCTCGGCGCCCTCCGCAGGAGCCGCCCTCGTCGTTCGCACCGCGGGGAGGCACCGCGCACGACAGCGCTGCGTATCACCGGCCAGATCGCCCTCGTCGCCGCCCTCCTTCTGCTCGCCCAGTGGCTGGTGGACAGCGGCACGGTGCCGCCCATCTACCTCGCCTCGCCCACGCAGGTGCTCGCAGAGTTCCCGGAGCTCCTGACCACGCAGAACCTGCTCATGCACACCGGCATCACGCTCTACGCCGGACTCATCGGCACGGTCCTCGGCATCCTCACCGGTGTCGCGCTCGGCATCTGGTTCGGGCTGTCCCGCGGCGCCGGCCGCTTCTTCAGCCCCTTCGTGAGCGCGATCTACGCCATTCCGAAGGTGACGCTGATCCCGCTGCTCACGCTGTATCTCGGCATCGGCATCGACCACAAGATCGCGGTCGTCTTCCTGTTCTCGCTGTTCGTCCCCCTGTTCAACACGATGGCGGGCATCAAGAACGTCGAGGAGAAGCACCTCAAGGTCGCCAGAGCCTACGGGGCGAGTCGCGCCCAGATTATCCGCAAGGTGATCCTGCCCTCGGCGGCGGCTCCGATCGTCACCGCGATCCGCATCGAGGCCGCCGGCCTGCTGGTGATCACGATCTTCGCCGAGATGGTCGCCTCACAGGGCGGGCTCGGGTATCTCGTGCAGCGCGCAGTGAGCCTGTACGACACACCAGCCCTGTTCGCCCTGATCATCTACGTCACCGTCATGGCGGTGGCCATCATCGGCCTCGTGAATCTCCTCGAGCGCCGGTTCCTGCTCCGCTGGAAACAGCGCTGATCGTTCCCTCGCACCACCTCGCACCATCCCTCGCATCACGACCAGAAGGAAGACCATGCCACGCCTCACTCGCACGACCCGCCTCGCCCTCACCGCCGCCGGCCTGCTCGCGGCCGCACTCGCCGTCAGCGGCTGCGGTGTCTCCGCCGCGGCCACTCCCGACGGAGAGAACGCCGACGGCCTGCAGACGATCCGCCTCCAGGACGCCACCGAGTACACCTCCCTCCCCCTGCGCTTCGCCGAGGAGAACGGCATCTTCGAGGACCAGGGCCTGAAGGTCGACTGGGTCCAGACCGACGACAACGTCGTCTCCGCCGGATCGGGCGATGTCACGATCGCCTTCGGCCCGACCAACTCCCATCTGCGCGCCGCCGCACAGGGAGCTCCGATCCGCATCGTGGCCGCCGGATTCCGCACCAAGGGGCCGTTCTGGCTGATCGGTGGAAAGGGCATCCACAGCGTCGAGGACCTGAAGGGCAAGAAGGTGGGGATCGCCGTCCCCGGATCGGGACTCGAGACCTATGCGCTGGAGATCCTGAAGGCGCACGGCATCAAGGCATCCGACGTGACCACGGTCGCATCCGGGGTGTTCGACAAGGCGTACGGCGCCGTGACGACGGGGCAGGTGGACGCCACCATCATCCATCAGCCGTTCGCCGCGCTCGGCGAGCTCGAAGGCAAGACGACCACCCTCGCCCGCGGCTGGGACTACCTGCCGACCTATCAGACCGGCGACATCATCGCCGGCACGAAGACGATCGCAGAGCACCCGGAGCTGCTCCGCAAGGCCCTGCGCGCGTACTTCACGGCATACGACTACGCGAAGACCCACTATGACGAGTATGTGCCGTGGCTCACGAAGAAGCTGCCGGCGATCGCGCCCGAAGCCGTCGAGAAGGCCATCGAGCTCGAGGACGTCATCTGGGAGAACAACGCGGCGCTCGACCTCGACGCCGTGGACAAGAGTCAGGACGTCGAGATCGCCGTGGGCCACCAGGACAAGCGCTTCGACGTCGACAAGTACACCGACCTCCGCTTCATCCCGGAGGAGTTCGTCAAGGAGTTCACCTACCCCGATCCGAAGGACGCCGAATGAGCGACGACGTCTTCACGCTCTCCGGCGTCTCGCGCGAGTACCGCAGCGCGCAGAAGACGACGCTCGCACTCGACGACGTGGAGCTGACCGTACGGGACGGCGAGTTCCTCGTGCTGCTCGGGCCGAGCGGATGCGGCAAGAGCACGCTGCTGGAGATACTGGCCGGCCTGCAGCGACCGGATGCCGGTGAGGTGTCGTTCCGCGGCGACCCGGTGACCGGCCCGCGCGCCGAGCTCGGGATGGTGTTCCAGGATCCGGCGCTGTTCCCGTGGCAGCCCCTGCTGTCGAACGTCGCGATCGGCCTGGAGCTGGCCGGCGTGCCGGCGAAGGAGCGGGAACGGCGCGCCCTCGCCGAACTGGAGCGCGTGGGTCTCGGCGGCTTCGCCCGTGCATACCCGCACGAGCTGTCGGGCGGCATGCAGCAGCGCGCGGGGATCGCCCGCGCACTCGCCGCCGACCCGGAAGTGCTGCTGATGGACGAGCCGTTCGGCGCGGTCGACCATCTCACGCGACTGCAGCTGCAGGAGGAGCTCCTGGCACTGTGGGCGGAGCGCCGACGCACCGTGGTGTTCGTCACCCACGACGTCGGCGAGGCCGTCTACCTGGCCGACCGGATCGTGGTGCTCTCGCCCCGGCCCGGACGGATCGCCCGGGAGATCACGGTCTCCGCTGGGCGTCCGCGGGTGCACGGTGATCCCGAACTGCTGGCGCGGGAGAGCGACATCTATCGCGTGCTGCGCGAGATCGAGGACCCGATCGAACCGCCGGAGTGGATGATCTGATCAGACAGGAGGGGAGGTCCGATGCGGGCCTCCCCTCCTCGACGTCCTGCGATCGTCGTCAGCGCTCCACCGGCCGCTCAGGGTCGTTGCCCCACTGCGACCAGGATCCGGCATAGAGGCCGGCATCGCGGCCGAGAACGGTGAGGGCGAACACGGTGCCGGCCGCAGCCACCCCACCGCCGCAGTACGCCCCGATCGGAGCGTCGTGCTCGGGCAGCAGCGGCGCAGCCCACTCAGCCAGCTCGTCGTCCGGAAGCAGGTAGCCGTCCCGGAACACGTCGGCGCCGGGAGCGCTGAGCGCGCCGGGGATGCGACCGGCATCGTAGGCGGAGACCGGACGAGCATCGAGCAGCACACCCGTCGCACCGATCACGGCGGCGCGGTCGCCGTCGATCGCCACGACCGGCGACGGGGATGACGGCGCCGGTTCCACATCGATCGCACCGGTGCGCGCAGCCCAGCCCGCGGCTCCGCCGTCGAGCACACGGACATCGGACACCCCGGCGCTCCGCAGCACGAACCACGCGCGGGCAGCCACCTTCGCATCGTCGGCGGTCGACGCATAGACGACCACCGGAGTCCGGGCGGTGATGCCCCAGCCGTCCAGCACCGCAGCGAAGTCCTCCTTCTCAGGCAGCGGGAAGCGGCCGATCCCTCGCGACGGAGCCGCCGCGATCGTGCCGTTCTCGAGCGAGGCGAGAACAGCGCCAGGGATCACCGGCGCCCAGTCCGCAGGCTGGGAGAAATGGGCCTCGATATAGCGTGCTCCCTCGGGAATCGCGTCCGTCGGTGAGATCAGGAGTGAACGGCGTCGGTTGTGGGTCATGGGCAGAGCCTAGGAGCCGCGCACATCGACCGGCCGCGAACATGACGCCCGATTGCGGCCGGCGGCAGCTCAGCGGAACCGCCTGCCCTCGTCGCGACGGAACAGCACGAGCGCCAGCAGCAGGAACACGGCGGTCCAGAACAGGATGCCGGTCCAGGACCACCACGGCAGATCGCCGCCCTGCACGGCCCAGATCACGAACTCCCGCGCCTGCCGTGAGGGGAAGAACTTCGAGAGAGTGTCGAGCCAGTCGGCGAACATGATCGGGGGCAGGAACAGCCCGCCGGCGAAGGCCATCACGAACATGGCGATCTGCACGACCGCGATCGCCGCCTTCTGCGACATCGCGTAGCCGATGCAGATGCCGATGAACATGAAGGGCAGCGCCGCGAAGACGATCGCGAGCAGCCCTGCGATCACCCGGAGCACGGATGCCTCGGCGCTGGTGAACAGTGCACCGATGACGATGATCGGCAGCAGCGAGATCAGTCCGAGCACTCCGGTCGAGAACACGTGCGCGAGCACCCGTACGATGCCAGGGGCCGGGAGCGTGCGCAGGTAGGGGTCCCACGGCGTGGCCCGGTTCTCGGCGACCGTCAGCGCGAACGAGAACAGCCCGTTCACCATCACCGCGAACACGCTCATCGAGATGATCGCCTGTGTGGCGTACTCGGGGTTCTCAGCCACGGCGGTGCTCGGCACCACGAAGAAGAGCGTCGCCAGGGCGGGGAAGGCGAGAGAGCCGATCACGGCGATCGGCACCCGCAGGGTCTCGAGCAGGTTGTACTTCGCGTGCACGGCGGTCAGAGAGACAACGCTCATCGGACGCCTCCTTCCGCAGCGGCTTCCGGTTCGCGGGTCAATGCGAGGAAAGCCTCCTCGAGGGAGGCGCCGCGCACGCCGAGTTCTGAGAAGTCGAGGCCGCTGCCGACCAGCCGTCGCACGAACGCGTCGGAGTCGGTGACCATGAGGGTCAGTTCGCCGTCGTCGGTCACGGCCGGGGCGTCATCCGCGAGGGCGATCACGGCACCGGCATCCGTCGTGCGCAGCGTGACGCGCGACCTGGCGACTCTGCCGAGCACGCCCCGCAGCGTGTCGTCAGCGACGACACGACCCTGGTCGACGACGACCACTCGCTCGGCGAGCGCCTCGATCTCCTCCAGGTAGTGGCTGGTGACGACGACGGTCACCCCCTCCGCGTGCCGGGCGCGGATCGCGTCCCACAGCACCCTCCGTGCATCGACATCGAGACCCGTCGACGGCTCGTCGAGCAGGACCAGCCGCGGCGCGCCGACGAATGCGAGCGCCACGGAGATGCGGCGGCGCTGCCCGCCGGACAGGCCACCGGTCTGGCGCTTCAGCAGATCGTCGAAGCCGAACTGCTCGGCCAGTTCACCCGTGTCCACCCGCTCGGGGAAATGACTCCCCACGAAGTCGAGCACCTCGCCCACCCGCAGAGTCTCGGGCAGCGCAGTCTCCTGCGGGGTGCTGCCCAGGCGCATCCGCGACGACGGGTCGCGCGGGTCGCCGCCGAACAGACGCACCGCACCGGATGTCGGCCGGCGCAGCCCCTGCAGCAGTGACAGCAGGGTGGACTTGCCCGCACCGTTGGGTCCGAGCAGTCCGAGGATCTGTCCCTCCGGGATCTCCAGCGTGACGTCATCGACGGCGGTGAGCGCGCCGAAGCGATGCGTGACGCGATCGAAGGATGCCAGTGTCATGTCGTTCCTCCCAGCAGAGCGCGCAGCTGCGCGGTGTAGTCCTCGAAGGCCCGACTACCCTTCGTGGTGAGTGCGATGTAGGTGACGGGCGTGCGGCCCTTGTGCGTCTTCTCCACGGCGACGTAGTCGGCGTCCTCGAGCTTGCGCAGGTGCGTGGAGAGGTTGCCGGCGGTCATGTCGAGCACCTCCTGCAGCCGGGGGAACGTGATCTGATCGTCCTTCTCGAGCGTGGCGAGAGCGGCGACGATGCGCAGCCGCGCCTGGGCATGGATGACGGGATCGAGGTCAGGCATGGCGCCCCTCCAGGCTCGCAACGCGACTGCGGGCGATGTGCACCCACCATGCGGTCCACCCCGCCATCAGCAGATACGCGCCGCCGCCGGCGATCGCGAAGAGCAGGTAGTTCGCCGGCACCGGCAGCAGCGCCCCGAGGGCACCGATCGCAACCGACCAGAGACCGAGCGCGACCATCGGATACGCCCGCCAGATCAGCCCGGACATGATGTACATGATTCCGGCGAAGACGATGAAGGCACTCGGGTAGTACACCGAGAGCAGCGCCTCGGGCATGCCCCGCATCAGCAGAGCCTGGCCGATCACGACGACGGCGATGCTGCCCACCCACCAGGTGTTGCCGTAGACGATGCCGGTGATCGCGCTGTCCCTGGTGCCGCGCAGCCCTCGCCCGGAACGGATGCCGAGCACCATCGACACCAGCCCGGCGGCGATCAGCAGCGCCGCGAAGGCGACGCCGGCCCAGAGCGAAGGCGTCGGATCCTGCGGATGCTGGTTCACATCGATCCACAGCAGGAGGAAGCCCGCCAGCCAGGCGATTCCCCAGGCCACCAGGATCCAGGGCACGAAGCCGGCCATCCGGCCGGTCACCGTGCGCTGCTGGTCCTGCAGGAGCGCGAGCATCTGCTCGGGCGACAGCGGCACATCTTCCTTTTCGTGATCCATATCTACTTTGTACTGCAAACTTGTTTGCGAGTCAATGGTCGAGCGACCCCGTCCCCCCGACTTCGGCATACGATGGAGGGCTATGTCTTCGCCCGTCATCGTCTATCCGCCCGAGCTGCCGGTCTCCGCCGCGCGGGGCGAGATCGCCGACGCCATCCGCGACCACCAGGTCGTGATCGTCGCCGGCGCCACGGGATCGGGCAAGACCACCCAGCTGCCGAAGATCTGCCTGGAGCTGGGCCGCGAGCGCATCGCGCACACCCAGCCTCGCCGGCTCGCCGCCCGCACGATCGCGGAGCGCGTCGCCGAGGAGCTGAACGTCGAGCTCGGCGACCTGGTCGGCTACAAGGTGCGCTTCACCGATCAGGTCTCGGATGCGACGCGCATCGCGCTGATGACCGACGGCATCCTGCTCAATGAGATCCATCGCGACCGGCTGCTGCGCCGATACGACACGATCATCATCGACGAGGCGCACGAGCGCTCCCTCAACGTCGACTTCCTGCTCGGTTACCTGCACCGCATCCTGCCCGAGCGGCCCGATCTGAAGGTCATCATCACCTCGGCGACGATCGACCCGGAGAGCTTCGCCGCGCATTTCTCGGGCCCTTCGGGCGCTCCAGCCCCGATCATCGAGGTCTCCGGCCGCACCTATCCGGTCGAGATCCGGTACCGGCCGCTGGTCGACGAGGCCGAGGAGAAGCCCGCCGAACCTGAGCCCGGCGACGAGGTCACCGCCTTCGTCGGCGCACTGCGAGAGCTCGACCGCGAGCCGGCCGGCGACGTGCTGGTGTTCCTGCCCGGCGAGGCCGAGATCCGTGATGCGGCAGACGCCGTGCGCGCCGCATACCGCTCGCAGACCGCGCCGGTCGAGGTGCTGCCGCTGTACGGACGCCTCTCCGCCGCCGAGCAGCACCGGGTGTTCGAACCGTCGAAGGTGGCCGGCGTGCGACGCCGCGTCATCCTCGCCACGAACGTCGCCGAGACCAGCCTCACGGTGCCCGGCATCAAATACGTCGTCGACACGGGAACCGCCCGCATCTCGCGGTACAGCAACCGCTCGAAGGTGCAGCGCCTGCCCATCGAAGCCGTCTCCCAGGCATCCGCCAATCAGCGCTCCGGCCGCGCCGGCCGCACCAGCGACGGCATCGCGATCCGCCTGTACGGCGAGGACGACTTCGAGAAGCGGCCCGAGTTCACCGAGCCCGAGATCCTTCGGACCTCGCTCGCGTCGGTCGTGCTGCAGATGCTGTCGCTCGGGTTCGGCGACATCGCCGAGTTCCCGTTCCTCACTCCCCCGGACTCCCGCGGCGTGAAGGCCGCACTCGACCTGCTCGGCGAGCTGGGCGCCGTCGTCGCCTCCCGCGACGGCGCGCCGCGGCTGACCCGGATCGGCCGCGACATCGCGCGCATGCCGATGGACCCACGATTCGCCCGGATGCTGGTCGAGGCGGGGCGCGCCGGAGTGACCCACGACGTGCTGCCGATCGTCGCCGGGCTCTCGATCCAGGACGTGCGCGAGCGGCCGTCAGCGGAGGCGCCCCAGGGCGTCCGCGACGAGGCCGACCGTATGCACGCCCGCTTCGCGGACCCGGCCAGCGATTTCCTGACCCTGCTGAATCTCTGGAATCACCTGCGCGAGCAGCAGAAGGAACTCGGGTCGAGCGCGTTCCGACGGATGTGCCGCAGCGAGCACCTGAACTACGTGCGCGTGCGCGAGTGGTTCGACGTGCACCGCCAACTGCGGACGCTCGTGAAGAGCCCGAAGTCCCCCGCCGCGGCTCCTGAGCGAGCGAAGCGAGACGAAGGGCGCACAGGAGCCGCGGCGCAAGACGACGAGCGCTCAACGACCGGCGCGGGCGACGCCATCCACCGCGCGATCCTCGCAGGCCTGCTCTCGCAGATCGGCATCCTCGACGAGCGCACCGCCAGCCCGAGCGCGAACAAGAACAAGGACAAGAACGGCAAGCGCCGCATCGCCGAGTACCGCGGCGCGCGCGGCATCCGGTTCTCGATCTTCCCAGGATCGGCGCTGCGCAAGAAGTCGCCGCCTGCCGTGATGGCCGCCGAGATCGTGGAGACCTCGCGCACCTTCGCGCGCACGGTCGCTCAGATCGATCCGGCATGGGCCGAGGCCCTCGCCGGCGACCTCGCCAAGCGCCAGATCTCCGAACCGCACTGGTCGAAGGATGCCGGCGCCGCCGTCGCGTCCGAGAAGGTGACGCTGTTCGGCGTGGAGATCATCCCGCGGCGGCGCGTGCAGTTCGCCCGCATCGATCGCCCCGGCGCCCGCGAGCTGTTCGTGCGGCACGCCCTCGTCGAGGGCGAGTGGGATCCGTCCAGGATCGACAAGCGGGTGAGCGCCTTCTGGCGCGCCAACGCGGAGCTGCGCCGGCGGCTGGAGAAGCTCGAGGAGCGCGAGCGCAGGCGCGACATCCTCGCCGGCGACGAGGCGGTCTTCCGCTTCTACGACGAACGTATTCCGGCCGACGTATACGACGTGCGATCCTTCGAGAAGTGGTGGCGCGAGACTCTCGCGCAGACGCCGAAGCTGCTCGTCATGCGCGAGAGCGACCTCGTCGACGACGATGAGCGCGCCGATCAGAGCGAGTTCCCCACACGCTGGCCGCAGGGCGATCAGGTGCTGGGGCTCGCGTACCGGTTCGAGCCCGGCGCGCCCGACGACGGTGTGAGTGTGGTCATCCCCCTGGCGCTCCTGCAGCAGGTGCGGGACACCGGCTTCGACTGGCAGGTGCCCGGGCTGCGCGCCGAGCTGATCACGGCACTGCTGCGCGCGCTGCCGAAGGCCATCCGCCGACACGTCGTGCCCGCCGCGGACTGGGCCGAGAAGTTCGGCGCGGAGCTGGCGGATGCCGGTCCTGAGAAGCACGCCGGGCAGCCGCCGCTCTCGCTCGTGGAGGCCCTGGCGCGGCGCATCCTGCCGCTGGCCAACCAGAAGGTGTCGGCGGCGGACTTCGAGATGGAGCGAGTGCCTTCGCACCTGCGGATGAATTTCCGCGCCGTCGACGAGCGCGGCCGCGTGGTCGGCTCGAGCCGCGACCTCGGCGAACTGCAGGACCAGCTGGCCGGTCGCGCCAGGCAGAGCGTCGCGCGGCAGATCTCGCGCGGCGACGAGCCGAAGGGGCGCCGCAGCGGCAAGCCCCAGGCTGCGGCGGCATCCGTCGCCGCAGCCTCCGCTCGCGGCCCGATCGAGCGCGACGGACTCACCACCTGGGATCTCGGAGACCTGCCGGAGGTGCTCGACACCAAGGTCGCGGGCGGGATCGTGCGCGGCTACCCTGCGCTGGTCGACACCGGCAGGGCGGTCGCTCTGCGCGTCGAGGCGACGGCGGATGCCGCGGCTGCGGCGACCCGCGACGGCGTGCTGCGCCTGGTGCTGCTGAACGTGCCCTCGCCGTCGTCCTATGTGCAGGAGCACCTGACAGCTCCGGAGAAGCTCGCGCTCGCGGCATCGCCCTACCAGAACGTGCAGGCGCTCATCGAGGACTGCCGCACCGCTGTCGCGCGCGCCCTCATCGAGCGTGCGGCACCGGGCGGGGTCGTGCGCTCCGAGGCGGAGTTCGCGCGGGTGCGGGATGCCGTGAACGCGGCGCTGGTCGACGAGCTGTTCGCGTGCGTGTCGCTCGTCGCCCGCATCCTCACGAAGTCGCGCGACGTGGAGCGCGGCATCAAGAAGGAGAACTCGCTCGCGCTTCTCGCCCCGCTGAACGACATCCGGTCGCAGTTGAGCGGACTTGTGCATCCGGGTTTCGTGTCGGAGACCGGAGTCGCGCAGCTCGCCCACCTGCCCCGCTATCTCGACGGGATGGTCGAGCGCCTGCGCGGGCTCGCCGATGCCCCGGGCAAGGACCGCACCCGCATGACCGAGTACGAGCGGATGGCGGCGATGTTCGCCGATGCCGGAGGCGCCGTGCCGCTTCCGGCCGACGCCCCCGCGCACCTCGTCGACGTGCGGTGGCTGCTCGAGGAGTATCGCGTGAGCCTCTTCGCGCAGCGCCTCGGCACCGCCCAGCCGGTCTCGCCGCAGCGCATCACGAAGGCCCTCGCCGCCCGCTGACCCCGCCGTCGGCCACCCGCGTTAGCCTGGCAGCATGGCTCGCGCGATCGTGTTCTCGGAAATCGGCTCACCTGACGTCCTCCGCCTCGTGGAGGTGCCGGATCCTGTTCCGGGCGAGGGCGAGGTCGTGGTGCGCATCGAGGCGGCCGGAGTGAACCCGATCGACGCCAAACAGCGCAGCGGTGGCCGCCCGCTGCCGCCGCTCACCGAGCCGCGGCACGTCGGCTTCGACGGCGCGGGCACCATCGCCCACGTCGGAACGGGCGTGAGCGGCTTCGCCGTCGGCGACCGGGTGGCCATCCGCGACACCCTCGGCACCTATGCCACGCTGCTCACCGTGCCGGTGGCCCACCTCGCCCATCTGCTCGACGGCGTCACCGCCGCGGAGGGCGCAGCGCTCGCGATCCCGGTCGGCACCGCGTATCAGTCGCTGCGCTCGCTGCGCGTCGCGAAGGGCGAGACGCTGCTCGTGCATGCCGGCTCGGGTGCGGTCGGACAGGCCGCGATCCAGTACGCGGTGCTGTGGGGCGCCACGGTGATCGCCACCGCCAGCCCGGCCAGGCACGATCGGCTGCGCGAGCTCGGCGCGATCCCGATCTCCTACGGCGAGGGTCTCGAGGACCGGGTGCGCGAAGCGGCCCCTCAGGGCGTCGACGTGGTGCTGGACTGCGCGGGCACGGACGAGGCGATCCAGGCATCCCTCGATCTCGTCGCCGACCGCGATCGGATCGCGACGATCGTACGCGGGCCTGATGCCGCATCCTTCGGCATCCACGCGTACTCGGGCGGCAGCCCCGAGCCGCTCACCGAGGAACAGCTCTCCTGGCGCGCGGAAGCGCTCCCGCTGACGATCAACCTGCTCGTCGCAGGCGACTTCTCCGTCGAGCTCGGTCCCGAGCTGCCGCTGGCCGAGGCCGCCCGTGCGCACGAGCTCGTCGAGTCCCACGCCGTGCAGGGCAAGATCGTCCTGATCCCCTGATCCGCTGATCCATTCCCGGGACTGCAATAGTTCGACACATGGACGGCGCCGGAGGAGCACGCACAAGAAGATAGGGGGATGACCTCCCCCGACACCGTCTCCGCCGCTGCCTCCTTCGCGACCGCACAGGTGCAGCACGGCTTCGCGGCGGGGGTGCAGCATCGCACGGCGGTGCCGCCGATCCATCAGACCGCCGCGTACGAGTTCGCGAATCTGCAGGAGGCGGCCGACCTGTTCGCGCTGCGCAAGTCGGGCATCATCTACAGCCGCAACTCCAGCCCGACCCAGCTGATCCTCGAGGAGCGCGTCGCGGCGCTCGAAGGCGGCGTCAGCGCGGTCGCCGTGGCCTCCGGCCAGGCGGCCGTCGCCATCACCCTGCTCGCCCTCGCCGGCCGCGGCGGGCACATCATCGCTGCCAACCAGCTCTACGGCGGCTCGGTCGACCTGCTGCAGGACACCCTCGACGACTTCGGCATCACGACGACGTTCGTCGACCAGGACGACGCGGATGCCTGGCGCGCGGCCGTCACCCCGCAGACCCGTGTGTTCTTCGCCGAGTCCGTCGCAAACCCGATCGCCCAGGTTCTCGACATCCGTCTGGTCGCCGACATCGCGCATGACGCGGGCGTCCCGCTCGTGATCGACAACACCGTCGGCACCCCCTACCTCATCCGCCCGGGCGAGCACGGCGCCGACTTCTCGGTGCACTCGGCGACGAAGTTCCTCGCAGGACACGGCACCTCTCTCGGCGGCGTCGTCGTCGACCTGGGCAGCTTCGACTTCGGCGCGGAGCCCGAGAAGTGGCCGCAGCTCACCCGCTCGCAGCACCGCTTCGGCGATGTCGTGCCGTGGGAGGAGTTCGGCCCGACCCGCGCGTTCACCGTGCTGGCCAAGTCGAAGTACGTCAGCGACCTCGGCCCCGCGCTCTCGCCGTTCAACGCGTGGCAGATCCTGCAGGGCATCGAGACGCTCGACCTCCGCGTGTCGCGCCAGAGCGGTTCCGCGCTGAAGATCGCCGAGTACCTCGCCGGCCACCCCAAGATCGCCGCCGTGCACCACCCCGGCCTCGCCGGCAATCCGTGGCACGAGCTCGCAGGACGCTACCTGCCGCGCGGCGTGCCCTCGGTGTTCTCCTTCGACCTCGCTCCCGACGGCGACGAGGACGAGCTCGAGCGGGTCGCCCGACTCATCGACGGGCTCCAGACGTTCCGTCTGATCGCGAACATCGGCGATGCGCGCAGCATCGTCGCGCACCCGGCGCTGATGACCCACAACCACCTGAACGCCGAGCAGCGCTCCGCGGCGGGCATCTCGCTGGGCACCGTCCGCGTCTCGGTCGGCCTGGAGGATCCCGCCGACCTCATCGCGGACCTCGAGCGCGCGCTCGCGCTCCTCTGACTCGGAGTCCGGGGGTGTCGGGCCCCCGGACTCCGACCCTTCGTCAGCGCGCTCTGGCCCGGTTCCCGAGCGAGGAGCGCAGCGACGAGAGGAAGGGTAGCCCCGCTACGCTGAAACCATGACTGGACTGCGCTGGGGAATCCTCGCCACCGGCGGCATCGCGACCGCCTTCACCTCCGACCTCCGCACCGCGGGCCTCGATGTCAGGGCGGTCGGCTCCCGCTCGCAGGAATCGGCGGACGCCTTCGCGGCGCGGTTCGACATCCCGCACGCGCACGCCTCGTACGAGGCGCTCGTGGCCGACCCCGACGTCGACATCGTCTACGTCTCGACACCCCATCCGATGCACCACGCGAACGCCCGCCTCGCGCTGGAGCACGGCAAGCACGTGCTCGTCGAGAAGGCGTTCACGGTCAACCGGGCTGAGGCAGAGGCCCTGCAGGCCCTCGCCGCCGAGAAGGGCCTGCTCGCCATGGAGGCGATGTGGAGCCGCTACCTGCCGCACATGGTGCGCATCCGCGAGATCCTCGCGGCCGGCACACTCGGCGAGATCCGCGCGGTGATGGCCGACCACACCCAGAGCCTGCCCACTGATCCCTCGCACCGCATCAACGCGCTCGAGCTCGGCGGCGGCGCGCTGCTCGACCTCGGCATCTACCCGATCTCGTTCATCTGGGACGTACTGGGCGCACCCACCAGCATCCAGGCATCGGGTCGCCTTCTCGACACCGGAGCGGATGCCGAGGTCGCGACCGTCATGACGCACGCGGGCGGCGCGGTCTCGACCAGCCTGTCGTCGTCGCGCGCCGCTGGGCCGAACACCGCCGCGATCGTCGGCACGGAGGCCAGGATCGAGGTCGACCGGGTCTTCTACGCGGCAACCTCGTTCCGTGTCGTCGCGCCCGACGGGGAGGTGCTCGAGGAGTACCGCACCGAGATCGACGGCCGCGGCATGCAGTTCGAGGCCCTCGCCGCCGAGCGTCTGGTCGCCGAGGGGAACATCGCCGGCGACATCCTGCCGATCGCCGAGACCGTGGAGATCATGGGAGCGCTGGACGAGATCCGCCGCCAGATCGGGGTGCGCTACCCCGGAGAGGAGCAGGCCTGATGGCTGATGAGACCGATGCCCGCGTCGCGGTCTACCTGGACTTCGACAACATCGTCATCTCCTGGTACGACCGGGTGCACGGCCGCAACGCCTATTCGAAGGACCGGCAGCGCATCGCTGACGACCCGCACGACGCCGAGGTGGCCGAGCGGCTGAGCCGCGCCGTCATCGATGTCGGCGCGATCATCGACTACGCGTCGTCGTTCGGAACCTTGGTGCTCACCCGTGCCTACGCCGACTGGTCGTCGCCGGTGAACGCCGAGTACCGCTCGCAGCTGGTCGCCCGTGCGGTCGACCTGGTGCAGCTGTTCCCTGCCGCCGCGTACGCGAAGAACGGCGCCGACATCCGCCTCGCCGTCGACGCGGTGGAGGACATGTTCCGGCTGCCCGACCTCACCCATGTGGTGATCGTCGCCGGCGACAGCGACTACGTGCCGCTCGCGCAGCGCTGCAAGCGCCTCGGCCGCTACGTGATCGGCGTCGGCGTCGCGGGCTCCACGGCGAAGTCGCTGGCCGCCGCGTGCGACCAGTTCGAGTCCTACGACTCGCTGCCCGGCGTCGACAGGCTCATCATCGAGAAGCGCGCGGCGAAGCCGCGCAGCGCCCCCAAGGCGGATGCCCCGCAGGCGACAGAACCCGCAACATCCGATACAAAAGATTCGGATCCGGAACCCGCGCAGAAGCCCGCAGCGAAGCGCAGGAACACGAAGAAGGCACCTGCCGCACCGGTCGATGACGACGTCGATCTGACCTCCGAGGAGCAGATCGAGGCATCCGCGCTGCTGATCCGTGCACTGCGCCTGGGGCATGACAAGGCCGACGCCGACGAGTGGCTGCACAGCTCGACGATCAAGACCCAGATGCGCCGCATGGACCCGTCTTTCAGCGAAAAGGCGCTCGGTTATCGGTCCTTCTCGGACTTCCTGAAGTCACGCGACGACATCGCGGAGCTCTCCGAGACCGGGCATGAGCGACAGGTGCGACTGAAGGGCGACTGAGCGACCGAAATAGTTAGCCCCCTATTCAGAACGGGTCTGAGAGGGCTAGGCTGGCGACGCCCTGGGGTGGGCGAAGCTGGGGACGAAACTCATCGAGGAGTGGCGTCATGCGAAACATATCTTTCCGACGGTCGGTCGCGACCGCCGCGGCGCTCGCGCTGGCGGTCGGGCTTGCCCCGGTCACGGCGGCGACAGCGGAGACCCCACCGGCGACAGGCGGCCAGTCCGCCTCGCACGCCAAGGACCGCGCCGCGGAGTACGCCCGTCGCACCCTGGCGTCGATGACGCTGGAGGAGAAGATCGGGCAGCTCTTCATCCTGTTCGCGTACGGCCAGACGGCCACCACACAGGATGCGCGGAACACCGCACTGTACGGCCAGTCCGACGCGGCCGGCATCATCTCGGAGTACGAGCCCGGCGGCTTCATCCTGTTCTCGGCACGCGACAACGTCACCGACCCGGTGCAGGTCGCCACGCTCTCGAACGGTCTGCAGGATGCCGCGGCGGATGCCGGCGCCGGCATCCCTCTGCTGGTCAGCACCGACCAGGAGCAGGGCATCGTCACCCGCATCGGCTCCCCCGCCACCCTGTTCCCGGGCAGCATGGCGCTCGGCGCCGGGGGCAGCTCGAAGGACACCCGCAGGGCCGCGGCGATCACCGGCCAGGAGCTGTTGGCGATGGGCATCCAGCAGGACAACGCCCCCGACGCCGACGTGAATGTGAATCCGGACAACCCCGTGATCGGCGTGCGCAGCTTCTCGTCCGATCCCGCCCTCGTCTCGCGTCTGACCGCAGCCGCGGTCGCCGGCTACCAGGACGACGCCGGCATCGTCGCGACCGCCAAGCACTTCCCCGGACACGGCGACACCGCCACCGACTCGCACAGCGGCCTGCCGCTGATCACGCACACGCTCGAGCAATGGCAGCAGATCGACGCGCCGCCGTTCAAGGCCGCGATCGCCGCGGGCGTCGACTCGATCATGACCGCGCACATCGTGATGCCGGCCCTCGACGACAGCGGCGACCCCGCCACCCTGTCGAAGAAGATCGTCACCGGCCAGCTGCGCGAGGCCCTCGGTTTCAAGGGCGTCATCGTCACCGACGGCCTCGAGATGGCAGCTGTGCGACAGAAGTACGGCGACGGCGAGGTCGCGGTCCGCGCCCTTGAGGCCGGCGTCGACCAGCTGCTGCTGCCTGCGGCGCCGCAAGAGGCGTACCGTGCCGTCGAGGACGCGGTGGCATCCGGCAGGCTCACCGAGCAGCGCATCGACGAGTCGGTGCAGCGCATCCTGGTCATGAAGTACAACCAGGGCGTGACGAAGCATCCGAAGGTCGACGTGTCGAAGGTGATGGACAAGGTGGGCAAGCGGTCGAACCTCCGAGCAGCCGAGAAGATCACCGACCGCACCACCACCGTGGTGCGCAACGAGAACGGCGCCCTGCCGGTCAGCATCACCGGCAAGAAGGTGCTCGTCACCGGGTACGGCGTGAGCACGGGTCAGAACCTGGCCGCTCAGCTCACCGCGCGAGGCGCGACCACCACCGTGCTGACGACGGGCACCGCTCCGACGCAGGCGCAGATCACCGCGGCCGCTGCCGCCGCGCGGGACGCGGATGTCACTGTGGTGCTCACCACCGGCGTCAAGGCCGCGAGCACGCAGCGGGCGCTGGTCGCCGCATTGGATGCCACGGACACGCACCTCGTCGTGGCCGGCGTGGGCACCCCGTACGACATCAACCAACTCGGCGAGGTGGATGACTACATCGCGACCTATTCGTACGCGATGCCCGCACTCGCCTCGCTGGCGAAGGTCATCACCGGCGAGATCAGCCCGAGCGGCAAGCTGCCGGTCGACATCTACTCCGGCACCGACCCGACCCAGATCCTGTACCCGCTCGGCCACGGACTCACCTGGTGACCCCGGAACGATGAGGAGAGAAGCAGACATGAGCATCTCGAGACGAGGCCTGTTCGGCGCGGCAGGCGTCGCCGCGGCCACGGCCGCCGGCGTCGCGATGGCCGGCACCTCGGCCACGGCCGGCACGGCGTCCGCGTCCGCCGCAGGCGGTCGGCGCATCCGCACCGGCGCCGACATCGCGGCATCCGACAAATGGCGCATCTTCGCCGGCCGCAGGGTCGGCGTGATCACCAACCCCACGGGCGTGCTGGAGGACTTCACCAGCATCGTCGACGACATGGTCGCGCGCGGCGTCGACCTGAAGGCGGTGTTCGGTCCCGAGCACGGTTTCCGCGGCACCGCGCAGGCCGGCGAAGCCGAGGAGACCTCTGTCGATCCGCGCACCGGCGTCACGGTCTACGACGCATACGGCGCGACGGTGACGAAGCTGGCCGGATTCTTCACCACCTCCGGCATCGACACCGTCGTCTTCGACATCCGGGATGTGGGTGCGCGCTTCTACACCTACATCTGGACGATGTGGACGGCGATGCAGGCCGCATCGCAGGTGGGCGGCATGCGCTTCGTCGTGCTCGACCGCCCGAACCCGATCGGCGGCAGGGCCCGCGGGCCGGTGCTGCGTCCGGGCTTCACTTCGGGTGTCGGGCTGCTGGAGATCTCGCAGCAGCACGGCATGACGGTCGGCGAACTGGCGCTGTTCTTCAACGCGACCTTCATGGAGCGCGCCGGTGTCGCGAAACTGGACGACCTGCAGGTCGTGCAGGCGAAGGGGTGGCGGCGCGAGATGGTCGGACCCGACCAGGCCGACCGCTGGATCCCGCCGTCGCCGAACATGCCGACGCCGGAGACGGCCACGCTGTATCCGGGCACCGGGATGGTCGAGGCGACGAACTGGTCGGAGGGCCGCGGCACCACCCGGCCCTTCGAGCTGATCGGCGCCCCGTACATCGACTACCGCTGGGCGCAGGCGCTGAACGCGAAGAAGCTCGCGGGTGTGGAGTTCCGCGAGGCGTACTTCACACCGACGTTCTCGAAGAACGCCAATGTGGTCTGCGCCGGCGTCCAGGTGCACATCATGGATGCGGCGAAGGTCGACGCGATCGCCGTCGCCACGCACATGATCGTCGAGGCCAGACGGCTCTATCCTGAGTTCGACTGGCGCGGGGACGGCGGCCGGTGGATCGGCCTGCTCACCGGCTCCGGCCGGTTCCAGGAGCAGCTCGAGGCCGGAGCATCCGCCGAGGAGATCATCGCCGCCTGGCAGCCGGAGCTCCAGAAGTTCCGCGACGATACCGAGCCGTTCCTGCTGTACGGGGGGCCGCGATGATGCGCCGCACCGGTCGCGTCGCGCTCGCGGCGCTCGCCACCGCCGGCCTGCTCGCGACGGGTGCGCTCACGCCGGCCTTCGCGGATGCCACGGGGCAGGGACGCACAGGTCAGTTCGATCAGCCGTTCGAGGGATTCATGAAGAGCAGCACGACTCTGCGCGACAGCACCCCAGAGGCGCTCGGCCTGGATCCGGCGCCGATCGAAGCGGCGTGGAAGGCCATCGACGGCTTCGCCACCCCGACCGATCCCGCGGTGAAGCCGATGTACGCGTCGGCGGTCGGCGTGATGGGTCACCAGGGCCGCATCATCAGCGAGCACGCGACCGGTTACTCGCTGCTGTACAAGGACGGCACCACCAAGTTGCCCGAGGACCAGCGCATCAAAGCGACGCAGGACACGATCTACGACATGGCCTCGGTGAGCAAGCTGTTCACCTCGATCGTGATCATGCAGCTGGTCGAGAAGGGCCTCGTCGACCTCGACGCGACGTACGGCAGCTACGTCCCGGAGTTCGCGAACGGGGGCAAGGAGACCATCACGATCCGGCAGATGCTGACACACACCTCCGGTCTGGTCTCGGGTCTGCCCCTGTGGCGCGACTACCCCGACAAGGCCGCGCGCATCAAGGCCGTGATGGACGTCCCGGTGAAGAACCCGCCGGGAACGGTGTACGAGTACTCCGACCTGAACCTGATCTCGCTGGGCGTGCTCGCCGAGCGGCTCACTGGTGAATCGCTCGATGTGCTGGTCGCGAAGGGCATCACCGACCCGCTGAAGATGGTCGACACCGGGTACAACCCGGATGCGAGCCTGAAGCCGCGCATCGCTGCCACCGAGTACCAGGTCTCCCCCGCCCGCGGGATGGTGTGGGGATCGGTGCACGACGAGAACACCTGGAGCCTGGGCGGGGTCGCCGGCCACGCCGGCGTGTTCTCCACCACGCATGACATGGCGATCCTCGCGCAGATGCTGCTGAACGGCGGCAGCTACGGCGGCGAGCGCATCCTGTCGGAGAAGTCCGTGCAGGCGATGATCACCGATGAGAACACGGAGTTCCCGGGTGACTCGCACGGCCTGGGCTTCGAGCTGAACCAGCTCTGGTACATGGGCGGGCTCAGCTCGGACACCACGGCAGGGCACACCGGATACACCGGCACCTCGCTGGTGATCGACTTCCGCTCGCGCTCGTTCGCGGTGCTGCTGACGAACCGGGTGCACCCGAGCCGCAACTGGGGCTCGAACAACCCGTCGCGTCGCGCGATCGCCCAGGGTCTCGCCGAAGCACTGGCCGTCTCGCCGCAGAAGGGCAGGACGGAGTGGTTCGGCGGGACGCAGGATGCTGCGGAGCACACGCTCTCGGTGGCGGTGCCCACGAGCGACGATCTGTCGCTGTCCTTCGACGTGTTCGCCGACCTGGAGGAGACCGACGTCTTCGCACTGGAGGCGTCGTCGGACGGCGGTGCGACCTGGGCGCTCGTGCCGTACCTCGTCCGGTTCGACGACCGCACGGTGAGGACGGACGGCACCTTCGACAACCAGGGCCACCGTGACTGGGGCAAGGCGACCGCCGCTCTGCCCGCCGGCACGAACGAGCTGCGCTGGCGATACACCACCGACCCGAACACGCAGGGACGCGGCGCGTTCGTCGACGGAGTGATGCTGCGCGACGGCCGTCGCGTGGTGCTCAACGGCGAGGCGGACCGTGCCGCGTTCACCGCGGACGGGTTCACCGAGGTCACCCGCTGACAGCGGGATTCGCGCCCCGCGGCATCGGATGCCGCGGGGCGCGATTCTGCGCACCGTGGCCAATTCTTGAACATGTTCAAATATGGCGATACCCTGGCGTCATGACCTCCCCGTACGCGCTTGCGCTGGGTCCGCATCTGCGCGAACTGCATCCCGCTCTGCAGGCGTACTTCTCGGGAGTGGGCAGCGGGCAGGTCGGCATCGGCGAGGGCGTCTTCGACAGGGTCGGCCCGCGACACCGGTGGCTGGCGCCGTTCCTGCGACCGCTGCAGCGCCGCAGTGTCCTCATCGCAGGCCGGCACACGGGCATCCCGTTCCGGGTCGAGAACCGGATGATGGCGGGCCGGGCGACGGCGGCGCGCACACTCCGGCTCCCCGCCGGCGACTGGACCATGCACGACTCCGTCCGCCTGGCGCCGAGCGGCCGCCTCGTCGACGAGCTCGGTGACCCCGCGACGGTGAGCGCGAGCTTCGAGGCGCGGGTCGCCGACGGCGCGGTGCTGCTGCGGAGCAGAGCCGTCGGCGTGCGACTCGGCAGACTCCGGGTACGGGTCCCCGGCATCCTCTCCCCCGTCGTGGGGCTGCGCGAGGCGCACGACTCCGTGACCGGCCGGCAACGCGTGGACGTCACGATCGACCTGCCGCTGATCGGCCGCGTCTACGAGTACGGCGGGACATTCGTCTATCGCATCGAGGAGGACCGACGATGACCGGTGGCAGAGTCGTGATCGGAGGCCCCTCCGGCTTCATGGGCAGCCACCTGGCCGCCCACCATCGCGCGGCCGGCCGCGAGGTCGTCACGATCTCCCGCTCCGGCGCCGACCTCACCTGGGCGGATCAGGCGGGCATCGACGCCGCCGTCGACGGCGCGGCACTGGTGATCGGCCTCGCCGGCAAGAGCGTGAACTGCCGCTACACCCCCGAGAACCGCGCCGAGATCTTCTCGTCCCGGCTCGACACGACGACCGCGCTCAGCCGGGCGATCGTCGGCGCCGCCGCCCCGCCGGCGCTGTGGGTGAACTCGTCCACCGCGACGATCTACCGGCACGCCGAAGACCGGCCGATGACCGAGGCGACCGGGGAACTCGGCACCGGATTCTCCGTCGAGGTCGCCAAGGCCTGGGAGCGCGCACTCTTCGCCGATCCGCTGCCGTCGACCCGCCGCGTGGCACTGCGCAGCGCGATCGTGCTCGGCGACGGCGGTGTGCTCGCCCCTCTGCGCCGGCTGGCCGCCCTCGGACTCGGCGGGGCACAGCACGACGGCCGGTGGCCGGTGAGCCGCAGACGCCGCGAAGCCGGCACCGGGCACTTCCCCGGTGCCCGCGCGGGCCGGCAGCGATTCAGCTGGGTGCACGTGGACGACATCGTCGGCATCATCGACTTCCTCGAGGCACACCCCGAGCTCGCGGGGCCGGTCAACGCGGCGTCGCCGAACCCGGTCGACAACGCGGAGTTCATGGCGACGGTCCGTCGCGTGCTCGGCGTGCGGTTCGGTCCGCCGATGCCCCGATGGATGCTGGAGCTCGGTGCGATCGGCATCCGCACCGAGACCGAGCTGATCCTCAAGAGCAGGTGGGTGCTGCCGGAGCGGCTCACCGAGGCCGGGTACAGGTTCCGGTACCCGGATCTCGTAGGTGCGGTGCAGGAGTCCTTCGGCCGGGAGTCGACCGCGGCGTGAGCGGGGTCAGGCCTCTTCGCCCGGCTGGTCCTTCCGGCGCTTGGCGATCTCGTCGCGCAGGCGCCATTCCTCGATCTCACGATCGAGGTCGGCGATCTGCTCCTCTGTGCTGCGCGTGTCGACCGGTCGCGCCGGCGCGACCGGTGCCGAAGGCTGCCGCTGCGCGGGTCGCTCCCGCCGCTCGCGCCCGAGCCGGATGCCGCCCTCGGGGTACTCCCGCCCGATCGCGAACCACAGGACGCCGCCGATCAGCGGCAGGAACACCACCAGCAGGATCCACACGAGCTTGGGCATGTGCTTCACCTGCGAGTCGTCGCGGGTGATGATGTCGATCAGCGCCACGACCGTCAGAGCGAGGACGAGAATCGAGAGCACGGGCATGCCCTCAGTCTAAGGTGCGCGCTCGGGCGCGGGACCGGTCGCGACCGGCAGCTCCGGCCGGTTCGACCAAGCGCTCCACGACCCCGGATACACGGTCACCTCACGGTCGATCAGCGCGCCCGCGAGAGCGAACTGCGCCGCAGTGATGCCCGATCCGCAATATGCCGCCACCGGAATGTCCGCCGTCGCACCGACCCGATCGAACGCCGCCGCGATGTCGGCGGCGGGCCGGAACCGGCCGTCCTCGGTGAGCAGTTGCACGATGGGGAGGTTGACCGCGCCTGGCACGTGACCTGCGACCGGATCGATGGGCTCGGTCTCGCCGCGGTACCTCTCCGCGGCCCGCACGTCGACGAGCACGCCCGTCTCCGGCCACGCGCCAGCGCCGGCCGTGTCGATCGCGCCCGCATCGCCCGCGGCCTCCATCCGGATGTCGCTCGCCTCGACCGGGTCCTCCTCGGTCTGCACATCGCCGTCCGCGGCGAGCCAGGCCCGCCAGCCGCCGTCCAGCACGCGCACGTCGACGAAACCGGCGCGCCGCAGCGCCCACCACAGGCGCGAGGAGGCCAGCATCCCTGCGTCGTCGTAGACGACCACTGGCACTCCGGATCGCACGCCCCAGCGGCGCACGGCCGCCGCGAACGCGTCGTCGGAGGGCAGCGGATGCCGCCCGTCGCGAGGGTCCGCATGCCGGGACAGCTCGCCCTCGACGTCGACGAACACGGCGCCGGGGATGTGCCCGGCGAGGTACTGCTCGCGACCGTCGTCGCGGCCGAGCTTCCAGCGCGCGTCGAGGACGCGTACCCCGCCGTCCTCGACGAGAGAACGGAGTTCCGCCGCGGAGATGATCGGGCTCACGGGACGATGTGTCCCGCCGTGCGGAACAGCTCGTACCACTCGGGCCGGGTCAGCTCAACGTCGGCGCCTGCCGCTGCATCAGCCACCCGCTGCGGGGTGGTCGTGCCGAGCACGACCTGCATCTTCGCCGGGTGCCGGGTGATCCACGCGGTGGCGATGCCGAGCGGAGTCACGTCGTACTTGGCCGCGAGGCGCTTCAGCACGGCGTTCAGCTCGGGGTAGTCCGGGTTGTCCAGGAACACCCCGTTGAAGAATCCGGCCTGGAACGGCGACCAGGCCTGGATCGTGATGCCGTTGATGCGGCAGTAGTCCACGATGCCGCCGCCGTCGAGCACGACGCTCTGGACGGCGCCGTCCATGTTCGCCGCCACGCCCTGCGCGATGATCGGCGAGTGCGTGATCGACAGCTGCAGCTGGTTCGCGATCAGCGGCTGCGTGACCGCCGTGCGCAGCAGATCGATCTGGCGCGGCGTGTGGTTCGAGACGCCGAAAGCGCGCACCTTGCCCGAGGCGCTGAGCTCGTCGAACGCGCGAGCGACCTCCTCCGGTTCGACGAGGGCGTCGGGCCGGTGCAGCAGCAGCACGTCGATGTAGTCGGTGCGCAGCGCCTTCAGCGAGCCCTCCACCTGTGCGATGAGGTGCTCGTAGGAGAAGTCGAACATCTGGTGCTCTGGCACGATGCCGGCCTTGGTCTGGATGGTGATCTCGCTGCGCTCGGCGGTGCTGAGGTTGAGCGCGGAGGCGAACCGGTCCTCGCAGACGTGCATCGCCCCGCCGTAGATGTCGGCGTGGTCGAAGAAGTCCACACCGGCCTCACGGGCCGTGTCGTAGAGCTCGCGCACCTCCGCATCGGTCTTGTCGGGGATGCGCATCATTCCGGCGATGACGGCGGGGGCGGTCTCAGATCCGAACGGCACAGTCTTCATGACTGCAACGCTACTCCGCGACGGAAGCGCTCGGATGCCGCGGCATCCGCCGCTGCCCGGTGATCCACTGCGCGGCCGGGGTGCGGATCGCCACGAGTCCGACCACGAGCGGCACCAGCACCGCCGCGGCGAAGGTCGGCCACGGCGGCCACGGCAGCCAGAGGAACACCGGATGGGCCAGCACCACGACCAGAAGCGGCAGCGCGAGGAACGTGCACAGGCGGGAGAACCCACCCGGGCGGACGACGCTCTCCACGAGCAGGATCAGCCCGACCGAGATCCCGGAGGACACCAGCAGAGAGAGCACGGGGGTGCCGTAGTCGCCCTGCTTGATGTCGAGCGGGGCGGACAGCCCGGTGACGATCAGCACGGCGCTCGAGCCGACCAGCAGCAGGCCGATGAGCGGAGCCGCCGGGATCCTGTCGCGCAGACGTCGGAGACCGTCTCCGACCAGCAGATAGACGAGGCAGGTGACGGCGAAGCCGGTGCCGAGAGGCGTGTCCGCCAGGGCCGGACCCCACAGCCAGCCGGCGGCAGCGCCGAGCACTCCGACGACCCATGTGACCGCCGGAGGCAGCGACTGCAGCATCCGGAACAACAGCGTCGAGAAGAACAGTGCGCCCACGAACCAGAGCGTGATGTAGGGCATTCCGGCGATCCCGCCGCCCGCCAGCCCGCCCGCGATCTGCTGCCGGGTGTCGGGCCCCGGCCCCTGCACGAGCAGCAGCACGACGGTCAGGATCACGAGCCACGTGACGTATGGATACGCCAGCGACCGGGTGCGCCGCACGAGTTCGGTGCGCGGGGAGCGCTCCGGTCGCCACAGATAGCCGGACAGGACGAAGAACACCGGGACGTGCCAGGTGTACAGCCAGTCCGCGGTGACCTCGCGGGTCCACACATGCCCGGCGACGATCGCCCCGACCGCGATGATGCGGACGAGGTCGATGGCCCCGGAGCGATCCGGCGTCCTCTCACGCATGCGCCCGACCGTACTCCCCGCGCTTGGGCGCCACGTGTGCGCCGGCAACAGTCCGGCGCCCGCCGCAACGTTCACGACGCGGATGCCGGGGCGCGCTACCGTGAGGGGATGAACGCTCCGATCGACCCGACGCGCACCTCCGCCTGGGCGGACCTCACCTCGCTGCGGGAGTCCTTCTCGCCCGACCTGCGCGGCTGGTTCGATGCCGATCCGCAGCGGGTCGAGCGTCTCGCCCTCGACCTGGCCGACCTGCACGTCGACCTGTCGAAGAACCTGGTCACCGACGAGATCCGGGATGCCCTCGTGCTGCTCGCCGAGCAGACCGGCGTCGCCGAGCGCTACGCGCAGATGCTCGAGGGCACGCACATCAACACGACCGAGGACCGCGCGGTGCTGCACACGGCCCTGCGTCGCCCGGTCGACGCCGAGCCGACGCTCGTCGTCGACGGACAGGACGTCGACGCCGACGTGCACGAGGTGCTCGAGGCGCTGTACGTCTTCGCCGACCGCGTGCGCTCCGGCGACTGGCTCGGCATCACGGGCAAGAAGGTCACGCACGTCGTGAACATCGGCATCGGCGGCTCCGACCTCGGGCCGGTGATGGTCTACGAGGCTCTCAAGCCATACGCGGATGCCGGGATCCAGGCACGGTTCGTGTCGAACATCGACCCCACCGACCTCGCGCAGAAGACCGCCGACCTCGACCCGGAGACGACGCTGTTCATCGTCGCCTCGAAGACGTTCACCACTCTCGAGACCCTCACCAACGCGCGTCTCGCGCGCGACTGGCTGTGGGCCGGTCTCGCGGCATCCGGGGCGATCTCCGATGACGACGCGAGCCGGCAGGACGCCGTCGCGCACCATTTCGTCGCCGTCTCGACCGCACTCGACAAGGTCGCAGCCTTCGGCATCGACCCGGCCAACGCCTTCGGGTTCTGGGACTGGGTCGGCGGACGCTACTCGGTGGACTCGGCGATCGGCCTGTCGCTGGCGATCGCCTTCGGCCGCGACGCGTTCCGCGAGCTGCTGTCCGGCTTCCACGCCGTCGACGAGCACGTGCGCACGACGCCGCTGGAGCGCAACGTGCCCGTCCTGATGGGGCTCCTGAACGTCTGGTACGTGAACTTCCTCGGCGCGCAGTCGCACGCGGTGCTGCCGTACGCGCAGCAGCTCAGCCGCTTCCCCGCGTACCTGCAGCAGCTCACGATGGAGTCCAACGGCAAGTCGGTGCGCTGGGACGGATCACCGGTGACGACCGACACCGGCGAGGTGTTCTGGGGCGAGCCGGGCACCAACGGCCAGCACGCGTTCTACCAGCTGATCCACCAGGGCACACGGCTGATCCCCGCCGACTTCATCGCCTTCGTGAACCCCGCCTACCCGCTGCAGGACGACGGCCGTGACGTGCACGGACTGTTCCTGGCCAACTTCCTCGCGCAGACGAAGGCTCTGGCGTTCGGCAAGACCGCGGAAGAGGTCGAGGCCGAGGGCACCACCGGCGCGCTGGTGGCGGCGCGCACGTTCAGCGGCAACCGTCCGACGACGTCGATCTTCGCGCCGGCGCTCACGCCGTCAGTGCTCGGCCAGCTGATCGCGCTCTACGAGCACATCACGTTCACGCAGGGCACGATCTGGGGCATCAACTCCTTCGACCAATGGGGTGTCGAGCTGGGCAAGCAGCTCGCCCTGCAGATCGCCCCTGCGATCGAGGGTGACGCGGACGCCGTGGCCGCCCAGGATGCTTCCACGCAGGCGCTCCTCGCGTATTACAGCGCGCACCGCAGCTGAGCGTCACCCCGCCGCGCCGGAGCGGACCGCCCTGGCGAGCTCCCGCATCTCAGCCGTCGGCTCACCGAGCGCGATGATGTTGTCCTCGCTGTCGCTGAACCACGCACTGCGTTCCCCGCCGAGATCGGCGATCCCGTCGACGGTCTTCAGACCGGGGAAGTCGTAGTCGTGGAACACGACCCCGCGGTCTCGCAGCGCCGCGACATCGCGATCGAGGTCGTCGGTCTCGAGGGTGAGCGCGGTGTTCTGCGCGGTGCCGGCGAAGCCGGTCGCGTACACCAGCACGATGGTTCCGCCGACGTCGTAGAACGCGTTCCCGGACATCTCGTCGGTGAATTTCGGGTCGCGCCCCAGGACGTCGCGCCACCACTGCTTCGCGCGCTCGAGGTCCTTCGCCGGGAGCACAGCCATGGCCGTGAGATTCTCGAACATGATGATCCCCAAACAAGGGGCCTCGACATCCGCACGCCGGCCCAGCGCAGCGCCACGGCGATCAGGGCGTACGACGGGTGCCCCTCGCCGCGATTTTACTCCCGTGCTCTTCTCCGCGACAGCCGATTCCGGTGCGGGTACCCTCGGGGGATGGACGACGGCATCGAGATCGGCGCGCTCGCACTGAACGTCAGCGTCCCGCAGGAGCTGCGCTGGCAGGACGAGCGCCGAGGCGAACGCTTCGAGCTGCAGTCGATCACCGTGCGGCTGCTGCCGGACGGGATGCTCGCGGCGAAGGCGTACGGACGGCCGGTCGCCGGCGGGCGCGGCGCCTACGTGTCGTTCAACGTGCGGCACTCCCCCGAGATCGACGCGCTGATCACGGGCGCGGCGACCGCAGCCGGGGCCCGGTGGGCCGGGCACCGGGGACTCTAAGGCAGGCGCTCCAGGTCGAGCACCCACTCGTTGAAGGTCAGTTCGGCGCCGCGGAACTCGTCGGTCTTCGTGCCCATCAGCTCGAAGCCGCCGTGCGTGCAGACCCCGTTCGATGCGGCGTTGTCGACCGAGGGGTACGCGGTCAGGTAGCGGGCATCGCCGCGATGCTCGCGCACATCCTCGATCAGCAGCTCGATCGCTCGGGAGGACACGCCCCGTCCCTGCGCCTCGGGGAGCACGAACCACCCGGCCTCACGGACCGGCTGGTCGCGCCACTCGGCGCCCCAGTG
The DNA here is from genome assembly GCF_042799915.1 of Microbacterium sp. NPDC057659. Lineage (NCBI taxonomy): Bacteria > Bacillati > Actinomycetota > Actinomycetes > Micrococcales > Microbacteriaceae > Microbacterium > Microbacterium sp. NPDC057659. The sequence goes on along the minus strand of NZ_JBHVHU010000004.1, from coordinate 45,981 downwards.
CGCGATCGAGCCGAGTGGACGCCCCTGCTCGTCGACGATCACGAAGGTTCTCGCCGTGCCCTCCCTCCACAGACGCAGGTACTTGGCGTGCCGATCGATCACCTGCTGCTCGGTCTCGGGACCGTTCAGATGCGCCGTCATCGCCGCGGTGTTCGCTGCCTGCAGCAGGCCCAGGTCATCCTCCGACCATGGCCGGAGTCGTAGAGAGTCCATGCGTTCATCATCTGCCCGGCCTCCGACATCCGCTCGTCACCGTGTCGGAGGCTCTGCCTAATGTGGAACCCGGCGGTGGATCGCCTGCCGTCACGGAGGAGTGTGCGACATGGACTGGAAGATCGAACTCATCTACGTGCCGGTCACCGATGTGGACCGGGCGAAGGATTTCTACGTGAAGATCGGCTTCAACGCCGATCACGACCACCAGGTGAACGACGAGCTGCGCTTCGTGCAGATGACCCCTCCCGGTTCGGCCTGCTCCATCGCGTTCGGCACCGGTATGGGCAACGACCTCGCCCCTGGACTGCAGAACACGATCCAGGTCGTGGTGCCCGATGCCGACGAGGCACTCGCGCACCTGCGCGGCCTCGGCGTCCCCGCCGGCGGCGTGGATGAGCAGCCCTGGGGGCGGTTCGTCACCTTCGACGACCCGGACGGCAACACCTGGACCCTGCAGCAGATCCCGGACTACGGCGCCCAGGCGTGAGAAAAGGGGGGCGGCGCATCCCGCGCCGCCCCCTCCCCCCGCTTCCCTCACGGCAGTTCGTCGTTGGTCGCACGTGTCGACTGCCGACTCACCGGCTGACCGGTGTCGGGATCGACAGTCGTGCGCGTGATCGTGTCGGTGCGGCGCCTGCGCAGCATCATCACGATTCCGATGACGAAGACGACCGCACCCGCGCCCATCAGGATGTAGCCGACGAGATCGAGGTCGATCCAGTCGACCTGCACGTTCAGCGCGTACACGAGGATCGCGCCGATGACGAACAGAACGATTCCTGTTCCGATGCCCATGGTGGTGTCCTCCATTCCGCGGCCGGGTGCCGCGTGAGGCCAGGTTTCCCTGTGCCTGCAGGGATCAGAAGGGGCTTGACAGACGCGCTGCCGCCCCGAACATGTCATAGCGCACCGGCACCATCCATGGAACCCCCTGGGCGGAGCGACGCCGAAGTGCCTACCGTGCCGGCATGGACCCGCAACTGACAGCACTCATGATCAACTGCACGCTCAAGCCCTCCCCCGCCGAGTCGAGCACCCATGTGCTCGGCGAGCAGATCCTCGCCGAGCTCGCCGAGCACGGCGTCGTCGGCGACCGCATCCGAGCGGTCGACCACGACATCCGGCCCGGCGTGATGACCGACATGGGCGATGGCGACGAATGGCCCGAGCTGCGCGCCCGCGTGCTCGCGGCCGACATCGTCGTGTTCGCGACGCCGACGTGGCTGGGCCAGGCCTCCAGCGTCGCTCAACGCGTCCTCGAACGGCTCGACGCCGAGCTGAGCGAGACCGATGAGCAGGGGCGGCCCAGCCTGTTCGACAAGGTCGCCATCGCCGCGGTGGTCGGCAACGAGGACGGCGCCCACCATATCGCCGCCGTCCTCTTCCAGGCCCTCGACGACGTCGGTTTCTCCCTCCCCGCGCAGGGGTCGGTGTACTGGAACGGCGAGGCGATGCACAAGACCGACTACAAAGACCTTCCCTCCACTCCGGAGAAGGTCGCGCAGTCCACGAAGACGGCTGCGGCCAACGCCGCGCACCTCGCCCGAGCGCTCAAGATCCAGCCGTACTCCGCGTGAGCATCTGAACGACCTGCGATGCACCCGTGGATGCGGCATCCGCCACTCCGATCGAGCCGGAGCCCGCGTCCACGTCGGCGCTGTTCAGCGCGCGAGCGCCTCGAGCGGCCGGGCCGCATCCGCCTCGGCGAGCAGGCCGAGGATCACCGCGGCGGCGCGGTCGGCGCCGGCGAGCAGCGGCGACGGCACACCGGGCGCCGCACCGATCGCGCTGCCGGGCTGCGTGCTGCTCGCCGGGATGCCGAGCACGAGCACTCGGGGATCGGGCCGCCCTGCGGCGTCGACCAGCGAGAGCGGGTGCTCGGTGTCCTGGCGCGGGAGCGCCTCGAGGCTCTCCGTCTCGAACGCCCCGGACGCGTCGCGCAGGGTGTGGATGCGGGCATCGCCCCGTCGGAGCAGTGTCCGCAGCAGCGGGTCGCTCGTGTTCGGGACCTTGCCCTTGGACATGCGCGTCTCGATCAGCGAGCGGGCGGAGACATCCCTGCCGGTGATCGCCGAGCGGGCGCGGAACGCTCCGCTCTCCTCGTCGACGCTGATCCAGGTCTCGGGTCCGACCAGCCGCACGATGCCCGCCTCGATCAGTGCGAGCACCTCGCGCACGCGCGAAGCGGGCGGGCCGCTCGCCAGGAACAGCCCGTCGGCGTTGAACCACCCCTGGATGTCGCGCACCTGCGACCGGGCCGTCAGCACGCCCTGCACGGCGAGGCGGGATGCCCGTCCGCGCAGCGCGCCCATCGCGAGGTTCACGGCCTGACGCGGGCTGCCCGCGGGATCGGCGAGCGAGTCGAGTTCGTCCTCGACGAGCCTGGCCACGTGGGCGTCCCACTCGCCGGGACGGGTGGCCCGGCCGAGCGTCGGGCGGCGCAGCTCCTCGATGCGGAACCGGTTCCCCGGTTCCGCCACGAGCGCGGCCAGCGCAGCATCCGTGTGCGGAACCGCACCTGCCCAGGTGCGCTCGTCGGCGGATGCCGCATCAGCGGCGGCCGCCCGGATCAGCGCGTCCCGCGCGACATCCAGCCCGCCGAGCACCGCCCCAGGATGCCGCGCCTCGACGGCCTGCAGCCAGGCGAGGCCGAGCTCAGCGGCGATCGTCGGCCACACCTCGGCCGCGAAGTCGACCGAGCCCGTCGGAGCCGCCTGCAGCCGATCGAACCAGTCTGCCGTCGCGATCGACGGTGTGTGCTTCACCACGGGGCCGTCGCCGAAGTCGCCCTTCGAGCGGTACGGGACGCCGCGGCGCGAGGCCGCGTGCACGATCGGCTCCGCGCCACTGGGCACGTAGCGCAGCCGCCCGTGCGGATCATCCGCGACGGGATGGAAACGCCCGCCGCGTCCTGCGGTCAGCTCGGCGACCACATCGAAGAAGTTCGCGCCGAGCCCCTGCGCGATGACCGGCTCGCCGGCCGGGACGAGATGCCACGGCTTCTCCGCGGGCATGCCCGGATCGATGTAGAGCAGACCGAGCCGGACAGCGTTGTCGGCGAACGCCCGCACGGACGCGGAAGCCTCGGCCTGCACCATGCCCTGGGCGAGCACGATGGCGTCGGCGCGGAACTGCCGCCCATCCGTGAGGCGGACGACCCGCGCGTCGGCGTCGCGCTCGAGATCGACGACCGAACCGAGCACGCGGGTCAGACGCACGCCACCGCGCTCCGCGGCCCGCGCCAGCTGATCGTTGTAGTAGACGCCCTGCAGCCGCCGAGTCGGGAAGGAGCCGGGTGTGATCCGCTGCGCCTCCGCGAACGCCCACGCGACGTCATGCGCTCCGCGGGCGCTCACCTCGCGCGCCCATTCGACGAAGGTCGGCCCGTCGCCGAGCGGCCCGTCGATCGGGGTCGAGCGGTCGGGGTGGATCGTCGTCGCGTCCGAGGTGGTGTTGTTCAGGAACTGCGCGGTCTGATCGGTGCGCCAGGTGGCCCCGGCACCGACCTCGACGGCGTCGATGACGACGACGGACACCGGCGCGGCATCCGTCGCTCGCACCCGCGCGTCCAAGCGCTCAACGGTCGCGACCGCGCGCGGACCACCGCCGACGACGACCACGTCGACGACCTCGGCGCGCTCCGCCGCGGACATCAGATCTGGTACTCCAGCTCGTGCACGACCGGTCGCACCTCGGCGTACCCGTCGCGCTCCTCGACGGTGACGTCCAGCCCGTAGACCTCGCGCAGCAGCTCGGCTTCGAAGGCCTCGAGCGGGGAGCCGGATGCCACGATCCGGCCGCCGTTGAGGAGCACGGTCTGGTCACAGAACCGGCCGGCGTGGTTCAGGTCGTGGATCGCGATCAGCGCCGTGATGCCGCGCTGGCGCGTGATCCAGCGGACCAGCTGCAGCGTCTCGACCTGGTAGCGCAGGTCGAGGGCGCTGGTCGGCTCGTCGAGCAGCAGCAGCCTGGTGTCCTGCGCGATCGCGCGGGCGACGATGGCGCGCTGCGCCTGACCTCCGGAGAGCTCCGACAGCCGCCGGCTCTCGAGCTCGGTCAGACCGAGCAGCTCGATGGCGTCGTCGACCTTCTGCCAGTCCTTGCGTCCCGGGCGCAGGCCGTAGTGCGGTGTCCGCCCGAGCAGCACGGCCTCGCGCACGGTGAGGTCGAACGGCGCCTCGGCGGACTGCGGCACGTAACCGACAGTGCGGGCGTGCTCGCGGCGACGCAGTGAGAGCAGGTCCACTCCGTCGAAGCGCACGCGTCCCGCGCTCGGACGGTTCACGCCGGCGAGGATCTTCGTGAGCGTCGACTTGCCGGACCCGTTCGGGCCGAGCAGCGCGCAGAAGCTGCCCTGCTGCACCTCGAGCGAGACGCCCTTCAGCACCGTGTGACCCGGGTACGAGAATTCGATGTCGGTGATCTCGAGGCTCATCGGAGGCTGCTCCTGCGCGTGAGGATGAGGTTGATGAAGATCGGCGCTCCGATGAACGCCACCACGATGCCGACCGGGATGACCGCCGGGGCGAGGATGGTGCGGCCGACGGTGTCGGCCACGAGCAGCAGCAGACCGCCGGTGAGCACCGAGAACGGCAGCAGGTAGCGGTGGTCCGATCCGATGATGAGCCGGGCGATGTGCGGGCCGACCAGGCCCACGAAGCCGATGACTCCGCAGAAGCTGACGACCACCGCGGCGAGCAGCACCGAGACGCCGATGAGCCCCACGCGCAGTGCGGTCACGTTCACGCCGAGGCTCTTGGCCGCGTCGTCGCCGGCGAAGGCGACCGCGTTCAGGTCCTTCGCGAACCAGAGCGTCACCGGGAGCGCAACCAGCACGATGGCGCCGACGATCTGCACATCGTTCCAGGTGGCGTCGTTCACCGATCCGAAGGTCCAGCGCACGATCGCCTGCAGGGTGTTCTCGCTGGCGACGAACTGCAGCCCCGCGGTCAGCGCCTCGAACAGCTGGGTGATGGCGATGCCGAGCAGCAGCAGCGCCGCGACTGCCATCTGCTTCGCCGAGGCGAGGCCGAGCACGAGTGCGGAGACCGCGAGCGAGACGCCGAGGGCGCTCAGGATGATGACCCAGGCCGGGAGCGTGGTGGCGCCCGAGATCGTGATGGCGAGCGCGGCGCCGAAGGCTGCGGCCGGTGACACGCCGAGGGTGAACGGGCTCACCAGCGGGTTGCGCAGCAGCCCCTGCATGAGCGCGCCCGCCAGCGACAGGCCGGCCCCGGCGATGAACGCCAGCAGCGCGCGCGGGAAGCGCAGCTCGGTGATGATCGAGAAGGTGCGGGCGAAGTCGGCCGGCAGCGTGCCGCCGAAGATCGCCAGCTGCACCGACCTCCACACATCCGCGAGTGTGATGCCGGCCGATCCGATCACGACCGAGACGCCGATGGCCAGCACGGTGAGGACCACAGCGATGATCAGGGTGATCGCGCGGGCACGGGACAGTCGGTCGGCGAGCGTGCGACGGCGGTGGCCGTCCCGAGCGCCGGCATCCGTCTCGGCGTCCTCCGGAGCGAGCACCGGAGCGACCCGCTCGGCGTCGGACGACGCCGGCTCCGGCGCGGTTCCCCGCGCCGGAGCGTCCGTCGGCAGTGTCGACTGCGTCATGCTCAGGACCCCGAGGGTGTGCTGATGTAGGCGTCGACACCGGCGAAGTCGGTGTCCTGGAAGTCGGTGATCCAGCGCTCCAGGTAGTCGTCGGGATCCACATCCTCGAACTCCTCCGGGTGCAGCCAGCTCGCGAGGTAGAGCGCTCCGATCGACTTCGCCAGGGCGCTGGTCGCGTAGCCGCTGGCGACGTAGACCTGGTCGTCGGCGACCGCGTCGATGCCGCTCCATCCCGGCCGGGAGGCGATCTCCTTGCGGGTCGCGGCGAACTTCGCCGGGTCGACGGGCGTCGCGGCCGGCTCGTATTCGTGGAGGACGAGCGCGGGGTTGCGCACGACGACCTCGGCGGGCTCCACCGTCAGCTCCTCCTGCGCGTCGCCACCGGCGGCATCCGAGAAGATGTTCTCGCCCTTGGCCGCCTCGATGAGAGCGTGGAAGCCCGAGCCCGGAAGAACGGTGAGATACGGATCGACGGTCTCGAGGTAGACCGGCTTCGTGTCGACGCCCTCGAGGTGCTCGTCGAGCACGCCGGTGATCTCGTCATGGAAGGCCTTCACCTTCGCGGCACCCTTCTGCTCGCCGAAGACCTCGCCGAGCAGGTCGATCGTGTCGTCGAAGACCTCGTAGTCCCACGCCGTCGCGACCACGACGGGGATGTCGAACGCCTTCAGCTGCGTCGCCGCTTCCTCCCACGGAGCGTTGCGGGGCAGGATCACGACGTCGGGGTCGAGGTCGGCGATCGCCTCGTAGTTGAGCTCGTTGAGGCCCTGGGCGATCACATCCGACTTCTCGACCGGTAGGAAGGGCAGTCGCTCGAGCGAGACGCTGTCCACGCCGACGACGGTGTCGCCGGCGCCGATCGCGCGGACGAACTCGTTGCCGTAGCTGTTCAGCACGACGGCCTTCTTCGCCGGCCCGTCGAGGGTGACGGTGCGGTTCTGATCATCGGTCACCGTGATCGCGGCGTCCTCCTCGGCGGCCGCGGGTGCCTCGGGGGTGACGGTGCCGCAGCCGGTGAGCAGCACGGCGGTCGCGCCTGCGAGCAGGCTGAGCTGGATCGTCCGCGCGGGACGGGAGGCGAGTGCGTTCGGCATCAGGATTCCTTCGGGATGGAGCAGAAAGCGGGAAACAAGGGTCAGGCCTCGGCGCGGCGGCCGGGCACGGCGGGCTCGCCGAGGCTGAGCATCAAGCGGTTCGCCCACGCGAAGAACGCCGTCGAGAACACGACATCCGAGATCTCGTCCGAGTCCAGCCCGACCGCACGCAGTGCGGCGATGTCGTCCGGCGTCGCCGTGGGCCTCAGCTCGGAGAGGCGCGCGGCGAAGCGGATGATGGCGGCCCACCTTTCGTCCTGGCCGTCGGCCAGTGGGTCGGTGCCGAGTGCCACGTCATCGGCGTCCCGCTCGAGGCGCACGGCGAGAAGACGGTCGATGTCGTCGGTGCGCCTGGTCTGGAACTCCGCCTTGCGGGCATGCACCGAGGCGCAGTAGATGCAGCCGTTCACCTTGCTGGTGACCGCGGCCGCCAGCTCGCGCTCACCGCGGGGCAGTCCGTCCTGACCGAGGAACACTGCGTTGTCGAGGGCGCTGCGCGCCTTCAGCACGGCCGGCACCCGGGCGAGCAGGCGGAAGTACTCGGAGTTGGTGGTGGCCTTGGCCGCGAACGACTCCGCCTGCTCCGCGGTCAGGTCGGCCACTTCGATCGCTGGGACCCACGGCTCCCAGGCGAGCACCTCGCGGGTGAAGTGCTGCGGGATCTCGCTGCCCAGGTAGGTACGCGTCTCTGCGGTGTGCGTCCTGCCGTGCGCGACCGTCTCGCGGACAGGACCGTCGTAGCGGGCCGGACGCCCTCCGCCCAGCAGGTCGAGGCCGTGCAGCGCGCGGAGCAGATAGCTCTCGTAGGCGACTACCTGGCTGATCAGCACGATCTCGTCGGCGGCCACGCCCGCGATCTGCAGTGCGAGCTGGTCGTCGCGGGTGACGAGCCCGGGCGACACCGTGACCAGCTCGACGTGCTCGATGATCGCGCGAAGCTTCGGATCGAAGGGAAGGTCGTGCTCGAGCACTGCCGGGTCGGCGAGGGCCGCGTGATGCGCGGCCAGCTCGGCGCCGCCCTGATGACGGGCGACGAGCGCCGCGAGCGCGTGCAGCGTCGTCGTCGGCAGCACCTGCGGGGACTCGTAGAGCGCGGCGTAGGCCTCGCGGGTGTGCGTGAGCACCTCGTCACGCACGGGCAGCTCGCCGGAGTCGGCGGCTCGTCCCAGCAGCACGGCCAGGCTGTCGACGGTGGTGGTCACGCTCGTGCTCCTCGGGTCGGTGAAGGGATGACCTTCACGGTATGAGGGCAGGTATTTCGTGGCCAGCGTCCGCGTAACCTCGGGAAATCAGGTTACGTAACAAAGGCCCGCTGCCCGATCTGCCGTCGAGAGCGGCCGCGCCGATCCCGGTGATAGCGTCGAACCGTCCTCAGGGCGGGGTGAGATTCCCCACCGGCGGTGTCGCGGCCAGTCCGCGCGAGCCCGCGAACGGTCCCCATGGTGGGGACCGCCGATCCGGTGCGATTCCGGAGCCGACGGTCACAGTCCGGATGAGAGAGGACAGAAGGAGCAGTCCACCATGCCCAGAATCGCCATCGTCGCCGCGCAGTGGCACGCCGAGATCGTCGAGCAGGCGGTCTCCGCGTTCCTCGAGCGCCTGACCGAGCTCGGCATCGACGAGGTCGACGTGCACCGCGTGCCGGGCGCGTTCGAGATCCCGCTGCACGCGAAGCGCCTGGCCCGGACCGGCCGCTACGACGCGATCGCGACGAGCGCGCTCGTCGTCGACGGCGGGATCTACCGCCATGATTTCGTCGCCGCGACCGTCGTCGACGCGCTCATGCGCGTGCAGCTCGACACCGACGTGCCCGTGTTCTCCGCTGTGCTCACGCCGCATCAGTTCCACGAACACATGGAGCACCGTGAGTACTTCACGCGCCACTTCGCGGTGAAGGGCCGGGAGCTCGCCGATGCCGTGTCCGCCACGGTCGCGAGCCTCGCCGCGATCGCCCGCTGACGAGAGGCGGGGCGGCGCCGACTGCCCGGCGCCGCCCTGCCTCACCTCCATGTCGGCCCCTGCTGCCAGGATGCGGGTATGAGCACCGGCGATGCGGACGACATGTTCCCGTGGCGGGGACGCGAGGTCTTCTGCGAGCGCCTGGGTGAGGGCCCGCCGCTCGTCCTCCTGCACGGGACGCCGTGGTCGTCGTCGCTGTGGCGGCCATATGCCACTGCGCTCGCGCGGCGATTCACCGTGTATCTCTGGGACATGCCCGGATACGGACGGTCATCGAAGTCAGCGGATGATGCGGTCGATCTCGGTGTGCAGGCCGAGCTTTTCGTCGACCTGCTGCGGCATTGGGGGCTCGAGCGCCCACACATCGTCGCCCATGACTTCGGCGGCGCCGTGGCCCTGCGGGCGCGGTTGCTTCACGGGGCGACGTTCCGCTCTCTGTGCCTGATCGACGTCGTCGCGCTGTCGCCGTGGGGATCGCCCCTCTTCACTCTGGTGAGGGAGAATGCCGACGTCTTCGCGCAGCTTCCGCCTGACATCCATCGGGCCGCGATCGAGGCGTACGTGCGCAGCGCGAGTCACCGCGGCCTGCGCGACGACGACCTCGAGATGCTCGTGAGCCCCTGGCTCGGCGACGCCGGGCAGGCCGCGTTCTACCGGCAGATCGCCCAGGCCGACGAGCGGTTCACCGACGAGGTCGAGCCGCGCTACGGCGAGATCACCGAGCCCGTGCACATCGTCTGGGGCGCGGACGACACCTGGATCCCCGTGGACCGGGCGCACCGACTGCGGTCCGCGATTCCGCACGCCTCGCTCGCGCTGATCGAGAGCGCCGGGCATCTCATCCAGCTCGACCAGCCGGTCGCTCTCGCGACGGAGCTGAGCAGCTGGCTCGAGCGCGTGTCCCGCTGAGACGACGGAGGGGCGGATGCCGCGCGCGCAGCATCCGCCCCTCCGTGAGACCGCTCCGGGTCAGAAGTCCATTCGTCGTCCTCGGTGGCCTTCAGCCGAGCAGCTCCACGCCGAAACCGGCGACGACGGCCCGCACCTCATCGAGATAGCGCTGTGCCAACTCGGTGAGCGGGATCGCCGCATGACCGATCCAGCCGATCTCGATGCGCTCGTCGACCTCGAGAGGGATGGCGACGATCTCAGGATCGAGCTCGTCGCTGATGATGCCCGTCGAGATCGTGTAGCCGCCGACGCCGATCATGAGGTTGAAGATCGTCGCACGGTCGGCGACGCGGATCTCCTGCTTGCTCGACAGGGTGGAGAGGATCTCCTCGGCGAAGTAGAACGAGTTGTTCGCCCCCTGATCGAAGGTCAGCCGCGGCAGGTCCGCGAGATCGTCGAGAGTGACGCGTGCGTGAGCGGACAGGGGGTTGTTCCGGGCGATGAAGATGTGCGGGCTGGCGAGGAAGAGGGGATGGAACGCCATCCCCGAGTCCCGGAGCAGCTTGTCGATCACCCTGCGGTTGAAGTCGTTCCGGTAGAGGATGCCGATTTCGCTGCGGAGCGTCCGGACGTCCTCGATGATGTCCCAGGTGCGGGTCTCCCGCAGCGAGAACTCGTACTCCGCCGCTTCCGTGGCCTTGACCATCCGGACGAGGGCGTCCACCGCGAAGGAGTAGTGCTGTGCAGACACCCCGAGCAGGCGCCGTGATGGTGGTCGGCCGAGGTAGCGCTGCTCGAGCAGTTCCACCTGCTCGATGACCTGTCGTGCATATCCGAGGAACTCCGCACCGTCATCGGTGAGCGTGACACCGCGGGCGGAGCGGACGAGGAGGGGACGGCTCACTCGGGCCTCGAGATCCTTCATCGCCGCCGACATGGTCGGCTGGGCGACGTAGAGCACGTCAGCGGCACCCGAGATCGACCCCTCGGCCGCAACCTCGATGAAGTACCGCAGCTGCTGCAGGGTCAGACCGTTCGATGCGTTAGCCATAGGAAGACACTATATGAATGCATAGTCGATACGAGTTACCCGATATCCCGCGGGCTCCCGCACGATGGAGGGACTGCTTCCAGAGGCCGAGCGCGGCCCCCACCCTCAGGATTGGCCACCATGGCGGACGACGACTTCACCTTCAGCATCACCACCACCCGCTTCGACGAGGACTACAGCCCCTCGGAGAACTCCCGGATCACCACGAACTTCGCCAACCTGGCCCGCGGTGAGCACCGTCAGCAGAACCTCCGCAACACCCTCACGATGATCAACAACCGGTTCAACGATCTCGCGCGCTGGGACAACCCGAACGGTGACCGCTACGAGGTCGAACTGGAGATCATCTCGGCGCAGCTGACTTTCACGGCGGAAGGCGCGGACCGGCAGTTCCCACTCATCGAGGTCCTCGACACCCACGTCGTCGACCGGCGCACCGGCATCCGCACGCACGGGATCGTGGGCAACAACTTCTCGTCCTTCGTGCGGGACTTCGACTTCAGCGTGGTGCTGCCGGCGGCCGGCGTCGGTCCGACCGGCCCCGCCGTCCCCGAGGACTTCGGCGACCTGCACGGGAAGCTGTTCCAGCACTTCCTCGACTCGGCCGCCTACCAGAAGCGCTTCCCGCAGTCGCCCGTCGTCTGCATCAGCGTGTCGACGAGCAAGACCTATCGGCGCACCGGAAACCAGCACCCGGTGCTCGGCGACGAGTACGAGCAGGACGCCTACTCGCTGACCGATGAGTACTTCGGGAAGATGGGCCTGCAGGCGCGGTACTTCATGCCGCGCGGGAGCGTGGCGCCGCTGGCGTTCTACTTCCGTGGTGACCTGCTGGGCGACTACACGAACCTGCAGCTCATCAGCACGATCAGCACCATGGAGACGTTCCAGAAGATCTATCGTCCGGAGATCTACAACGCGAACTCGGCCGCCGCATCGGTCTACCGGCCCAGCCTGGACTCGCAGGACTACTCGCGGACCCAGATCTCGTACGACCGCGTCGAGCGCAGTCAGCTCGCGGTCACGCAGGGCAAGTACACGGAGGAGCACTTCATCAAGCCCCACCGGACCGTGCTGGACCACTGGGCCGCCAAGCGCCCCGCTCGAGTCGCATGACCCGCGGAGGATCTTCGAGCATGCAGACGCTCCTGCCCACCTCGATCGTCGGCAGCCTGCCGAAGCCGTCGTGGCTCGCGCAGCCGGAGACCCTGTGGTCCCCGTGGAGGCTCGAGGGGGACGAACTGCTCGAGGGCAAGCGGGATGCGCTGCGTCTCGCCGTCCAGGAGCAGAGCCGCAACGGCATCGACATCATCGGCGACGGGGAGCAGACCCGCCAGCACTTCGTCACGACGTTCATCGAGCACCTCAGCGGAGTCGATTTCGAGCGGCGAGAGACGGTGCGCATCCGCGATCGCTATGACGCGAGCGTGCCGACCGTGGTCGGCGCGGTGCGACGCGAACGGCCCGTGTTCGTCGATGACGCGAAGCTGCTGCGCGCCACAACCGATCGCCCGATCAAGTGGACCCTTCCCGGCCCCATGACGATGGTCGACACCCTCTACGACGCCCACTACCAGAGCCGCGAGAAGCTGGCATGGGAGTTCGCGACGATCCTCAACCAGGAGGCGAGGGAGCTCGAGGCGGCCGGCGTCGACATCATCCAGTTCGACGAGCCCGCGTTCAACGTCTTCCTCGACGAGGTGCGGGACTGGGGCATCGCGGCACTGGAGCGGGCGACGGAGGGACTGCGCGCGGAGACCGCCGTGCACATCTGCTACGGCTACGGGATCAAGGCGAACAACGACTGGAAGGCGACCCTCGGGTCGCAGTGGCGGCAGTACGAGGAGACGTTCCCGCTCCTGCAGCAGTCGGGGATCGACATCGTCTCACTCGAATGTCAGAACTCGCATGTCCCGATGGAGCTCATCGAGCTCCTCCGCGGCAAGAAGGTCATGCTCGGCGCCATCGACGTGGCGCGCGAGACGATCGAGACTCCGGAAGAGGTCGCCGACACTCTCCGCAGGGCGCTCGAGTTCGTCGATGCGGACAAGCTGCTCCCCAGCACGAACTGCGGCATGGCGCCGTTCGCCCGGAGCATCGCATCCGCGAAGCTGAGCGCGCTCAGCGCGGGCGCCGACATCGTTCGCGAGGAGCTGGGCCGTTGAGCGCCATCGCGCAGATCGACACGCGGACGCAGGGCTTCTCCGCCTCGCTCTCCCCCGACGAGCTCAAGTCGCTCTTCCGGGGGCACCCCGGCGGTGTCGCCGTCATCACGGCAGACGCCGGCGACGGGCCGGTCGCGCTGACGGCGACGTCGGTCGCATCGGTGAGCGCTGATCCCCCGCTGCTGATCTTCTCGATCTCGGCTCTGTCGTCGGCGTCTGATGTGCTCGCACGTGCGGAGACCGTCGTCGTGCACCTCCTGGACGCACACGACCTCGATGTGGCGAAGCTCGGTGCGAGCAGCGGCATCGACCGCTTCGCCGAGACGCACCGCTGGTCACGCCTGATCACCGGAGAGCCGGTCTACCACGACGTGCGCGCCTGGGTGCGCTGCGCAGTCGTCAATCGCATGGACACCGGGACGGCCACCGTGTTCGCCGCGCACGCGCTGCAGTCGCACATCGAGCGTGACGTCGACCCCGGGGTGTCCGGTGACGCGCTGGTCTACCACAACCGCACGTGGCACCGCCTCGGTGAGCACTCCCGCATCGAACACTGAAACGCCCCCGTGAACCGCTCTCGATGAGCGGCCGCCGCTATGAGCGGCGCGCGGAAGACGGCCGTGTCGTAGAAGTGTGGGCAGCGTGTGGGCAGAGACATGAAACGCCCCCGGCGATCCGCTCGTGATGAGCAGACGCCGGGGGCGTTGTCGTTGTCAGAGAATCGCGCTCTGACCAGGGATGATCAGAAGTCCCAGTCGTCGTCCTCGGTGGCCTCGGCCTTGCCGATGACGTACGAGGAGCCCGAACCGCTGAAGAAGTCGTGGTTCTCGTCGGCGTTCGGCGACAGGGCCGAGAGGATCGCCGGGTTCACGTTCGTCACGGTGGACGGGAACATCGCCTCGTAGCCGAGGTTCATCAGCGCCTTGTTGGCGTTGTAGTGCAGGAACTTCTTGACGTCCTCGGTCAGGCCGACGCCGTCGTAGAGGTCCTGCGTGTACTGCACCTCGTTGTCGTAGAGCTCGTACAGCAGCGAGAAGGTGTAGTCCTTCAGCTCGTCGCGGCGCTCCTGGGTCTCCTGCTCGAGGCCCTTCTGGTACTTGTAGCCGATGTAGTAGCCGTGCACGGCCTCATCGCGGATGATCAGGCGGATGAGGTCGGCCGTGTTCGTCAGCTTCGCCTTCGACGACCAGTAGATCGGCAGGTAGAAGCCCGAGTAGAACAGGAACGACTCCAGCAGCGTGGAGGCGACCTTGCGCTTCAGCGGGTCGTCACCGCGGTAGTAGTCCAGGATGATCTGCGCCTTCTTCTGCAGATTCTGGTTCTCGGTCGACCAGCGGAACGCCTCGTCGATCTCCTTGGTCGACGCGAGCGTCGAGAAGATCGAGGAGTAGCTCTTCGCGTGCACCGACTCCATGAACGCGATGTTGGTGTACACCGCCTCCTCGTGAGGCGTGATCGCGTCCGGGATCAGCGACACCGCGCCGACCGTGCCCTGGATCGTGTCGAGCAGCGTGAGGCCGGTGAACACCCGCATGGTGAGCAGCTGCTCATCCGGCGTCAGCGTGTTCCACGACTGCACGTCGTTCGACAGCGGCACCTTCTCGGGCAGCCAGAAGTTGCCGGTGAGGCGGTTCCAGACCTCGAGGTCCTTGTCGTCCTCGATGCGGTTCCAGTTGATCGCGTCGACGTGACTGACCAGCTGAAGCTTCGGAGAGGGGGTCATTCTTGTTCCTTGTTCTTCTCGGACCGGACGATCACAGCATGCACGAGACGCACTCGGTCATGTCGGTGCCCTCGAGGGCCATCTGGCGCAGCCGGATGTAGTAGATCGTCTTGATGCCCTTCTTCCAGGCGTAGATCTGGGCCTTGTTGATGTCGCGAGTGGTGGCGGTGTCCTTGAAGAACAGCGTCAGCGACAGGCCCTGGTCGACGTGCTGGGTGGCGGCGGCGTAGGTGTCGATGACCTTCTCGTAGCCGATCTCGTACGCGTCCTGGTAGTACTCCAGGTTGTCGTTCGACATGAACGGCGCCGGGTAGTACACGCGACCGAGCTTGCCCTCCTTGCGGATCTCGATCTTCGAGGCGATCGGGTGGATCGACGAGGTCGAGTTGTTGATGTAGGAGATCGAGCCGGTCGGCGGCACGGCCTGCAGGTTCTGGTTGTAGATGCCGTGCTTCTGGATCGAGTCCTTCAGCGCAGCCCAGTCCTCCTGAGTGGGGATGTGCTTGCCGGCGAAGAGCTCCTTGACCTTCTCGGTGGCGGGCACCCAGGCCTGGTCGATGTACTTGTCGAAGAACTCGCCGGACGCGTAGGTGGAGTCCTCGAAGCCGTCGAAGGCGACGCCGCGCTCGATCGCGAGCTCGTTCGAGGCCCGCAGCGCGTGGAACAGCACCGTGTAGAAGTAGATGTTCGTGAAGTCCAGGCCCTCTTCCGAGCCGTAGAACACGTGCTCGCGGGCGAGGTAGCCGTGCAGGTTCATCTGGCCGAGGCCGATGGCGTGCGAGCGGTCGTTGCCGTCCTCGATCGAGCGGACCGAGCCGATGTGGCTCTGGTTGCTGACCGCGGTCAGCGCCCTGATGGCCGTCTCGACCGTCTTGCCCAGGTCGTCGGCGTCCATCGCCAGCGCGATGTTCATCGAGCCCAGGTTGCAGGAGATGTCCTTGCCGATCTGGCCGTACGAAAGGTCCTCGTTGTAGGTGGTCGGGGTGTTCACCTGCAGGATCTCGCTGCACAGGTTGGACATGTTGATCCGGCCCTTGATCGGGTTGGCCTTGTTCACCGTGTCCTCGAACATGATGTACGGGTAGCCCGACTCGAACTGGATCTCGGCGAGGGTCTGGAAGAACTCGCGCGCGTTGATCTTGGTCTTCTTGATGCGCGGGTCGTCGACCATCTCGCGGTACTTCTCGGTGACCGAGATGTCTCCGAAGGGCACGCCGTAGACGCGCTCGACGTCGTACGGCGAGAAGAGGTACATGTCCTCGCCGTTCTTCGCCAGCTCGAACGTGATGTCGGGCACGACGACACCCAGCGACAGCGTCTTGATGCGGATCTTCTCGTCCGCGTTCTCGCGCTTGGTGTCGAGGAACCGCATGATGTCGGGGTGGTGCGCGTTGAGGTACACCGCGCCGGCGCCCTGACGCGCGCCCAGCTGGTTGGCGTAGCTGAAGCTGTCTTCGAGCAGCTTCATCACGGGGATGATGCCGGAGGACTGGTTCTCGATCTGCTTGATCGGCGCACCCGACTCGCGGATGTTGCTGAGCAGCAGCGCCACGCCGCCGCCGCGCTTGGACAGCTGCAGGGCGGAGTTGATGCCGCGCGCGATCGACTCCATGTTGTCCTCGATGCGCAGCAGGAAGCAGCTGACGAGCTCGCCGCGCTGCGCCTTGCCCGCGTTGAGGAAGGTCGGGGTAGCGGGCTGGAAGCGACCCGAGATGATCTCGTCGACCAGCGAGGTCGCGAGCTTCTCGTCGCCGTCGGCGAGTGCGAGGGCGGTCATCACGACGCGGTCCTCGAAGCGCTCGAGGTAGCGCTTGCCGTCGAAGGTCTTAAGCGTGTAGCTGGTGTAGTACTTGAACGCGCCGAGGAAGGTCTCGAAGCGGAACTTCTTGCCATAGGCGAACTCGTTGAGCTTCGTGATGAAGTCGAACGAGTACTTCTCGATGACCGAGGGCTCGTAGTACTCCTTCTCGACCAGGTAGTCCAGGCGCTCCTTGAGAGAGTGGAAGAACACCGTGTTCTGGTTCACGTGCTGCAGGAAGTACTCCCGCGCCGCGCGCTTGTCGGCGTCGAACTGGATCTTCCCGTTCGCGTCGTACAGGTTCAGCATGGCGTTGAGGGCGTGATAGTCGAGCCCCTCGTATGCCGGGTTCGTCTTGAAGGCCACCGTCTCGGTCACTGTGCTGTCCACCATCGTTCCAATCCGTCGCTCACGCGATCGACGTCGTCCTGCGTGCCGAAGAGTTCGAACCGGTACAAGTGCGGCACGCGGCACTTACGGCTGATGATTTCGCCTGCGAGACAGAACGACTCGCCGAAATTCGTGTTGCCCGCGGAGATCACTCCCCTGATCAGGCTGCGGTTGCGCTCATCGTTGAGGAACCGGATGACCTGCTTCGGGACAGCGCCCTTCTCCTCGCCGCTCCCCTGCCCGCCCCCGTAGGTGGGGGTGACCAGGACGAACGGCTCGTCGATGACGAGCGGTTCGTCCTGTCGGTGCAGCGGGATGCGGCGGGCGGGGAGGCCCAGCTTGTCGATGAAGCGGGCGGTGTTCCCCGAGACGCTCGAGAAGAAGACCAGGAGCGGCGCGGCGGTGGCGACTGGGCTCATAGTTCACCCGGTTCCTGAGCGCCGCCGAAGGGCATCACGCCAGGCGGGATGCCAGCTCGTCGATCTTGTCGGGACGGAAGCCCGACCAGTGGTCCTCGTCGGTGACGACGACCGGCGCCTGCAGGTACCCCAGAGCCTTGACCTGCTCGAGAGCGTCGGCGTCGGCGGAGAGGTCGTGGACCTCGTACTCGATGCCCTTGGCATCGAGCGCACGATAGGTGGCGTTGCACTGCACGCACGAAGGCTTGGTGTAGACGGTGATCGACATCTCTTCCCCTCAAAACGTTACTTTTCCGGCAGACCCCCCGCCGGGACTTCAATACTACATATAGGGACGGACATTGGATGCGACCACAAGGGCTAGTAGTTACATCTCTGTAGTTTTCCACCGTTCTCCACGGGTTCGACACAGGTTCTCCACGCATCCATCCACAGTTCGGAAGCCCTCCCCGGCGGCCCCGAACCGCGAGATCCTGCGGGTCGCGGAGGCCGGATCGGAATCCATCCACAGACCGGACGCTACGCCGGGGCACCGACATCGGATTTTCTGTGGAGAGGACGCTCCGGCGTGTCGCGGCGTGTCGGATATCGTTGGCTCGTGGCGGGATATCGGGACCTTCTTCGCACGCCCGGCGTCGCGCGCATGATCGCCGCGCAGCTGGTGGCGCGCTTCCCCAACGGGATGATGAGCTTGGCGATCCTCATGCACGTCGAGCAGCAGACCGGGTCGTACGGCGAGGCCGGACTCGTGCTCGCCGCGGCGTCCGTCGGCCAGGCCGTCGCGGGGCCCGTGACGAGTCGCTGGATGGGCGCGTGGGGAATGCGCAGGGTGCTCACCCTCACCCTCGCCGTCTGTGTGCTCTCGGTGCTGGGCCTGGCGCTGCTGCCGCTGAACCTGCCCGGCTACATGGCGCTCGGCATGATCGCCGGTCTGTCCACCCCGCCGGTGCAGTCGGCCGTGCGCACCATCTACCCCAAGCTGGTGAACTCCTCCCAGCTGACGCCGCTGTTCTCGCTGGACGCCTCGCTGCAGGAGATCATCTGGATCGTGGCGCCGGTCGTGATCACCCTGGTCTCCACCGGCATCGGCACGGTGCAGGGCCTGCTGCTCGTCGCGGCCATCCTCATCGGCGGCGGCGCGTGGTTCATCCTCTCCCCCGAGGTCGGCCGGGTGCGCATCCCGCGCAGCCGCCGCGCGTTCGGCCGGGTGGTGCTCAAGCCCCCGGTGCTGCTCGCGACCATCATCGGCTTCCTGCTCATCGGCGCCTGCTCCGCCGTGGAGGTCGGCGTCGTCTCGACCTTCGGGCACGGCGGTCTCGAGGCGGGGCTCGTGCTCGCCGTGTTCTCGGTGGGCAGCCTGGTCGGCGGGCTGGGCCTCGGCCACATCCCGATCGGACCGTGGGCGATGGCCCGTCGCCTCACGATCGTCGCCGTCGGCCTGGTGCTGACCATGGTGTCGCTGAACGTCTTCTGGCTCGGCGGCACGCTGTTCGCCGCCGGCATCGGCATCGCCCCGGCCCTTGCGGTGCTGTTCGCGATCACCACAGCGAGCGTGAAGTTCTCCGAGACCGCCGAGGCGTTCGGCTGGGCGGGCACTGGGCAGCTGATCGGCGCCGCCGCGGGCTCCGCCGTCGCCGGCTTCCTCATCGACCACGGCGGCCCGCAGGGCGCGTACCTGGCGGCGGCGCTGTTCGCGATCGCCGGCGTCATCGTCGCGGTGGTCTTCGTCAGGGCGTTCCCCGACCTGCGGCACCGCGATCCCAGTCCGCACCCCGACACCGAGACGCTGAGCATCCCGACCGTCTGATCCGGCCCCGATGCCGTTCCCCGCGGCGTCCGACAGCTTCCGAGGCCACGGTCACCCGAACGCCGCCTGCACCGCGGCCTCACCGAGCATCGCCCACAGCGCGTCCAGCCTCGCGTTCGGGCGCTGCCCTCGCGGCACCGCCAGCACCACCTCGTTCGGCGCGACCTCGTCGCTCACGCGCACATAGGCGACGCGTCGCCCGTCGAAGGCCTCCGTTCCGACCGGCCTGCCGCTGAACACGGAGTAGCCGAGTCCGTGCGCCACCATCGCCCGCACCGTCTCGGGGTTCGAGAAGGACCATCCGGGATGCGGCTCGATCCCGGCATCCTCCATCAGGGCCTCGATCACGCGGCTGGACTCGGCCGCTCGGACGATGATCAGCTGTTCGCCGGCCAGTTCGCCGAGCGCGAGGTCGTCCCGGGACGCCAGCGGATGGTCGGCGGCGAGGACCGCGTAGGGCTCGACCACGCGCACCGTCCGAGCGTCGAGTCCCTCGCCGAGCTGCCTGCGATAGAGCAGGCACGCGTCCGCGGCTCCGGTGAGCACCTGTTCCTGCACCTCGGTCGCCAGCCCGTCGCTCACGTCCAGATCCACCCGCGGGTGCCGGGCGCCGAAGGTCGCCGCCAGCAGCGGCAGCACACGCGGCGAGAGCGCGTTCGTGCACACGATCCGCAGCGGGCCCGCGACGTCGCCGTGCTCGGATGCGGCGACCTCGGCCAGCTCGGCCGCGTCGTCCAGCATCCGGCGCGCGATCGGGAGCACGCTCCGGCCGCCGCCGGTCAGGGTGACCCCCTTGGCCGGACGGCGCACCAGGAGCTGCATGCCGAGCGCACGCTCGAGGTCGTTCAGCGCCGCCGACACGGCGGCCTGCGAAGCCCTGCAGTGGGCGGCCGCTCCACTGACCGTGCCGATGTCCACGGCCGCGACGAAGTACTCGAGCTGCCGCAGCGTGCTGCCGATCATCGCTTCTCCTTATGGATTCATTCTGATTTTCCCGTTTTTCAAATGATTCCACGACCCGCACCATGGAGGCATCACCCCGAACGGACTGGGAGGACAACCATGACCGGCACATCCGTGGTCGCACTCGGAACCGCAGGCGGACCGCGCTGGTGGACCCCGATCGACGCGCACTCCCGCTTCGGCATCTCCACCGCGGTCGTCGTCGGCGATCGGGTCTACCTGGTGGACGCGGGCATCGGCGCCGGACGTCAGTTCGCCCGGGCCGGATTCACGATGGACCAGCTCGGCGGAGTGTTCCTCACCCACCTGCACTCCGACCACACGACGGATCTGGCGAACATCGCCCTGTTCGGCATGTTCGGACTCTCCGGCGGGGGCTCGCGCATCCCGATCATCGGCCCCGGTGACCGCGGGATGACCCCGCCCGTGTCCTCACGGGCGATCGTGCCTCCGAGGCCCGTCGCACCGCATCTGCCCACGCCGGGGACCGCGGACATGTTCCGGCTGCTGATGGAGGCCCACGCCACCGATCTCAACGACCGCGTGCTGGACGCACTGCGTCCCTCGCCGCTCGACCTCTTCGATGCGCGCGACGTGACGCTCCCCGAGGGCATCGGCTATCACCCCAACGAGGCGATGACCCCCGACATGGAGCCGTTCACCGTGTTCGAGGACGACCGCGTCCGCGTCGACGCCATCCTCGTCGAGCACCCGCCGATCGCTCCGGCGTTCGGGTTCCGGTTCACGACCGAGGATGCGACGATCGCGATCTCCGGGGACACGCGGAAGACCGCCAATATGGCCCGTCTCGCCGCCGGCGCCGACCTTCTGCTCCACGAGGCGATCAGCTTCGACTGGGTGGACCGCCAGTACGGCGGCGCGACGGATGCGACGTCCCGCGCCTCGGTCGACCATCACCGCCGGTCGCACACGAGCGTGCTCGAGGCGATCGACCTCGCCCGCGAGGCGGGTGCCGCGCGACTCGCGCTGCACCATCTGGTGCCCGGTCACCATTCCACGCGGCAATGGCTGGCCGAGTGCGGCGACGACCGCGCGGTCATCGTGCCCGATGACCTGCAGACCCTGACCTTCGAAGGCGCCCGCTCCCGCGCCGTCGCCTGACTCCCACCCGAGACCGAGTTCCCACCCCGCTCAGAGAGGTCGATGATGACCCGCAATACCGTAGAGAAGATGACCCCCGAAGCCCCGGCCGCCGGCGTGCCGCACAGCGCCGACGGCACCCAGCCGTCGCTGACGACGCGCGAGATGCGGCGCGTCATCATGTCCAGCTTCATGGGCAGCATGATCGAGTTCTACGACTTCGTGCTGTACGCGACGGCGGCCAGCATCGTGTTCAGCCAGGTGTTCTTCGCAGGCCTCGGGCCGGAGTTCGGGCTGTTCGCCTCGATCGCCACGTTCACGGTCGGCTACGTCGCACGCCCTCTCGGCGGCGTGATCTTCGGCCACTTCGGCGACACCCGCGGCCGCAAGGCCGTGCTCGTGCTCACGCTCGTCCTGATGGGTGCGGCATCCACGCTCATGGGCCTGCTGCCGACCACGGCGCAGATCGGCATCGTCGCCCCCATCGTGCTCGTGGTGCTTCGCGTCGTGCAGGGCGTGTCCGTGGGCGGCGAGTGGGGCGGCGCCACGCTCGTGGCCCTCGAGCACTCGCCGGCCCGCAGCCGCGGCCTCGCCGCCGCCTTCTCCAGCGCGGGCGGGCCCGTCGGCGCTGTGCTCGCGACCCTGATGCTCGGGCTCTTCTCCGTCCTCCCCGACGAGCAGTTCCTGACCTGGGGCTGGCGCGTCCCGTTCCTGTTCAGCATCGTGCTCGTCGGAGTCGGGCTCATCATCCGTCTCAAGGTCGCCGAGACCCCCAACTTCCAGCGCCTGGCGGAGCGGGCGGAGGCGACGCGCCCCCGGGTGCCGATCGTCCAGGTTCTGCGTGATCACTGGCGTGCCGTCGTGCTGTCGCTGCTCGCCGTCCTCGCGTTCACCTCGACGCAGGGGCTGATGACCGTCTGGGGCGTCGCCGAGGCCGTCGAGCACGGCGCGGACCGCACCGGCGTGCTGAACTGGAAGGCCGTGGCAGCCGTGCTCACCGTGGTGATCGGCATCCTCGCCGCGAAGGTGAGCGACCGTATCGGACGACGGGCGGTGATCGTCGCCGGCTGCGCGCTCGGAGCCGTCCTCGCGTTCCCGATCGTCCTCCTGCTGGGCACCGGCACGGTGTGGGGCTTCGCGCTCGCGATCGTGCTGGGCAACGGCCTCGTCCAGGGTCTCGTGTACGGCCCGGTGGGCGCGTTCGTCGCCGAGCAGTTCCCGACCTCGCTGCGATTCTCCGGCGCCTCGG
The DNA here is from genome assembly GCF_042799915.1 of Microbacterium sp. NPDC057659. Classification (NCBI taxonomy): domain Bacteria; kingdom Bacillati; phylum Actinomycetota; class Actinomycetes; order Micrococcales; family Microbacteriaceae; genus Microbacterium; species Microbacterium sp. NPDC057659. The sequence goes on along the minus strand of NZ_JBHVHU010000004.1, from coordinate 23,536 downwards.
TCGCCTATCAGTCGGCCTCCACCCTCGGGGCGGGGTTCTCGCCGCTGATCGCGACAGGACTGGTCGTCGCTGCCGGCGCCGTCTGGCCTGTGGCCGTGTTCTGGATCGTCGTGCTCATCGCTGCGGGGATCGCGATGCTCATCGCCCCGGAGGGCAAGGACAGGGACATCCACGCCGCCGACTGACCCCGACCCGATGCGCACGCCTCCCTGCGGCAGGCGTGCGCATCGGCGTCCGCGGGCGAGGCCGAGCGCCCTCAGACCTGCAGCGCCGACATCACGTGCTTCAGGCGCGTGTAGTCGTCGAACCCGTACTGCGAGAGGTCCTTGCCGTAGCCGGAGTGCTTGAAGCCGCCGTGCGGCATGTCGGACACGAACGGGATGTGGGTGTTCACCCACACGCATCCGAAGTCCAGATCGCGCGTGAACCGCATCGCCGTCGCGTGATCGCGGGTCCAGACCGACGCGGCGAGCGCGAACGGGACGCCGTTGGCGAAGGCGAGTGCCTGGTCCGCATCCGAGAACGACTGCACGGTGAGCACCGGCCCGAAGATCTCGCGCTGGACGACCTCGTCGTCCTGGCGGACGCCCGAGAGCACGGTCGCCTCCCAGAAGTAGCCCCGGTCGCCCTGACGCCGTCCACCGGTCTCGACGCGGATGTGGGCGGGCAGCCGCTCGATGAAACCGGAGACGCCGTCGAGCTGGGCACGGCTGTTCACCGCGCCGTAGAGGATGCCGTCCTCATGCGGCCCGCCGGTGCGGGCATGCGTGTGGGTGCGCGCGACGAGCGCCGCGACGAATTCGTCGTGGATGCTCTCGTGCACGATCACGCGGGTGGCCGCGGTGCAGTCCTGGCCCGCGTTGAAGTACGCGCCGGTGACGATGCCCTCCACGGCCTTCTCGAGGTTGGCGTCGGGGAAGACCACGGCCGGCGCCTTGCCGCCCAGCTCGAGGTGCACGCGCTTGAGATCGGATGCCGCGGACTTCGCGACCTCCATGCCGGCGCGCACGGAGCCGGTGATCGCGACCATGTCGGCACGAGGGTGCTCCACCAGCATCCGTCCGGTCTCGCGGTCTCCGAGCACGACGTTGAACAGGCCCTCGGGGGTGTGGTTCGCGACCACCTCCGCCAGCAGCAGCGTGCTCTGCGGGGTGGTCTCGGCGGGCTTGAGCACGACGGCGTTCCCGGCGGCGAGCGCGGGGCCGATCTTCCAGACCGCCATGTTCAGCGGGTAGTTCCAGGGCGTGACCTGCCCGATCACGCCGACCGGCTCGCGGCGCACATAGGAGGTGTGCCCGGCGAGGTACTCCCCCGCGGCTCGCCCCTCGAGGCTGCGCGCGGCGCCCGCGAAGAAGCGCAGCTGGTCGACGGACTGGTCGATCTCATCGGCGACCAGGCTCGCACGGGGCTTGCCGGTGTCCTGCGACTCGAGGTCGGCGAACTCCTCGGCGCGCTCCTTCATCTCCTCGGCGATGCGGAACAGCGCGAGCTGCCGGTCGGCGGGGGTGGCATCGCGCCACTGCGCGAAGGCGCCATCAGCGGCGGCATAGGCTGCGTCGACCTCGACGGCGCCGGAGATGGGCGCTCGGCCGTAGACCTCTTCGGTCGCCGGGTCGATCAGGTCCATGGTCGCCTCGGTGGGGACCTCCGCGGCGCGACCCGCGATCACGTTGCGCAACACCGTTGTCAGCATGGGTTCATGCTACGACAATTCAACGAGATCAGTTGTTCTCAGCATTAAATCCGACGGATTCTGTTGCCAGAGATGCTCTGGAGTGTCAGGATCAGCACATGGCCTCAAAGCAGAAGCACGCTGTTCTCGACGATGTGTCGAAGACCATCATCGAGTTGCTCCAGGAGGACGGCCGGCGTGCGTACGCCGATATCGGCCGCGAGGTCGGGCTCAGCGAAGCCGCCGTCCGCCAGCGGGTGCAGCGCATGACGGAGTCCGGCGTGATGCAGATCGTCGCAGTCACCGATCCCCTGCAGCTCGGCTTCCTGCGCCAGGCGATGATCGGCATCCGCGTCAGCGGCGACCCCGAGGCGGTCGCCGCCGCCCTCGCCGAGATCGCCGAGATCGACTACGTCGTCGTCACGCTCGGCGGCTTCGACGTACTCGCCGAGGTCGTGTGCGAGAGCGACGAGGATCTGCTCGAGCTGCTCGCCCGCCGCATCCGCAGCATCCCCGGGGTGCTGTCCACCGACACCTTCGTCTACGCCCGCCTGCACAAGCAGCTCTACAACTGGGGGACCCGATGACCTACGACGCCGACCGCCTGCGCGCCAGCGCGAGCGACCACCTCTGGATGCACTTCTCCCGGCAGTCCACGCTCCCGGAGGTGCCCATCATCACGCGCGGCGAAGGGCACCACATCTGGGATGCCGAGGGGCGGAAGTACATCGACGGGCTGGCGGGCCTCTTCGTGGTCAATGCCGGCCACGGCCGGCGCCGGCTCGCCGAGGCCGCCGCGAAGCAGGCCGAGGAGCTGGCGTTCTTCCCGCTGTGGTCGTACGCGCACCCCGCGGCGATCGAGCTGGCCGAGCGACTGGCCGGCTACGCGCCGGGAGACCTGAACAGGGTGTTCTTCTCCTCCGGCGGCGGGGAAGCCGTCGAGACCGCGTTCAAGCTCGCCAAGCACTACTGGAAGACGCAGGGCAAGCCGGGCAAGCACAAGGTGATCTCCCGCTCGATCGCCTACCACGGCACCACCCAGGGCGCGCTCGCCGTCACCGGCATCCCGGCGATGAAGGCGATGTTCGAGCCGGTGACGCCCGGCGGCCTGCGGGTGCCGAACACGAACTTCTACCGCGCTGCCGAGATGGGAGCGCCGTCCGACGACCTCGAGGCGTTCGGGCGCTGGGCCGCCGACCGCATCGAGGAGGCGATCCTGTTCGAGGGCGCCGACACCGTCGCGGCGGTCTTCCTCGAGCCGGTGCAGAACTCCGGCGGATGCTTCCCTCCCCCGCCCGGCTACTTCGCACGGGTGCGCGAGATCTGCGACCGGCACGACGTGCTGCTCGTCTCGGACGAGGTGATCTGCGCGTTCGGCCGGCTCGGCTCGATGTTCGCCTGCGACCGCCTCGGCTACGTGCCCGACATGATCACCTGCGCGAAGGCGATGACCAGCGGATACGCGCCGATCGGCGCGACGATCATCAGCGACCGCATCCACGAGCCGTTCGCCAGCGGCGACGCGATGTTCCCGCACGGCTACACCTTCGGTGGGCATCCGGTCTCGGCGGCCGTCGCCCTGGAGAACCTCGACCTGTTCGAGGAGGAGGGCCTGAACGAGCACGTCGTGCAGAACTCCCCGCTGTTCCGCGCCGAGCTCGAGACCCTGCTCGACCTTCCGATCGTCGGCGACGTGCGCGGCGAGGGCTACTTCTTCGGCATCGAGCTGGTGAAGGACAAGTCGACCAAGGAGACCTTCGACGATGAGGAGTCCGAGCGGCTGCTGCGCGGATTCCTCTCCCCCGCGCTGTACGAGGCGGGGCTGTACTGCCGCGCCGACGACCGCGGCGACCCCGTCATCCAGCTCGCACCGCCGCTGACCATCGGTCCCGCCGAGTTCCGCGAGATCGGCAGCATCCTGCGCGGCGTGCTCGGGGAGGCGGCGGCCCGGCTCTGACGACCCCACCAGCCGCCCCCGGCGGATGCCACCCGAGAGGATGATATAGATGGGTACCACGGTCTTCGAACGCCGTCGCCCGAACCCGACCGTCGTCGATCACGCGCTGCAGGACACCGCCTTCGCGGTCTTCTGGCTCGATGACGTGCACCGCACACAGCACCCTCGCCTGACCGCGAAGATCGACGCCGATCTCGCCATCGTCGGCGGAGGATACACCGGCCTGTGGACCGCGATCCGCGCCAAGGAGCGCGACCCGCAGCGCAGGGTCGTGCTCCTCGAGGCCTCCCGCGTCGCCTGGGCGGCCACCGGCCGCAACGGCGGCTTCTGCGAGGCGAGCCTCACCCACGGCCACGAGAACGGCCTGAGCCGCTGGCCCGACGAGATCGAGCAGCTCGAACGGATGGGTCTGGAGAACCTGGACGGCATCGAGGAGTCGATCCGCCGGTACGACATCAAGGCCGACTTCGAGCGCACCGGTCAGCTGGCGCTGGCCGTCGAGCCGCACCAGGTGGAGTGGCTGCGCGACGAGGAGGGCTTCCTCGATCGCGAGGCGGTGCAGGCCGAAGTGCACTCCGACACCTACCTGGCCGGCGCGTGGGACAAGGAGGGCTGCGCGATGGTGCATCCCGCCAAGCTCGGCCTGGAGCTCGCCCGCGTCGCCGCCGACCTGGGCGTGGAGATCTACGAGCAGAGCCGGGTTTCGCGTCTCGAGGGCGACGGTTCAGGCCCTGTCGGCCTGGTGACCGACGGCGGTCGCGTGAGCGCGCAGCACGTCGCGCTGGCGACGAACGTCTTCCCCTCGCTGCTCAAGCGCAACGCGCTGATGACGGTGCCGGTGTACGACTACGTGCTGATGACCGAGCCGCTGAGCACCGAGCAGCTGGCGTCGATCGGCTGGTCGAACCGTCAGGGTCTGGCCGACAGCGCCAACCAGTTCCACTACTACAGGCTCAGCGCCGACAACCGCATCCTGTTCGGCGGCTACGACGCGGTCTACCACTTCGGCGGCAAGGTGCGCTCGGAGTACGAGGACCGCATGGAGAGCCACCGCAAGCTGGCGGAGCACTTCTTCACGACGTTCCCGCAGCTCGAGGGGCTGCGCTTCACCCACCGCTGGGCCGGTGCGATCGACTCGTGCAGCCGGTTCTGCGCGTTCTACGGCACCGCACGGAAGGGCCGGGTCGCCTACGCGACCGGCTTCACCGGGCTGGGGGTGGGTGCGTCTCGCTTCGGCGCCGATGTCATGCTGGACAAGCTCGCCGGGGAGCAGACCGAGCGCACCGAGCTGGAGATGGTGCGCAAGAAGCCGATCCCGTTCCCGCCGGAGCCTGCCGCATCGATCGGCGTGAACATGGTGCGCGCGGCCATGGACCGTGCCGATCACAACGAGGGTCGCCGCGGCCCGCTGCTGAAGGTGCTCGACGCCGTCGGCATGGGCTTCGACTCGTGACCGCGCTGCCCGCCGCCGGAACCGCGCTCGCCGATCTCGCGCTCGACCACGAGGCGCTGCCCGCCTCGGCCGTGATCGCGGGTGCGCCGACCGCGGCCGTCGCCGTGCTCGACGACACCGGCGATCGCGAGATCGGCATCTGGGAGATGGCCCCAGGCGTGGCGACCGACACCGAGGCCGATGAACTGTTCGTCGTGCTCTCGGGCGCGGCCGTCATCGCCTTCGACGACCCGGCGCTGCCCGACCTGCCGATCGGCCCCGGCTCGGTGGTGCGCCTCGCCGAAGGAATGCGCACCACGTGGACCGTCGCCGAGACGGTGCGCAAGGTCTACATCGCCTGAGCCTGCTCACACCAGCAGCGCGAGCTGGAGGGCGGCGAGCGTCTCGCCGTCCTCCAGGTCGGCACGGGTGAGGTCGCCGATCAGTTCCAGGCGCTGGTAGAACACCGAGCGGGACAGGCCGGATGCCGCGGCCGCGGCCGTGCGGCTGGTGGGGTGCGCGACCAGCGCGCGCAGCACTTCCACCAGGTCGCCGCGATGCGCGGCATCCCACTCCTCCAGCGGGGCGAGCAGCTCGTCGCGCAGCGCGGCCAGCCGCGGATCGCCCTGTAGCTCCCCCGCCAGCCGGATCAGCGGCCTGCCGTCCCCGCGCGCGACGGTGCCGGCCGCGGCGCGCGCGGCGAGCACGCGCGCGGCGCGCACGGATGCGGCGAGCCCCTCGACGCCGTCGGCCCGTGGCCCCCAGGCCGCTCCCGTTCCCGCTGCGGCGAGCGCATCGGCGACCGCGGCGAGCAGCGCATCCATCTCACCCGAACGGATGCCGGCGGGCAGCGACACGAGCACGATCCCGTCCCGCCCGTCCACGGCCTGTCGCACGGCACCGTGTGCGGCGAACGGCGCGGTCACGGTGTCGAGCATCCCGGTATCCGCGTCGCGCACGACGAGCGTGTGCAGCACCCGGTCTCGAACCCCGAACCCGCCGGCCTCGAGCCTGGCGCGGGCGTCGGCGGGCGTCGCGAACGACTCGTCGAGCAGGTCGCGCACCAGCGCGGTGCTGGCCGCACGCTCCCAGGCGCGATCGTCGCCGTCGGCCAGGCGCCCGAGCGCGAGCGCGGTGGCCGCGCTCTCCAGCACGGTGAGGACTCCGGCCGGGTGCCCGGCATCCGGGTGCGCGTGCAGTCTGCCCCAGCGGGCGCCACGTGCCTCGACCGTGACCCGTTCCCACACCTCGCCGTCGCGGAACGCGTCGAGCACCGGTGCCTCCTCGCGACCGGCGGCGTCGAAGGCGACCGTCTCGTCGGCCGCGGTCCGCAGCAGCACCGGCGCTCCGACGATGCGGGCGGTCTCGCGCACCACGGTTCCGGCGGGCGCCCCGCGCAGGCTCAGGCCGGTGAACAGGTCGTGCACCCGCTGCCTGGCCTGCAGCGCGTCGAACTGCACCCGGGTGATCAGGCGGTGAATCGCCTCGGTGACCGCGACGAACTTCACCTCCTCCTCGAGCACGACCAGCGCCAGGCCGTGCTCGCGGCATGCCTGCACCAGCGCGGGCGGCACGGCCGGGAACCGTCCGCCGAGCTCGAGCACCACGCCGGCGGCGTGCGCGGCGTGCAGCGCGTCGACCAGCGCGCGCAGCCGATCCTCCGCACCGGGCCAGCCCGCGCCCGTGGTGAGCAGCAGCTCGCCGCCCGCCAGCATCCGCGCGACGTCCTCACTGTCGGAGATGTGCGCCCAGCGCACCGGAGTCTCGAGCGCATCGCCTCCGACGAGCACCCCCGGATGCCCGGCTCGCAGCGCAGGGATCGCCAGCGCGTCGGCGACGGTGATCACCGCACCCGCATCCGGACGTTCTGTCCGAATGACTTCCGAATCCTGACGATCTGCGGCCATGACGTCCTCCCGATCAGCGTCAGGCTAAGGATATCCCGGTGCGCCTCCGCATCGGTCAGAGTGTTCGATAAGGAGAAGCAGATGACTCTCGTTCCCCACTGGATCAACGGCGTCGAGGGCGCCGAGGCAGCGAGGACGCTGCCCGTCTACAACCCCGCCACCGGCGAGGCGCACCGCCAGGTCGCCGTCGCCAGCGCCGAGGAGACCGAGCGCGCGATCGCCGCAGCCAAGGCCGCGCTGCCCGCCTGGCGCGCGACCAGCCTGATCAAGCGCGCCGACGTGTTCTTCCGCCTGCGCCAGATCCTCGCCGACCGCACCCCCGAGCTCGCGGCGATCGTCACCAGCGAGCACGGCAAGGTGCTCTCGGATGCCGCCGGCGAGGTGTCCCGCGGCATCGAGAACGTGGAGTTCGCCGCCGGCCTCGTGCACCTGCTCAAGGGCGAGCGCGCCGAGCAGGTCGCCCGCGGCGTCGACGTGCACTCGGTGAAGCAGCCGGTCGGCGTCGTCGCCTGCATCACCCCGTTCAACTTCCCGGTGATGGTGCCGCTCTGGATGGTCGCCTCCGCGATCGCGTGCGGCAACACCGTCGTGCTCAAGCCCAGCGAGAAGGACCCGTCCGCCGCGATCTGGCTGGCGAGGGCCTTCCAGGAGGCGGGCCTGCCCGACGGCGTGCTGAACGTCGTCAACGGCGACAAGACCGCCGTCGACGCGCTGCTGGACTCCCCCGACGTCAAGGCGGTGAGCTTCGTCGGATCCACCCCGATCGCGAAGTCGATCTACGAGCGAGCGTCCACGAACGGCAGGCGCGTGCAGGCCCTCGGCGGCGCGAAGAACCACATGGTCGTCATGCCCGACGCCGACATCGACGGCGCTGCCGCCGCCGCCGTCTCCGCCGCCTACGGCTCCGCCGGCGAGCGCTGCATGGCCGTGTCTGTGCTGGTCGCCGTCGGCGACGTCGCCGAGCCGCTCATCGCCTCGATCACCGAGAAGGTGCAGGATCTGCGCATCGGTGACGGCACGGATGCCGCGAGCGAGATGGGCCCGCTGATCACCCGCGAGCACCGCGACCGGGTCGAGTCCTACGTGACCGGCGCCGAGGCCGAGGGCGCGACCGTGCTCATCGACGGCACCCAGCGGGTGGCAGCGGGCCAGCGCATCGAGAGCGAGGGCTTCTTCACCGGCATCAGCCTGATCGACGGTGTGAAGCCCGGCATGAAGCTCTACGAGGACGAGATCTTCGGCCCGGTGCTCGGCATCGTCCGCGTGGACAGCTACGCGGAGGCGGTCGACCTCATCAACGCCCACCAGTTCGGCAACGGCACCGCGATCTTCACCCGTGACGGCGGCACCGCCCGCCAGTTCGAGTTCGACATCGAGGTCGGCATGGTCGGAGTGAACGTGCCGATCCCCGTGCCGGTGGGTGCGTTCTCCTTCGGCGGCTGGAAGGCCTCGCTGTTCGGCGACTCGCACATCTACGGCCCGGAGTCGATCCACTTCTACACCCGCTCCAAGGTCGTCACCACCCGCTGGCCCGACCACACCGAGGCGCAGGTCGATCTCGGCTTCCCGAGCAACCGCTGAGGAGGAGCATCATGACTGAACAGACCGCATCATCCGAGGCGCGGGTGCGCGCGGACGACCGCGCCCACGTCTTCCATTCCTGGAGCGCTCAGGCGAAGATCGACCCGGTGCCGGTCGCCGGCGGCGAGGGATCGACGTTCTGGGACTACCAGGGCAACACCTACCTCGACTTCTCCAGCCAGCTGGTGAACCTGAACCTGGGTCACCAGCACCCCGACCTGATCGCCGCCGTGCAGCGGCAGGCCGGCCGGCTGGCCACCATCCAGCCCTCCATGGCGAACGACGTCCGCGGCGAGCTCGCGCGGCTGATCGCGGGCGTCGCGCCCGAGGGCTTCGAGAAGGTGTTCTTCACCAACGGCGGCGCCGACGCCAACGAGTACGCGGTGCGCATGGCCCGCCAGGTGACCGGCCGCCGCAAGGTGCTCTCGATGTACCGCAGCTACCACGGCTCCACCGCGACGGCGATCTCGCTCACCGGCGACCCTCGGCGCTGGGCGAACGACGTGGGCGACAACGGCACGGTGCGCTTCTTCGGACCGTACCTGTACCGCTCGGCGTTCCACGCCACGACGATCGAGGAGGAGTCGCAGCGCGCCCTCGAGCACCTCGAGCAGACCATCCTGCTGGAGGGTCCGTCCACGATCGCGGCGATCATCATCGAGACCGTGGTCGGCACCAACGGCGTGCTGATCCCGCCGCCCGGCTACCTCGACGGCGTGCGCGAGCTGTGCGACCGGCACGGCATCCTGTACATCGCCGACGAGGTCATGGTCGGCTTCGGCCGCCTCGGCGAGTGGTTCGGCATCGACGCCTTCGGCGCGAGGCCCGACCTGATCACCTTCGCGAAGGGCGTCAACTCGGGCTACGTGCCGCTCGGCGGCGTCGTGATCTCAGACCGTGTCGCGAAGCACTTCGACGAGGTGCCGTTCCCCGGTGGGCTGACCTACTCCGGGCATCCGCTGGCCTGCGCGCCCGGCGTCGCGACCTTCGAGGTGTTCCGTCGCGACGGCATCCTCGAGCGCGTGCGCGACCTCGGCTCGCGCGTCGTCGAGCCTGCCCTGCAGGCCATGGCCGCGAAGCATCCGTCGGTCGGCGAGGTGCGCGGTCGCGGCCTGTTCTGGGCGATCGAGCTGGTGCGCGATCAGGAGACCCGCGAACCGCTGGTGCCGTTCAACGCAGCCGGTGCGGATGCCGCCCCGATGGGCGCCTTCGCGGCCGCGGCGAAGGAGGGCGGCGTGTGGCCGTTCCTGCACTTCAACCGCACGCACATCGCGCCGCCGCTGGTCATCTCGGAGGACGACCTGGTGCGCGGCCTCGCCGGGATCGACGAGGCGCTCACCGTGGCGGACGGCTACACCACCGCCTGACCCGGCACGCAAGAAGGGGGAGGATCCGCGGATCCTCCCCCTTCTTGCGTGCCCCGGCTCCTGAGCGAGCGCCCCTCTCCCTGCCCCGGCTCCCGAGCGAGCGATCCTCTCCCTGCCCCGGCTCCTGAGCGAGCGATCCTCTCCCTGCCCCGGCTCCTGAGCGAGCGAAGCGAGACGAAGGACGGCTCAGCCGCCCGCCATCGTCCGTGCGATGTCGGCCGCAGAGTCGCCTGCCCGCTTGAGCACGACCGCGACCAGCGCCAGCGCGCCGAGGGTGAGCACGAGCATCACCGTCGACACCGCGGCGATCTCGGGCCGCAGACCGCTGCGCAGCGCGCTCAGCACGTACACCGGCCACGGAGTGGTGCCGGAGACCTGCACGAAGGCCGAGACCACCGTGTTGTCCAGGCCGAGCGTGAACGAGAGCAGGAAGCCGGCCAGCACGGCCGGCATCGCCAGTGGCAGAGTCACCTTCATGAACGTGCGCACCGGCGGCGCGTAGAGATCGGCCGAGGCCTCCTCCAGCTTCGCGTCCAGGCCGACCAGTCGCGCCCGCACGATGTACGACACGATCGCTATCGAGAACAGCGACTGACCGACGACCAGGCGCACGGTGCCGTCGTTGAACACCCACATGCCGGCATCCTGCCCGAGGAAGACGAGCCACGGCAGCAGCGCGACCGCGTCGACGATCTCGGGCGTCACCGACACCAGCAGCAGCAGCCCGAGGAACCACGGCACCCAGCGGCCGGGCGTGCGCGCCATCGCGATGCCGGCCAGCGTGCCCAGAGCCGTGGCGAACACGGCGGCGATCAGACCGGTGCGCAGCGACACCAGCACGGCGTCGCGCACAGCCGCCTTCGTGACGATCGCCGCGAAGGAGTCGAAGCCGAAGTGATCCCACGAGATCAACAGGCGGCCGACGTTGAAGGAGTGCACGATCACCACGGCGATCGGCAGGAACAGGAACACGAACACCAGCGTCGCCCAGACGGGCAGCAGGATGGCGCTCCAGTTGCGCGGTGCACGGCGGACGGATGCCGGACGGTTCTGGACCGCGGTCATTATGCCTCCCCGAGGACGAGACTGTTGCGTCTGCGGATCGGCAGCGAGATCAGCCAGATGAGGCCGGCCGCCACGGCGATCGACAGGCCGATGATGAGGATGAGCAGCACCGCCATCGCCGAGCCGAGTGCCCAGTTCTGCGCGGTCTGGAACTGGCTGGCCACGATCTGGCCGACCATGTTGCCCTTCGCCCCGCCCAGCACCGTGGCCGTGATGTAGTCGCCCATCAGCGGGATGTACACCAGTAGCACGCCGGCGATGATGCCGGGCTGCGCGAGCGGCACCGTGATGCGCAGGAACGTGGTCCAGCTGTTGGCGCCGAGGTCCTTGCTGGCCTCGCGCAGCGGTCCGCTCACGCGGTCGAAGGCGACGAACAGCGGCAGGATCATCAGCGGCAGGTAGTTGTAGACCACGCCGAGCAGCACCGCACCGCGGGAGTTCAGCAGGTTCAGCGGGCCCGGGATGACGCCGATGGCCTGCAGCGCGTGCGAGAACCAGCCCTCCGGGGCGAGGATGATCTGCCATCCGATCGTCCGCACCAGGAAGTTCGTCCAGAACGGCACCATGACCAGCACGAGCATCAGGCTGCGCCGGCTGGGCGCGCACTTGATGGCGATCCAGTACGCCACGGGCGCCCCGATCAGCAGGCACAGCACGGTGCCGGCGATCCCGACCCACAGCGTGTTCTGGAAGGTCGCGAAGAACGTCGGCGAGAGGGCTTCGATGTATCGGTCGAAGGACAGCTTGTCGTTCGCGTTGGTGGCGAAGATGCTGGGCTTGTAGCCGAAGCTGTACCAGACCACGACGCCGATCGGGACGACGAAGAAGACGACGAGCCAGGCCCAGGCGGGCAGCGCCAGAGCGACCTTACGCACCGGCGGCCGCCTTGGTCGCGTTCCAGATCTCCACGATGCGCTCCTGTGCGCTGGTGAATCTGCCCTCGTGCATGGTCTTGATCTGCTCCTCTTCGAAGAACACCATGTCGAGCATGTCCAGCCCCGCCTCCTCGGCCTGCTGCTGCACTCCCTGCACGCCGGTGTCGTACCCGATGTAGTCGACCTGCGCCAGCTGCACGTCGGGCGAGATGATGTAGTTGATGAACGCATGCGCCGCCTCGGGATGCGGCGCGCCCTTCGCGATCGCCCAGTTGTCCATCCACAGCTCGGTGGCGGGTGCTCCGAGCACCCACTGCCAGCGCTCCGGGTCATCCGACTCGGTCATCCCGGTGCGGGCGTCGCCGTTGTAGGTCTGCACCAGCGCATGGGTGGCCTGCGGGATGATCTGCCCGCCGGGGGCCGAGTCGAACGCCGAGACGTGCGGTGCGACCTGCTTCGTCATGAACTTCTCGCAGGCGTCCAGGTCGGCCTTCTTCGTGGTGTTCCAGTCGATGCCGTGCGACCAGAAGTACACGCCGCACAGCGGCGCAGGATCGTCCAGAAGGGAGGTCTTGCCGGATGCCTCGTTCTGGGCGGCGTCGATGAAGTCGGCCCACGAGGTCAGCTCGCGCGAGATCACCTTCTTGTCGTAGACGAAGCCGGTGGTGCCCCACGCCTTGCAGATCGAGTAGTCGTTCCCCGGATCCCAGGCGCGGTGGATGAACGCAGGGTTCATCGTGGCGAGGTTCGGGATCAGGTCGAGGTTGAGCTTCTCGAGCAGTCCGTTCTGCGCCATCGGCTCGATGAACACGCCGGTCGGCACCACGATGTCGTAGCCCGAGGTGCCGCGCGCGGCGACGAGCTTGGCGATCAGCTCCTCGTTGGAGTTGAACGCGTCGACGACGATCTTCGGGCCGGACTGCTTCGTGAACGCGTCCAGCACCTCGGGGTCGTCGTAGTCGCTCCAGGTGTAGATCGACAGCCGGTCCTCGAGCGGACCGCCGCTGGCGGGCGCCGACACGGCCCCCTTCGGCGGCGCGCAGGCGGTGAAGAGCATGGTGCCGCCGGCGGCGAGCGCGGTCGCGAGGAACCCGCGGCGGGTGAGTTCGGAGCGCAGGATGCCGGCGGCGCCGCGGTGCGCGAGTACGCGGACCGGCGGCTGCGCCATCAGGCCGCCGCCTTGGGCAGCGCGATGACGTGGGTCGCGGCGGAGAGCGACTGGTCGTCTGCGAACAGACGCACGTCGTCGGGGCTCCAGGTGCAGCGCACGGCGTCGCCGACGGCGACCGCCGGGGCGGTCGGCGCGGGGATGCGCACCAGGAATGCGCGGTCGCGGGCGACGTCCACGGCGATCTGCAGGGTCTCACCGAGGTGTGAGACCCCGAGCACAGTGCCGTCGATGCCCGGGCCGTCCGACCCCGCCGGCGCGAGACGCGCGAACTCCGGGCGGATGGCCGCGACGGCCGCTGATCCGGCCGGTGCCTCGGCTCCGCCCCAGCGCCCGTGCACCGCGCCGTTACTGGTGTCGAGGGCCGCGCCGCCGACGGCCACCACGCCGTGCAGGAAGTTCTGCTGGCCGATGAAGGACGCGACGTAGGCGGATGCCGGTTCGTCGTACACCGCGGACGGGGTGTCGAGCTGCTCGATCCGGCCGGCGCGCATCACGGCGATCCGATCGCTCATGGACAGCGCCTCGGCCTGGTCGTGGGTGACGAACACGAAGGTGGTGCCGAGCCGGGCCTGGAGCAGCTTCAGTTCGAGCTGCATCTCCTCGCGCAGCTGACGGTCAAGGGCGGCGAGCGGCTCGTCGAGCAGCAGCACGGCGGGGCGGTTGATCAGCGCCCGCGACAGCGCGATGCGCTGCTGCTGGCCGCCGGAGAGCTGGGTGGGCTTCCGGTCCGCGAACCTGCGCAGTTGCACCATGTCCAGCGCCTCGGCGACGCGTTCGCGCTGCTCGGCCTTGGGCACCTTGCGCTGCTGCAGGCCGTATGCCACGTTCTCGGCGACGGTCATGTGCGGGAAGAGGGCGTACGCCTGGAAGACCGTGTTCACCTCGCGCCGGTACGGCGGCTCGCCCAGCACGCTGCGACCGGAGATGCGGATGTCTCCCGCATCCGGGTGCTCGAACCCGGCGATCATCCGCAGCGTTGTGGTCTTGCCGCAGCCGGACGGTCCGAGCAGCGAGAGGAACTCGCCCTGCTCGACGTGCAGAGTCAGGTCGTCGACGGCGGTCGCGTCTCCATACAGCTTCGTGACGCCGGTGATGTCGACGCCGCCTGCCATGGCCCGGGTATCAGCCATTCATCCTCCTCATTGAGAATCTCAGTGGAGGGAGTCTTTCACACCCGAGGGCACAACGGAAGCGGAAACAGTTGCGAAACGGTCTCGGAGCGACGATATCCGTCGCTTCACGACTTACTTGCTGTGGAAGTCGAATGCTTTCAGCAGTTCGTCGACGGCCTGCTCGCGCTGTTCGCCGCCCTCCTCGAACATGTGCGTCACGTGCGTGCGCAGGTGGTTCTCGAGCAGCAGCCGGTTCAGGGATTCCAGGGAGCGCTGCACGGCGCGCGACTGCGTGATGATGTCCATGCAGTACTCGTCGCTCTCGATCATCCGCGCGATGCCGCGCAGCTGACCTTCGAGGATGCTGGTGCGGTGCAGAGCACGCTTCTTGATGTCTTCGATCACAGATCGAGGGTACCCGTCGTGGCAGGATGAGGGCATGTCGCGTACCCCGATGGCGCTTCTGTCCGCCGCCGATCAGGAGCGGCTGCGCGGCCTGCGCAGGATGAAGGGCGTCGCGCTGGGCGCCCTGCTGTTCATGGCGATCGCGTTCGTGATCGCCTTCGCGCTCGAGGATCGGCACCCCTGGCTCTCGTATGTGCGCGCCGCGGCCGAGGGCGGGATGGTCGGTGCCCTGGCGGACTGGTTCGCGGTGACGGCGCTGTTCCGGCATCCGCTCGGCCTGCCGATCCCCCACACGGCGATCATCCCGAACCGCAAGGACGAGATCGGGCGCAGCCTGGGCGAGTTCGTCGAGACGAACTTCCTCTCGGCGGAGGTCGTGCGCACGAAGCTGGAGCAGACCGACGTCGCGCGCAGGCTCGGCGAATGGCTGAGCCGGCCCGCCCATGCGGAGCGGGTCGGTGCCGAGGGCGCGACGGTCGCGACCGCCGTGCTGCACGCCCTCAGCGACGACGACGTGCGCGATGTGATCGCCGACCTCGCCCGTCAGAACCTGGTCGATCCGGAGTGGGGCCCGCCGGCTGGCGCCTGGCTGGAGCGCATCGTCGACGCCGGCGCGCACCATGGCGCCGTCGACCTCGCCGTCGACAGCATCGCGACCTGGCTGGACGCGAATGCGCACGCTTTCCAGGGCCTGGTGTCCCGGCGGCTGCCGTCCTGGGTTCCCGGGGTCGCCCATCGGCTCGTCGACGACACCGTCTACCGCGAAGCGGTGAAGTTCGTGCACGCGGTGCAGGCCGATCCGCGGCATCAGGCGCGGATCGCGATCGACGGATACCTGGCCCGCCTCGCCGATCGGCTGCAGCACGATCCGTCCATGCGCGCGAAGCTCGAGAACGCGAAGACCGGGCTGTTCGACAGCCCGCGCGTCGCCGCGCTGGCGGCGGAGGCCTGGCAGGCCGCGAAGACCGGCCTGATCCGCTCCCTCGACGACCCGCAGAGCGGGCTGCGCACGCGCGCCGCATCGGCGATCGCCGACATCGGCACGCGGCTGACGACGGATGCTGCGCTGCAGAGCCGCGTGGACGGCTGGGTGACGGATGCCGCGGTCTTCGCCGTCGACCGCTACCGGCACGACATCGCCTCGATCATCACCGACACGATCGAGCGCTGGGACCCCGCAGAGACCACCGAGAAGATCGAGCTCATGGTCGGACGCGACCTGCAGTACATCCGCCTGAACGGCACGGTGGTCGGCGCCCTCGCCGGCGTGGCGATCTTCGCCCTCGCTCATGCACTGATCCCGGTGTGACCTGCTGTCTCGTGGGCCAGACAGTTCGCCCGCGACCCGCGATCCGCCGCTCACCGCGGTGTGACACCCTGAAACCCGGATGCGTCATCCGGCATCCGAGTCGAAGGGACTCCTCATGGCACTGTCGCACGATCCGTCCTGGCCCCGCGCCGGAGCCTGGCCCGCCTTCGACGGCGCCCGGGCGGATGCGGCGATCGTCGGGGTACCGGTCTGGCGCACGTCGCTGTCCCCGACCGGCGCGCACGCGACGCCCGTGGCGATCCGCGAGGCCCTCCCCCGGTACAGCGCGACGCTGATGGGGCCGCCCGTCGTCGATCTGAATGAGGCGCTGCGGATCGTGGACGCCGGCGACGTCCCCGACCCCGACGGCGACGAGGGCACCGAGCGCACGGTCACCCGCGTCGCGGAGCTCGCCGCGGCGAGCCGCCGGGTGATCGCCCTGGGCGGTGACAACTCGCTGACCTACTCGGTCGCGCGCGGCGCGGCCGCGACCGGCCTGATCACCTTCGACGCCCACTTCGACCTGCGCGACGGCGTGTCCAACGGCACCCCGGTACGCCGCCTCGTCGAGGATGCCCCGGCGGGCGAGCGCCTCGACCCGCGTCGCATCGTGCAGATCGGCATCGCCGACTACGCGAACTCCGCCGCCTACGCGCAGCGCGCCGCGGACTGGGGCATCCGGGTGATCACGCTCGACGAGCTGCGGGCGCGCGGCATCGCCGATGTCACGGCGGAGGCACTCGAGATCGCCGGAGCCGGAGCGGATCCCCGCATCCATCTCGACATCGACGTGGACGTGTGCGACCGCTCCGTCGCACCCGGCTGCCCCGCGAGCGTGCCCGGCGGCCTCGCCGCCTGGGAGCTGCGCGCGCTGACGCGTGCGGTCGGAGCGGACGCCAGGGTCACCAGCGCCGACCTCGCCGAGGTGGACGCCACGGTCGACGCCGAGGACGGCCGCACCGTGCGCCTCGCGGCGCTGTGCGTACTGGAGCTGCTCGCCGGACTCGTCGGCGCCGGATGAACGGCGAGGATCCGTTCGAGTCCGCGGGCACCGGTCGGCGCGCGGCTCTGATCGTGCGCTTCCTGCTGGAGCTCGCGCTGCTCGCGGGTGCGGCCGTGGCCGCATGGCGGCTGGCGCCGGGCGGATGGTCGTGGGTCGCCGCGGTCGCAGTTCCGGTGCTCATCGCCGTGGTGTGGGGGCTGTTCCTCTCGCCGAGGGCGCGAATCACCCTGCCGACGGTTGCGCGCGTCGTGCTCGAGACGGTGCTGTTCGGCGGTGTCGGTGCGGCACTGTGGGCGACCGGGCTGGGTGGCTTCGGAATCGCGCTGTTCGCGGCCTGGCTGCTCGACCGCGCAGCGATCGCCGTGCTGCGCTGAGGCCGCGTCAGCCGGCGAGCGCCTCCGCGATGGGGCGCCCGCCGTCGTTGAACCGGATCGTGCGCCGAATGGTCGCGGGCTCGACGAGAGCCTGGGCGATGACCAGGGCCACGTTGGCCCGCGACACCTTTGCGGAGCTCTCGGCCTCTGCGTCGATCAGTCCGGTGCCCGCGCCCAGCGTGAGACTGCTGGGACCGAGAACCGTCCAGTCCAGCGAGGTCGCGCGCAGGTACTCGTCGGCCGCGGCCTTCGCCTCGGCGTAGGCGTGGAACGAATTCCCCTCGGGCACGCCGTGATCCGGCGAAGAGCCGAAGTAGGAGACCATGACGTAGCGCCGCACACCGGCATCCTTCGCGGCATCCATCGACCGCACCGCCGCCTCGAAGTCGACGGCGCGGGTGCGCTCCGGCGAGCCGCCGCCGGCGCCGGCCGACCAGACGATCGCATCGTGGCCTGCGATCAGCCGGGCGAACGCGGCACGGTCCTCGTGCTCGATGTCGAACACGACGGGTTCAGCACCGGTGAGCCGCACCTCGGCCGCGTGGGCCGGGTTGCGGATCACCGCCGTGACCTCGTCGCCGCGGGAGACGAGAAGAGGAGCGAGCAGAAGGGCGACCTTTCCGTGGCCGCCGACGATCAGGATCCGAGCCATGCCTCCACGCTACGCCCGGAGCGAGGTGCGGGCACCGGTCAGAGCGCCTCGACCCCGTCCTTCCAGATCTGCTTCACGAGCGGAACACCGGGTCGGTAGGCCAGGTGCACCCGCGTCGGGGCGTCCAGCAGCACCAGATCGGCGCGCTTGCCCGGCGCGATCACGCCGATGTCGTCGCGGTGCAATGCGGCCGCGCCGCCGGCCGTGGCAGCCCAGACCGCCTCGGCCACCGTCATCCGCATGTCGCGCACGGCGACCGCGATGCAGAACGGCATCGAACTCGTGAAGCTCGAACCGGGGTTGGTGTCGCAGGCGATCGCGACCGTGACGCCGGCGTCGATCAGCCGACGGGCATCGGGGTACGGCTGCCGGGTGGAGAACTCCACGCCGGGCAGCAGCGTCAGCACCGTGTCGCTCGCCGCGAGTACGGCGATGTCGTCGTCGGTCAGGTAGGTGCCGTGGTCGACGGATGCCGCGCCGAGCTCGACCGCCATCCGCACACCCTCACCGGGGCCGAGCTGACTCGCGTGCACGCGCGGTTTCAGGCCGCGCGCGATGCCCGCCTCGAGCACCCGCCGGGACTGCGCGACGGTGAACGCGCCTGTCTCGCAGAACACGTCGACCCAGCGCGCGTGCGGCGCGCAGGCGTCGAGCATGTCCCCGACGACCAGGTCGACGTACCCGTCGTGGTCGTCGGCGTACTCGGCCGGCACGACATGTGCGCCGAGGTAGGTGACCTCGGGCGTGACTTCGGCCGCGAGCCGCACCAGCTTCTCCTCGGTTGCGACATCCAGGCCGTAGCCGCTCTTGATCTCGACGGTCGTGGTGCCCTGCGTGAGCAGCTCGCGGACGAAGCCGCGCAGTCGCTCGCGCAGCTCGTCATCGGATGCGGCGCGCGTCGCGGCGACGGTGGATCGGATGCCGCCGGCGGCGTACTTCTGGCCGGCCATCCGAGCCTCGAACTCGGCGGCGCGATCGCCCCCGAACACCAGGTGGCTGTGGCTGTCGACGAAGCCGGGGATCACGGCGCGTCCGCCGGCATCCACCACCTCATCCGCGTGGGCGGGAGCATCCCCCGAGGCTCCCACCCACGCGATCCTGCCGTCCTCGATCAGCACCGCTGCGTCGTGCAGCGTGCCGAGGCGGTCGTCAGCCGGCCCTTCGTCGGGCTCAGGGCGAGCGTTGGTCGTCAGCTCGCCGATGTTCGTGATGAGCGTCGACATCAGAGGCCCATCGGCACCGTGAGACCGCGCTCGCGCGCGATGTCCTTGGCGTGTTCGTAGCCCGCATCGACGTGTCGCATGACTCCGGTGCCGGGGTCATTCGTGAGCACCCGCTCGAGCTTCTGGGCGGCCAGGTCGGAGCCGTCGGCGACCGTGACCTGCCCGGCGTGGATGGAGCGGCCGATGCCGACACCGCCGCCGTGGTGCAGCGACACCCAGCTCGCACCCGATGCGGTGTTCAGCAGCGCGTTCAGCAGCGGCCAGTCGGCGATCGCGTCGGAGCCGTCCTTCATGGCCTCGGTCTCGCGGTAGGGGCTGGCGACGGAGCCGGAGTCGAGGTGGTCGCGGCCGATGACGATCGGGGCGGAGAGCTCGCCCGAGGCGACCATCTCGTTGAACTTCAGGCCCGCCAGGTGGCGCTCCTTGTAGCCGAGCCAGCAGATGCGGGCCGGGAGACCCTCGAAGTGCACCTTCTCGCCGGCCTTCTCCAGCCAGCGGTGCAGCGCCTTGTCCTCGGGGAACAACTCGGCGATGGCGCGGTCGGTCTTGTAGATGTCCTCCGGGTCACCGGAGAGGGCAGCCCAGCGGAACGGGCCGCGCCCCTCTTCGAACTGCGGGCGGATGTAGGCCGGCACGAAGCCCGGGAACTCGAAGGCCCGGTCGAACCCGCCGAGCTTGGCCTCGGCGCGGATCGAGTTGCCGTAGTCGAACACGGCGGCACCGGCGTCCTGGAACGCGACCATCGCGGCGACGTGCGCGGCCATCGACTCCCGGGAGCGGCGGGTGAACTCCTCCGGGTCGCGCTCGGCCTCGGCCTTCCAGTCCGCGACGGAGATGCCGATGGGCAGGTAGGCGAGCGGGTCGTGCGCGCTGGTCTGGTCGGTGACGATGTCGATCGGCACACCGCGGCGCAGCAGCTCGGGGAACACCTCGGCGGCGTTGCCGACGATGCCGACGGACAGCGCCTCACCGGCCTCCTTCGCGGCGACCGCACGGGCGACGGCCTCGTCGAGGTCGGTGTAGTAGACGTCGAGATAGCCGTGGTCGACCCGGCGCGACAGGCGCGACTCGTCGACGTCGACGATCAGCACGGCGCCCTCGTTGAGGGTGACGGCGAGCGGTTGCGCACCGCCCATGCCGCCGGCACCGCCGGTGAGCGACAGGGTGCCTTTCAGCGAGTCCTTGCCGAGCGATCGGGCGACGGCCGCGAAGGTCTCGTACGTGCCCTGCAGAATGCCCTGCGTGCCGATGTAGATCCAGGATCCGGCGGTCATCTGGCCGTACATCATCAGCCCGAGCTCCTCGAGCCTGCGGAACTCCGGCCAGGTGGCCCAATCGCCGACGAGGTTCGAATTGGCGATCAGCACCCGCGGCGCCCACTCGTTGGTGCGGAACACGCCGACCGGCTTGCCCGACTGCACCAGCAGGGTCTCGTCGGGCTCGAGCTCGTCGAGGGTGCGCACGATCGCGTCGTACGCCTCCCACGACCGCGCCGCGCGACCGGTGCCGCCGTAGACCACGAGGTCCTCGGGGTGCTCGGCGACCTCGGCGTCGAGGTTGTTCATCAGCATCCGCTTGGCGGCCTCGGCGCCCCAGCTCTTCGCGGTGCGCTCGTTGCCGCGCGGCGCGCGGATGCTGCGGGACGGGTCGTGCAGGGTGGGGCCGGACTGGGTGGCGTCAGACATTCGCGTTCTCCTTCGCGGTGCGGGCGACGGCGCCCGAGGTGACGAGTTCGGTGACGGCTTCCATCTCGGGCGAGAGGAACCGGTCGGGGCCGGGGCCGCCGGCGACGGTGCGGACCAGGTCGCGCACGGCACCGGTCGCGGGTCCCGCTTCGAGCGGTGCGCGCAGGTCGAGGGCACGAGCGCCGGTGAGGATCTCGATGGCCAGCACGCGGGCGAGCCCGTCGATCGAGCGGCGCAGCTTGCGTGCCGCGGACCAGCCCATCGACACGTGGTCCTCCTGCATTGCCGACGACGGGATCGAGTCGACGGATGCCGGTGCGGCGAGGCGCTTCAGCTCGGAGACGATGCCGGCGGCGGCGTACTGCGCGATCATCAGCCCGGAGTCGACGCCCACCTCCGATGCGAGGAACGGCGGCAGGCCGTGGCTGCGCGCCGGGTCGAGCGCGCGGTCGGTGCGGCGCTCCGACACGGATGCGACATCGGCGACCGAGATCGCCAGGAAGTCCAGCACTGCGGCGACGGGGGCACCGTGGAAGTTCCCGTTGGACTCGATGCGTCCGTCGACCGTGACGACGGGGTTGTCCACGACGGAGGCGAGCTCGCGCTCGGCGATCATGGTGGCATGCGCCATCGTGTCGCGAGCGGCACCGTGCACCTGTGGTGAGCAGCGCAGCGAGTAGGCGTCCTGCACCCGTCCGTCATCCGGTCCCTTGTGGCTGGCGACCATGGGCGAGTCGCCGAGGAACGCGCGCAGGTTCGCGGCGGACGCAGCCTGCCCGACCTGCGGGCGCAGGGCCATGAGGTCCGCGGCGAACACCGCGTCGGTGCCCAGCTGCGACTCGATCGACATCGCCGCCGAGAGGTCGGCCGTGGTGATCAGCATCTCGAGGTCGTGCAGGGCGAGCACCAGCATGCCCAGCATCCCGTCGGTGCCGTTGATGAGGGCGAGCCCCTCCTTCTCCTCGAGGACGAGCGGTTCGATGCCGGCTGCCGCGAGAGCGTCGGATGCCGCGACCAGGTCGCCATCGGCATTGCGCACCTCCCCCTCGCCCATCGCCGACAGGGCGACGTGCGCGAGCGGGGCGAGGTCGCCGGAGCAGCCGAGCGAACCGTACTCACGGACCAGCGGAGTGATGCCGGCGTTGAGCATGGCTGCGTAGGTCTCGACGACCACCGGGCGGACACCGGTGCGGCCTGAGGCCAGAGTCTGCAGACGCAGAAGCTGCAGCGCGCGGACAACCTCGGTCTCGACCTCGGGGCCGGTGCCCGCGGCGTGCGAGCGGATCAGGCTGACCTGCAGCTGGCGGCGGCGCTCGGGAGCGATGAAGGTCGTTGCGAGGGCGCCGAAGCCGGTGGAGACGCCGTAGTGCGGCACCGGGTCGGCGGCCATGGCGTCGATGACGCGGCGCGATTCGGCGACACGTCCGAGCGCTCCGTCATCGATGACGATGGATGCGTGATGGCGGGCGATGGCGACGACATCGGCCGGCGCGAGGGGTGCGGCGCCGACGACGACCGAGGAGTTCTGAGGCATACCTCGATTCCACACCCGGGCCCGCCCCGGAAACAGAGGAATGTGGCATCCTTTGTCTGTGATCTCAGACGATGCCGACCACCGGCCGCAGGTGCCGGCGGCCGACCAGACCCTGCGCATCCTGCGCCATCTGGCACGCCGTCCCGCGCCCGTCGCCGCATCGGCGCTGGCGCGCGACCTCGGCATCCCGCGCTCGACGATCTATCACCTGCTCGCGACGCTCGAGGAGCACGGATTCGTGGTGCATCTCGCGCAGGACCGCCGCTGGGGCCTCGGCACCTCCGCATTCGAGCTGGCCGGGGGCTACGCCCGGCAGGAGCCGCTGGCGCGACTCGGCCGCCCGCTGGTCGCCGGACTCGCCGACCGTCTCGGTGAGAGCGCGCATCTCGCGGTGATGAGCGGACGAGACGTGCTGTACATCGTGGAGGAGCGTGCGGTGCGCCGTCCGGCGCTGGTGACCGATGTGGGTGTGCGCCTGCCCGCGCACCTCACGGCGACAGGGCGGGCGATGCTCGCGGCGCTGCCCCGGGCCCAGGTACGGGCGCTGTACCCGGATGCAGGTGCTTTCACCGATCGGACCGGCAACGGGCCGTCCTCCCCACGACAGCTCAGAGAGCTCCTGCAGGCTGCGAGACAGCACGGGCACGCCACCGAGAACGGCGAGGTGACACCGGGATTCCGGTCGATCGGAGTCGCTGTGCTCGACCACGCCGGTTGGCCGGCGGCCGCGGTCGCCGTCACCTGGGAGGGGGACGCGGACGAAGAGGCCATCGCATCGGCGACCCGTGCCGCAGCCACCGCGTTGTCTCGCCGGATTGCACCCTCGACGGGCACGTGAGAGCGGTGTCCTGAAAAGAGAACGGGCGCCGCTGCGAACCGGAAGACGGTCCGCGGCGACGCCCGCAGGAGATGGAGTCGTGTCAGGCGTTCGCGCCCTTGCGAGGCTTGATGAACGTCTCCGGCTCCCGCTTCTCCGCTCTCTTCTCCTTCAACGAGAGCTTGGGCGCCTTCTTTCCTGCGCGTGACTGCGGTGTCTTTCCAGACATGGTTATCGCTTCCCCTTCTGATGGCTGGCGTAACCAACGACCATAGCCGAGGCCCAGGGGAAGTCAAATCAAGTCCGTGTTAACGCGAAAGAGCCACCCAGCTTTGGGTGGCTCTTTCGTTTAGAAGGAGTTCGGCGGTGTCCTACTCTCCCACAGGGTCCCCCCT
>NZ_JBHVHU010000003.1:0-349113 GCF_042799915.1 Microbacterium sp. NPDC057659 | reverse complement strand
GATCCAAAGGAATCTCACCCCAACCAAAAGGTCAGGGACGAGGTTATTTGGCATTTGACAAGTGCACGCTGTTGAGTTCTCAAGGATCGGACGCACCCACACACCCACCAGAACCTGGAGGAGACGCGCAGGGCAACTTCACTATCTTATCCATCTCGCCCGATCTGTCAAACCGACGGATCGAAGGAGGAGGAAGCATGTCCGCCGCTTGGAGGGGAGCTGGGCCTTCCGGCCTTTCGCTCAACCGCTTGGGGCGAACAAGTAATAACTTACGCGGATCCCGGGCATCGGGCAAATCGGCTCCGACTCTCTGGCGTGTCGCGCTCCACTCCCCCGGAACGACGCGGTTCAGCCTCCTGTGTAACCCGTGACGAACCCTTGTGCGAAGAGCACCCCCGCGGCGAGGGTGCCGAGGACGCTGACCACGATGCCCGCGATGCCCGCCCATCGAGGCCGTCGGAAGACCGCGACGATGGACAAGACGAATCCCACCACCAGGACCAGCCCGCCGAGCAGCTCGGACGGGATCCACGGAGTGCAGACCCCGACGGTGCCGATCACCGCGAGCGCGATGCCGATGTATCCGATCGCACTGCGGCGCGGAGCATCCGAGGCCGGCGCGGCGGCAGGGGCCGCGACGGTGCCCGCCTGAGTCTCTGCGATCGGCGAGACCTGCGCCGTCCAGGTCGTACCGTCCCAGTAGCGAACCTGTCCGGATTCCGCGTCCGTGTACCATCCCGCGGGTGCATCACTCGACATGCGTCGATCCTCGCAAAGATCGCCGCCGATGCCCACCGCTCTCGCGGCACGGCGCGAACAGGAATGCGAGAAGCCCCGGCGATTGCCGGGGCTTCTCGATCTGGTGGACCCAGGGGGATTCGAACCCCCGACCTCTTCATTGCGAACGAAGCGCGCTACCAACTGCGCCATGGGCCCGAGGACTCAGCAACACTATCACGTGTTCAGCCGGCCGCACGCCGCTCGAGCAGCTGACGCACGTGAGCCTCGATCTCGGCGTCGTCGACGAAGCCCATCTGCGCGTAGGGCGAGGCACCCTCCGCGGCGGGAAGCCGCACGGGCTCGGGCGGCGCGATCTCCTCGGCGCGTCGGCGGAGCTCTTCGCGCCGAGCGGCGCGCCGCAGTTCGGCCTGTGCTTCCAGCTGAGCCTGAGCCACCTGCGTGCGCGAGCCCGCGACTTGCGCCATCGACTGCGGCACGGGCCTCGGCGTCCACGTCGCTGCGCCCTGATCGTGCAGCGGCGGCGACACGCGGACCTCCTCGATCACGGGCGCCGCGATCCGCCGGTGGGCGCGTGCGGCGACGCGAGCCATCTGCACCAGCACGAGGATGCTGGTGAGAATGGTCACTCCCCCGGCGATCAGCCAGCCGAGGCCTCCGACCGTGGCGAGCTGCCATCCGCCGACACCGGCCATGCCGATACCGAGCAGCAGCACGCCCAGCGCCATCTGGCGCGTCCGGCGGCGGGCACGAGCCTGGCGCAGCACGGGGTCGTTGCGCGTCGCTGCGAGTTCTTCCCGCAGTCTGGCGAGCTCGACGTTCTCCCGTTCGCTCTGCACGCGCTTGGCCAGCTTCTGCTGGGCCAGGGCGGTGCGAGCATTCAGCTCGAGGCGGACCTCTTCGGGCGTCTCACTGGTCTCCGCGAGCACTCTGAGGGCCTGATTCAGCCGCACAGCGTTCCGCTCGGCGGCGTTGTACTGATAGCGGCCGCGCCAGCTGGGCAGCAGGTAGAGCATCCACAGCAGCGCGGCTACGAGGACGATCACTCCCCCACTCAGAACCGGCCCGTTCATAGCCTCAACGGTAAGCGACCGCGTCGGCGTGCCGTGCACAACGGCACGCGTGTCGCATCAGCCGGTGATCGGACCGGGTGAGGAATCCCGTCCCGGCGCGTTCGGCAGGGGCGGCACCGCCCCGGCATCCTTCGGCACCCCGCCCTGCAGCCAGCGGGCGAGCACGCCCTGCGGGACGTCCTCCGCGGTCAGCGCGAACGCGTGGTGATCGCGCCAGTCGCCGTCGATATGGATGTAGCGGCGGCGCAGCCCCTCGTACCGGAAGCCGAGCTTCTGCACGACGCGCAGGCTGGCGCGGTTCTCGGGCCGGATGCAGATCTCCATCCGGTGCAGGCCGAACTGCGTGAAGCACGCATCGGTGGCGAGCGCGACCGCGGTCGGGGTGATCCCCTTGCCCGCGAACCGCTCGCTGACCCAGTACCCGATCGTCGCCGAGCACAGCGATCCGCGGGCGATCCCCCACACGTTCAGCTGCCCGGCGACCTCACCGTCGTACTCCATGACGAACGGGTATCCCGCGCCGTCACGGTACTGCTGCAGCAGACGGCGGACGCCGACCCGCATGTCGAACGTCGGAACGCCGCCGGGGATGGTCGCCTCCCAGGGCTGCAGCCAGGATCGGTTCGCGAGAAGTTCGTGCTGCAGGACGCGGGCGTCACGGGAGCGCACGAGGCGCAGCCCGATCGGGCCGTGCTGCAGGGGTGCCGGGGTGTCGAAGGGCATGGCCGTCTGCGCGATCGCCTAGAGGCGCTCCGCGAACTCCTTCAGCCAGGGGCGCAGCTCGGGACCGAGGTCGTCGCGGTCTGACGCGAGCTGCACGATCGCCTTGATGTAGTCGACCCGGTCGCCGGTGTCATAGCGGCGGCCGCGGAAGATCACGCCCACGACACCGGGTCCGCCGGGCGTCGTGGCGAGCTCCTGCAGAGCGTCGGTGAGCTGGATCTCGCCGCCCTTGCCGGGAGGGGTGCGCTCGAGGATCTCGAAGACGGATGCCGGCAGCACGTACCGCCCGATCACCGCGAGGTTCGATGGAGCGTCCTCGGGCGTCGGCTTCTCGACGAGCCCCGTGACACGCACGACGCCCTCATCGTCGGTGGGCTCGACGGCCGCCGCGCCGTACATCTGGATGCTGGCGGGGTCGACCTCCATGAGCGCGATGACGGCGGCACCGGTGCGCTCGTGCGCGGCGATCATGTCCACGAGCAGCGGGTCGCGCTCGTCGATCAGGTCATCGCCCAGCAGCACGGCGAACGAGCTGTCGCCCACGTGCGTGCGGGCACGCAGCACGGCGTGGCCGAGACCCTTCGGCTCGCCCTGGCGGACGAAGTGGATGTCGGCGATGTCGCTCGAGGCCATCACGCGCTCGAGACGACCGGTGTCGCCCTTCTCCATGAGCTTGACCTCGAGCTCTGGCACCGAGTCGAAGTGGTTCGAGATGGCGTTCTTGTTGCGTCCGATGATGACGAGGACGTCATCGATACCGGCGTTCGCCGCTTCTTCGACCACGTACTGGATCGCCGGCTTGTCGACGACGGGCAGCATCTCCTTGGGCATCGCCTTGGTGGCGGGCAGGAAACGGGTGCCGAGACCCGCAGCAGGGATGACAGCCTTCATGGGGGACTTCGCCATTCGGCCAGCTTAGCGGGGAGGCCGACACGCGCCGCCTGTACGATCGGAGGCATGCCGAACGAGGTCGAGCAGGAGAAGCGCGCGCTGCGGGCGGAGCTGCGGGAGCGCCGGCAGCTGCTCTCGGACGCACAGCGCGAAGCGGCGGCATCCGGCATCACGGAGCAGCTGGACGCGCTGGTCGCCGCACACGGCGCATCCTCCGTGTCGTGCTTCCTCTCGACCACCGCCGAGCCCGGCACCTGGGAGTTCGTCCGCGGCGCCGTGGCGCGCGGGATCCGGGTGCTGCTGCCGGTCACTCGTGCCGACGGACTGCTGGACTGGGCCGTTGCGGACGATTCCGATGAGGTCTCCGAGGGCATGTTCGGTCTGCCTGAGCCGACCGGCGAGGTTCTCGGACCGATCGCCGTGAACGACGTCGACCTCATGATCATCCCCGCAGCGGCCGTCGACCGCAGCGGGATGCGTCTCGGCTGGGGCCGCGGCTACTACGACAAGACCATCGGATCGATGGAGCGCTGCCCGCCCGTCTACGCGGTGATCTATGATTCCGAGGTACTCGAATCGCTGCCGAGCGAGGTGCACGACCAGCCGGTGACCGGCGTCGTCACCCCCACGCAGACCGTCACGCTGCCGCTGCCGCAGCACTGAAACCCGGGGGAACCTTGCCCACCTACTCCTACGCCTGCACCTCGTGCGGCCACAGCTTCGACGCCGTCCAGAGCTTCTCCGACGACGCGCTCACCGTCTGCCCGGAGTGCGGCGGCGCGCTGCGCAAGCAGTACGGCTCCATCGGCGTCACCTTCAACGGCTCCGGCTTCTACCGCACCGATTCGCGAAAGGGTTCTTCGTCCGCCGGATCGGCGCCGGCGAAGGCACCGGCCTCGAACTGAGACCGGAAACCGCAACAAGGGGGATACAACAATGCTCAAGGGATTCAAGGAATTCATCACCAAGGGCAACGTCATCGACCTGGCTGTCGCCGTGGTCATCGGCGGTGCCTTCACGGCGATCGTGAACGCGGTCGTCTCCAGCATCATCAACCCGCTCGTCTCGCTGTTCTTCGACGCCGATGCCACCGGCAAGGTCGGTTGGACTGTCCACGGCATCTACGGCCAGGAGGTCACGTTCCCGATCGGCGACCTGATCAGCGCGATCATCTCCTTCTTCGCCGTCGCCGTCGTTGTGTACTTCGTGTTCGTCCTGCCGATGAACAAGTACAAGGAGCACCAGGCCGCGAAGAACCCGGCCGTCGAGGAGGAGACCCTCCCCTCCGAGCAGGAACTGCTCATCGAGATCCGCGACGCACTGCGCAAGCACGACGCGCACTGACGTCGGATATGAAGAAGGCCGCTCCCGCCGGGAGCGGCCTTCTTCGTCTGTCGGCGCCTCAGTAGTGCGGCGGCACTTCGCGCCGCATCCGCTCGTCGTTGGGTCCCTTGTCGTCGGATGCCGCGGACGCCGCGGCATCCCGGTCCCGCTCATCCGGCTCGGCCCAGGTGTCGGGCGCGGGCGTCAGCTTCGCACGGCGCGAACCGGGGACCCGCACGACGTGCTGACGCTCGTCGTCAGCCATCCGCGCCGAAGTCCATCGGCTCGGTGTCGTGCTCGGCCCGCGCGGTCTCGGGTGAGATGCCGAGCACTTCGGCGATCCGCGCCGCAACGCCCGCCGGGTCGCTGTACAGGTCGAAGGCGTGCACGCGCACGTAGTGCCAGCCGAGCCTGCGCAGCACATGCGGCCGCAGGCGCAGGCTCTCGCGGAGCGATTCGCCGCGCGACTCGGGATCGGGCTCGATCACGACCGCCTTGCCCGCGTATTGGGCGACCAGCGGCAGCAGGCCTCGGTAGTCGACGTCGACGGAGGCGCCGAGCCGGCGCAGCTCGCGGGCCAGTGCCAGCGTCAGCGGATCGGCGAGGTCCTCGAGCCGCGCGTCACGGCCGCGCACGGCGAGTCCCCCGAGGATCGACATCAGGGTGGCCGCGCCGTACTCCAGCCGGCCCTCATCGAAGGACGACGGCCGGATCGACGACACGATCACCATCGAGCGCCGCGCTCGCGTCATCCCGACGGTGAGCAGCCGCTCGCCGTCCGCCGACGACAGGTCGCCGAAGTCGCTGAGCACGCGCCCGTGCTTGGTCAGCCCGTAGCCCAGCGAGAAGATCACGCGGTCCCGGCTCTCCGCGACCGACTCCTCGAGCGTGAGCACCGCGAACGGCTCGGCCGTGTCGCGGCCGACGAAGCCGGCGACATCCGAGCGTCCCGCGAACGCGGTCGTCACTGCCGCGCGTACGCGCTCGGCGTGCCGCGGGCTCGCGGTCACGACCATGAGCGTGTCGTCCGGGCGATGCACGGCGTGCTCGACGACCAGGGTGACGACGCGGGCGACCTCGGCATCCGGGCTCTCCACGGCGCCTGTCACCGGGTCGGGCGCTCCGACGCCGCCCTCGACGTAGTCGACGGTCAGGCTGCCGCGGCCCAGGTAGGACCCTGCCCAGGGCAGCGACACGATCTCGCCGCCGTAGAAGGCGTCGTTGATCAGCTCGGCGAGATCCTCGCCGCCTGCGCGGTAGCTGCGGGTCAGAGTGGTCACCGGGAACAGTTCGGCGAGACGCTCGAACACCGAGACGTCGTCGAAGGCGACCTCGGGCTCCCAGGACTCGTCGCGGCCTGTGGCGACCTCGAACGGCGTCGGACGCTGGGTCACCGGGTCGCCGAAGGCCACGATCTGCCGTCCGCGCCGGATGGCGGGTGCCGCTTCGGCGAGGTTGATGGCGGCGGCGTCGACCAGCAGCACCGTGTCGAACCGGATCTGCTCGGGGATGTCGGGCACCTCATAGGGCGACGAGATCCAGACCGGCGCGAGCACCTCGGTCAGCCGGGGCGCGGCTGCGACGATCTCCGCCGCGCTCGCCTGCCCCTGCTTCAGCGCACTGCGCAGATGCTGCGCCTCCTGCGGCTCGTCGACCACGGCGATGCGCCACTGATTCGCGAGGTTCCACGCCAGCAGCGGACCCGACATCGCGGCGTGCGCCTCGTCCACGAGGCGGAAGTCCTTCTCGAGCCGGTCGACGACCGCCGTGTTCGCACCCAGCAGAGCGCGGTCGTCCTGCAGCGAGCGCTCCAGCAGCGACTGCCACCAGGCGAACTCCAGTTCGTCGGCGACGCGCTCCTCAGGCACGTGCCGGACCGAGAGCTCGGTCAGCAGCGGCTCGAGCCCGAGCGCGTCGAGTTCGTCGCGCAGCGTGGCCCTCTCGACGAGGTTGTCGAAGACGTCGGACTTCGCTGCCAGGCCGGAGAGCGTGCGCACGAGCCGATCGACGGGAAGGGACGAGAGCGGCTCGCGCCGGCCGATCGCGGCATCCAACTCGGCGAGCTCGGCGTGCACGCGCTGCCAGGCGACCTGCACGTCGGCGAGGCCGAGCGGCACCTCCGGTGCGACGCCGGCCTCGACGTAGCGCTGCCACTGCGTGCGCTGCTGCTGGATGCGCAGCAGCGCCTCGTGCATCTCGGTGACGTGCGCACCCGGACGGACGTACTCACGCGCCAGCCGCTTGAGCTGCCGACGGGATGCCGCGGACATGCCGGGAGAGTCCCGCCGCGAACCGTGCGCCTGGATCAGCTCGCCCAGCGGCCGCTCGAACACCGTCGGGCTGAACCTGTCGAGAGTGTCCCTGATGCCCTGCAGGAGCCGCAGGTACTCCCCCAGCTCGTCGATGGTCGCGAACGGACGCATCCGGGTCTGCGCGATCAGTTCGTACCCGCGCTCGAGCAGCGCGGGGACCGCGGTGCTGTGCAGCCGGCCGGCGAGGGCATGCGCACTGCGCGCTGCCTCAGTGGTCGCGAAGCTCACGCCGTACCAGGGCGAGTCATCCGGCCCGAACCGGAACTCGCCGAGCCGCGCCGCCTGGGTGAGGCGTTCGGCGGCGGCGCCGCGCTCGCCCGCCAGCCGCTCCAGCGTCGGCAGCGAGAGCCGCGCCGTGGTGGACGGCGGCACGTCGAGCAGCGCGAGACGGGTCAGGTTGCGCGTGGCATCCAGCACCGATGCGCCGGTCGAGCCGACCGGCGAGACGAGCGCATGGCGGTACGAGCGCAGCACGGTGCGAAGTCGCACCAGGGCGTCGTCCACGTCGGCGACCTTCGGCTGGGCGGCCTTCTCGCAGCGTGCGATCGCCCGCACGAGGTCACGACGGACGGATGCCGGGGACGCGGCGAGGCCGTCCAAGCCGATGCCGCCGAGCCGGTGCCGCACACCGTCCAGCGTCGACCGGCGCGCCGACACGACCAGGACCCTCTTGCCCGCGCGCACCAGCTCGCCAAGCGCGTTGATCACCGTCTGGGTCCCGCCGGTGCCCGGCAGCGTCGCGACGATGAGCGACTGCCCCGCGACGATCCGTGACAGGACGGCCTCCTGCTCTCCGTCGGCGTCGAGGAGCAGCGTGTCGGATGCAGGAGCGCGGTCGTCCGGGCTGCTCACGGGCACCGCCGCGCGCTGCGCCTCGGCGCGGCGTCCGACCAGGCTCTCACGATCGTCGACATGACCGGCCAGCGCGTTCAGCACCGGATGGTCGAGGTCGGTCATGTCGCGAACCATCGGACTGGCGACGTCGGCGAATGTGGAGACCACGAGCCGCGGCTGCACCGCGAAGGTGTCGATGTGCTTGGTCAGTGCACGGAGCTGGTCGATCACGGGCTGCGGTTTGAAGATCCCGCCGTCGTAGGCGAGTGCCGCGAGGTCGGCCGCGTCGAGCGAGAGCCCGAAGTGCTCGCGCACGAGGCGGACGAGTTCCGGGTTCACCTCGAAGGAGCCGTGCAGCTTGAGCTCGAAGTCGGAGTGATGCCGGCGGATCGCGAGCGGCCGCAGCAGCACCGGCGCTGAGAAGTTCGTGCCCCCGATGCGCCAGCGGGCGATGCCGACGGCCAGGCGCACCGCGTCGATGCCGCGGACCGTGCGCAGCTCGGTGTTGCGAGCGGTGATCCGCTCGGCCGCCAGACGCGCGGTGCGCAGACCGACCTCGTCGCGGAACAGGTTCGACAGCAGCGTGGAGCGGCCCGTGATGAACTGCGGCAGGCTCCCCGGGTGCGCCTTCGAGATGTCGATTCCGTTGTCGCCGAGATCACGGAAACCGGTGAGCGAGGACTGCCCGCCGAGGTCGGCCGCCTCGGCACGCAGGCGGGTTCGCTCGGCTTCGGCTGCATGCGCGATGTCGACCCCGGTGCCCGTCTCTCCGAGCTCACCCAGGGTCACCGCGGCATCCGTCTCTGCGTCTCCCGCCGGTTTCCCTTCACGTCGCCACACATGTCACAGACTAAGCGCGACGCGCACCCAGGCTGGTATCCCCGGCCGCTTTCCCGTATTCCCGGGGAATTCGACTCGTCCTGCACGGGCCGATCGAGGTGACGACTTCTCCACAGCGGCAGGGGATGCCGCGGGCGTTCACTGTGCGAAGACGCCGCACGGCGACAGGATGGAGCCATGACCTTCCGCTACGACTTCGCACCGACGCCGTTCGGCGATGCCCTCGCCGTCTTCTCCCCCGACGGCCTCGTCGCGCTCGATCTCTCCGAGACCGTCGATCCGCGCGCGCCGTGGCTGCTCGACGAGATCTCGCAGCGGCTGCACGCGCTGCCGCAGCCCGACCCGGGCGCGGCCGACGAACTCGCGCACCTGCTCGACCAGTACTTCGAGGGCGAGCCGATCCGGTTCGACGAGCACGTACGACTGGACTGGCGACTGATCGACGGCTTCCCGCGCGCAGCGCTGCAGGAGATCTGCGGCATCCCGTGGGGCGAGACCCTCAGCTACGGCGAGGTCGCCGTGCTCGCCGGCAGCCCCGGTGCGGCGCGAGCGGTCGGCACGGCGTGCCGCAACACTCCGTTCTCGATCGTGGTGCCGGTGCACCGGGTGATCCGCTCCGACGGAACACCCGGTCACTACGGCGCGCATCCCGAGCGCAAGCGGTTCCTGCTCGACCTCGAACGGCAGACGGCCGCCTGATGAACGGCGCGGACCCCGGCGTGTAGGCCGCCGGGGTCCGCGTGCGGGGCTGTGGCCCCTGCCCCTCGCAGCGCGCAGCGATGCGAGGAGCGGCGCGGGTCTCTAGTGCTCAACCGCCTTCTCGGCTCCGAAGCCGGTCAGCGAGCGCACTTCCATCTCGGCGGCCAGCCTGCGGTCCTCCGCCGCCTTCGACGTGACCGTTCCCAGCCAGCCCAGGAAGAAGCCCAGCGGGATCGAGATGATGCCCGGGTTGTTCAGCGGGAAGATCGCGATGTCGATACCGGGGATCATCGACTTCTCCGACCCCGAGAACACCGGGGAGATCACGATCAGGGCGATCGCTGCGATCAGGCCGCCGTACATGCTCCAGACCGCGCCGCGCGTGTTGAACCGCTTCCAGAACAGCGAGTACAGGATGGTCGGCAGGTTCGCCGAGGCCGCGACGGCGAAGGCGAGCGCCACGAGGAACGCGATGTTCTGGCCCTGTGCGCCGATGCCGCCGACGATCGCCACGATGCCGATCACGATCACCGTGCGGCGGGCGACCTTCACCTCGCCGTTCGGGTCGGCGGCTCCGTCGCCCTTCTTGCCGCGCTTGATCACGTTCGCGTAGATGTCGTGCGCGAACGACGCCGCCGCCGTGATCGTCAGGCCGGCGACGACCGCGAGGATCGTCGCGAAGGCCACGGCGGAGATGAAGCCCATCAGGATCGGGCCGCCGAGCGCCTGTGCGAGCAGCGGCGCCGCCGAGTTCACGCCACCCGGCGCCGCGAGGATGTTCTCCGGGCCCACCAGAGCACCGGCACCGTAGCCGAGCACCAGGGTCAGCAGGTAGAAGATACCGATCAGCCAGATCGCCCAGACCACCGAACGACGGGCCTCCTTCGCGGTGGGGACCGTGTAGAAGCGCATCAGCACGTGTGGCAGTCCGGCGGTGCCGAGCACCAGCGCCATGCCGAGCGACAGGAAGTCGACCGGGTTCGCACCGTACTGCAGACCGGGGCCGAGGATCTTGTCGCCTGCAGGTGCCTCGGCGACGGCCGATTCGAGCAGCGTGTTCAGGTTGAAGCCGTTCAGCGCGAGCACCCAGATCGTCATGGCGATCGCGCCGGCGATGAGGAGGACCGCCTTCACGATCTGCACCCACGTGGTGCCCTTCATGCCGCCGATCAGCACGTAGACGATCATCAGCACGCCGACGACGGCGATCACGATCGACTGCCCGATGTGACTGTCGATGCCGAGCAGAAGAGAGACGAGACCGCCCGCGCCCGCCATCTGCGCGAGCAGGTAGAAGAAGCAGACCACGAGGGTCGTGATCGCCGCGGCCATGCGAACCGGTCGCTGCTTGAGACGGAACGAGAGCACGTCGGCCATCGTGAACTTGCCGGTGTTGCGCATCATCTCGGCGACGAGCAGGAGCGCGACCAGCCAGGCGACGAGGAACCCGATCGAATACAGGAAGCCGTCATAGCCGTTTACGGCGATCGCGCCGCAGATTCCGAGGAAGGATGCCGCCGACAGGTAGTCACCGGCGATGGCGAACCCGTTCTGTGGGCCGCTGAACGAGCGACCCGCCGCGTAGTAGTCCGCGGCGGTCTTGTTGTTCCGGCTGGCCCGGATCACGATGAACAGCGTCACCGCGACGAATGCGCCGAAGATCGCGATGTTCAGAACGGGATCGTTCTCGACGGCGGTGACTGCGGAGTGGATGTTCATGCGTCGGCCTGCACCTTCTCGAGTTCATCCCTGATCGCGGCTGCCTGCGGGTCGAGCCTCTTGTTGGCGAAGGACACGTACCACATGGTGATCACGAAAGTGGTGACGAATTGGCCGAGACCGAAAAGCAGGCCGACCGTGATGTCGCCCCATACTCGCTGGCTCATGAAATCCGTCGCGAAAGCCGCGAGCAGCACATAGGCGAAGTACCAGATGAGGAAGAATGCCGCCAGCGGGAAGATGAACGAGCGCTGCGTCTTCTTGAGGGTCCGGAACCGCTCCGATTCCTGCATCGCGATGTAGTCGATCCCGTCCTGGGTAACGGGGTCATTCTGATCTGTCATGAGGCCTCCTTGCCGCATGTCATTGGCACGCACGGACGCGCCGCACGGGTGATAGGGTCGACGCTACGAAAGCGGGGAACGGTGTCGTCACCCCCGAAAGTTGGTACTCGGTGAACACGACTTCGCAACTGGAGTCCGAAGAGCAACTCGTCGCCGGCGCGGTGCGCGAGCTCTCCCGTCGTACCCGGTTCCCCGTCGCGTTCGGCGGCCTGGTGGAGCGCGGCGTCGTGTCGGTCACCAGCATCGTCGGCAACCGCACGCGGAGCCTGGACGGACTGCGGGTGCGCCCGGACCGGGGTCTCGGCGGGCGCGCGATGACCGAACTGCGTCCGCGCATGACGAACAACTACCGCACCTCCCAGCAGATCACCCACGACTACGACATGTTCGTGCTCGGAGAGGGTCTGCGGACGCTGCTCGCGGTGCCGATCGTCGTCGGCGGCCGGCCCCGCGGTGTGCTCTACGCCGGAGCGTGGGAGGAGTCGCAGATCGGCGGCATCACCACGGCGCCCGCGATGACGGTCGCGCAGTCGCTCTCGAGCGAGCTGCGCATCAGGGATGAGGTCGAGCGGCGCATCTCGTCACTGTCGGCACCAGTGGATCTCGCGCCCTCGCAGAAGGAGGAGTTGCGCGAGAGCTTCGCGGAACTGCGCAGCGTCGCGGCATCGGTCGACGACGCGGAGCTGCGCGAGCGCCTGGCCGGCGTCGAGCGCCGTCTGCTCGCGCTCACCGGCGACTCGCTCCCGCCGCTGACCTCCCCCATTCCGACTGTGCACCTGTCGCCTCGGGAACTCGATGTGCTCTCCTGTGCCGCGCTCGGTTCCACGAATGCCGAGATCGCCGCGCAATTGGGTCTTCGAGAGGGAACAGTGAAGGCATATCTCGGGACGGCGATGTCGAAACTCGACGCCTCGACGCGGCATTCTGCGGTCGCCCGCGCCAGGCGCGCGAATCTTCTCCCGTGAAACGCGAGGGAATTCTTGCCGATTTGAATTCCCTCCTTTACGTTTGTCGACATGGCTCGAAGAATTGTGCATCAGCTGGTCGACGATATCGACGGAACCCTGCTCGAGGTCGGCGACGGCGAAACCATCCATTTCTCGATCGGCGGCACCGCCTACGAGATCGACCTGAACGACGCGCACGCGGAGGAGTTCCGTGCCGCTCTCGCTCCCTACATCCAGGCGGGGCGCCGCGCAGGCTCGGCCGGCACCGGCCGCACCACGTCGACGCGCCGGAGCGCACCCCGCAACCCCGACACCGCAGCCATCCGCGAGTGGGCGGGCGCGAACGGCTACAAGGTGTCGGAGCGCGGACGAATCTCCGCAGAGGTGGTCGACGCGTACCGCGCCGCACACTGACGCAGCGAATCTCACAACCGCGAAGGGGCCGCCCGATGGGCGGCCCCTTCTGTGTGGGTCGCGGGCGGGTCGAGGTCATGACCTGCGTCCCTGAGGTCGGGTCGTCTGTGCCCTCGCGTCCCCATCGGCCACTCACTGCGCCGCGCGCGGGAGCACAGGTCCAGCCGCGGAAACGGGCGGCGCAGCGAGCCTCCTGGCCAACGGGGCCCCGCCTGACGGGGGGTGTAGAAAGCCCGCAGGGGCCGCCCCGGGATTTATCCCGGGGGCGGCCCCTGCGGGCTTTCGTGCCCTCGACAGGATTCGAACCTGCGACCTGCCCTTTAGGAGAGGGCTGCTCTATCCGACTGAGCTACGAAGGCGCCTGACCAGTCTATCCGGCGGCATCCGTCCTGCGGATCACGCCGCGAGCGCCAGGTACGGCTCCCAGCAGGGATCGCTGCGCTCGGTACCGCGCACGGTCCATGCCGTGCCATGTGGCGGGCGCGGCGTGCTGCGCAGTTCCCAGCCCATCTCCTGCGGAGTCCGGTCACTCTTGACGTTGTTGCAGCGCAGGCAGCAGGCCACCAGGTTCTCCCAGGAGTCCGCTCCCCCGCGCGAGCGCGGCATCACGTGATCGATGGTCGAGGCCGTCTTGCCGCAGTAGCCGCAGCGGTGGCTGTCGCGACGCAGCACACCGCGTCTCGTGACGGGCACGCGACGCGAGAGGGGTACGCGCACGTATCTGGAGAGGATGATGACCGCTGGGCGATCGTAGGACCCGTGTGACGCCCAGACGGGATCGTCCTCCACGCGTTCGATCACCGTCGCCTTGTCATTCATGACCAGGACCAGGGCTCTCTTGAACGAGACCACCGCGAGGGGCTCGTATCCGGCGTTCAGTACCAGTGTGCGCATCGTCATCCTCTCGATCCGCCGGGATGGCTTCCCGGCACTCTCGACTCACACGACGTCTTACAGACAGCAGGCGACCCCTGGAGGACGAAAAAGGGCGCCGTCTCAGAGACAGCGCCCTTCGCGCTCGGCAGAACCGAGGCATCCGTGCGGACGATGCCGGAGCACCAGACGGCCTAGCGCATCCATGGTGCGGATGCTCGGCTTCTGATCCATCGGCTTCTCCCGTCAGTACGACGACGGGTTCAGGCTAACCCATGCGCGACACGCCCGGGCGAAATCGCGGTGAACGCCCGGTGGCGTGTCGGCTCAGCCGGCGTTGGCGCGCAGCCAGGCGATCGGCTCGACGAGCGATCCGTTGATCTCGACCTCGAAGTGCAGGTGCGAGCCGTAGGAGCGACCGGTGTTGCCGCGCTTGCCGATGAACTGCCCGGCGCTGACGGTCTGGCCGGTCTGCACTGCTCGGGAGCCGTTGATCATGTGCGCGTACAGGGTCGAGACGCGCTTGCCGCCCACGACACCGTCGATGACGACGGCGACGCCGTAGCCGTAGTAGCTCTCGCTCGAGATGCGCACGCGACCGGCGGTCGCCGCAAAGATCGGGGTGCCTGCGGGACCGGCCATGTCGGCGCCGTTGTGACTGCTGCTGAGCGTGCGGCTGACGGTGTAGGAGCCGGCCGGAAGCGGGTAGCGCACCGCGCCGGATCCGGCGGCGACGAGCTGCAGGTCGGCGTTGCTCACGCTGCTGCCGGACGAGGCGACGCGTGCGGCAGCGGCGGCACGCTTCTTGGCGGCCTCCTCGGCCTTCTTCTTGGCGATCTCGTCGGGAGTCGTCGCGGAGTAGTTTCCGCGGGCGATCGGCGCTGCGGTCGCCTCCGACGCCACCACGAGCGACTGGGCGTCGTCGACAGCGGCCTGGCGCAGCGACGTCGCCGAGGCGGTGGCAGGCGTGGACGTCGCCGCGTACGCCGGAAGGGCGACGGCGGCCACGAGGGCGCCGACCGCGGCGAAGATCGCCACGGTTCGCATCGGCTTCACGTTCCGAGTCCTGGGCTTCGCTCCGCGCGTTGCGGAGGTGCGCTGTTCAGATGTCGTATCGGGCTTCTCGATGTCTGCGGCCAAAAGGTGGTCCTCCTGCGCCTCCGCGCTTCGGGTGAGCGCAGGCTCGTCAGCAAGTCGTCAGTCGCGCGCGCAAATGTTGCGGCACGTTGTGCGTTCTCCGCGAAGACGACGAGCCCGGGAGGCGATCTTCACGTCAGTCACCGGCGGGCTTCTTCGCCGATAACCCGAACGACGTTACCGGAAGATAACGATTCTGTCACCCTGCGAACCTGGCAATCCCCAGGATGAAGGTCGAAGGTCAGGCGGGGTCGCCGACCAGGAAGATGTGCGAGGCCAGCTCGACGGGCAGCTCCAGCCCCTCGTCCTGGCCCTCCATGCGGATCAGCACATAGCCCTCGTTGTAGCGGTAGTCGCCGCGCGCGCCCGGGACGACTCCCGCATCGCGAAGCTGCTCGAGCAGCTCGGGGTCGACCTGCGCGGGCTCGGCGAGGCGCCGCACCGTGCCGTCGATCGGCGCGCCGGCGGCGTCCAGCTTCTTGACCAGGCCGATGACGCCCTCATCGAAGGTGCGCGCGGGCAGGTCGCCGAGCTGATCGAGCCCGGGGATCGGGTTGCCGTAGGGCGACTCGGTCGGATGACCGAGCAGCTCGACCAGACGGCGCTCGACCTGCTCGCTCATCACGTGCTCCCAGCGGCAGGCCTCGTCATGCACGAACGCCCAGTCCAGACCGATCACGTCCGACAGCAGGCGCTCGGCGAGGCGGTGCTTGCGCATGACGTCGACAGCCTTGCGCCGCCCGGCATCCGTCAGTTCGAGGGTGCGGTCCTCGGAGACGACGACGAGGCCGTCGCGCTCCATACGGCCGACGGTCTGCGACACCGTGGGCCCGGAGTGCCCGAGGCGCTCGGAGATGCGCGCGCGCAGCGGAACGATGTTCTCCTCCTCGAGTTCGAGGATGGTGCGCAGATACATCTCGGTGGTGTCGATCAGGTCGGCCATGGAGTCCCTCCGAAGTCTTCTTAGGCAAGCCTACATTCCAGGTCCGACACCGGGCGTCACAGGGTCGGGAGGGCTTGATCATCGCCTCTACAATCGATCCATGGCGATCGAGATCCCCCGAGAACTCCTGCCCGTCGACGGCCGCTTCGGCTGCGGTCCCTCGAAGGTGCGGCCAGAGCATGTGGCCGCCCTCGCCGAGGTCGGCTCCTCTCTGCTGGGCACTTCGCACCGGCAGGCGCCGGTGAAGAACCTGGTCGGCAGCGTGCGCGAGCAGCTGGCGTCGCTGTTCCAGCTGCCCGAGGGCTACGAGATCCTGCTCGGCAACGGCGGATCGACCGCGTTCTGGGATGCCGCGGCCTTCGGCCTGATCGAGAACCGCGCGCAGAACCTCGTGTTCGGCGAGTTCGGCGGCAAGTTCGCCAAGGCCGCCGCCGCCCCGTGGCTGCAGGCGCCCGACGTGCGAAAGGCCGAGCCCGGCTCCCGCGTCGACGCCGAGATCGTCGAGGGCGTCGACGTCTACGCCTGGCCGCACAACGAGACCTCGACGGGTGTCGCGGCCCCGGTGCGACGGGTCACCGCCGAGGGCGCGCTGACCGTCGTCGACGCGACGAGCGCCGCCGGCGGCATCGACGTCGACATCGCCGAGACCGACATCTACTACTTCGCCCCGCAGAAGAACTTCGCCTCCGACGGCGGGCTGTGGCTGGCCGCCGCGTCGCCGGCCGCGATCGAGCGCATCGAGCGCATCGCCGCCGGCGATCGCTACATCCCCGAGTTCCTCAGTCTGAAGAACGCGGTGGACAACTCGCGTCTGAACCAGACGCTGAACACCCCGGCGCTCACGACGCTGCACCTTCTCGACAGCCAGCTGCGGTGGATGCTCGACAACGGCGGGCTCTCCTGGGCGGCATCCCGGACGGCCGAGTCCTCCGGCATCCTCTACGACTGGGCCGGGGCCTCGCCGGTGGCGACCCCGTTCGTCGCCGACCCGGCCGACCGTTCGCAGGTCGTCGTCACGATCGACTTCGACGACAGCGTCGACGCGGCGGCCATCGCGAAGGAGCTGCGCGCGAACGGCATCGTCGACACCGAGCCCTACCGCAAGCTCGGCCGCAACCAGCTGCGCATCGCGACATTCGTCTCGATCGAGCCCGACGACGTCCGACAGCTCACTCGGTCGATCGACTACGTGCTGGAGAACACCGCCGGCTGAGCGGCGCGCCCCGCGACTGACGACGAGGCCCTCCTGATCCGCGGATCAGGAGGGCCTCGTCGTCAGTCGCGGGGTATGTCTACTCTTCTTCGTCGGATGCCTCATCGTCGGCATCGCCGTCGTCGGAACCCTCATCGAGTTCGTCGATGTCGACGCCGTCCAGGTCTCCGGCGTGCAGCAGATCCGACACGTCGTCGTCGGAGTCGAGGTCGTCGTCCTCATCGGAGTCGGTCTCATCGCCGAGCTCCTCATCCGCGGCATCCTCGTCGGATCCTTCGGCGGCGGCCTGCTCTGCCAACTCGGCCTGGTGCGCGCGGTACTCGGCGAGGCGCTCTGCCCACGGCACCCAGTCCGGCGCGAGCAGCGCGCCGTCGCCGGGCAGCAGCTCGACCTCGAGCACGGTCGGCTCCGCGTCGTCGAGCTGTGCCACCGTCACGGTCCAGTACCACCCCGGATAGCCGGGCAGACGGTTCTCGAAGCGGAGCGAGACCGCGCCGTCGTCCTCGGCCGAGTACCCTGCGGCAGGCCCGACGGTCGCGGGAGCAGTGATCTCGTGCAGCGCGGCGAGCGCCAGCTCGCGGGATGCTGTGGCGAGAGTCTCAGGCGTCGAGGTCATCAGCGACCTTGCGGAGTACGGCCGCGATCTTGCGGCCCTGAGCGGAGGAGGGGTAACGGCCGTGCCGCAGGTCGCCGCCGATGCCGTCGAGCAGCTTCACGAGGTCTTCGACGATGATCGCCATGTCATCGGCCGGCTTGCGCTTCGCCTTGGCCAGGCTCGGCGGCGCGTCCAGCACGCGCACCGAGAGCGCCTGCAGACCGCGCTTGCCGTCGGCGACGCCGAACTCCACCCGGGAGCCGGACTTCACGGCCGCCCCCGCGGGCAGGGCAGAGGCGTGCAGGAAGACGTCCTGGCCGTCATCGGTGGAGATGAAGCCGAACCCCTTCTCGTCGTCGTAGAACCTGACCTTGCCGGTGGGCATGCGAACAACCTCTTCTGCTGAGAAAAACGAAGACGTCGCGCGGGTGCGCGACCTGTCCAGCCTACCGGGTGAGCGCGGCCAGGGCCGCGGGCAGGGACTAGTCTGAGAAGGATGAGCGCGCAGCGGAGAAGGCCGGACGACAGCAAGCCGACGGGTGACGTGCCCGACCTCCCGGTCCGCACGATCGACAAGGTGCTCGCGTACACCGCCCTCGGCCTGGCCGGGGCATCCGTGCTGTGCTTCTTCGCGATCATCATCGGCACGGCCTCCGGCATGAAGCAGGAGGCGTTCGCGCATGGCGCGTGGCCGATCATCGCCGGGCTGCCGCTGTACGGTCTGCCGATCGCCTTCGTGCTGATCATCGCGCTGCTGATCATGAGCATGGTCCGCCGAGGGCGCGCGGCGAAGCGGTCGTAGGGCGCCACGACATGAGCACTCATGCGCGTCCGCTGGCCGTCAGGCTGGCTGCGGCGAGTGCTGACGAGCTGAGTGCGCTGTTCCTGGCCCGCGGCATCAAACCGGATGCCCCGTGGCAGGACTTCTTCGACGCTGCCGAGGCGCTGTACGAACCGGCCTCGATCGAACGGGCCCTGATCGCGCTCCCCCTCTCGGATGCCGCTGCCCTGCTGCGCGCGGCAGGCGGCGACGCCGCACCGGTGCCCCATCTGACGGCACTCGCGCTGCAGGACCCGACCGGCGCCGTCCCGGTCCCGGTCACGGAGCAGCTGGACGGACGTACGCTGCCGGATGCCGCGGACGAGCAGCCTCAGGCGCCCACCTCCGCCGGCGACTCCGCGCCCGTCGCCGAGCGCGCCTTCACCACTGCGTCACGCGTCGCGGACATGCTCCTGGTGGCGCGGGAGACACCGCTGGCTCTGCTGGCCACCGGCTCGCTCGCTGCGGGCGAGAAGAAGCGTCTCGCCGAGGCCGGGATCGAGCACGATGCCGACGATCTGCGCACGATCGCCGAGGACGCCGGCCTGCTCAGCACGCACGACCGCCGGGTGCAGGTCACGACCGGATCGGATGCCTGGCTGGGCCTGCCCTTCGCCGCACGCTGGGCACGGCTGGCGACCGCGTTCCGCGAGGCGCTGCCCGCCGGCATCCGGGACGACGGCGGCGGGTGGCTGTCGCCTGCCATCTGGCCGCACGCCTATCCCTGGGACCCGTCCTGGCCGGACCGCGCGGCCGGGCTGCACCGCCGCGCGCGGCTGCTCGGCCTGATCGCGGCCGACGGCTCCGAGCCCGCGTGGGCCGCGGCGCTGCGAAAGGGCGCTGAGGCGGACGCCACCGCGCTCGGTAGCCTGGTGCCCGCCGAGGTCGACAAGGTCTTCCTGCAGAACGACCTGACCGCGATCGCGCCGGGCCCGCTGCAGCCGGGTCTCGAGGTGCGGCTGCGCGGCATGGCCGAGCGCGACTCCGCGCAGTCCTCGTCGTACCGGTTCACCGCGGAGTCGGTGAACCGCGCCCTCATCGAGGGCGAGACCGAGGCATCCGTCCTGGAGTTCCTCGCCGACCTCTCGCTCACCGGGCTGCCCCAGCCGCTGTCGTACCTGGTCACCCAGACGGCACAGCGGCACGGACTCGTGCGCGTCTGGGCGTCGGACAGGGGAACCGTCGTGACCA
Source organism: Microbacterium sp. NPDC057659 (assembly GCF_042799915.1). NCBI lineage: Bacteria > Bacillati > Actinomycetota > Actinomycetes > Micrococcales > Microbacteriaceae > Microbacterium > Microbacterium sp. NPDC057659. The sequence continues at coordinate 329,484 of NZ_JBHVHU010000003.1, read as the reverse complement.
GCAGCGACCCGCACCTGGTCGAGGCGATCGGCATCGACCGCGGCCTGCGCCCGCTCGGCCTCACAGCCGAGGACGGCATGCTGGTCTCGCGCGTCAGTGCGGAGACCGTGTACTGGGCGATGGTGGACGCCCGCTACCCCGCGACGCTGGTCGACGCCGAGGGCAGCGCGATCTCCATGCGCCGTACTCCGCCCGTCGAGTCGGCCGTCGCCGCGCTCCCGTCCTACGACGACCTGATCGCGCGACTGCGCGAGAGGCAGGGGCCGGATGCGGATGCCGCGTGGCTGGACCGCGAGCTCGAAGCGGCCGTGCGCGCGAAGGCGCTGCTGATCGTGGAAGTGGGGATGCCGGACGGCTCGACCCGCGAGCTCCTCCTGGAGGCCACAGGTCTCGGCGGCGGCCGTCTGCGCGGCCTCGACCGCGGGGCGGATGTGGAGCGCACGCTGCCGGTGCGCAGCATCCGCGCCGTGCGCCTCGCCGACGTGCCGACGCCCGGCTGACGCGCGACAGGTAGACTGGACAGCTATGTCTGACGGCCCTCTCATCGTCCAAAGCGACCGCACCGTGCTGCTGGAGGTCGCGCACGCCGATGCCGAGTCCGCACGGCACGAGCTCGCGATCTTCGCCGAGCTGGAGCGGGCCCCTGAGCACATCCACACCTACCGGATCACCCGGCTCGGCCTGTGGAACGCCCGCGCGGCCGGGCACTCCGCCGAGGACATGATCGAGACGCTCGACCGCTGGTCGCGCTTCCCCGTGCCGCCGTCGGTGGCCGTCGACCTGCGTGAGACCGTGAACCGGTACGGCCGGCTCGTCATCGAGCGCGACGACGAGGGCACGCTCATCCTGCGCTCCACCGACCCGGCCGTGCTCACCCAGGTGGCGAGCAACAAGCGCATCCAGCCGCTGCTGATCGGGCACCCCTCCCCCGACACCTTCGTCGTGGATGCCTGGGCGCGCGGGCAGATCAAGCAGGAGCTCCTGAAGATCGGATGGCCGGCCGAAGACCTCGCGGGCTACACGCCGGGCACCCCGCACGAGATCGACCTCGACGAGGACGGCTGGACCATGCGGCCGTACCAGCACGACGCGGTCGACGCCTTCTCGAAGGACGGCTCCGGCGTCGTGGTGCTGCCCTGTGGTGCGGGCAAGACGATCGTGGGAGCCGGAGCGATGGCTGCCACGAAGACCACCACCCTCATCCTCGTGACCAACACGGTCTCCGCGCGGCAGTGGCGCGACGAACTGCTCAAGCGCACCTCGCTCACCCCCGAGGAGATCGGCGAGTACTCCGGTCAGACCAAGGAGGTCAAGCCGGTCACCATCGCGACGTACCAGATCCTCACCGCGAAGCGTAAGGGCCAGTACGCCCACCTCGCGCTGCTGGACGCTCTGGACTGGGGCCTCATCGTCTACGACGAGGTGCACCTGCTGCCGGCCCCGGTGTTCAAGCTCACCGCCGACCTGCAGGCCCGCCGTCGCATCGGCCTGACTGCCACGCTGGTGCGCGAGGACGGTCGCGAGGGCGACGTGTTCAGCCTGATCGGACCCAAGCGCTTCGACGCCCCGTGGAAGCAGATCGAGGCGCAGGGCTTCATCTCCCCCGCCGCCTGCTACGAGGTGCGCGTCGACCTGCCGCCGGGAGACCGTCTGGAGTACGCCGCGGCCACCGACGACGAGCGCTACCGCCTGGCGGCATCGGCCCCGGCGAAGATCCGTGCGGTGAAGGAGCTCATCGAGAAGCATCCCGACGAGCAGGTGCTGGTGATCGGGCAGTACCTCGACCAGCTCGACGTGCTCGCCGACGCCCTCGGCGCTCCGCAGATCACGGGGGCGACGCCGGTGGACGAACGCGAAGTGCTGTATCAGCAGTTCCGCACCGGCGAGATCAAGGTGCTGGTCGTCTCGAAGGTCGCGAACTTCTCCGTGGACCTGCCCGAGGCATCGGTCGCGATCCAGGTCTCGGGCTCGTTCGGCTCCCGCCAGGAGGAGGCGCAGCGTCTGGGCCGGCTGCTGCGCCCGAAGCAGACCGACCACACGGCGAGCTTCTACACGCTGGTCGCCCGCGACACCGTCGATCAGGACTACGCCCAGAACCGGCAGCGTTTCCTCGCCGAGCAGGGGTACAGCTACACGATCATGGACGCCACCGACCTGCAGGCGGCCTAGGCGCGGGGTTCCTCACCGGGTCTCAGCCCGCACCGCCAACAGGGCGCTGCGAGGTCGTCGAGCAGTGCCCCGCACTCGGGGCACACCCGGGCGAGCCAGCAGGCGGCGTCGCCGCCGTCCTCGTCCTCGTCCATGTTCCGGATGCTACCCCTGCGGAAGCACCCCAGGGACCGGAGCCGAGGGCGGCGCGAGCTCGACTCGTCGCACCGTGCGGGTGCGTGCGAGCGGCGTGCGCCGCTGCATCCACTCGACGGCCCCCACGCTCGCGCCCAGCACCAGCACCGACACGAGCAGATCGACCGGTCCGCCGCCGGACGAGTTGGCATCCGCCAGCCCGAACGACGACAGCACGAAGATGCTCACGTTGTTCACCACGTGCAGCGCGATGCCGGCTTCCAGACCGCCGGTGCGCCAGGCGAGCCAGCCCGCGGCGAGCGCGAAGGCCGCGACGCTGAGCAGGCCCCACACGTCGTACAGGTGACCGAACACGAACAGCGGCAGGGGCAGCAGGATCGCGAAGGCGGGGTGCTTCAACCAGGATCCGACCGCCTGCATGAGGAATCCGCGGAAGACGTACTCCTCGGTCGCCGACTGCAGCGGCACGAGCAGGATCACCAGCAGCAGCATCGGCCACGGCCCGGCGGTGACACCGGCGACGAAGAGGTCCTCGCCCTGCGCCAGCGAGACTCCCATCGAGACGCTCGTCTGCAGCGCGAAGATCGCGGCAGCGAGGCCGAGACAGCGCAGCATCCATCCCCAGCGCAGCCGTCCGGTCACCGAGGAGAGCAGTCCGAGACCGCGCCCGGCGACGATCCTCGAGGCGATCAGCAGGGCCGGCAGCAGCAGGATGATCGAGAGCATCGCGACCACGAACGTCACCGGATCGGCCAAGTCCATACCGCCGCTGCCTGCGACCTGCGAGAAGGCCTGCATGACCTCGGGGACGAATGCGGCCATGACCGCGAACGGGACGACGAGCACGATGATCGTGCCGACGTACAGCGCGAACCCGAGCAGCCCGACCAGGATCGGACGCCACCAGCGCGGCTCGCGGCCGCGAGCGAGGTTCAGGCGGTGGTACTCGGCCTCCTCGACGATCTCCACGATCTGGGGGCCCCACCCCGGCACCGGCATGGCCGGCATGCCCTCGGGCATCCGCGGCGCGGGCGGCGGAGGGGGCGGGAACGGGATCGGGTTCGAGAATCCGGGAACGGGGTCGTTCGAGGGAAGCATCCTTCGATCATCGCGGATCAGACCGGCCCCCGCTGGCCATCGCCCCGTCGCTCGTCGGCGGCCGCCAGTCGACGACCGGGATCAGCTGGCGGATCGCCGTGTCCGAAGAGAGCCTGCCCACCGTGCTGAGAAAGGTGTCCCGCAGCGTCCTGATCACCGGACTGCGCAGCAGCGCCAGGGTTCCCATCCGGTGAGAGCGCCGCACGACGTCGGCGGTCCGGCGGTGGCGCGCGGCGGTGTATCCGGCCAGGTCCTCCGGGACGTCCAGTGCGTGGGCGAGCACGACGGCGTCCTCGATCGCCTGGCAGGCCCCCTGCCCGAGGAACGGAGCCATCGGATGAGCCGCGTCCCCGAGCAGAGCGACCCTGCCACGGTGCAGTGCGGGCAGCGGCGCGGCCAGCTCGGCGATGTCCCCGCGCAGGACGGAGGCCGCCTCGGCCGACTCGATGAGCTGCCGGATCGGAGCGTGCCAGTGTCCGAAGCGTCGCAGCAGTTCCGCTCGCTCGTCATCCGCTGCGCGCTCACCGGCAGGCGCGACGGCAGCGGCATAGAAGTAGGTGCGGTCATCGGCGAGCGGAACCAGCCCCACCACGCCCGCCTCGCCCCAGGTCTCCCCGGCCTGCACGGCAGCGGACGCGGCGACGATGAACCGCCAGGCGGTCCATCCCGTGTACCTCAGACCAGGATGCTCGGGGAAGAGCACCTCGCGCGCGGCCGAGTGCACCCCGTCCGCCGCCACGACCAGTTCGGCCTGCTCATCACCCTCGCCGGTGCGGACGACGGCCGAGTGTGCCGCATCACCGACGTCGACCACGACGGCCGACGTGTCGGAGTGCAGCGGGACGTCGGACGCGGCCTCGCGCAGGATCGTGGCCAGACGAGCGCGCTCCAGCACCACCATCGGATCTCCGAACCGCGCCTGCACGGCCGCAGCACTGGTCCGCGCCAGGTACCTGCCGTCGGCGCGGCGCAGCCCGCCGTCGCCCTGAATGGCGGCAAGGTGCCGCACGGTGTCGCCCGCCCCGAAAGCGTCCAGCGCTCGCAGTGCGTTCGGCATCATCGCCAGCCCTGAACCTGCGGGCCCCGGCCATGGTCCCTTCTCGTACAAGCCCACCGACCAGCCCCGGCGACGCAGTGCGGCCGCCGCCGCGAGCCCGCCCAGTCCTGCCCCGATCACGATCGCGCGTCGCTGAGACATGTCGACCTCCACCTCTTCCTTCATGAGACGGCGGCTATCGGGCCGCGATCGTGGCGATGATGCAGACGGCGAGGCACGGGAAGAACACCAGCGCCGAGAAGAGCGCATGGAATCTGGTGCGCCGGCCGAGGCTGCCCGAGAGCGCCACGCCGATGGCCGGTCCGTAGTCCCTCAGCCCGGGATTCGTCTCGCCGCGCACCGCCCGGGCACGGCGCACCATCGTCGCGTCACCGAAGCCGATGAACACGGCGAGCACACCGAGACCCGCCCAGGCCCACCCGACTCCACCGGTGACGATGAAGACGATCCAGACCACGGCGAAGGCGATCATCGCCGTCGCATGCGTCAGCACGAGCCCCCGATTCCTGCCCTTCGCATGCCGCGCCCACGAGACGAGCAGCGACACCCCCACCGCGGCCTGCACCACCCAGGCGGCGAGCACCATGTATCCCATGCGCACATTTTACTACGTTCATAGTGTCCTGACTACTACGAACATAGTGTTATGCTCACGGCATGGCCACGACCCGCGAACGCGCCCTCGAGGCGGCCGTCCTCCTCGTCGGCGAGCAGGGAGTGCGCGCGCTCACCCACGGGCGCGTCGACACGGCCGCCGGACTGCCGAAGGGCTCCACATCGAACTGGTTCCGCACCCGCGACGCGCTGATCGCCGGCGTCCTGGTGTGGATCGCGGAACGCGAGCGCGCAGACCTGACCGCCGCCATGGCTCCCGTGCAGACCCCCGACGAGCTCATCGACGTGCTGACCGGCGTGCTCGAGGATGTCACCGGGCGGGACGCAGCGCGCACGCGGGCGCGGTACGCGCTGTTCTTCGAGACGGCGAACGCACCGGGCGCGCGGCCGTCGATGCACGATCAGCGATCGATGTTCGAGAGCTGGACCAGCGACCGCCTCGCACTGCTCGGCGCGCCTGATCCCGTGCTCGCCGCCCGAGCGCTTCTCGCCACCAGTGCCGGCATCATCGTCAACCGCCTCACCGTCGCACCCGACGCACCGATCCGCCCCGCCGTCGAGCTGGTGGTGCGCGCCGCGCTGCCGCCGAGGTGACCACGACTTCACCGGGTCATCGCCGCCGATCCGGTGACAATCAGACACGGGATGGGTGGAGTCACCATAATGGGGGCATGACTGATGCGCGCATCCTGGTCGTCGACGACGAGCCGAACATCCGCGACCTGCTCTCCACGGGTCTCAGCTTCGCCGGATTCCAGGTGAAGACCGTCGCCAACGGGGCGGCCACCATCTCCGCGGTCCTCGAAGAGGAACCGGACCTCATCATCCTCGATGTGATGCTGCCCGACATGAACGGCTTCAGCGTCACCAAGCGGCTTCGCGGCGCGGGTTTCACGGCGCCGATCCTGTTCCTCACCGCGAAGGACGACACGCAGGACAAGATCGAGGGGCTCAATGCCGGCGGCGACGACTACGTCACCAAGCCGTTCAGCCTCGACGAGATCGTGGCGCGAGCGCAGGCCATCCTGCGGCGAACCATGCAGGCCGACGAGGAGTCCGTGATCCGCGCAGGCGAGCTGTCCATGGATCAGGACACGCACGACGTGTTCGTGGGCAAGGTGCCGATCGAGCTCAGCCCGACCGAGTTCAAGCTGCTGAAGTACCTGATGCTCAACCCCAACCGCGTCCTGTCCAAGGCGCAGATCCTCGACCACGTGTGGGAGTACGACTTCAACGGCGACGCCGGCATCGTGGAGAGCTACATCTCCTACCTGCGCCGGAAGATCGACCCGCACACGGAGGAGTCGCTGATCCAGACCAAGCGCGGCTTCGGCTACATGCTCAAGGTCGGCAAGACCGTCTGATCCGGCCCGGAGCACTCCATGGCGCACAGATCTGATGCCGTCACCTCCTGGTGGCGGCGCATCAGCCTGCGCGCCAAGGTCACGGGGGTCACTGTCGCGGTGCTCGCACTGGGGCTCCTCGTCGCCGGGATCGGCACCGTCCCGATCCTGCGCAACGCGATGATCGGAAACATCAACGCGCAGCTGCCCGGCCTGGTCTCGACGAGTCAGGCCGACCGGTTCTTCGTGGTCACCAACGAGGGCGGCAAGCCGGCGTTCACACCGCGCGACGGCGCGGTCGCGCGTGCCGACTACTTCGCGGCCTTCTACGACACCACGGGCAAGAAGGTCGCCGAGGCCGGCGGCCAGCCCGGTGCGGAGCGGCCGATCTTCCCCGAGACCTACACTCTGGCGGAGGCGCAGTCCGCCGCCGACCAGGTGATCCCGCTGCGAGGCGAGGACGGCGGGGCGTTCAGCGCCGCCGCAGCGACCCAGGCCGCAGTGGGGGCCTCGGTCACCTATGTGCAGGTCGTCGCACTCCCGCTGGACGAGGCGGACCGGATCGTGGCCACCTACTTCGGCGTGTACACGACCGTCGCACTGGTGACCATCCTGATCGCCGCGCTGCTCACCCGTGGTCTGGTCACACTGACGTTCCGACGCCTCGGACAGGTGGAGTCCACGGCGATGTCGATCGCCGCCGGCGACCTCAGCCAGCGCCTCACCGATCTCGAACCGACCACCGAGGTCGGCCGGCTCAACGCCGCGATCAACACGATGCTCGACCGCGTCGACGGCGCGATCGCGCAGCGGGACCGCACCGTGCAGCACATGCGCCGATTCATCGGCGACGCCAGCCACGAGCTGCGCACTCCCCTGGTCAGCGTGCGCGGCTATGCCGAGCTGTACCGCATGGGAGCCATCCGCGGGGACGAGGACGTCGCCAGGGCGATGGAGCGCATCGAGAAGGAGGCCATCCGGATGGGCGCGATGGTCGAGGACCTGCTCGCACTCGCGCGCCTGGACGAGGACTCGGGACGCTCGCTCGAGATCGTGCCGCTCGACCTGCGCCCGATCGCCCGGGACGCGGCACTCGACATGCGGGTGACGGCTCCCGCGCGCACCGTGACCGTCGTGGACACCACGGTGGATCAGGCCGCTGAGCCCGTCATGCCGCCGCTCGCGCCCACGCCGCCTGCTTCGGACGCGCAGAAGCCGGCGAGGACGAAGGATGCCACGACGCGGGGCCCGGGCACGCGCGGGCTGACCGGTGCGGCGCTCGCGCGTCTGCGCCGCCGTCCGCGTGCCGAGGTCGTGCCTCAGATCGATTTCCACGAGACGCTCGACATCCCGGTGCGCACGCCTCCTATCGTGCTCGGCGACGAGAACAAGGTGCGGCAGGTGGTGACCAACCTGCTCGGCAACGCCCGCCGGTTCTCCCCCGAGGACAGCCCCATCGAGATCATCGTCGGTGTGGACCGGCTGCGCGGGATCGGCACCATCGCGATCGCCGACCACGGTGAGGGGGTACCCCCTCAGATCCGGGAGCAGATCTTCCAGCGGTTCTGGCGCGCCGACACGTCACGCGCCAGGGAGACGGGCGGCTCCGGCCTCGGCCTGGCGATCGTGTCATCGATCGTCGAGGCGCTGAACGGCTCCGTGCGCGTCGAGGAGACCCCCGGTGGCGGTGCGACGTTCATCGTCGCCCTGCCGCTGGCGCCGGCGAGTGCGACGCCCGAGCATCTGCTCGAGGAGACTCAGCCGATCGAACCGCTGGATCTCTGAGCACCACTCTCCCTCCCCGATCAGGGTCTTCCGCCGTTCTGTCCCGGATGCCGGGATTCCGGCGTCTCCGTGTGCACACCGCGCTCTAGCGTCGGAAGCCCTACGAGAGGAGATCCCCATGTCCGTCTTCACCGTCGACACGGAGGCCGTCCACGCCGCGAACGGCGCGACGCGCGCCACGATCGAGCGCCTGCAGTCCGAATCGGCCGCGCTGATGTCTCAGCTGACCCAGCTGCAGTCGTCGTGGACCGGGAGCGCATCGGTCGCGTTCCAGCAGTGCAGCGAGCAGTGGCGCGGCGCGCAGATGCACGTCGAGCAGGTGCTGGCGTCGATCGGCACCGCGCTCGGGACGGCGGCCACGCAGTACGCCGATGCCGACCAGTACTCCGCGAACCTGTTCCGCTGACCCCCCAACCCCCACGCGGAACGCAGAACGCCCCCGGACTCGAGAGAGCCGGGGGCGTTCTGTCAGTGAGGATGGATCAGAAGTCCATGCCGCCCGACGGGTCTGCCGGCATCGCCGGAGCCTTCTCGGGCTTGTCGGCCACGACCGCCTCGGTGGTGAGGAACAGGCCGGCGATCGACGCGGCGTTCTGCAGCGCCGAGCGGGTGACCTTGGCCGGGTCGATGATGCCCTGCGCGAACATGTCGCCGTACTCGCCGGTCGCGGCGTTCAGGCCCTGGCCCGCGGGGAGCTCGGAGACCTTGTGCGCGACGACGCCGGCCTCGAGGCCCGCGTTGATGGCGATCTGCTTCAGCGGAGCCTCGATGGCGACGCGGACGATGTTCGCACCGGTCGCCTCGTCACCGACGAGCTCGAGGGTGTCGAGCACCTTGGCCGACTGCAGCAGCGCGACGCCACCACCGGGGACGATGCCCTCCTCGACGGCCGCCTTCGCGTTGCGGACGGCGTCCTCGATGCGGTGCTTGCGCTCCTTGAGCTCGACCTCGGTGGCCGCGCCCGCCTTGATGACGGCGACGCCGCCGGCGAGCTTGGCGAGACGCTCCTGGAGCTTCTCGCGGTCGTAGTCGCTGTCGGTGTTCTCGATCTCGCGGCGGATCTGGGTCACGCGACCCTCGATCTGCTCGGCGTCACCGGCGCCCTCGACGATCGTGGTCTCGTCCTTGGTGACGATGACCTTGCGCGCACGGCCGAGCAGGTCGAGCGTGGTGTTCTCGAGCTTGAGGCCGACCTCTTCGGTGATGACCTGGCCGCCGGTCAGGATCGCGATGTCCTGCAGCTGCGCCTTGCGACGGTCGCCGAAGCCCGGGGCCTTGACGGCGACGGACTTGAAGATGCCGCGGATCTTGTTCAGCACCAGAGTCGCGAGAGCCTCGCCCTCGACGTCCTCGGCGATGATGACGAGCTCCTTGCCGTCCTGGATCACCTTGTCGACGACGGGCAGAAGGTCCTTGATGTTGCCGATCTTCTGGTTCGCGATGAGGATGTACGGGTCCTCGAAGACGGCCTCCTGGCGCTCCGGGTCCGTGACGAAGTAGGGGTTCAGGTAGCCCTTGTCGAAGCGCATGCCCTCGGTGAGCTCGAGCTCGGTGCCGAAGGTCTGCGACTCCTCGACGGTGACGACGCCCTCCTTGCCCACCTTGTCGATGGCCTCGGCGATCAGGGCGCCGATCTCGGGGTCGGCGGCGGAGATCGACGCGGTGGCGGCGATCTGGTCCTTGGACTCGACCTCCTTGGCGGTGGCGAGCAGGTCGGCGGTGATGGCCGCGACGGCCTTCTCGATGCCCTTCTTCAGGCTGATCGGGTCGGCGCCGGCTGCGACGTTGCGCAGACCCTCGCGGACCAGCGCCTGGGCGAGGACCGTGGCGGTCGTGGTGCCGTCACCTGCGACGTCGTCGGTCTTCTTGGCGACCTCCTTGACGAGCTCCGCACCGATCTTCTCGTACGGGTCGTCGAGCTCGATCTCCTTGGCGATGGAGACGCCGTCGTTCGTGATCGTGGGGGCGCCCCACTTCTTCTCGAGCACGACGTTGCGGCCGCGCGGGCCGAGGGTCACCTTGACAGCGTCGGCCAGGGTGTTCAGGCCGCGCTCGAGACCGCGACGGGCCTCCTCATCGAAAGCGATGATCTTTGCCATGAGTAGTGTCGTCCCTCCTGGACGTAGACGTTGGGGTTTAGCACTCACAGTGAGCGAGTGCTAACGCCATTCTGGCACTCGCCTATGGAGAGTGCAAGCTGCGGAGGTGCTACTCGGCGGGGGTCTCCGAGCCCGCGGCGGCGCGGTCCATGCCGATCACCACGGCGAGCTGCTTGCCGCCGGTTTCGTTGTAGTCCTTGTAGGCGTCGCTCTGCTGCACGTCCGCGCCGCCGATGACGCCGGCCAGCCCGAGCGCGGCCTCCTTGTCGGCGGGGTCGGCGTAGTACACGGTCGTCGTCGGGAAGTCGCGCGTGGAGGCGTCGATGCTGGAGATCTGGCCGCCCTTCCACCCCGCCTTGATCAGCTCATCACGCATCGCGCCGTCCAGGCCGTCGTCCGGAGTGCCGTTGAGGATCAGCACGGCGTAGGACGTGTCCACCTTGCCGGCGTCCTCCGGCGCGGGCGTCGCGGCCTGACTCGGCCCGGCATCGCCGCCGAACGAGATGCGGTCCATGGCCACCAGTGACCCGAAGATGCCGAGGACGACGAGAACGAGCACCGCCGCGGCGGACCACAGCAGCACGATCCATCCGTTCATGCCCGGAACCTCGGCGCGGTGCGCTCCGACACGTCCTGTGGCGTGCGGGACGTCGTCGAATCGATCACTGCTGGGCTTGGACACCCCTCGATGCTAGGGCATGTCCTCTGTGAATCGCCGCCTTCGCGTCAGCCGACGAAGCCGCGCATCCTGGCGACCCGGCGATCGGTGCGCGCATCGCGGATACGGCGCAGACGGCGCACCAGCAGCGGGTCGAACTCCAGCGCCTGCTCGGTCTCGATGAGACGCCCGAGCAGCTGGTAGTAGCGTGCGGGGCTCATCCCCAGCTGTGTCCGGATCCGCTCCTCCTTCGCGCCGCCGTGCCGCGGCCAGGCGGCTTCGAGGGCGAGGATCGCGCGATCGCGATCGGTGAGGTCTCCGAGCATGGCCTCAGGCTACGCGGCATCCTGCCAGGCATCCGCGCGCCACTCCCATCGGAGGGAGGGAGAATGGACACATGGCTTACGACGTGGAGAAGACCGAGGCGGAATGGCGCGAGGAGCTCGGCGACGCCGAGTACGCGGTGCTGCGCGAGGCGGCGACCGAGCGCCCCTGGACGGGCGAGCTGCTCGACGAGAAGCGCGACGGGCTGTATCGGTGCGGCGCCTGCGGCGCCGAGCTGTTCCGGAGCGGCACGAAGTTCGACAGCGGATGCGGGTGGCCGAGCTTCTACGAGTCGGTCCGGCCCGAGGCCGTGACGCTGATCGAGGACCACACGCTGGGCATGGTGCGCACCGAGGTGCGCTGCGCCGCGTGCGGCTCGCATCTGGGCCATGTCTTCCCCGACGGCTTCGGCACGCCCACCGGCGACCGCTACTGCATGAACTCGCTGGCGCTGTCGTTCAGCCCGACCGAGTCGTGAGCGCGCTCGACGCCGTCGTCGCCAGGAAGTCCTGGTCGAAGGTCGACGACACCGCGCCGACCCACGCGCAGCTGCTGCCGCTCGTCGCCGCGGCGGGCCGGGTGGCCGACCACTCGTCCCTGCGCCCGTGGCGGCTGATCGAGCTGCGCGGCGACGACCGTGAGCGGCTGGGCGCCGCGATCGCGAAGGCTCAGGGCGATGACAAGCCGTCGACGAAGCCGCTGCGCGCGCCGCTGCTGATCGCCGTCGTCGTGAGTCCGCGCAAGAGCGAGAAGGTGCCGTACTGGGAGCAGGAGGCCGTGGCCTCCGGCGTCGCGCACACGCTCAGCCTTCTGCTGGACGAGGCGGGCTGGGGCGTGATCTGGCGCACCGGCCACTACACCCGCTCGAAGGCCGTCGCGAAGGCGCACGGGCTGAAGAAGAAGGAGCAGCTGCTCGGCTGGCTCTACGTCGGCGGCAAGCCCGCAGGCAAGGAGGGCGGGCGCCGCAAGGGGATCGACGCCGAGAGCGTGCTCGGACGGATGCCGCGGGACGACGACTAGCGCGCTGCGCGGTGGCGCGGCAGAGCGACGACCACCGAGGCCACGGCGACGGCGACCATCGTGATCAGCTGCCAGGGCGCCGGCCCGGCCGGCAGCGGCCACAGGAGGTCGATCACGATCGACGTGGTCAGCTGGCCGAGGACCGAGCCGAGACCGAGCAGCAGCACCCCCGTGTGGGCGACGAGGAACGCACCGAGCAGGATGTAGGCGAAGCCGAGCAGTCCGCCGAGATAGAGCCACGGCTCCGTGGGCAGCGGGCGTGGCGGGCCGTCGAGCGCCATCGTCACGACCGCCGCGACGAGCAGCACGATCGTCCCGGCGATGAAGCTCATCAGCGTCGCGGTGAGGGGCGACTCCACCCGCTGCGCGAGCCTGCCGTTCGCCGCTGCCTGCCATGCGATCCCGGCGCCCGCCAGGAACGGCAGCAGCAGGAGCCAGAGCGGCGCTGAGGCCAGCACTCCCCCGCCGAGCGAGACGCCGACGGCCGCGAGGGCCAGCGCGCCTCCCGTCACGCGCCCCGGCGTGACCGCCACCACGCCCGCCGGCCCGACGCCGATCCGGTCGAGGACGAGACCGTGCACGGTCTGCCCCGCGACGACGCCGACCGTGAACAGCGACACGCCGAGCACACCGGCGACGAGCCCCTGAGTGGAGACGGTGAGGGCGCCGCAGGTGCCGCCGAGCAGCATCCAGAACGGGATGCTGCGGCCGCGCACGCCCGAGACGAGGCGGCGCACACCGGCCCGCCCCGAAGGCATCGCGGCGATGACGACGACGAGGAAGACCAGCCCCACGAGGAACGAGACGAGCCCGGCGACGACCCCGTCGCCGAGCCGAACGCCCAGCACGCCGTTGATGCGCGCCTGCACGGCGGTCATCATGCCGATCGCGACGGTGCCGCCGAGAGCGACAGCTGCGGGCAGACGAGGCGTTTCGGTCACCGATCGACCCTATCGGCTCGTCGTCGGAGGTCGGGCCGTCCTCCGTCCGGACAGATGCAGGACGGCGGGCGAATGCCGCTGATGCGACATCCGCCCGCCTGCTGGAGTCCGCCTACTACTTCGTGAGGGCGAACTTCACGGTGCTCGCGTTGCCGAGCGTGTCGTACAGGACGAGCGTGTTCTCGCCCTCGACGCCGCCGAACGCACCCGGCTTCACGAAGTTGAGGTCGGACCAGACGTTGTCCGTCAGATCCTTCTTCACGCCGTTGAGGGTGAGCCGATCGACTTTCGCCGCGTCGTTCAGTTTGAACGACACCAGGCTGTAGACGTCGTCGGCGCCCACGGTGAACTGCGCCCCGCTCTTCACCGAGGCGGTGGGACCGGTGGTGTCGAGCGTGAACCTCACGGTCGTGGCGTTGCCGGCGACGTCGTAGACCACGAGCGTGTTCGCACCCTCGACCGCGCCGAACTGACCGGGCTTCACGAAGTTGAGGTCGGACCAGACGTCGTTCGTCAGATCCTTCTCCACCCCGTTGAGCGTCAGCCGGTCGATCTTTCCGTCGTCCTGCAGCTTGAACGAGACCCTGCTGTAGCGACCGTCAGAGCCCACCGTGAACTCGGCACCGTCCTTCACCGTCACCGTCGGAGCCGTGGTGTCGGTCCGCTCGGGGATGACGGTGAGGTCGCGGATGCGTCCGAAGTTGTCGAACGATCCGAAGCCGACGCGCCCCTCGGAGAAGGTCTTGTCGTTCGCCGTGAGCAGCGGCCGGTCGATGCCGTCCACGTATACCGCGATGTCGCCGCTGTCCGCGCACCGCACCAGTCGCACGTCGTGCCACTGCTCGTCGGTGATCGCCGGCGGAGCACCGACCTTGCCGTCCCACTGGTCGTCGATCCGCTCGCGGTCGGCATTGTTCACCTTGAAGATGCCGTTGTGCGGATAGATGGTGTTGTCCTTCGACAGGTGGGCGTAGTAGTACTCCTTGTCCGACTTCCATCCGAACACGAGGATCACGTCACGGTTGTTGACGGATGCCTTCTCGTCGATCCTGACCTGGGCCGACAGGTCGAACGATCCGAGCTCGGGCCCCTCATCGAGCACTGCATACTCGAAGGGACGACGGATGCCGTCACCCGGGTCGGTCCCGGGCTCCTTCAGCACGACCTCGTCACCGGGGAACTCCCACTTCGCGGGCGTGCGCGGCGTCCAGTCGTCCGCCGACATCACGTCAGTGATCGGCTCTCCGTCCGGTGTGCACGTCGGCGGCTCGGGATCGGGTGTCGTCGTCGCACCGTACAGCGCGTACTGCGCGGCGATCTGCTCCGAGGTCGGCACGGTGTCGAGGATCGAGATGTCGTCCATCCGCCCGTTGAACGGGTTGGCCTCACGCGTGTTCTGCGGGAAGCTGCCGCCGATCTTGATCCCGGCCGGATCGGTCTTCGAGACCGGGCCCGAGCCCCAGGGGTTCGCCGAGGTGTACTTCCCGGCGAGCTCCTCGCCGTTCATGTACAGCTTCATCTCGCCCTTCGAGAAATCGAAGGTGGCTGCCAGATGCACCCACTTCCCCTTCTCCAGGATCTCGTCCCACGGCTTGTCCGCAGCGAAGGTCCACGACTTGCCGCCGTCCACCCGCCGCCCGAGGGCCACGAGCTTCAGTTCGTCTCCGACTGTGATGACCTCGAGCAGGGCTCGCACGTCGTGGCCGTTGGAGCCGCCGGAGAGCACCCCGGCAAGTCCGATGGCGTTGTACACGTCATCCGGATCGGTCGTGCCGGAGTTCGGCGTCGGATGGTCGCCCGTCGGCTTGAACCAGCCCATCACGCTGATCTTGTCGGTGTCGCCGAGCCGGGAGAGCGATTTCACGCCCGCCGCGTCGTAGACACCGGCCTTCCAGTCGTCATCGGATGCCGCATCCGGGCTCATCTGCTGGGTCTGCAGCGCCTTGCCTGCTCCCGGATATGCGCGATCGGCGACGCGCATCTCGACGCCGCCGTTGACGAGCGAGATGTTCGTGCCGCTCTGGCCCTGGTCGGTCTCGACCTTCGCGTCGGTAGTCGATGCGTGGTCGAAGTCGTACTTCGTCACGAGATTCGGTGCGAGTTCGGGCAGCACGAACGGAGGCACCTCGACCTCGGCGTCGTGCGCTCCGGTCACCTTCCAGATCTTCCCGACGGCCTTCGAGATCAGGTACAGCTCGCCGTCGGCATCGGAGCCGAACCGCAGGTCGACGCGCTTGTCACCGACGAGCTCCTGGAACGTCGTCTCCGCACCGTTCGCGAACACGCGCAGCTGGGAGATCTTCGCGAGGTCCGCGATGTCGCCGTCGTTGCGCACCATCTTGTCGGCGTCGGTGGAGAGCACCCATCCGCGCACCAGATCGGTGAACAGATACTTGCCCTTCAGCCCGGGGATGTCGCCGCGATAGACGAACCCGCCGTTCACGGCCACTCCGGCATCGCCGGTCTGGCCCGGGTCGCGGTTGTGGTCGTATGCGGCGACCGGGTACGTGTATCCGTTCTTGGCGTCATCGGCCGGCAGCGGATAGATCTGACGGTTCTCGGCGACGAACGGCCCCTCGCGATCCGACCAGCCGAAGTTGTCGCCGGGCTCGACGGCGTAGATCGACTCCACCTGCCATTCGCCGATGTGGCCGAGGTACATGGTGTGGTCACCCTCGGGATCCCAGCTGATGCGGTGCGGGTCGCGCATGCCGTAGGCGTAGATCTCCGGCAGCGCCTTCGCGTCGTCGAGGAAGGGGTTGTCCTTCGGGATGCCGTACTCGCCGTTCGCGCTGTCGCGTCCGGCCGGGTTGATCCGCATGATCTTGCCCTGCGGGGTCGCGAGGTCCTGCGGGTTGCCGTTGCCGACGCCCGTACCGCCGTCGCCGACGAGCACGTACAGGTTGCCGTAGTCGGCGTCGCCCTTCTTCACCGTGGGGTTGAAGGAGATCTGCTGCACGGTGTGCACGCGACCGCCGAACGGGATCCGCATGATCTCCCGGCTGCTTCCGCTGAAGATGTTCGCGGAGGGGTCGTCGGCGGTCCACTCCGTGATCACGCTGTGGAACTCGGTCTTGCCGAACGCCGGGAAGTCGGGAGTGTCCTCGGTCAGCGCCGTGCCGCCCTCGGTGTGCACCGTGTAGAACCTGCCGTTGTCGGCGAAGTCCGGATCGAACTCCGCTGCTCCCAGTCCGGTGCCGAGGCCCGCGCTGTTGTGGAAGTTGTCCAGGAACCTGCTGCGCACGTCGAGATACGGCGAGTACTCACCGGTCTTCTTGTCCACCAGGTACAGCGTGCCGTTGTTGTCCGGCACCATGAGCCGCCCCGACCCGTCGGGGAGTTCGTCCAGGTGCGTGATCCGGTTGTAACGCACAAGCCGCGGATCCTGCGTCGCGGGTGTGGTGTGCGACTCGGGCAGCTGAGCCAGTTCGGTCACCTCGATCCCGAGCGTGGACAGCTGGGGGTCGGGAAGCGGGTTGAGCAGCGGATCCGCCGGGGCCTCGCCCGGCGCGCAGTCGCCGGGGTTCCCGGTCGCGATGTCGAGATTCTGGCCTGTCGTGTCGACCGCGACGTCATCGAGCATGAGGCGACCGGTGCTCGAGGCGCCGTTCTTCCAGAAGAACCGGTCGAGGTCACCGTTCACCGCCTGACGGAAGCCGAACTGCTGCTCGGAGCCCTCGGGAAGCCGGGTGAGCTTGTCGTAGGCACCACCCTGGCTGTAGACGCTGATCTTGTCGGCGGCATTGTCGGCGACGATCCAGACGCACTGCCAGGAGTTCTTGGCCCAGGAGCCGACCGGAGTGAATTTCCCGCCGTCGCGGGCGAGCAGCACATCGTCGTTCTGGTTGTTCACGTACGCGCGGCTGTGCGTGTAGTCGTTCGGCGCATCCACGTCGGTGACTCCGAACGAGGTGTCCACGCTGCCGATGCGCATGAAGCGGAAGAAGAGCGTGCCGGTGGTGCCGTCCTTGATCGGCGGGATGGCGCGGACCGCCTGCTGCGTCCCGCCGACCGACTCCAGCACCTGATTGTTGCCGTTGAGCGGATCGGCGATCACCTTCACAGCGGAGGATGCTGTCCATCCGTCCTGTCCGTCCAGGGCCGTGCGCTGGTACTGCTCGAAATCGAGCACCGCCGTGAACGGGCTCGCAGCCGCAGCGGGAACGGCTGTCAGGGCGACGCCGGCGATGGCGGCCGCGGCGACGGCGGCCGCGACCTTCCTCCCCCGGGATGGACCGGATCGCCGGGCGGCGTTACCGCCGGTTCTGCTCGGAATCGAATGTGATCGCTCGTGCATCAGAAACCTCTCAACGTCGTCGTCGGTGGTGGCGTGCCGCCGTGATCCACTGCCCTCCCGCCGTGAGACGGGGAGACGAGCCGATCACGAAAGCGCTTTCGCAAGCGCTTTCGTCACTATAGTGAGACGGCGAGAGCGAGAGCAAGGCCATAATCAGAAGATGCGGGGCCGCACCGTCCCCGCTCAGAGGGGGTCGCGTGGGACGTGCCGGGGCACCGCGCCTCATCGACGTGGCCGAGGCCGCCGGGGTCTCGCTCGCGAGTGCGTCACGTGCGATGACCGGTCGGCCGGGCATCTCGGCCGAGGTCGCCGCCCACGTGCAGCGCGTGGCCAAACGACTCGGTTACGAACCGAATCTGCACGCAAGAGGGCTCGCCGGTGGCCTGGTGCCCACGATCGGCCTGGTGGTGAACGAGATCGGCGATCCGTACTTCGCCGAGATCGCCAGCGGCGTGATCCGCAGCGCGGATCAGGCATCGCGATCGGTCCAGATCGCGCAGGCCGAACGCGCGCCCGCTGCCGAACTGGCCCAGGTGAAGTCGCTGGTTCGTCAGCGGATCGGCTCGATCATCATCGCCGGCTCCGGCTACGCCGATGCCACCAGTGAGCGGGCGATGTCCAGAGCCCTCACGGAGTTCGCGCACGCCGGCGGACGCGCCGCCGTGATCGGGCGGCACAACCTGCCGGTGGACGCCGTGCTGCCGGACAACCACGCGGCCGGCGTCTCGGTGGGTCGCCACCTGGCCGAACTCGGCCACCGCCGGATCGGCGTGGTCGCCGGCCCGGAGGGTCTGAGCACCGTGGCCGACCGCCTTGGCGGGATCCGCGAGGGCATCCAGGGGACCGGGGCCGCGCTGACCGTCGTCCCCCAGGAGTTCACGCGCGAGGGAGGGATGGCGGGCGCCGCGCATCTCCGCGGCACCGATGTGACCGCGATCATCGGGCTGAACGATGCGATGGCGATCGGCGTGCTCAGCGAGCTGCGACGACACGGCCTGCGGGCTCCGGAGGATCTTTCCGTCGTCGGCTTCGACGACATCGCCGTCGCCGCCGACGTCGCCCCGGCGCTGACAACCGCCCGCATCCCCATGTTCGAGATGGGACGGCACGCCGTCGCGCTGATTCTGCGCCCCGCCAGCGACGAACCACGCACCATCGCCACCGATCACGAGCTCATCATCCGCGAGTCGTCGGGTCCCCCCGCGAGCGCCTGAGGTCGGCGTTCCGAGTCGCCGCGACCGGTCACGCGTTCAGCGCACGGGCTTCCCCATGCGCGGGTCGAGTCCAACCGGTCGAGAGAGGATGGCCTCCCTGTCCGAGGCCGGGTCTACGCTGGCCGCATGTGCGCCAGTTATGGTCTCGATCCCCGGTTCACCGATGCAGACGAGCTCGCCGCGGCGGATGCCGAGATGCTGGAGGGTCTGCGGCACTGGGCCGAGCTGAACGCCGGCGAGACGCTGCGCCCCACCGGCCGGAACCTGCGCAACCTGAACCCGGTGGTGCTGCCCGGCGATGACGGCGCCGTGCTCGAGCAGGCCTGGTGGGGCTTCCTCGTGAACGGGGCCCCGGCCAGGTTCCCCTCGATCAACACCCGGTCGGAGCGCCTGCAGGACAAGCCGGGCGCGCTGCGCGGCCGCGCGATCGTGCCGTCCACAGGCTGGTTCGAGATGCAGAAGCCGGACCGTGTCTGGCACGAGTTCGGACTGGGGCGCGGCGCTCTGTTCGGCATGGCCGCCGTCACGCAGCGGGGGAAGGACCCCGACGGCGAGTGGCGCACCTGCTACTCGATCGTGATGCGCCCCGCGCCCCCGCAGGTCGCGCACATCCACGACAGGGTGCCGCTGCTGCTCCCGGCGTCTTTCCAGGCCGACTGGCTCACCGCCGACGGCTCGCGCGAGCTCATCGACGAGGCGCTTATCGCCGCGGCATCCCTCGACGAGCGCATCACCGCTGTCGCCCGCGCCGACGACAAGGGCACGGACGGAATGCTGTTCTGACGCGGACGCGCCGGGAAGACGGAGCCTCCTGCCGGACTCGAACCGGCCACCTGCGGTTTACAAGGCCGCTGCTCTACCAGATGAGCTAAGGAGGCGAACGGTCACCAGCTTAGTGGCGACCGCGACCCTCACTTCACCGGAGTCGTGGCGGTGGGCGTCGGAGTGGGGGTCGGCTCGCCGTAGTACGCGTCGCTCGCGACGGTCATGACGAACTGCGAGAACTCGGCCGGGTCGCTCATCGAGCCCACGTAGGTCTCGCCGTTCACGACGATCATCGGCGCGGCGTTCAGCTTGAGCTTCTTCGAGCCGGGCAGCGGCCCTTCCAGCGCACGGGTCGTGGCGTCCTTCGCCCAGGTCAGGTAGTCGCCCCCCTCGATGCAGGAGCGCACCTGCTCGGCGTTGTCGATCCCGACAGCACCGGCCAGGTCGGCGAGCTCGACGTCCGTGCGGCCGTCACTGTCGACCTTGGGCTGGTCGACGAGCAGCTCGTGGTTGTACGCGTAGAAGTAGTCCGGCGCGTGGCTGGCCACGCAGGCGGATGCCGCGGCGGCGCGCAGCGAGTACTTCGTGCCGTTCGAGCTGGCGGTCAGCAGCGACACCGGGTGGTAGGTGACGTTGACGGCGCCCTCGGTGATCCATCCGGTGAGCTGGCGGGCATTCGCGCGCTCGAACTCCCCTGCGTCGGGCGAGAGGTAGTCGACGTAGATGTGCACGTCCACCGCACCGGCTGTCGGCGTCGGTTCGGGGGTCGGCGTGGCCGTGGCGGTGGCGCCCGCACCCGTCGGATCCGGGGTGGGTGTGCCCTCCGGCGCGGTCTGCGGCGAGTTGACGGTGACCTCGCGGACGGTGACGCCGTCGCCCTCCATGCCCGCAGGGCTCAGGGTGGGCTTGGACACCGAGGAGGTGACCGCCCAGGTGACAGCCGTGCCCACGGCGCCGACGGCGACCACGGCCACCAGGCCGATGATGATCCGCCGCATCGCGCGCGCTCGGCGCTGACGGGAATTCACCTGCTGTGCCTTCTCCCGCACCGCCTCGCGTGATGAGGTCCCGGTGGAGACGTTCGGCGTTTCGTCGCTCGACATCGTTCCTCTTGAAGTCCGTTGGGGACGGGTCTCCCCCGTTGGGCCGCCCGAAGCGGCCGGCAGCCGCGTGAAGCAGCGCCGGGTTCGATGTTATCCAGACCTCCTGGGAAGTTACCCAGCGGGCCCGGGCGCATGCCATACTGAACCTGGCCCGATGGCGGGCCACGGCGGGTCGTTCCGCCGCTTCCATCACAACGGATCGTCCGGCACGTACCTGCCGGTGAAGGAGAAATCAATGGCAACCGTGACCTTTGACGACGCCACCCGCCTCTACCCCGGAGGCACGCGCCCCGCGGTCGACAAGCTGAACATCGAGATCGCCGATGGCGAGTTCCTCGTTCTCGTCGGCCCCTCCGGTTGCGGAAAGTCCACCTCGCTGCGCATGCTCGCCGGCCTCGAAGAGGTCAACGCCGGCCGCATCCTGATCGGCGACCGCGACGTCACCGACGTGCCGCCGAAGGACCGCGACATCGCCATGGTGTTCCAGAACTACGCGCTGTACCCGCACATGACCGTCGCCGAGAACATGGGCTTCGCCCTGAAGATCGCCGGCGTCGGCAAGGAGGAGCGCGCAGCTCGCGTCCTCGAGGCCGCCAAGCTGCTCGACCTCGAGGAGTACCTGACCCGCAAGCCGAAGGCACTCTCGGGCGGCCAGCGTCAGCGCGTGGCGATGGGTCGCGCGATCGTCCGCCAGCCGCAGGTGTTCCTCATGGACGAGCCGCTGTCGAACCTCGACGCCAAGCTCCGCGTGCAGACCCGCACCCAGATCGCCTCGCTGCAGCGCCGCCTCGGCGTCACCACGGTCTACGTCACCCACGACCAGACCGAGGCCCTCACCATGGGCGACCGCATCGCGGTGCTCAAGGACGGCATCCTGCAGCAGGTCGGCACCCCGCGCGACCTGTACGAGAACCCGAAGAACGTCTTCGTGGCCGGCTTCATCGGCTCGCCGGCGATGAACCTGTTCCCGGTCGACCAGGCCGAGGGCGGCGTCAAGTTCGGCACCAAGGTCGTCCCGACCGAGGCCGCCGCGATCAGCAAGGCCAGCGGCAGCCAGGTCACCATCGGTATCCGCCCCGAGGACATCATCGTCGCCCCCGAGGACGGCCAGGGCCTCACGGTCACGGTCGACCTGGTCGAGGAGCTCGGCGCCGACGGCTACCTGTACGGCCACTCCGAGGTCGACGGCAAGCGCACCGACATCGTCGCGCGCGTCGACGGCCGCCGCCACCCGAACGCGGGCGACAAGGTCGTGCTGGCTCCGATCCCGGGCCACGTGCACCTGTTCGACCTCGAGTCGGGCGAGCGCCTGAACGAGCAGGCCATCGCCTCGGCCTGACCTACTCTCACGCAGCGCGGCGCGGGCGGACCTCTGGGTCGCCCGCGCCGCGTCGTCTTTCCCCTGAGGTTCTCACCCACGCATCCGAGGAGCGCACATGGCCGACACCGAGCGTCTGTCCAGCACCCTGCGCATCACCGCCAGCACCGTCGACCCCGGCCTGCTGACGCTGCCCTGGTCGACACCGCTCGGCAAGTGGCCCAGCGAGCACATCGTGTCACTGCCGAAGGGCCTGTCCCGTCACCTGGTGCGGTTCGCGGACCTGTCCGGCCGTGTGGTCGCCGTCAAGGAGACCACGACGGAGATGGCCCAGCGCGAATACGAGATGCTCGGCAGCCTGGCCCGCCTCGATGTCCCCTGCGTCAGCCGCGTCGCGGTGATCGCCGGACGACAGGATGCTGACGGGAGGCCGCTTCCCGCGGCGCTGGTGACCTCGCACCTGAAGTTCTCGATGCCGTACCGTGCGCTGTTCACCCAGGTTCTGCGCCCCGACACCGCCACCCGCCTCGTCGACGCGCTGGCCCTGCTGCTGGTGCGGCTGCACAACGTCGGGTTCTACTGGGGCGACGTGTCGCTGTCCAACACCCTGTTCCGCCGGGATGCCGGCGCATTCGCGGCCTACCTGGTGGATGCCGAGACCGGCGAGCTGCACGAGGAGGGCCTGACGGTCGGTCAGCGCTCCTACGACCTCGATCTGGCGCGCACCAACATCGCCGGCGAGATCCTCGACCTGGCCGCAGGCGGGCGACTCGAGAACGGCGTGGACGCGGTGGCGATCGCCGACGGCATCGTCTCGTCGTATCGAGCGCTGTGGGCAGCGCTGACCGACGAGGAGTCGTTCTCGTCGAACGAGACCTGGCGCATCACCGAGCGCGTCGAGCGCCTGAACGCCCTCGGCTTCGACATCGACGAGATGTCGATGAACACCACCGCGGACGGCGCGGTCGTGCACATCCAGCCGAAGGTCGTGGATGCCGGACACCACCAGCGCCGCCTCATCCGGCTGACCGGACTCGATGTCGAGGAGAACCAGGCGCGTCGGCTGCTGAACGACCTGGACGAGTTCCGGGCCCGTTCCACCAAGCAGTGGGCGGATGAGGAGATGTACGCGCACGAGTGGCTCACCCGGGTGTTCGAACCGGTCGTCCGTGCTATCCCCTACGACCTGCGCGCGAAGCTCGAGCCCGCTGAGGTGTTCCACCAGGTGCTCGAGCACCGCTGGTACCTGTCGCAGGCGCAGGGCCGGTCTGTGCCGATCGCCGAGGTGCTGACCAGCTACATCAACGACGTGCTGCGGCACCGGCGCGACGAGGCCACGATCATGGGCCCGCCCACCGAGACGATGAGCCTGCCCGTCGTCACCGGTGCCGTGGACGTGTCCGACGACACCGGTGAGGTGGACTGGCGCGACCTCGTCTGAGTCCTAGTACCCGACGGTGAACCGCTCGCGGCCGTGCTTCGGCGTCTCGATCTCGTCGACGATGGCGACCGCGAAGTCTGCACCGGAGATCGTCGAGGTACCGTCCTCTGCACGCACGAGCACGTCGCCGCCGTCACGGTAGGACCCGGTGCGCTCGCCCTCGGCCCACGGGCCGAACACCTCGGCAGGGTGCACGAAGAACCAGTCCAGCCGGGCATCCGAGGCCTGCAGCAGGGCGAGCTCATCGATGCCGACCTGCGCCTCGTGCTTGTACTCCTCGGGGAAGTCCAGGTCGAAGAGACGCGGACCGCCGGGGGCGACCAGGCTGCCGCCGGCGCCGCCGACGACGCCGAGACGTGTAGATGTGCCGGTCAGCTTCGCGGCCAGCGCCTGCAGCGCGCCGGTGGCCTTGTCGGCCATGTCTCCGCGAGGCGAGATCGCCGAGACGACGGCGTCCGCTCCGTCGAAGACGTCGCCGAGGCCGGCGATGTCGAGCGCGGAGCCCTGCACATGGGTCGCACCCTCGATCGGGGTGTCCGGCGTGCTGCGCGCGATGGCGACCACGTCGTGTCCTCGGCTCACCGCCTCGCGAACGATGTGCGCTCCGGCGTATCCGGTTCCTCCGACGACGATGATGCGGGCCATGCGATTCCTCTTCTCAGGGCAACGCGCCGCGATCGCGGCACACAGATGCCAACGAGTCCCGGAGCGGCCTCATTCCCCGCGCGGCGATCCGTGCGCTCTGAGTCAAGCCCCGCGCAGCGTCGCGACCTGGTAGAGCGCGACGGATGCCGCGATGCCGGCGTTCAGCGACTCGGTCGCCGCGGAGATGGGAATCGACACGATCTGGTCGCAGGTCTCGGTGACCAGGCGCGAGAGCCCCTTGCCCTCGGAGCCGACCACGATCACGACCGGGCGGTCGGCGAGCTCGAGCGCAGGCAGCGCCACGTCTCCCCCGCCGTCCAGGCCCAGCACGAACACGCCCTGCTTCTTGAACTCCTTGAGCTGCGTGGTGAGGTTCGAGGCCAAGGCGACGGGGAGGCGCGCGGCGGCACCGGCGCTGGTCTTCCAGGCCGCCGAGTTCACGCTCGCCGAGCGACGCTGCGGCAGGATGATGCCGTGCCCGCCGAAGGCGGCAGTGGAGCGGATGATCGCACCGAGGTTGCGCGGGTCGGTGATGCCGTCGAGGGCCACGAACAGCGGCATCTCACCGCGGTCGATCACCTTCTCGAGCAGGTCCTGCGGGTGCGCGTACTCGTACGGCGGAACCTTGAGGGCGACGCCCTGGTGCACGCCGTCGAAGCCGGCCATGCGGTCGAGCTCCTGTCGGGTGACCTCGAGCACCGGGATCTCCCGGTGCCGCGCGATCGCGAGCATCTCCTTGACGCGGTCGTCCATCTCGACGCGCTGCGCGATGTACATCGTGGTCGCCGGGATCTTGGTGCGCAGCGCCTCGAGCACCGAATTGCGCCCGGTGACGGTCTCGGTGTCGTCGGTCGACTTGGCCCTCGCGCTCCGGTTCATGTCGCGGTTCTGCGGCTTCTGACCGGGACGCCCCTTGCCGCCGGCAGCCGCGTAGCGCTCGGCCGCGGCCTTGCGCTTGCCCGCCACGTGCCAGGCGCGGTCCTCGGCTTTCGGCGTCGGTCCGCGGCCCTCGAGAGCCTTGCGGCTGTGACCGCCGGTGCCCTTCGAGGCGCCCTTCTTCTTGCTGTTGCCCGCTCCGGGGCGACTCGGCTTAGCCATCGATACTCCAATGTGTTCCGTCCGGAGTGTCCTCCAGAGTGATGCCTGCGGCCGCGATCGCATCGCGGATGCGATCTGCCGAGGCCCAGTCCTTGTCTGTGCGCGCCTGCGCACGCTGCGCGATCATCGTCTGCACGAGCGCGTCCAGAGCGGATGCCTCGGCATCCGACCCTCCGGTGCGCCACTCGCACGCAAGGGGGTCGATGCCCAGGATGCCCGCCATCTCCCGCACCTGCATGGCGATGTGCTGACCGTCGCCGGTCTCGCCGGCGTCGAGCGCCGTGTTGCCTGCGCGGACCGTCTCGTGCAGCACGGCGAGCGCCTGCGGAACGCCGAGATCATCGTCCATCGCTGCGATGAATGCGGCCGGCAGAAGCTCCAGCGGCGGCTCCGCGTCCGCCGCGGGGCGCTCCGCCGACCAGGCGAACTCGGCGGGCAGGCGCGCCGCGCGATCGAGGAACGACCTGATGCGCCCCATCGCGGCATCCGCCTCGACGAACGACGATTCCGTGACGTCCAGGCTGGATCGGTAGTGCGCGGCGGCCAGCGCATAGCGCGCCACCAGCGGGTCGAACTCATCGAGCATCTGGGACGCGAGGATGAAATTGCCGAGCGACTTCGACATCTTCTGCCCGCCGACGGTGACCAGGCCGTTGTGCACCCAGTACCGCGCGAACCCGTCGCCCGCCGCAGTGGACTGGGCCATCTCGTTCTCGTGGTGCGGGAAGCGCAGATCGAGACCGCCGCCGTGGATGTCGAACTCGGCGCCGAGATAGCGCCGCGACATGGCGGAGCACTCGATGTGCCATCCGGGCCGGCCGGGCCCCCAGGGCGAGTCCCAGGTCGCATCCGCCGGCTCACCGGGCTTGGCGCCCTTCCACAGCGCGAAGTCCTGCGGGGCGCGCTTGCCGCGCGGATCCGCGTCCTCCGCGGCCTCCATGGCGTCCACCGACTGGTGGGTCAGCTCGCCGTAGGCGGGCCAGGAGCGCACATCGAAGTAGACGTCGCCGGAGCCGTCCGGTGCCGGGTAGGCGTGACCGTTCTCGATGAGCCGCTCGATGAGCTCATGCATCTGCGGGATGAAGCCGGTGGCGCGCGGCTCGTAGGTCGGCGGCAGGATGCGGACCGCCTCGTATGCCGCGGTGAACTCCTTCTCCATCCGGTAGGCGAGCGCCCACCACGGCTCGATGTCCGTGCCGTTCACGAGGATCTTGTCGTCGATGTCCGTGACGTTGCGCACCAGGGTCACCCGGCCGTATCGCCGGCCGAGCCACCGTCGCAGGATGTCGAAGCTCAGCGCCCCGCGGACGTGCCCGATGTGCGGTCCGGACTGCACGGTCGGCCCGCAGACGTACATCGTCACGTTCTCGGGATCGAGAGGGACGAAGTCGCGCAGCTGCTGGGCGCGGGTGTCGTACAGGCGGAGAGTCACTGCACTAGCGTACCGGGGCCCCCTGGACAGCGACCACCAGTGCCACCGCCGTCACGGCGATCCCCTCGCCCCGTCCCGGGAACCCGAGGCCGTCCGTGGTCGTCGCCGCCACGGCGACAGGCGCGCCGCCGAGCGCGGCCGACAGGGCCTGCTCGGCCTCGGCCCGACGCGCGCTGAACCGAGGTCGATTGCCCTGGAACTGCACGGAGACGTTGCCGATCACGAAACCCGCCTCCCCGAGGAGCTCCCGGGTGCGGGCGAGGAAGACGTCGGCGTGCGCGCCGGCGTACTCCGGATGCGCGGTGCCGAAGTGCTCGCCGATGTCACCGAGTCCGGCCGCGGCGAGCAGCGCGTCGACGATCGCGTGCGCGACCGCATCGCCGTCGGAGTGCCCGGAGAGCGGCTGCTCCCCCGGCCACTCCAGCCCTGCCAGCCAGAGATTCCCCTCACCGCCGAAGGCGTGCACGTCGGTGCCGACTCCGACTCGCGGCAGCGATGCGGCAGAGTGCCTCGGCGCGCGCGCCGGTTCCGCGGCATCCTCCAGAAGGTGCCGTGCGCGCTCCAGGTCGGCGGGGACGGTGATCTTGAAGGCCCTCTCCGCACCGGAGATGTGTTGCACCGCATGCCCGGCCGCCGCGAACAGCGCGGCGTCGTCGGTGTACTCGGCGCCCGATGCGATCGCCACCGCGTACGCAGCCTCCAGCTGCTCGCGGGGGAAGCCCTGGGGCGTCTGCGCCGCGGCGAGGATGCTGCGATCGACAGCGGCCACGACGTCCGCCGCGTCGACGCGCTTCAGCGTGTCGACGACGGGGAGCGCCGGAATCACTCCGGCATCCTCCCCGCCGCGGACCGACTCCGTGACGGCGTCGATCAGAGCTGACGGGGTGAGCGCACGCGCCGCGTCGTGCACGAGCACGATGCGCACATCCGCCCAGAGCGCGGCGAGGCCCGCGGCGACGGAGCGCTGACGCGTGTCGCCTCCGACGACGACGCGGCCGAGGTCTGCGCGATCCCCGGCGGCCGCGCGCAGCTCGGTCTCGGCATCACCCTCGAATCCGGCGGGGGCGACGACGATCACCTGCATCGGTGCCGCTGCGAAGACGCCGTCGAGCGCGTGCCGCAGGATCGTGCGATCGTCGATGCCGACCAGGGCCTTCGGGGCGTCCGCGCCGAGGCGGGTGCCGGAGCCGGCCGCGACGACGATGATCGCGGCATCCGGAACAGGGAGCACAGTCACGCTCTCAGGGTATCGCCGCCCCGGTGACGACGAAGGGCCGGATGCCGCAGCATCCGACCCTTCGTCGTGAAACCTTGACGCCCTGCGTCAGGAGGCGAGCACCTCGTCGAGCAGCTCGCCGGCCTTGTCCTCGTCGATCTTCTCGGCGAGCGCGAGCTCGGAGATGAGGATCTGCCGGGCCTTCGCCAGCATCCGCTTCTCCCCGGCCGACAGGCCGCGGTCCTGGTCACGGCGCCACAGGTCGCGGACGACCTCGCTGACCTTGATCACGTCGCCGGAGGCGAGCTTCTCGAGGTTGGCCTTGTAGCGGCGCGACCAGTTGGTCGGCTCCTCGGTGAACGGCGCGCGCAGCACCTCGAACACGTGGTCGAGGCCCTCCTTGCCGATCACATCGCGCACGCCGACGAGGTCGACGTTCTCAGCCGGGACCTCGATGATGAGATCGCCCTGGGTGACGTTGAGCTTCAGGTACTTCTTCGTCTCACCCTTGATCACGCGGTCCTTGACCTCGATGATCGTCGCAGCCCCGTGGTGCGGGTAGACGACGGTTTCGCCAACCTCAAAAAGCATAAAAACGTGTCCTTTCGGCAACCTCCAGGATACCACAACCGACATGTACTAAGGTTCGCCGCCGCAGGCCTCACGGCGACGCGCCCACAGGATTCCCCCAGCACCCACTAGACTTGTGGCGGCCCATCGATCGCACCTCTGGAGGATCCGTGAAATCGCGCCCTGCTGCGTCCATCGCCCCGCGCCTGCTGGCGTCGATCGCGCTCACCGCGGTCGCCCTGCTCGGCACCACCGGATGCACGTTCATCACCGAACAGGCGACTGAGATCCCCTACTCGCCCTCCGACGGCGTCAACGTCAACAACGACGCCGGCCCCGTCAAGGTCCGCAACGCGATGATCGTCGCCACCGAGGACGGCGCCACAGGCAACCTGGTCGCCGGCCTGGTCAACGACACCGCCGATGACGAGACCATCACGATCTCGCTCGAGGGCCACGACCCGTTCGAGGTCGATGTCCCGGCGGGCGAGCGCGTCAGCCTCGGCGCCGACGAGGACCCGCTGCGCATCGACGACCTGAACGTGCACCCCGGAGCCACCGTCAAGGTGCTGTTCCAGTCCGGTGACTCGACCGGCCGCAGCGCTGACGTGCCCGTGCTCGACGGCACGCTGCCGTACTACTCCGACCTGGTGCCGGAGGATGCCCCGGTCATGCCGACGCCCGCCGAGACGCCCGCGTCCTAGCATCTGCTTCCACGACGAAGGCCGGCCCGCGATGCGGGCCGGCCTTCGTCGTCTCCCCCGGGCTCAGCCCTCGAAGCGGTACCCCAGTCCGCGCACGGTGACGAGCATGACCGGTTCGGAGGGGTTCTCCTCGATGCGCGAGCGGATGCGCTTGATATGCACGTCGAGGGTCTTGGTGTCACCGAAGTAGTCGCTGCCCCAGACGCGGTCGATCAGCTGACCGCGGGTGAGCACACGACCGGAGTTGCGCATCAGCACCTCGAGCAGCTCGAACTCCTTCAGCGGCATGTTGATCTGCTCGCCGGCCACAGTGACGGTGTGCCGGTCGATGTCGAGGCTGACCCGGCCTCCTTCGAGCACCCGCTCCTCGAGCTCGTCCTCGTCGGGGACGGCACGGCGCAGCACGGCGCGCATACGGGCGAGCAGTTCGCGCGACGAGTACGGCTTGGTGATGTAGTCGTCGGCGCCGAGCTCCAGCCCCACCACGATGTCGATCTCGGAGTCCTTGGCCGTCAGCATGATGATCGGCACCGCGGAGGACTGCCTGATCTGCTTGCAGACCTCGGTGCCCGGCATCCCCGGCAGCATCAGGTCGAGCAGCACGATGTCCGCTCCGCGCTCGCGGAACGCGGCGAGGGCGCCTGGTCCGTCCTCGGCGATCTCGACCTCGTTGCCCTCACGGCGCAGCAGGTACGCCAGCGGGTCCGCGAGGTCGGGTTCGTCCTCGACGAGCAGGATGCGGGTCATGCGTTCTCTCCGTTCCGGGTGCGGGCGGCGACGTCCTTCTTCGCCCGCTTCTTCTTTTTCTTCTTCTTGCCCGTCTGATCACTCCCCGGTGCCTCGATGCGCGGCAGCCGGATGGTGAAGGTCGATCCGCGCCCTGGGCGGGACCACAGCCGCACCTCGCCGCCATGCCGCTGCGCGGCGTGCTTCACGATCGATAGGCCGAGACCCGTGCCGCCGGTGCGGCGAGAGCGCGCCTCATCGGCGCGATAGAAGCGCTCGAAGATGCGCTCACGATCGGCCTCGGCGATGCCGATGCCCTGATCGGTCACTGCGATCTCCACGACTTCGCCCTCCACCCGGACGCCGACGCCGACGCGCGACCCCTGCGGCGAATACGCGATCGCATTCACGACCAGGTTGCCGACCGCCTCGATGAGGATCTGCGCGTCGCCGAGCACCCAGGCCCCCCGGTCACCGCCGCGGACCAGCTCGACGGCGGCGGAGTCCGCCTGCACCCCGTGCGCCTCGATGGATGACGCGATCACCTCGTCGAGCGAGACCGGACGCAGGTTGGCCAGCCCGTCGGAGGACTGCAGCCGCGACAGGCTCATGATGCGACCGGTGAGCTGTCCGAGGCGGCCCGCCTCGGCCTGGATGCGCGCGGCGAACTTCCGCACCTGCTCCGGGTCGTCGGCCGCCGACTCGATCGCCTCGGCGAGCAGAGTCACCGCACCCACGGGAGTCTTCAGCTCGTGGCTGGTGTTCGCGACGAAGTCGTTGCGCATCTGATCGAGCCGCTCCTGCTCGGTGACATCCCGGATCACGAGCAGCGTGAGCCGTGCGCCCATCGCGCTCGCGCGCGCGGCGACCAGACGCGGATCCAGCCGCACCCCGCCGCGGGAGATGCGCAGCGTCTCGGTCGCGCTGCCCCCGGACTGCCGCACCGCGCGCACCAGCTGGCGCAGCTCGGCGTTCTCGAGCACCGCGCCCGCCTCGATGCCGAAACGGGCCGCCGCCTGCGAGACCGCGAGCACCAGCCCCGAGGCATCCAGCACGCAGGCCGCATCGTCCATGCTCGCGAGCACGTCGATCGTGCCGGTCGGGACGGCCTGTGAGGTCTCCTCGGCGGCCTGGGCGCGCGCGCGATAGGCCCAGCCCACGAGCAGCACCAGGCCAGCTCCGATGATCGCGCCGACGGCAAGGGCGAACAGCGCGAGATCGGGCGAGGTCATGCCACCAGCGTAGAGCCGCAATGAGCAGGTCACCTGCCGTTCGCCCGGACTTCCGCGGGTGCACGGCATACTGTTCACATGCCGGGCACCGTCCGTTAACCTTCGGCGGACACAATCGCCCAGGGCGTGCCGCAGGCGCTGCGCGCGCCTCTCACCCGGCGGCACCAGCCCGGGTCCACGACGAAAGGTTGCGCCGACAATGCGCGAAGTCTTCCACCAGTCCCTCGAGGATCTGCAGGCCCAGCTGGTCGAGATCGCCGAGCTCGTGACCGTCTCGATCGACAAGGCGACCCGCGCCTTCGCGACCAGCGACGTCTCTCTCGCCGAGGAGGTCATCGCCGATGACGCGCGGATCGACGAGATGGCCGTCAACCTCGACGAGCGCGCCATCGAGATCCTCGCCCGCCAGCAGCCGGTCGCCCGCGACCTGCGCATCGTCATCACCGCGCTGCGCGTGAGCGCGTCCCTGGAGCGGATGGGCGACATGGCCGAGCACATCGCCCAGCTGGCCCGCCTGCGGTTCCCTGAGCGCGCCATCCCGAAGGGTCTGAAGAGCACCTTCACCCGGATGGGCGAGCTGGACGTCGAGATCGCCCGCACCCTCGCCGAGCTGCTGCGCACGCAGGACCTGCGCCTGGCCGACGCCATCCGAAACGCGGACGACGACGTCGACGAGCTGCACGCGCGCGTATTCGAGAAGGTTCTCAGCGACAACTGGAAGGGCGAGGCGACCGCGACCGTGGATGCCACGCTCGCCAGCCGCTACCACGAGCGCTTCGCCGACCACGCGGTCGCCGTCGCGAAGAAGGTCGTCTATCTCGCCACCGGCGACTGGGCGGTCGACGAGGAGGACATCACCCTCGCCGCCGAGGCGCAGGAGCAGGAGGAGACCGGCTCGGGTCACGCCTGACCGGCGGATACGAGAGGAGGGGCGGATGCTGCAGCATCCGCCCCTCCTCTCGTATGCGTGCGCCTACTTCTTGTCGCCCTGCGCCGCGACGGCGGCGGCGCCGGCGGCTGCCGCCTCGGGATCGAGGTAGCGGCCGGGACCGGCGGGGACGTTGTTGTCGTCGAGCTCGTAGACCAGCGGGATGCCGGTGGGGATGTTCAGCTCGGCGATGTCGTCGTCGCTGATTCCCTCGAGGTGCTTCACCAGGCCGCGCAGGGAGTTGCCGTGCGCGGTGACCAGCACCGTCTTGCCCGCGTTCAGATCGGGCACGATCGCCGACTCCCAGTACGGCAGCAGACGGTCGATGACGAGCTTGAGCGACTCGGTGCGCGGGATGTCGCCGTCGATGTCCGCGTAGCGGGGGTCGCCGACCTGGCTGAACTCGCTCGCGTCGTCGAGCAGCGGCGGCGGCACGTCGAAGGACCGGCGCCACAGCTGGAACTGCTCCGGGCCGAACTCGGCCAGGGTCTGCGCCTTGTCCTTGCCCTGCAGGGCGCCGTAGTGACGCTCGTTCAGACGCCACGAGCGGGTCACCGGGATCCACAGACGGTCGGCGGTGTCCAGCGCGATGTTCGCGGTCTGGATCGCACGGCTCAGCAGCGAGGTGTGCAGCACGTCGGGCAGCAGACCCGACTCGGCCAGCAGTTCGCCGCCGCGGCGCGCCTCGGCCTTGCCCTGTTCGGTGAGACGGACGTCGACCCAGCCGGTGAAGAGGTTGAGTTCGTTCCATTCGCTCTGGCCATGGCGGAGCAGGATGAGGGTGCGCGTCATGTGAGTCAGTTTATCCTGGGGCAGTTTTCTGTTTCTTGCGATGACTGTGATGGGCGGATCCTCCGGGGCGGGCTCCGTGACGTTCCCTGCGCTCGCAAAGCGGGTTCCTTCCCGCTTCGCGGGCCCCTCCCGATGTTCGCTTCGGGAACGTCACTGCGCCCTCGTGCGTGTGGAGAAGGGCGCCCCCTCTTGGGGGTGGGGTATGCGGGGCGGAGGCCTCTGGGAAATTGGGAGCTCCTGCAGCGTTTGGGAGAATCGAGACATGGCGGGAGTGATCGGGCAGGCGACGCGGGGGACGACGGGGACGAACCGGCTGCGACGGAACGATCGGGCGATCGCGGCGTCGGAGGCGTTCCGGAAGGCGGCGGACCCGCTGGTGATCGACCTGGGGTTCGGGGCAAGCGGGGTGACGGCGTTCGAGTTGGCGCGGCGACTGCGCAAGGTGCGCGAGGATGCCTCGGTGCTCGGCCTGGAACTCGATCCGGAACGCGTGGCCACCGCACGGGGGCAGCTCGAGGAGGTTCGGGCGGGAGCGACCTCGTTCCCCGCTGATCTGCCCGTCTCGTTCACGCGCGGCGGGTTCGAGGTGCCGCTGCCCGACGGACGCAGGCCGGCGGTGATCCGGGCCATGAACGTGCTGCGACAGTACGACGAGGCACAGGTGCCCGACGCCTGGGGCCGGATGACGTCACGCCTCGCGCACGGCGGACTGCTCTTCGAGGGCACGTGCGACGAGATCGGACGCATCGCGTCATGGATCGAGATCGACGAGCACGGAATCCCGCAGCGCTTCACGATCTCGCTGAAGCTCGCCGATCTCGAGCGTCCGAGCATCGTCGCGGAGCGACTGCCCAAAGCCCTCATCCACCGCAACGTCCGTGGCGAACGCGTGCACGAGCTGCTCACCGCGCTGGACCGGGAGTGGGACCGCGCTGCTCCCCTGTCGGCCTTCGGCGCGGCGCAGCGGTTCATCGCCGTGGCCACCGCCCTGCGCGACCAGGGCGTGCTGGTGCTCGGCGATCGGCGCCGCTGGCGCCTCGGCGAGCTGACGGTGCCCTGGCGGACCGTCGCGCCCGCCTACGACCTCTGAGGTCGGGTCCAGCGCTCGCGAAGCCACTCCATCCCGGCGATGGCCTCGCGGTACTGGAACGCGCGCAGCGTGGGCATGTTCGGCGGCGCAGGCGACTGCGCCTTGACGAAGAACCTGCCGGTCACGGCCGCAAGCACCGAGTCGACGTCGGCCTCGGCGACCCCGTCGAAGAGCGGATGCTGCGCCAGCAGTTCCTCGACGTCGGCGGCCTCACCGCGCAGCCTCACGTCGAGCAGGTAGAACAGCCCGTCCAGCCAGCGCGCGCCCACCGACGCCCACGGCCAGTCGATGATCCATGCTCGGCCGTCGGCATCGATCAGCACGTTGTCCGCTCGGCCGTCGAAGTGCTGCAGATGCTCACCGGTCACCACCTCGAGCACCCGTTCAGCTGCGGCGCGAAGCCGTCCGCGATTCGCGGCCGCCCAGTCCGGCAGCTCGATGCCCTGCGCATCGATCGTCTGCCAGCTGTCCCGCTCGTCGATCAGTTCGCTCTCCGCCGCCGGCAGGGACGCACGCGCGACTCCGTCGAGCCGGGGGAATGTCGAGAAGGCGTCGAGCACGGCGACGACCTCGGAGCCGTCCTGCAGCCGCCCGGGATGGCTTCCGTCGACATCGGCGAGCACGAGTGCAGCCCAGTCCTCCGTCACCACGGCCCCGAGCAGTGCCGGCGCGCTCACCTCGGCGGGGATGAGACGCATCACGTCGATCTCGCGCCGGTGCAGGTCGTACGCCCCCTCGTTGCGGTCACGGTGCACGGTCTTCACGAACGCACGACGTCCGTTCTCCGTCGTGACGCGATCGGCGCTGCCCGGTGAGAATCCGCCCGCTTGGCTCCGTGCCGAGACCACATCGCCTCCGAGCACACGCTCGACCTCGGCGCGCAGGTCGGCGGGCAGGTCATCCCAGAGGACGCGGGTCTTGACTGTGTCGGACATCCGGCAAGGCTATCCGAGGCGCGAAGCCCGACGGAGCGGGCCGTCGCGCGGCACTTCGCGACCTCCACCGGGCGTCGCGCTGCGACCTTCGGCTTGCGCGGCGCGTCCTCACGCAGCGCGAGCGCGGAAGGGCCGCGCGAGGCGCGATGCCGGCTCGCCTGGTCTCGGGGCCCTCAGGCGCTGCGAGGATCCTGCCCCGCCGGGCGGCGGGAGAGGCGGGTGAGCCGAGGGACCTCGGCAGTGGCACCGGCGTCGGCCGGGACGATCACCTGCTGAGCGGCGGCGATGTCGACGCCGTCTGCGCGCACGACGAGGTCGCCGATCGGCGCACGCCGCGACAGGATCGCCAGCGCGATCGGGCCGTCCTCGTGATGACGGGCGGACGAGGTCACGTGTCCGACCTCCGCGTCGCCGGCGAAGACCGGCGCGCCGGGCTCCGGCAGCACGGCGTCGCTGCCGTCGAGGTGCAGCAGCGCCAGACGGCGCGGAGGATGCCCGAGGTTGTGCACCTTGGCGACCGTCTCCTGCCCGCGGTAGCAGCCCTTGTTCAGGTGCACCGCGCTGCGGATCCAGTCGGCCTCGTGCGGGATCGACCTCTCGTCGACCTCGAAACTCCAGCGCGGCCGCCAGGCCGCGATGCGCAGCGCCTCCGCGGCGAGCGCGCCGGCGACCTCCCCGCCCGCGAGCGACGACGGGTCCGTCACGATCGCGACGCGCCACGCCAGCTCCGTGCCGGGATGCTCGACGACCTGCGAGTACTGGAAACCGCCGGGCTGCACCTGCTGCCAGGGGTCGGCCCACACCAGGGGCACGCCGTTCGGGGCATCCGCCACGACCGCTTCGGCGGCCGAGCCTCCGTCGACGAACCCGACCAGCGCGAGCTCGGGACGCAGCGTGACCACCGCGCGCGAGCGGAACACCATCCGCTGCAGCCAGGCGGCCAGGCCCTCGGCGTCGCCGGAGTCGGCGATCAGCCACACGGACGAGCCGTCCTCGAGGACACCGGCGTCGTGCTCGATGCGCCCCTGCGGGTCCAGCACGAACAGTTCGGTGCTGTCGCCGGGGCGCAGGCCGGTGAGCGCCTGCGAGGTGATCGAGTCCAGCCAGGTCAGCCGGTCCTCCCCCGCGACCTCGATGACCGTGCGGTCGCCGAGAGGCACGACGGCCGAACCGGATGCCAGGCGGCGCTGTTCGCCGATGGGGTCGCCGAAGTGCGAGATCGTGTCGCCGTCGCGCACTGCGCCGGGCAGGGCCGCGAACGCGTCGGGAGTCATACCTTCGCCAATCTCGCCGAGGCATGCGAGGCCAGCGGTGAGCCGAACGCCGCGATGTCCCACGCCCAGAGCAGGTGCGAGTCGACCAGACCGTACATGCGGGATGCGGCGGCGTACGGCTTGGCACCCGCCGTGCGCACCACGGCATCGGTGGCGATGTCGATGCGGGGGCCGTCGATGCGGCCGAGGTACAGCTCGAGCGTGCCGTCCGAGTGCGCGAGCGACACCTCGAGCGGGAAGCCCTGCTCGGTGCGCAGCCGCTCGACGTCGGCGGCGGTGCGCGGCGCGGCATCCGCGGTCGGCGGAAGCAGGGCCGGACCGGGGTCGGCGTCGCCGTGAGTGCGCCCGATCCGCCAGAAGCCGCTCTCGGCGAGCAGCGGCACGGGCGCGTCACCGCCGAGGAACGACGCGGTGGCCGCGTAGTTCAGGAACGGGCCGCCGTCATGGCTGAAGCTCACGCGGTGCGAGAACTCGCCCTGCAGGTGCTGCTCACCCGCGGTGTAGTCGATGACGCCCGTGCCCTCCCACACGCCGAGCAGCCACGACAGCGGCACCAGGTCGGCGGGGAGATCTGTGGGCAGATCGAACACGATCCGGTCAGCGCTGGCCGCGGAACAGGTTGACCAGCACCACGACCGAGACGAAGGCGATCGCGAGGCTCGCCAGGCCGAGCAGACCGAGGAAGAAGAATTCGAGCGCGACGACGTCCATGACACTCACTCTATCTGCTCACGCGGCGCACCGCGGCTAAACGGTCGGGATGAGCGCCGCCAGCCCGAAACCGACCGAGATGAGGCCCATGATCAGCAGCGCCCCGATCACGCTCGCCGAGACGCGGACGATGAATCCCTCGACCCTGCCGAACCACAACTGAACCGCGAACGAGAGCAGCACGACGACGCCGAACGCCACCAGCATCCAGGGCACGCGATCGTCTTCGGGAAGGGCGATGCCCAGCACGATGGACGTGACCAGGGCGATCCCCCACACCACGTACACACCCACATACGCGTTCCGCGGCGCCAGTGCTGGTTCGGTCATGCGTCCCATCCTCTCACTCCAGACTGAATAGCATGGGCAGGTGGCCCGGCTGCTGGTGTTGACCTCGGATGCGGATGCTGTGCTGCCCGCGCTCGAGTTCCTCACCCATGCCGTGCGCCCCCATCCCGCCGACGCCGGTCACCTGCTCTCCGCCCCGGAAGCCGATCTGCTGCTGGTGGACGGCCGCACCGATCTCGCTGCCGCGAAGGCCCTCTGCCGGCTGCTGCGCACCACTGGTGAGCGCACGCCGGTGCTGCTGGTCATCACCGAGGGCGGGATGTCGGCGATCGCCTCCGACTGGGGATTCGACGACGTGCTGCTGAACACCGCCGGCCCCGCCGAGATCGACGCCCGCATCCGGCTCGCGCTGACGCGGGCCGCCGAATCCGCGGAGCCGGTGCGGGTGCAGGCATCCGGGATCACGATCGACGAGCAGTCCTACTCGGCGAAGCTGCACGGCCGTCCACTCGATCTCACCTACAAGGAGTTCCAGCTTCTGCACTTCCTCGCCACGCATCCGTCGCGGGTGTTCACCCGCGAGCAGCTGCTCAGCGAGGTCTGGGGCTACGACTACTTCGGCGGCACGCGCACCGTCGACGTGCATGTGCGGCGCCTGCGCGCGAAGCTCGGCGACGCCGAGCAGGTCATCGGCACCGTGCGCAACGTCGGCTACCGCTTCAACGTCTACGACGAGGATGCCGCGGACGAGTGAGCGTCATCCGTTAACCGCCCTGTCATCGGTCGGTGCAAGGATGTACCCATGATCGATCCCCTACTGGCAGACTCCGGGCTCGGCGATGCCGAGGACGACGACTTCGACGCCATCGAGGAACCCGACTCACTGCTGCCCGATCACCGGTACCTCGATCGCGAGCTGAGCTGGCTGGCGTTCAACCGGCGCGTGCTCGAACTCGCCGAGGACCCCACGCTCCCCGAGCTCGAGCGGGCGAACTTCCTCGCGATCTTCGCGAGCAACCTCGACGAGTTCTTCATGGTGCGCGTGGCCGGCCTCAAGCGCCGCATCCTCACCGGCCTCGCCGTGCCGACCAACGTCGGTCGCGCCCCCACCGACGTGCTGGCCGACATCTCGGCCGACGCGCACGCGCTGCAGCTGCGGCATGCCGACGTGTGGACCACGCAGGTCAAGCCCGCCCTCGCCGACTCCGGCATCGAGATCACCGAGTGGGACGACCTCACCGAGCCCGAGCGCGAATCGCTCGGCGACTACTTCCAGGCCCAGGTGTTCCCGGTGCTGATGCCGCTCGCGGTCGATCCGGCGCATCCGTTCCCGTACATCTCCGGCCTGTCCCTGAACCTCGCCATCCGCATCCGCAACGCCCGCACGGGGCGTCAGGAGTTCGCGCGACTCAAGGTGCCGCCCATGCTGCCGCGCTTCGTCGCCGTGCCCGGCGGCGGGGAGATCCTGCGCTTCATCCGTCTCGAGGAACTCATCGCCAACCACCTCGGCGATCTGTTCCCCGGCATGGAGGTGCTCGACCACCACGCCTTCCGCCTCACCCGCAACGAGGACGTCGAGGTCGAGGAGGACGAGTCCGAGAACCTCATCCAGGCTCTCGAGGCCGAGCTGCTCAAGCGCCGGTTCGGCCCGCCGATCCGCCTGGAGATCACCGACGACATGGACGAGGTGACCCTCGAGCTACTGCTCAAGGAGCTCGACATCACCGACCAGGAGGTCTACCGCCTGCCGGGGCCGCTCGACCTGCGCGGCCTGTTCGACCTGTCGCGCATCGACCGGCCCGACCTGCGCTACCCGCCGCATGTGCCCACCACCGCGGTGGCCTTCCAGCCCGGCGACAGCAACGAGCGCCCCGACATGTTCAAGTCGATCGGCAAGGCGGATGTGCTCGTGCACCATCCGTACGAGTCGTTCGCGACCAGTGTGCAGGCGTTCCTCGAGCAGGCCGCCCGTGATCCGCATGTGCTCGCCATCAAGCAGACCCTGTACCGCACCTCGGGCGACAGCCCGATCGTGCAGGCCCTCATCGACGCGGCCGAGGCGGGCAAGCAGGTGCTGGCGCTGGTCGAGGTGAAGGCCCGCTTCGACGAGGCGAACAACATCGTCTGGGCGCGCAAGCTCGAGAAGGCCGGCGTTCACGTCGTGTACGGGCTGGTCGGGCTGAAGACGCACTGCAAGCTGGCCCTGGTGATCCGCGAGGAGGACGGCGTACTGCGGCACTACTCGCACGTCGGCACCGGCAACTACAACCCCAAGACCAGCCGCATCTATGAGGACTTCGGCCTGTTCACCGCCGACCCGCAGGTCGGCCGCGACCTCACCCGGTTGTTCAACGAGCTCAGCGGCTACGCGATCGAGAAGAAGTTCAAGCGCCTGCTGGTCGCCCCGCTGCACCTGCGCCGCGGACTGCTGCGGCTCATCGACAAGGAGCGCGCCAACGCCGAGAAGGGCAAGCCCTCCCACATCCGCATCAAGGTCAACTCGATGGTCGACGAGCAGATCATCGACGCGCTCTACCGCGCCAGCCAGGCCGGCGTGCAGGTGGACGTGTGGGTGCGCGGCATCTGCAGCCTGCGCGTGGATCTGCCGGGTGTCAGTGACAACATCACCGTGCGCAGCATCCTCGGTCGCTATCTGGAGCACTCCCGGATCTTCGCGTTCGAGAACGACGGCGACCCGCAGGTGTACATCGGCAGCGCCGACATGATGCACCGCAATCTCGACCGTCGCGTGGAGGCTCTGGTGCGCGTCACCGACGAAGCGCACGTGCAGGAGCTCACGACGCTCTTCGACCGCGCGATGGACGACGGCACGAACTCCTGGCATCTCGAGGCGGACGGCGTCTGGACGCGCCACACCGAGGATGCGCATGGCAACCCGCTCACCGACCTGCAGGATGAGACCATGGTCCAGATCCAGCGCCGTCGGCGCAAGCGCTCGGTGCGATGATCCCCGCCACGATCGCGCTGGCGTCGGACAAGGCCGTCTACGCGGCCGGATGCGTGGTGTGGCGGCTCGTCGAGGGCAAGCTGCGCATCCTGCTGATCCACCGCACGAAGTACCAGGACGTGACGCTGCCCAAGGGGAAGGTCGATCCCGGTGAGACGCTCGCCGAGACGGCCGTGCGCGAGGTGCATGAGGAGACCGGCATCCGGGTGACACTCGGCGTGCCGGTGGGCGTGAGCCGCTACTTCCTCAAGCCCAAGCGGCAGAAGGTCGTGCACTACTGGGCCGGCGAGGCCACGGATGACGCGATCCGGGCGTCCACGTTCGTGCCCAACCACGAGATCGCCGCGATCGAGTGGGTCAGCCTGAAGAAGGCCCGCGCCCATCTCAGCTATCCGGTCGACACCGAGATCCTCGACAACTTCGCGAGCCTGGTCGACGACGGCGTGCTGCAGACCTTCCCGCTGATCGCGCTCCGGCACGGCAAGGCCGTCGCGAGGGCCGACTGGAACGGCGTCGACGCCGAGCGCCCGCTGACCGGACGCGGTGAAGCACAGGCCAAGGCGATCGTCGGCCCGCTCCGCGCATTCGGGGTGACGAAGATCGTCACCAGCGATGCGGTGCGCTGCGCGCGCACGGTGAAGCCCCTCGCCAAGGCCCTGGGCATCAAGGCGAAGAAGACCGGACTCATCGGCCAGGACGCCTGGGAGGCCGGGACGGCCGACCTGCGCAGCGTCATCGGCAAGCGCGTCCGGCTGCGCGAGGCCGCCGTGATCTGCAGCCACGGGCCGGTGCTGCCCGACATCCTGTCGGAGATCGCCATGGCCACCGGGACCATCCACGGCTCCTACGTCGCCAGTGCGAGCGCGCTCGAGCCGGGCGCGTTCTCCGTCGTGCACCTCTCCGCGAGCAACCCCGGTTCGGGCATCATCTCGATCGAGACGCACGACCCTCAGGTCTGATTTCCCGCGGGTCGTCTTCTCCGCGCCGCCAGTCGTTCACCTTCCGTTCACCCGCACGGGACAGTCTCGTTAACCGTCACTCCTAACGTCACTGTGTGCCCTGCACCGGGCCCGAAACCCACCCACGATCGAACGGATCCACAGTGAAGATCTCCCGCATCGCTCGAATCAGCGCCGTCGGCGCCATCGCCGCCCTCGCCCTCGCCGGCTGTGCCGCGAACGAGAGCGCAGCGCCCGCAGCATCCGACACGCCTGCCGGCCCCGCCCTGAGCGGCAACCTCGTCGGCGGCGGCGCGACCTCGCAGGAAGTCGCGATCTCGGCCTGGACGAAGTCGTTCCAGACCTCGAACCCCGACGTGACCGTCGACTACGACCCGCAGGGCTCCGGCACCGGTCGCGAGTCGTTCGCCGCCGGCGCGTACACGTTCGCCGGTTCGGACCGCGCGTTCAAGACCGACGAGCTGTCCTCGATGGAGTTCAAGGGCTGCGCCGCAGACTCGCCCATCATCGAGGTCCCGGCATACATCTCGCCGATCGCCGTCATCTTCAACGTCGACGGCGTCGACAAGCTCGACCTCGACCCGAAGACCCTCGCGGGCATCTTCGCCGGCACCGTCACCAAGTGGAACGACCCGGCGATCGTCGCGACGAACCCCGACGCGAAGCTGCCCGACCTGGCGATCAACCCCGTGCACCGCGCCGACAAGTCCGGAACCACGGGCAACTTCACCGACTACCTCGCCGCCGCCGCTCCTGAGGCCTGGACCCACGGCTCCGTCGAGGAGTGGCCGATCAAGGCCGGCGAGGCCGCCCAGGGCACCTCGGGCGTCGTCCAGGCCGTCGAGGGCGGCAAGGGCACCATCGGCTACGCCGACGCGTCGCGCGCCGGCGAGCTCGGCACCGTGCAGGTGAAGGTCGGCGACAAGTTCGTCGGCTACTCGCCCGAGGCCGCCGCGGCCATCGTCGACGAGTCGCCGCTCGAGGAGGGCCGCGCCGACGGTGACCTCGCCATCAAGCTGGACCGCACCTCCGACAAGGAGGGCGTGTACCCGATCGTCCTGGTCAGCTACCTGATCGGCTGCGAGGAGTACGCCGACCCGGCCAAGGCCGCGCTGGTGAAGGGCTTCTTC
Organism: Microbacterium sp. NPDC057659; assembly: GCF_042799915.1. Taxonomy (NCBI): domain Bacteria; kingdom Bacillati; phylum Actinomycetota; class Actinomycetes; order Micrococcales; family Microbacteriaceae; genus Microbacterium; species Microbacterium sp. NPDC057659. Next base: position 287,404 of record NZ_JBHVHU010000003.1, on the reverse strand, counting down.
AACGTCGCGATCAGCGCCGACGGCCAGAAGGCCGCCGCCGAGGCATCCGGCAGCGCCCCCATCTCCGACGACCTGCGCACCAAGGCCCAGGCTGCGGTCGACCTGATCGTCACCAAGTGATCCACCGCGGCGGGGGGGGGCGCCCCCCCCCCCCCGCCCCCCCGCCCCGCGCCCCCCCCCCCCCCGCCCCCCCCCGCCCCCCCCCCGGCGCCCCCCGCCCCGCCGCAGGCACACAACCCACCCGACACCACACGAGGAGCCCTCGATGACCACCACCGCGAAGGCCGCCGCACCGGCGGCGACCGCGAAGCAGCGGCCGGGTGACCGCTGGTTCTCCGGGGCGGCACTGTTCGCCGGGTCGATGATCCTCGTCACCCTGGCCGCCGTGGCGGTGTTCCTGGTCGTGCAGTCCATCCCCGGGCTCACCGCGACCCCCGAGGACGCCACGATCCTCAAGAGCGACTTCTGGGCCTACGTCGCACCGCTCGCGTTCGGCACGGTCTGGGCCGCGGCGCTCGCGCTGCTGTTCGCGGTGCCGCTCTCGATCGCCGTCGCGCTGTTCATCTCGCACTACGCTCCGCGCCGGCTCGCGCAGGGTCTCGGCTACGTCGTCGACCTGCTGGCCGCCGTGCCCTCGGTCGTCTTCGGCATCTGGGGCATCGCGGTACTGGCCCCTGCGGCGCTGCCGGTCTACACCTGGCTGAACCAGAACATGGGCTGGATCCCGCTCTTCGACGGGAACCCTTCCGGCCGCAGCATCCTCACCGCCGCGATCGTGCTGGCCGTGATGGTGCTGCCGATCATGACCGCCATCTGCCGCGAGATCTTCCTGCAGACCCCGCCGCTGCACGAGGAGGCCGCCCTGGCCCTCGGCGCGACCCGCTGGGAGATGATCCGCATGGCGGTGCTCCCCTTCGCCCGCGGCGGCATCGTCTCGGCCGCCATGCTGGGTCTGGGCCGCGCCCTCGGCGAGACCATGGCCGTCGCCATGGTGCTCTCCGCGTCGGGCGGCATCACCTGGCGACTGCTCACGGCTCAGAACCCCAACACCATCCCCGCCAACATCGCGCAGACCTTCCCCGAGGCCTACGGTCTCAGCGTCAACGTGCTGATCGCGACCGGCCTCATCCTCTTCGTGGTCACGTTCCTCGTGAACGCCGCCGCCCGCTGGATCGTGAACCGCCGCAAGGAATTCTCGGGAGCCAACTGACATGACCCTCACCGCCACTCCCCCGGTCGCCCCGGCGCCCGCCACCCCGATGCGCATCACGAACGGACACCTGCCGGCGTGGAGCCCGTGGGCCATCCTCGGCCTCGCTCTCGTCGTCTCCGGCGCCGTCTTCGGGGTGGTCGCCGTCAGCGGCGGCGGATTCAACTTCGCCGGCTGGCTGATCGTCGCCGCGCTGCTGTACATCCTGCTCATCGCCGTGATCTCCACGGTGGTGGAGGGGCGCCGCAAGGCCACCGACCGGGTCGTCACCGGCCTGGTCAGCGGCGCCTTCCTGCTCGCCATGGTCCCGCTGGTCTCGGTCGCGATCACCGTCATCGAGAACGGCGTCAAGGGGCTGTCCGCCGAGTTCTTCTCCAGCTCGATGCGCAACGTGGTCGGCGAAGGCGGTGGCGCGCTGCACGCCATCATGGGCACCGTCGAGATCACGCTCACCGCGGCGGTGATCTCGATCCCGATCGGCCTGCTCACCGCGATCTACCTCGTCGAGTACGGTCGCGGCAGGCTCGCCCGTGGCATCACGTTCCTCGTGGACGTGATGACCGGCATCCCGTCGATCGTCGCCGGTCTGTTCATCTACGCCCTGTTCGCGCTGATCATGGGACCCGGCATCCGCCTCGGCATCATGGGCGCGCTGTCGCTGGCCGTGCTGATGATCCCGGTCGTCGTGCGCTCCAGCGAAGAGATGCTGCGCCTGGTGCCGAACGAGCTGCGCGAGGCCTCGTACGCACTGGGCGTGCCGAAGTGGCTGACGATCCTCAAGGTCGTCCTGCCGACGTCGATCGCCGGCATCGTGACCGGCGTCATGCTGGCCATCGCCCGCGTCATCGGCGAGACCGCCCCGCTGCTGATCACCGCAGGGTTCACCGCATCGATGAACTACAACCTGTTCGACGGCCGCATGATGACCCTGCCGGTCTTCGTCTACACCCAGTACATGAACCAGGGCATCCCGCCCGAGGCGTACGTGAACAGGGCCTGGGCCGCCGCGCTCGTCCTGATCCTCATCGTCATGGCGCTCAACCTCATCGCCCGCCTCATCGCCAAGTTCTTCGCCCCGGCCAAGGGCCGCTGAGCGTAGGTTTTCAGACAAGGAACCCGAAATGTCCAAGAGCATCGAAGTCAACGACCTCAACGTCTACTACGGCGACTTCCTCGCCGTCGAGGGCGTCTCCCTCGACATCCAGCCGCGCAGCGTGACCGCCTTCATCGGCCCGTCCGGATGCGGCAAGTCGACCTTCCTGCGCACCCTGAACCGCATGCACGAGGTCATCCCCGGTGCCAGGGTCGAGGGCGAGGTGCTGCTCGACGGTCGCGACCTGTACGCCCCCGGCGTCGACCCGGTGCTCGTGCGCCGGCAGGTCGGCATGGTGTTCCAGCGCCCGAACCCGTTCCCGACGATGTCGATCAAGGAGAACGTGCTCGCCGGCGTGAAGCTGAACAACAAGCGGATGTCGCGGTCGGACGAGGACGCGCTCGTGGAGCGGTCGCTGGTCGGCGCGAACCTGTGGAACGAGGTCAAGGACCGTCTCGACAAGCCCGGCTCGGGGCTGTCCGGCGGCCAGCAGCAGCGCCTCTGCATCGCCCGCGCGATCGCCGTCTCGCCCGAGGTCATCCTGATGGACGAGCCCTGCTCAGCCCTGGATCCCATCTCGACCTACGCGATCGAGGAGCTCATCGGTGAGCTGAAGAACGAGTACACGGTCGTGATCGTGACGCACAACATGCAGCAGGCGTCCCGCGTCTCGGACCGCACCGCCTTCTTCAACATCGCCGGCACCGGCAAGCCCGGCAAACTCATCGAGTACGACGACACCGCCACGATCTTCACCACCCCATCGGTGCAGGCGACCGAGGACTACGTCTCGGGACGCTTCGGGTGATTTCCGCCGCCGGGCGCCCCGGGTCGGAGATCACAGACCGTTCGCCCGCGCCACGGCATGTCACGCGACCTGAACGGTCGACACGCCACATGGCGACCGAGCGACCGGTGATTCCCCGCAACTGACTCGTCCTGGACAGACTCGATATCGGAACGGTTGTCCCCATTTCGTGGGAATTCGGGCATCGGTGATGCTCGGCGTCCCCGACCATACCGGGATGTCCGTCGTCTCAGTTCTCTCCGCATTCGGTCGGATCGCCCGCACATCCGAGCTCAAGACCCGGGGCGTCACCGAACGCGAGCTCACCTCGGCAGTGCGCTCCGGCGAGATCACGCGTATCCGGCAGGGCCTGTACGCGCTTCCCGGCATCGATCCAGTCATGATGCACGCTGCCGAGCACGGCGGTGTGCCCGGATGCACGGATGCCGGGCGGATGCATGGATTGTGGATCCTTGAAGGCGGCGAGCGGCACGTCTGGCTCGGCACCGCCGGCAACGAGCACGGCGCGTGCAAGGGGTGCCGGCTGCACTGGGACGAGGGGCTGGTCAAGGTCGGACAGCTGCCGCCTGTACACAACGTGCTGCTGCAGATCGCGGAGTGCTCCGGTGAGGAGACGTTCTTCGCGGCCTACGAGTCCGCACTGCGGTGGTCGAAGATCTCGCCCGGGGGCATCGCCTGGCTGTGGAAGCACCTGCCCGTGAGGATGCGGTGGCTGCTGGACTTTGCGCGCGGTGATGCCGACAGCGGCCTGGAGTCGCTGGTCCGGCTGCGGCTGCACAGGTCTGGGATCAGTCTTCGCCGGCAGATCTCCATCCGCGGCGTCGGCGAGGTGGACTTCGTCTACGGCGGATGGCTGATCATCGAGTGCGACGGCCGCGACAACCACGAGCGTGAGAAGGAGCGGCACAAGGACCTGATGCGGGATGCCGCGGCCGCCGCTCGCGGCTACGAGACGCTGCGCTTCGACTACGCGATGATCGTGCATGACTGGGGCGTGGTCGAAGCTGCGATCCTCGCCAAGGTGCGCTCGGGATCGGCTGGTCTCCGTCGGGAATCACAGACCGTCCGCCCACCAGACGGCGTGTCGGCTCCGCAGATCGCCCAACACGCCTCGCCGCGGGCATCCAACCCGTGATCTCCCACCGGATGCGGGCCTGGGCTGACGGGCCCGGACATGAAAAGACCGGGCCGCAAGAACGCCTCTCGGCGGAAGGCCGCTCGAAGCGGCAGAAGTTGGAGCCCGGGGTTATGCGGCCCGGCCGATCAAGTGTAACGCGTGTGACGCCGAAGTATTCCCCCGAGCCCTGACCTGGTGTGCCGTCGGCTCCGAGCCCATCGCACGCCGGGGCCGGTCCTCAGCGCGGGCTGAGCAGGAACGCGTTGAGCTCGGCGGTCAGCGGATCGATGCCGAGCACATGGTCGTCGATCGCCACGATCGGCGCCGCCAGCCGCACGCTGGAGACCAGCCAGGCGGCATCCGCCACGGCGAGATCGGATGCCGGGATCTGCGCGTACTCGGCCGCGAAGCCTCGCGCGGCGAGGTGCTCGTAGACACTGAGCTGAGTCGTGCCGTGCAGGATGCCGCCTGACGGTGCCGGCGTGACGAAACGGTCGCCGAATCGCAGGATCAGGGACGCCGTCGGGGCCTCGAGCACGTAACCGTCGCTGCTGAGGAACACCGCGTCGTTCGCACCGCGACGGTGCGCTTCGCGGATCGCGGCCATGTTCACGGCGTAGGACAGGGTCTTCGCCCCCAGCAACAGCCAAGGAGCGCGCTCGGCAGCGCGGATGTCATAGCCGCGATCGAGCGTGACGACACGGATGCCCTCGGTGCGCGGCACCGTGAAGTCCCCGGCCTTCGCCGCAGTCGCCCAGGCGGTCGGCGTCGGGCCGTGCTCGACGCCGCGGCTGAGGATGAGCTTGATCACGGCTTCGCCCTTCGGGCACTCCGCCGCCGCCACGGCGACGGCCTGTCGCCACTGCTCGAGGTTCGGGGCGGGCAACTCGCACAGCGCTGCGGAGTGCGCCAGGCGCGTGACATGCGCCTCGACCTCCTGCGGATGCCCGTCGACGACACCGATGGATTCGAACACGCCGTCGCCGCGCTGCGTGCTGAGTTCGCCGACGCTGAGAGCAGGAGCGGAGGCATCCACCGCGCGGAACGAATCGGAGTAGTCCGCACGCTCCTCAGCGGCGTCCGCGGGCACGATCATCAGGGCGAATCGGGTGGCCATGGTTGAAGCTTAGGCTCCCGGGAGCCCCTCAGCGCGGGATGCCGCGGCGCTCAATGCACGTCGGGAGTCAGCACCGTCGACAGCATCACCCGGCTGCGGTCCTCCCTCGCCCCGAGGTACGGGGACAGCAGTTCCCCGAGCCCCTTCTGGATGGTGGCGAGATCGTCTTCGTCGACGTAGAGCGGCGTGCGGCCGAAGCCGGAGAGATCCCGCAGGCCCGGGTCGCCGGCGAGGAACCGGTCGAAGTCCGCAGCCACCTCTCCGAGGAAGGTGAGGAACGCCGTTCTCAGTTGGGAGGCGTCGAGCCGGCGCAGTTCGTCGCGGTCGACGTGCGCCATGCGCTCCCCCAGCGCCAGCGTGCGCTCGACCGCTCCGCGCACCCGGCGCTCCTCGACCACGGTGAGGATGCCTGTGTCGATGAGCGTCGCAACATGACGGTAGAGCGTCGCCTGGGTCACATCCGGCAGCGCGGCCCGCAGCTCGGCGGTCGTGAGGCTGCGTCCGCCCAGCTGCTGGACGATCCGCAACCGGACCGGATGCAGGACGACGTGCGCGATCGATGATTCTTCTGGCATGCCGCTTCCCCCATTATTATCAAGCTGATAATGTTCTCAGTGCTGCATCTATTCTACGCGGGAGGCGGACATGACGACGCTGGAGTACACGACCACGGGGCTACGACTCCGATTCCCGGGCTGGGAGTCGACGATGGCCGGCAGAGGCACCTTCACGGCCGCGCCGGCGGACATCCGGGGTGCGATCAGCGAACCGGGCTGGAGCTCGGAGATCCTCGGGATGCGATCCGGGCTCGTGGTGTCCGGCTTCCGGAAGCTGGGAGTCTTCACGCATCCCTCAGGCGCCCGACGTCTGGTCTCGATGACACGCGGGCTGCCCTTGCTGCGCGTGCACCTCGATCGCGGCGCCACCGGATTCGACGAGTTGTTGGTGAGCACTCCGGACGCCGAGAACATCGCACGATCGATCCATGAGGGCGCACGTCGCTGATCCCGGCGGCCAGCCAGCAGCGGCGCCGCCGCGCCGCGAAGCTTCAGGTGAGCGTGCCTGAGCTCCAGGACTTCGCCGATGCGCTGAGGTCGTCGGCGTAGGCGCTCAGCCGCGCGGCGCGGCGGGTCAGGTCGCTCGCGCGGTCCGGTTCGGTGATCTCGTAGTCGTCGGCGGTGTGGGTGGCTCCGGAGGCCTGCACCCGGCAGAAGGACGCCGCACGATCGAGAGCGACGGCGAAGTCACCGCGGAATGCTCCGCGCATGATCGTGTCGATCAGGGTCACGAGCTCCTCGGGGCTCGCGGGGACCGGAGCGCCGGCGACCAGGGCATCCGCGCTGCGCAGCTCGACCCGCCCGCGCTCGTACAGCAGCGCAGTCGTGGCCGGGTCTCCGTGGATCGCAGCCTGCACGAGGTACAGTCGCCAGAGCGCACCCGGCAGCGAGCGCGCAGGAGCCTTCGACCACAGCTCCGCGATCTCGTCGATCCCGTGCTTCCCGGTGTACGCGATCAGGCGTTCGGCGCTCACGCCGCTGTCGTCCGCGCGCACGCGCGCCAGCAGAGCGGATGCCGTGGCGTGCGCGATGCGCGTCTCCTCGGCCGGATCGTGCGAGCCGACGAGGTTGTCGAAGGCAGCCGCGGGGCGGCGCTCTGGTCGGTGGAACTGCGCAGGCATCGCACCAGGGTACGCGCGGTGCCCGAACGGCGCGCCCATCCCCGCACTCTAGACTGGAACAACGGGCCTCTAGCTCAGTTGGCAGAGCATCGGACTTTTAATCCGCGGGTCGTGGGTTCGAGCCCCACGGGGCCCACCGTGTGTGCATCAGACGATGCGATGGTCGGCGTTCGCTAATGTCTGGGACATGGAGCGTCGTTTCAGGCAGGTTGACGTGTTCGGCGAGCAGCCGGGCACGGGGAATCCGGTGGCGGTCGTGCTCGACGCCGAAGGACTCGACGACGAGCAGATGCGGCAGTTCTCGGTTTGGTCGAACCTCTCGGAATGCACGTTCGTGCTGCCGCCAACCGATCCTGACGCGGATTACCGGGTGCGGATCTTCAGCCTGAGCGCGGAGCTGCCCTTCGCAGGGCATCCGACGCTCGGCACCGCGCGCGCCTGGTTGGATGCCGGTGGCATGTCCGCCGACTCGACGACTCTCATGCAGGAGTGCCGTGCCGGTCTGATCCCCGTCCGCATCGACGGCGAGAGCCTCGCCTTCGCCGCTCCCCCGCGGCTGCGCACCGGCCCCGTCGACCCGAACCTGCTGGCCGAGGTCACCGGCATCCTCGGCGTGGATCGGGAGCGCGTCGTGGATGCCGAATGGCTCGACAACGGACCTGGATGGGTCGGCCTGCTGCTCGACGGTGCCGAGACCGTCCTCGCGCTCGCGCCGGACGCCTCGCGGCATCCCGGACGCTGGGATATCGGCGTCGTCGGGCCGCAAGGCGCAGGGTCGGACACGGCGTTCGAGGTGCGTGCGTTCTTCACCGACGGTTCCGAACCGCTTCGGGAGGATCCGGTCACCGGCAGTCTGAACGCAGCAGTCGCGCAGTGGCTCACCGCCACCGGTCGCGCCGCGACGCCGTACACGGCAGCACAGGGCACGGCAATGGGACGCCGCGGCCGGGTGAGCATCACCTCCGCCGACGGCGAACTCTGGGTCGGCGGACGCGCCGACGTCGTCATCAGCGGCACGGTCGCACTGTGACCGCGCCCGATCCGCACGACCCCGCCTCGATCGCCCGGTTCGTCGACGGGATCGGATGCGGCGTCGTCGCGACCGTATCGCCCGACGGCGCTCCGGAGGCCGCGCTCGTCGGTCTCGCCGCCTTGGATGACGGCACCCTGATCTTCAACACACCGGATGCCGCGCGCAAGGTGGACAACCTGCGCACGACACCTCGGGTCGCGGTCGTCGTGACCCGAGAAGACGTGAGCGTGCAGTTCGAGGGCTCGGCGACCATCACAGCGGGCGCCGAGCGCGACCGGCTCGGTCGCGCCTACGAGCGCCGATTCCCGGGCTCCCGTGCATTCGCGGACGGGTTCCTCCTGGTCGCCGTGAGCCCCGACTGGGTGCGCGTCTACGACGCCGGCGTCCGCCCGGCTCAGGTCGCCGAGGCAGCCCGGCCGGGTTGATCTCGGAAAGTTCGGAATACCCCCGGGGGGTATTCAGTTCTTCCTCTTCGAAGCACCCATTCGAGGAGGAAACATGGACATCACCGGCACGACGATCTCCCGCGGCGGGCATCTGCTGACCGACGTCAGCGCCCCGACCGCCGCGGGCGAGGCGGGAACGCTGACGTTCACGATCCGCGCCGCCGACGGCACGCCGGTCACCGCCTTCGCACACAGCCACGGCAAGGCGCTGCATCTGATCGCGGTCCGCACCGACGGCACCGGATACCGTCATCTGCATCCCGCACTCGACGCCGCGACCGGTGTCTGGTCGACGCCGGTGACGTGGGATGCCGCGGGCTCGTACCGCATCTTCGCCGACGCGACGCCGCTCGGCGCTGAGGGCGTCACCCTGTCTCGCACGATCGACGTCGCCGGCGACCTCCGCCCTGCGGAGTATCGCGGCGAGCGCCGACACGTCACCGTCGACGGGCTGGACGTGCACCTCGACGGCGCCCTGCGCACCGGCGACGGCGGCGTGCTGACCGTCACGGTCTCGGAGCACGGGCATCCGGTGCAGCGCCTCCAGCCGTACCTGGGTGCCTTCGGGCACCTGGTCGCGTTGCGCGAGGGCGACCTCGCCTACCTTCACGTGCACGCCCTCGGTGAAGACCCCGCGCCCGCCGACCTCTCCGGCCCGGAGGTCGCCTTCCACGCATCCGCACCGACCCCGGGCCGCTACTTCCTGTACCTCGACTTCCAGGTCGACGGGCGCGTGCGCACGGGGTCCTTCGTCGTAGAGGCATCAGACTCACCGGCGGCTCCCACTGAGCATCACCTCCACCACGTCCACGCCCACTGACCCAACACCTCACGACTGGAGAAAGATCATGACCTCATCCCCCGCTCCGAGCCGCCGCCGATGGTGGGCGCTCGGACTCATCGCCATCGCGCAGTTCATGGTGATCATGGACACGTCGATCATCGGCGTCGCGCTCCCCCGCATGCAGGAGGACCTCGGCTTCACGCCGAGCACGCTCTCCTGGGTGTTCAACGCCTACGTCATCGCCTTCGGCGGCCTGCTGCTGCTCGGCGGCCGGCTCTCCGACCTGTTCGGCGCCCGGCGGCTGTTCGTCACCGGCTGGATCATCCTGCTGGTCGGATCCTTCGTCGCCGGGGCGGCCGGCGACGTCACCATCGAGCTCGTCGGACGCATCGTCCAGGGCGCGGGAGCCGCGCTCATCGCCCCATCGGCCCTGACGCTGCTGATGATGCTCTTCGGCGCGAACCCGAAGGACCTCACCCGCGCACTCGCCCTCTACGGTGCGGCGGCCCCCGCCGGCGGCACCGCAGGCGTGTTCCTCGGCGGCCTGATCACGCAGTACGCGTCCTGGCCGTGGGTGTTCTACATCAACATCCCGATCGCGCTCATCGCCGTCCTCGCCGCCCGCCCGCTGCTTCCCGGCGGAGCATCCGGCACCCGCGGCGGTGTCGACCTGCTCGGCGCACTCACCGCGACGCTGGGGCTCGGCGCCCTGGTCTACGGCATCGTCCGTGCCCCGGAGGCGGGCTGGGCGGCGACCGAGACGCTGATCGCGATCGGCGGCGGCGTGGTGCTGCTGGCCCTGTTCCTGGTGATCCAGGCGCGCTCGCGAAGCCCGCTGATGCCGCTGTCGATCTTCCGCGCGCCGCGACTCGGCGCCGCGAACCTCGCGCAGTTCTTCCTCGGTGGCGCGTGGATCCCGATGTGGTTCTTCCTGAACCTCTACCTGCAGCAGGTGCTCGGCTACAGCGCGTTCCCCAGCGGCGCCGCGCTGCTGCCCATGACTGCCCTGATCATGGTCGGCATGATCGTGCTGGCACCGCGCGTGATCGCCCGATTCGGTATGAAGACGCCGATCGTCGCCGGCCTCGTGCTGCTCGCGGCCGGACTCGGATGGCTGTCGCTGGTGCGCCCGGACGGGAACTTCCTCGTCGACGTGCTGCCCGGCTCACTGGTCGCCGCGCTCGGGATGTCGCTGGCCTTCATCCCCTCCCTCGGCACGGCCATCTCGGCCGCCCGTCCCGACGAGGGCGGACTGGCCTCGGGCATCGTGAACACCAGCTATCAGGTCGGATCGGCCCTCGGTCTCGCCGCGATGACCGCTCTCGCGGCCTCCTTCGGCGCGGAGCAGCTCGGCGACCTGCCGGCGCTCACCGACGGATACTCGGCGGCGTTCCTCGGCTCAGCGGCGGTCGCGCTGGTCGGCGGAGTGCTCGCGCTGGCCTTCTTCCGGCGCACGCCGGCGGCGGCGCCGGCCGCCGACCCGGCGGTGGAAGCAGCCGGCTGAGAGCGGGACACGGATGCGGCGGTTCGCGAGAGCGGACCGCCGCATCCGTCGCGCCCGGGCATGACGGATGTCATGGCCGATCGGTGACATCGTTCATGACGCGCTGCGACCTCGCCGTCGAAGACTGGAGTCATGACAGAGACAGCCACCATCATGAGCGCCGCGCCGCAGGCACCCGCCGACCGGCGGACGCTCCCCGCGATCGAGGCGACCGGCCTCACCAAGGCGTTCCGGGGCGTCACCGCCGTGGACGGCGTCGACCTGCGGGTCCGCCAGGGCGAGGTCGTCGCGTTCCTCGGGCCGAACGGCGCCGGCAAGACCACCACGATCGACATGCTGCTCGGACTCTCGCAGCCCGACCGCGGCGATGTCAGCCTGTTCGGTCTCACTCCACGGCAGGCGATCAGCCGCGGCCTCGTCTCGGCGGTGATGCAGACCGGCGGCCTGCTCAGCGACATCACGGTGCGCGACACGATGAAGCTCACCGCGTCGCTGTTCGCACAGACGACCGGCATCGACGCGGCGCTCGAGCGTGCCGGCATCCTCGACATCGCCGACCGGCGTGTGTCGAAGTGCTCCGGCGGCCAGCAGCAGCGTCTGCGCTTCGCGATGGCCCTGGTCTCGGACCCCGGCCTGATCGTGCTCGACGAGCCCACCACCGGCATGGACGTCGAGGGGCGCCATTCGTTCTGGCAGGCCATCCACGCCGACGCGCAGCGCGGCCGCACGGTGCTCTTCGCCACGCACTACCTCGAGGAGGCCGACCAGTACGCCGACCGCATCCTGCTGATCCGCAAGGGCCGGATCGTCGCGAACGGCACCACCGCCGAGATCAAGGCGATGGCCTCAGGGCGCACGATCGAGGCGGAGTGGGCGGACGCCGACCAGGCCGCCCTCCTGCGCCTGCCGGGCGTCGACTCGGTCGAGGTGCGCGGGACGCGCGTGATCGTGCGCTCCGGCGACTCGGATGCCGTGGCCCGCCACCTGCTCGGCCAGACCGACGCCCACGACATCACCATCACCAGCCAGAACCTCGAGCAGGCGTTCCTGCGCCTGACCGGCGACGATTCCGACGCCGAGATCTCCGAAGGAGCATGACATGACCACCGCAACCCTCGGGCGCCTCGACGCGATCGATCCGGCCGCCCGGCGCGCGCCCCGCTACGGAGGCTTCAGTTGGACCTTCCTCTCCGTCGAGCTCAAGCGCCTGTTCCGCAACTCCAGCGTCGTGATCTTCACGCTCATCTTCCCTGTCGCGATGCTGATCATGGTCGGCCTGCCGAACAAGAACGTGCCCATCAGCGACGTGCCCGTGGCGCAGGGCGGGATGTCGGCGGCCGTGCCGATCATGATCTCCATGGCCGTCTACGGCGCCATGGTCGCGAGCACGATGACCGGTGTCACGGTCGCCGCCGAGCGCACCCAGGGCTGGAGCAGGCAGCTGCGGCTGACGCCGCTGAACCCCGTCGTCTACATCCTGGTGAAGGTGCTCTGCGGGCTGGTGCTCGGCGGTATCGCCGTGCTGATCACGCTCATCCTCGGCTCCGCACTGGGCATCACCGCTCCGGTCGGCAACCTCGTCCTCGCCGGCCTGCTCGCCTGGCTGAGCTCGCTCATGATGACGAGCCTGGGACTCGCCGTCGGCTACGCCTTCCCAGCGCAGAACGCGATGCGCTACCTCGGCCCGATCCTGCCGATCCTCAGCTTCATGGGCGGGCTCTTCTTCCCGCTCGCGCTGATGCCGGATGGCGTGCAGATCGCGGCGAAGTTCACGCCGGTGTGGGGCATCGCGAACCTCTCGCAGTCGGCGATCATCGGCACCGCGCCCGACGTCTGGGCGATCCCCAACCTGGTCGTCTGGTTCCTGCTCTTCACCGGATTCGCCGTGCTGATGTTCCGCCGCGACACGAAGCGCGTCTGATCGTCGGACAGCACGCCCGCGCCGAGATGTGGCCGCCACGCCACCGACCCGGCGCGGGCGTGCGGTACCGGCGCCCGAGCGGACACGAGAGGATGAGGGGATGAGCCAGAACCGCGACGACGAACGGGCCGCGCTGCATCGCGATGTCGATCGCGCCGTCCGCAGCGCGGACTGGATCCCCTCGCCGTCGGACGGCAGCACCGTTCGCCCCGCCCGGGGCGGCTCCGCGTTCGCACGCGGCCTGGCCTGGCTGCGCGACGCGCTGCTCGCCCGCGGCGCCCGCCGCTGGTACTCGGGGGCAGCGATCAGCATCGGCTTCACGATCCTGTTCTTCCTGCTCCCGATGATCCAGGGCGAGCCCGCGCCGACCGCGGTGCTCTGGACCGTCGCGCTCCTGGTGTTCATCGTGCTGTTCCTGGCGTCCGCCCCGATCGCGATGGCGATGCCGGCCCGCTGGCGGTGGGCGCCGGCGACCGCGCTGCTGCTGCTCTCGACGGTGTTCGCCCTCGAACTGGACTCGGGATTCACCGGGCTCTGGGCCTACGTGGCCGTGTCCTATGCGATCTCGCTGATGCGCCCGCGCGAGTCGCTGCTGATCGTGATCGGGCTCGCCGTCGCCGCCTTCGGCCTGGCCCTCTGGAAGCCGCTCGGCGACCTGCCCGCCTGGGCGATGCCGCTGATCATCCTCTCCACGGGAGTGCTCATGGTCGCGTTCGCGCGAAACATCGCGACAGTGCGTCTGCTCCATGCCACGCGGAATGAACTCGCCGCCGTCGCCGTCGAGGAGGAGCGCAACCGAGTGGGTCGCGACATGCACGACATCCTCGGGCACTCGCTGTCGGCGATCGCGGTGAAGGCGGACCTCGCCGCTGCGCTGTCCGAGCGCGACCCGCAGGCGGCGGCCCGCGAGATCCGCGAGGTGCAGACCCTCGCGCGATCGACGCTCGGCGACATGCGCGCTGTGGTCTCCGGCTACCGGCAGGTGCGGGTGGCGAGCGAGCTCGCCTCGCTGCGCACGCTGCTGCCGGCATCCGGGCTGACCGCCCACCTGCCATCGACGACCGACGAGGTGCCCGAGCAGAACCGCGAGCTGTTCGGCTGGGTGCTGCGCGAGGCGGCCACCAACGTCATCCGGCACGCACAGGCCCGGCAGTGCTGGGTCACGCTCACCCCGCACCGGATCACCGTGGAGGACGACGGCGTCGGCCCCGTGTCGGAGGACTCCGGCGCAGGCACCGGCCTGCGCGGGCTGGCGGAGCGAGTGCAGGATGCCGGCGGCGCGCTGCGCGTCGGCCGCTCCCGCCGTGGCGGGTTCCTGCTGGAGGTGACGGCATGACCGTGCGGATCCTCGTCGCCGATGACCAGGCCCTGGTCCGAGGCGCTCTGGCGACCCTGCTCTCACTCGAGGACGACCTCGAGGTGGTCGCTCAGGTGGGCCGCGGCGACGAGGTGCTGGATGCCGCGCGCGAGCATCTCCCCGACGTCGCACTGCTCGACGTGGAGATGCCCGGCGTGGACGGTCTGACCGCCGCAGGGCTGCTGAAGCAGGAGCATCCCGGCATCCGCGTCGTGATCGTCACCACCTTCGGGCGAGCCGGGTACCTGTCCCGGGCCCTCGCCGCAGGTGTGACCGGCTACGTCGTGAAGGACACCCCCTCGGCCGAGCTCGCCGACGTCGTGCGGCGCGTGATGCGCGGCGAACGCGTGATCGATGCCGCGCTGGCGACCGATGCGCTCACCGCGGGGCAGTCGCCACTGACGCCGCGAGAGACGGACGTGCTGTCCGCGGCACGGCGCGGCGGCACGATCGCCGACATCGCCGCCGAGCTGCACCTGTCCGAGGGCACCACGCGCAACTATCTCTCTTCCGGTATGCAGAAGCTCGAGGCCCGCACGCGCGCCGACGCCGCACGCATCGCTGAGGAGCGTGGCTGGCTGGGCTGAGCGCCGGCGATCAGCCCCGCCGCGCCCTGTGTCGTCGCACGGCATCCCTGTTCGCGCACCGCACCGAGCAGTAGCGCTGCCTGCCGTTGCGGGTGACGTCGACGACGACCTTGCGGCAGGGCGAGGAGGCGCAGCGGCCGAGCCGTCCCATCCCGCGGCCCGCCAGATGCAGAGCGGTGCCGACGCTGAACACCGCACCGAGCACGAGCGGCAGCCTCGCCGTGTCGTCGCGGTAGTGCAGGTGCCATCCCTCTCCGTCGTGGTCGATGAGCTGCGGGTAGGCGCCTCGCGCGGCCATCTGCGCGTTCAGAAGCCGCGCACGTTCGGCGGGGGTGTCGGCATCCACGACACGCAGCCACTCGTCGAGCACCGCACGGGTGGCGGCATGATCGTCCGCGGAGGCTGCAAAGACCATCGTCATCCCGAAGTCACGGGTGCGCGCCTCGATCCCCTCTCTCGTCTCCGGCCAGTCGTCGGCCAGCGACGCCGCGAGCAGCACGGCGTACTCGCCGTAAGGGTTGAGATGCATAAGAGCATTACATCATCGTGGAGAGATGACCGCATCCCGCCCCCTGCCCCCACTCGTTCTCGCCGCTCCCGCCGCGCATGAGCACGGCTGGGTGACCGAGTCCCGGCACAGCACGTCCGAGGGCGTGATCGTCTACGTGCGATGCGCGGACTGCGGGATGCGGCGCGTCGACCTGTCACCATCGTGGGGGCAGCCGCCGACGGCGATGAGCCGGACCGCGCCACCTCCGCCGGCCCTCTGAGCCCCGCGTCAGCGCGGGACGTCGATCACGCGCGAGGCGCCGCTGACGAGCGGATGCCACGCTCCGGCCGACCACGCCGCGACATCGGCCTCGAGCGCCGGAAGCTCACCCGCCGGAGCCCACACCTCGAACACGGCATCCGCCCCGTAGGAAGTCTCCCCGAGCACCGCCCCGTGCACGCCGACCCACTCGCGCAGTGCGTTGTCGATACGGCCCGCCTCGGCGTGCGGCACCGCGACGGTTGCCTGCGCCAGCAGCATCCGATCCTGCAGCGCGGCGAGGTCGAGCGCCTCCGAGACCGCGGAGGAGTACGCGCGCACCAGTCCCCCGGCACCGAGCTTGATGCCGCCGAAGTAGCGCGTCACGACCGCGACGACATCGGTCAGTTCGCGGCGGCGCAGCACCTCGAGCATCGGCATGCCGGCAGTGCCGGACGGCTCGCCGTCGTCCGAAGATCGCGCGCGGTCGCCGCGCAGTCCCGTGACCTGCGCAGAGCAGTTGTGCCGGGCATCCCAGTACTTCTTCTTGATCGCGGCGATGACCTCGTCGGCCTCCTCGGGCGAGGAGACGGGCGCCACATGCGCGAGGAAGCGGGACTTCTTGATGACGAGCTCGTGGTCGACCGCTGCGGCGATCGTCGCCGGATAGTCGGTCACGTCGGCAGCCAGCCCAGCTCGCCCGAGTCCAGCCGCGCGGCGGTGCCGGCGAACCACTCCCGCTCGGCGGCGAGCTGATTCCTGTCGTACTCCGCCTCGATGAGCAGGATCGGGGGCACCTCGGATGCCGCGGCGAGATCCGCGGCGGCGAGCGCGATCGCCGCGTCCAGCGCGGCGACGCGCGCGTGCAGCGCGACCACCGCGTCATCCCGGCCGAGGATGCCGAGGAACGACAGCGCCGCGACGGTGACGGTGCGGTCGGCCTGCGGCGTCGCGAGCAGGGCGAACACCCGCCGCCTCGCCTCCGCGCGGCCGGCCTCGGTGAGGGCGAACACCGTGCGCTCCGGGCGCCCGCCGGCCTGCTCCGAACCGATCGGCTCGATGAGATGCGCGGCTTCGAGACGCTGCACCGCGTGATAGATGCTGCGCGGGGCGCCGCTGACGAAGTCCTTGCGCGTCCCGACCACGAAGCGATGGATGTCGTACGGATGCCGCGGCCCGACCGTCAGCAGCGCGAGCACCGTGAGCGCCGGCAGATCACGCTCTGCGCGTGTCAGCGGACGGTTCGACTCGGTCATCTCTGCGAGTCTAGGGCTTGACAGCCACTTAGTGCATCCTGCACTATTCTTACTGCAACTTGCACTAAGAGGAGATGAGAGAGATGGCCGACCACCCCGTAGGAATCGACGAGACGCTCGACCGCATCCGCCGCGCCTGGGATGCCGGCGACGCCACCGCATACTCCGAGGAGTTCACCGACGACGCCAGCTACGTGATCTTCGCCGGCCTGATCAGCACCGGGCGCGACGAGATCCGCGCCGACCACGTGCCGGTGTTCGAGCGCTGGCAGCGCGGCAGCCGCATGTCGATGAAGGTCCTTGATGTGCGGATGCTGGGCGAGGACGCCGCCGTGGTCGTCACCGAGGGCGGGATCGGCAACGGGCGCGGCATCCGGCGCGACGGCGACATCAGACACGACAAGGTGCAGACCTACGTGCTCGTGCGCGAAGGCGACCGGTGGCGGTGCGCGGCCTTCCAGAACACGAAGCGCAACAGGCTGTTCGCCGCCGTCAATGCGCGCGAGAAGCAGCGCCTGGCCGCGGCCTGACCGATTTCAGTTGCGCTTCAGCCTGCAACGGCGAGACTGGTCGGATGCGGATCCTGCTGGTCGATGACGAGGTGCGGCTCGCCGACGGCATCCGCCGCGGCCTGGAGGCCGAAGGCATGGTGGTCCGCGTCGCCCATGACGGGATCACTGGCCTCGACGCCGCCCGTGACGGCGACTACGACGCGATCGTGCTGGACGTGATGATGCCGGGCATGAGCGGCTATCGGGTCTGCCAGACGCTGCGCGCCGAGGGCGACTGGACTCCGGTGCTCTTCCTCACCGCGAAGGACGGCGAGTGGGACGAGGTGGAGGGGCTGGACACCGGCGGCGACGACTGGCTGACCAAGCCGTTCTCGTATCCCGTGCTGGTGGCGAGGCTGCGCGCGCTCGTGCGCCGGGGCGGGCGGGAGCGACCCGCCGTGCTCGAAGCCGGCGATCTGAGACTGGATCCCGCCGCCCGCCGCGCGTTCCGGGGCGACGAGGAAGTGACTCTCACCGCCCGCGAGCTCGCGGTGCTGGACTTCCTGCTGCGTCGTCGCGGCGAGGTCGTCACCAAGCGCGAGATCATCGCGAACGTCTGGGGCGACGACTTCGACGGCGACGCCAACATCGTCGAGGTGTACATCGGGCACCTGCGAGGCAAGGTCGACCGCCCGTTCGACCGCTCCTCCATCGAGACCGTGCGCGGTGCCGGGTACCGGCTCGCCGCGACGGGCGGCTGAGGTGGCTGCTCGGAAGGTGCGGATCACGCGATCGATCCGCGCGCGGATCACGCTCGGCGCACTGATCGTGGTCGCGCTCGCACTCGGCATCGGCTCGGTCGTCGCCGTGCGCATCATGGACGGGTCGCTCACCGAGGGCGTCTCGGTCGCGCTGGACCAGAACCTGAAGACGATCGCCGATCAGGTCGATCGGAACCCGTCCGCGGTCAAGGACCTCGACAGCGATGTGCTCGTGCGTCTCGACCCCGCAGGCGACAAGGGCGGCCAGGGGTCCGACGACGATGACGAGGATGACGAGACCAACGACGACGACGCCGTCGGTCTGCCCACCGCCGCGGAGTCCGACCCCGTGCGGGTCATCATCGACGGGGAGCCGTATCTCGTGGCTTCCGAGGAGACGGATGCCGGCCTGCTGACCGTCGCGCAGCCGCTCGAGCATGTCGACGACGCCGTGTCCACCGCGACCGGCCTGCTCCTGGTGGCGGTGCCTCTTGTGCTGCTGCTGATCGGCGGCGTGCTGTGGGTGGTCACCGGACGCGCACTCGCCCCCGTCGAACGGCTGCGCAAGCAGGTCGACGGCATCGACGCGACCGACCTCGATCAGCGCGTCGATGCCGGGCGGGGTGACGAGCTCGGCGCACTCGCGGGCACCATGAACGGCCTGCTGGACCGCATCCAGGCCGCGCAGCTCACGCAGCGCCGGTTCGTGAGCGACGCCTCGCACGAGCTGCGATCTCCGCTGGCGACGATGCGGCAGCATGCCGAGCTCGCCGAGGCGCACCCGGAGGCGACATCGCTCCCGGCCCTGAGCGACGTCGTGCTCGCAGAGGGGCTGCGGATGCAGGAGCTCGTCGACGGTCTGCTGCTGCTCGCGCACCTGGATGAACGGCGCGAGCGCGCCTCCACGTCCGTCGACCTCGACGACCTCGCGCTCGCAGAGACCCGTCGGCTGCGCGGGACGGGTGTCACCGTGGATGCGAGCGGGATCGGGCCAGGGCGGGTGACCGGAGACCCGGCCCTGCTCGGCCGCGTCGTGCGCAACCTCGCCGACAACGCCGCGCGTCATGCGCGCACGAAGGTCGTGATCCGGGTGACCGCCCTCGACGGCCGGGCGCTGCTGCAGATGCAGGACGACGGCAGCGGCATCCCGCCTGCGGATCGCGAGCGCGTGTTCGACCGCTTCGTGCGACTGGACGAGGGGCGCGCCCGTGACGCGGGCGGCAGCGGCCTCGGGCTGGCGATCGTCGCCGAGGTCGTCGGCGCGCACGGCGGGACGGTGACGGTGACGGATGCCGCAGACGGCGGCGCCCTCTTCACCGTCGACCTGCCCGCTGCCTGAAGGATTCTTCAGGATGCTTCAGGAGCGGTTCACCCCTGCTCGGACAGGCTGAAGTCATGGATACCGAGAAGAACACCCCGCAGGACGACACCGTGACCGCCCGGATGCCTGAGCAGCAGGCGGATGCCGCGAAGACGACCGAGTCGGAGCGCAGGCCGATGAGACGACCGGGCCGGATCGCGCTGATCGCGACGGCCGCGGCCGTGGCTCTGGTGGCGGCCGGAGGCGGTGCCTACGCAGTCACCGGAGGCTTCGACGACGACCGCGGGTCGCAGGGCGCCTCCGCTGACGACCATGACGGTGCTGACGACGCGCACCGGGACGGCGGGCGGCACGACGTCGACGCCGAGGACGCCGACGACGACGACGCGGCCGACGACCGTCGAACCGGCACGCAGGCGCCCTCGGATGCCGCATCGCTGCGGGCGGCGGCCGAAAGCGCCCTCGCCGAGACCGGTGCGCAGGGTGCGACGTCGATCGAGGCCGAGCACGGCGGCTACGAGGTGGAGCTGCGGCGCACCGACGGCTCCGAGATCGACGCGTTCGTCACCTCCGACGGCGCGGTGCGTGTGACCGACGACCAGGGCGACGACAGGACTGACGACGCTCTCATCGATCTGGGTCGCCTTCCCGCACTGACCGGCGCTGCCGTCCAGGCCGCGAACGGAACCGTCGAGAAGGTGTCGACGACCTCGCGGTCCGGTGCCGTCTACGAGATCGACGTGCGCGCGAACGACGGACGCGACGCCGAGATCCTACTCGCCGCAGACACCACGGTGGTCGGGGTCGACCTCGACGACTAAACGACAGGCTCCGTCAGCTCGACCAGGATTCTCACAGTGCGAAGGTTGCGCGAGGTGCCGGCCACGCCGAGAGCCCGGTCGAGCACCGGACCGGTGAGCTTCGTGGACTGCACGCCGCCGTCACCGTAGTCGATCCACAACTCCCGTCCGACGAGCTGGACCCGTTCCCACGGTTGCAGGCGGGGCATGAGCGCCTCCACCGCGCCAGGATCCGCCGGCCCCTCGAGGAACATCGCGTGCAGCATCTTGTCGGCCACGGCATCCGGGAACGGGTTCTCGGCCAACGCCGCGACCAGCTCTTCGTGACTGCGCTGCACCACCGGGGTGTCGACGCCGAACTCCTCCGCGATCAGCGCGCGCACCGCAGCAGGATCAGCCGGCAGATCGCAGAACACGTTGCCGCTGGCGATGTAGGTGGTCACGTTCTGCAGCCCCAGCCGATCGGCGAGCACCGCACGCAGCTCGGCCATGGGCACCCTGTTGCGGCCGCCGACGTTCACCGCACGCAACAGCAGTGCGCAGCGCTCGGTCACGCGCCGCTCTCGGCGAGCTCGGCGCCGGCATGCGCGAGTTCGGCCAGCGCGACGGCGCTGGAGTCCTCCCCCACACCCGCGACGAGGTCGGTCAGGATGCGCACGTGCACGCCGTGCGCGACCGCATCGAGAGCGGATGCCCTGACGCAGTGATCCGTCGCGATGCCGACCACGTCGGCCTCGACGACGCCGTGCGCAGTGAGGATCTCGGCGACGGTGTCGCCGTCCTCGGCCGTGCCCTCGAACATCGAGTACGCCGGGCGCCCCTGCCCCTTGCGTACGTGGTGGGTGATGGCCGCCGTCTCCAGCAGCGGGTCGTAGTCGGCGCCGGCCGTGCCTGCGACGCAGTGCACGGGCCAGCTGTCCACGAAGTCGGGCTCCGCGGCGAAGTGCCCGCCGTTGTCCCCCTCGGCGTCGTGCCAGTCGCGCGAGGCGACGATCACGTCGTAGTCGCCGGCCTGTGCGGCGAGCAGGCGCGAGACACCGGATGCCACGGCGTCGCCGCCCTGCACCGCGAGGGCTCCGCCCTCGGTGAAGTCGTTCTGCACATCGACGATGAGTAGTGCTCTGGCCATGGCTCGAGCCTACGCCGCGGCGGCATCCGGGGGACGGCGAAGGCCCGGGATGCTGCATCCCGGGCCTTCTGTGGAGCCACCTGTCAGATTTGAACTGACGACCTGTTCTTTACGAGGGAACTGCTCTACCCCTGAGCTAAGGTGGCCTGCACCGCGAACCGCGGCACGATCAACGATCCTACCCTGTCAGAGGCCGTGCTGCGAAACCGAGGTCTCGATCACCCGCAGCGCAGGCCGTCCTTCGGCACGGTGTCGTCGAGGAAGAACGAGTTCACGGCGTCGTCGACGCAGGAGTTGCCCTTGTTGTAGCCGGTGTGCCCCTCGCCGACGCGCGTGATCAGGACGCCGTTCTCGAGTTGGTCGGCCAGCGACACGGACCACTCGTACGGGGTCGCCGGGTCGTTGGTGGTGCCGACCACGAGGATCGGACCGGAGCCCGGCGCGACGATCTTCTCGCGCTTCCCGGTGGCCGGATACGGCCACTGCAGGCACGGGTCGGGAGCGTTCCAGTACGGCGCCAGAGTCGGCGCCCCCTTCTCGACCTTCGCACGCGCGGCCTTCTCGTCGGCGGGGTTCGTGTCGACCGGGTAGTCCATGCAGTTGTACGCCGAGAACGCCTCGGTCTGGTTGTCGGCGTACGTGCCGTCCTCGCCCCGGCCGTTGTAGTTGTCGGCGAGGAAGAACATCTGTGTCGGGTCGCCCTGCAGCGCGCCCTCCAGTGCCTGGCTGAGGTACTCCCAGTAGTCCTCCGAGTACAGGGCCTGGATGATGCCGGTGAGCATCGAGTCGGCGCCCATCATCCGGCCGTCGCCGCCCTCGAGGGGGTTACGGTCGACCGCGGCGAGGAGTGCGGAGAGGTCGGCGCGCGCCTCGTCGACCGTTCCGTTGAACGGACAGCCCTTGCTCTTCACGCAGTCCTCGAGGTAGGCGGTCAGCGCCGACTCGAACCCGAGGGCCTGAGTCGTGCCGACCTCGAGGCCGGGCACCGACGGATCGATCGCACCGTCGAGCACCAGGTGCGTTGCCCTCTCGGGGTACAGCTTCGCGTACGTGGCGCCGAGGAACGTGCCGTAGGAGTAGCCCAGGTAGTTGAGCTCTTTGTCGCCCAGCACCGCGCGCAGCAGATCCATGTCGCGGGCCGCGTTCACGGTCGTGACGAACGGCAGGATGCCCGCGGAGTTCTCGTCGCATGCGGCGCCGAACGCCTTGTTGCGGGCGTTGAGCTCGGCCTCCCACGCGGGGGTGTTCCGCGGGGACTTCGGGATGCCGTAGAGGTACTGGTCCATCCGCTTCGCGTCGAAGCACTTCACGGCGGTCGAGTCGCCCACACCGCGCGGGTCGAAGCCGATCACGTCGAAGGACTTCTCCAGGTCTTTGCCGACCGCGTAGTCCAGGCTGCTCTGCACGAAGCTCTTGCCGCTCGCACCGGGGCCGCCGGGATTCACCAGCAGCGAGCCCTTCGCAGTGCCGCTCGCCCGGTGCCGCACGATCGCCAGCTCGATCTCGCCCTTGCCCGGGTTCTCCCAGTCCAGCGGAGCTTTCACGTCGGTGCAGTCGAAGGAGGGGCCGCAGCCGCTCCAGTCGAGCTGCTGGTCGTAGAACGGCAGCAAATCCTCCGCGACGCCCGAGGTGTCGGGAGCCTTCGTGGCCGCGGGCGGCGACTCGGCGGGGATCATCGAGTACAGGCATCCGCTCAGCACGAGTGCCGCAGCGGCGGCACCGGCGACGACGGCGCCGATCCGGCGCAGCCGGGAGGTCGATCGGTTCTTCACGGTGTCCTTCCGCTCGTGACTGTCACGAGAAGGCTCTCCAGGGCGAGCAGCGGAGCGACGTTGCGCTCCAGCGACTCGCGGGTGTCGGCAAGGTGGTCGAGCACGATCAGCGTGCGCTCGATCGGCCAGGATTCGGCGAGGGCGCGCAGCTCTCCCTCGAGCTCGCGGTTGATCAGATCGTCACCGCGGCCGTACTGCAGCATGATCAGGTCGCGGTACATCGACTGAAGGTCGGTGAGCACGCGGTCGATGCCGTCGCGCAGACTACGGGTGGCGCGCTTCTTCTGGTCGTCCTCGAGCGCCGAGATCTGGGTGCGCAGCGCAGGCGGCACCGCCTGCCCCTCGGCGATGCCGACGGTGCGCAGCAGGGCGGCGCGCTCCGCGGCATCCCGCTCTGCGGTGAGCGACTTGGCGTCGTCGGTGGCTGCCTGGATGACGCGACCCGCGACGTCGACCGCATCGCGGACTCCGCCGACGCCGAGCACGGCGCGCAGGGTCTCGTCACGACGCCGCCGTGCCGCCTCGTCGGTGGCGAGGCGCTGCGCCATGCCGATGTGCCGCTGCGCGTGCCGGGCGGCCTGCTCGGCGATCTGCTCGTCCACCCCGGTGCGCTCCACGATCAGGCGTGCGACGTCGGCGGCATCCGGCTCGCGAAGGCGCAGGGCGCGCACCCGGGAGCGGATGGTGGGCAGCAGGTCGGCCTCGCTGGGCGCGCAGAGCACCCACACGGTCCGCTCCGGTGGCTCTTCGAGGGCCTTCAGCAGCACGTTCGAGGTGCGCTCGACCATGCGGTCGGCGTCCTCCACGACGATCACACGGTACCGGCCGGCGGAGGGTGCGAAATAAGAGCGGGCGACGAGGTCGCGCGCCTCCCTGATGGTGATCAGGACCTTCTCGGTGCGCAGCACGGTGACGTCG
This sequence comes from Microbacterium sp. NPDC057659, assembly GCF_042799915.1. Taxonomy (NCBI): domain Bacteria; kingdom Bacillati; phylum Actinomycetota; class Actinomycetes; order Micrococcales; family Microbacteriaceae; genus Microbacterium; species Microbacterium sp. NPDC057659. Next base: position 263,553 of record NZ_JBHVHU010000003.1, on the reverse strand, counting down.
GGATGGGTGCCGGCGAGCACCTGACGCATGGTGTTCTCGTCGTCGGGGCTGTCCGCGATGAGGGCCGCGGCGAAGGCGTAGGCGAGGGTGGAACGGCCCGATCCCGGCGGCCCTGTGAGCAGCCAGGCGTGCGACAGCGCGGCGGGATCGGATGCTGCCTGACGCAGCGTCTCGACCGCGGCGTCCTGCCCCCAGACATCCGTCCACGGGAACGGGGCGGTGGTCGTGAGGGTCATGCGCTCCAGCCTAATCGGAGGGTCCGACGCCCGCCGCTCAGAGCAGGGGCTCGACGCGGTCGCGGACCTGCGCGGCGATCTCGTGCGCGGGAAGCGCCGCATCGACCACGAGGAAGCGCTCCGGCTCGGCCGCGGCAAGGCTCAGGTACGCCTCGCGCACCCGGGCGTGGAACTCCTCTTTCTCCGCCTCCAGCCGGTCGAACGGCTTGTCGTCGGCGTCCAGCCGCAGGCGGGCAGCGGCCGGGTCGAGGTCGAGCAGCACGGTGAGGTCGGGCAGTGCGCCCTCGGCCGCCCACAGCGACAGGTCGCGCACCTCGGTGCCGTCGAGCACCCGGCCGGCGCCCTGGTAGGCGACGGAGGAGTCGAGGTACCGATCCTGGATGACGACCTCGCCGCGAGCCAGCGCCGGGCGGACGACCGTCGCGACGTGGTGCGCGCGGTCGGCCGCATACAGCAGCGCCTCGGCACGCGGGGCGATGTCGCCGCGGTGGTGCAGCACGATGTCGCGGATCAGCCGGCCCACCTCGGAACCGCCGGGCTCGCGGGTGTGCAGCACGCTGCGTCCGCCCGCGCCGAGCCAGGTCGACAGCAGTTCGGACTGGGTGGTCTTCCCCGAGCCGTCGCCGCCCTCGAACGTGATCCAGAGTCCGGAGGTCACGAACCTGCCTTCTTCTTCGCCGCGTTCGCGGCGCGCGTCGCAGCGGCTTTCTTGGCCGCCGCCGAGCGGGCCGCCGCCTTCTCGGCATCCGTCACTTCGTCTCGCTCCGCTCGCTCAATACGGCGCTTGGCGGGCGCCTTCTTCGCAGCAGGCTTCTTCGCGGGCGCCTTCTTCGCCGGGGCCTTCTTCGCACCGCGCTTCGGGGCCGGCCCCTTGGCGCGCTTGTCGGCGAGCATCTGCACGGCGGTCTCGAACGTGATGTCGGTCGGCTGCTGGCCGCGCGGGATCGTGACGTTCGTCTCGCCGTCGGTGACGTACGGGCCGAACCGGCCGTCGCGGATGCGGATCGGCTTGCCGCTGACCGGGTCGGCCTCGAACTCGGCGATCGCGCTGGACGCACGGCGTGAACCGGCACCGTACTTCGGCTGCGCGTAGATCGCCAGCGCCTGATCCAGGGTGATATCGAAGATCTGCTGCTCGTTCTCCAGCGAGCGCGAGTCGGCACCCTTCTTCAGGTACGGGCCGTAGCGGCCGTTCTGGGCCGTGATCTCTTCTCCGGATTCGGCGTCGACACCGACGACGCGCGGCAGGCTCAGCAGCTTCAGCGCGGTGTCGAGGTCGATGGTGTCGACCGACATGGACCGGAACAGCGACCCGGTGCGCGGCTTCGGCGCGGCATCCTTCTTGGCCTTCTTCTTCGGCTTCACTTCGACGACCTCGCCCGTGGCGGCGTCGACCGCGGCATCCTCGGTGACCGGGTCGTTCTCCTGCACGTAAGGACCGAACCGGCCGTCCTTGACGACGATGATCTTGCCGTTCTCGGGGTTCTCCCCCAGTACGCGGTCGCCCGCGACCGGCGCATCCACGAGTTCCTTCGCCTTCGCGGCGGTGAGCTCGTCCGGTGCGAGATCCTCCGGGACGTTCACGATGCGCGGCTTCGCCTCCGGGTTCGCTGGGTCTGCGACCTCGAGGTAGGGCCCGTACTTGCCGAACCGCAGCGTGACGTTCTCGGCGATCGGCGTGGAGTTCAGCGCACGCGCGTCGATCTCGCCGAGGTTGTCGACGACCTGCCGGAGGCCGACATGTGCGTCCGAGCCGAAGTAGAACGAGTTCAGCCACTCGTTGCGGTTCTGCTCGCCGCGGGCGATCGCGTCGAGGTCGTCCTCGAGGGCCGCGGTGAAGTCGTAGTCGATCAGCTCGGCGAAGTGCTGCTCGAGCAGTCGCACCACGCTGAACGCCATCCAGGTCGGCACGAGAGCCTGTCCGCGCTTGGTCGCGTAGCCGCGGTCGATGACGGTGCCGATGATGCTGGCGAACGTCGACGGGCGGCCGATGCCGTGCTCCTCGAGCGCCTTCACGAGGGATGCCTCGGTGTAGCGCGGCTTGGGGCTGGTGCGGTGGCCCTTGGCCTCGGACTCAGCCATGCCGAGTGCGTCGCCGACGGCCACGGCCGGCAACGACTGGTTCTCGGCGGCGTCCTGCGAGTTGCGCTTCTCGTCGCGGCCCTCCTCGTAGGCCTCGAGGAAGCCCTTGAAGGTGTAGACCGTGCCGGATGCGGTGAACTCGACGCGCTTGCCGGCGGCATCGGCCTCGAGTGTGACCGTGGTCGTCTCGTACTTCGCATCGGACATCTGGCTGGCGACGGTGCGCTTCCAGATCAGGTCGTAGAGTCGCTGCTCGTCGCGATCCAGCTGCGAGGAGACGGATGCCGGTGTGCGGAACGTCTCGCCGGAGGGGCGGATCGCCTCGTGCGCCTCCTGCGCGTTCTTGCTCTTCGACTTGTACACGCGCGGCTTCAGCGGCACTGCGGCGTCGCCGTACAGCGCGACGGCCTGGTTGCGCGCGGCCTGGATGGCCTGCGTGCTCAGCGCGACCGAGTCGGTGCGCATATAGGTGATGTAGCCCTTCTCGTACAGACGCTGGGCTGTGCTCATCGCCTGCTTCGCGCTCATCGAGAGCTTGCGTCCGGCCTCCTGCTGCATGGTGGAGGTGGTGAACGGGGCGTACGGGCTGCGGGTGCCGGGCTTGGCCTCGACCTTGGTGACGGTCGCGCGGGCCGCGGCGTCCACGGCGGCGGCGATCTCGGCGGCCTGCTTCTCGCTGAGGACGACGACCGCCTTCTTCAGCTTTCCGGTGTCGTCGAAATCAGTGCCGCGGGCGAGCTGGCCGCCGTCGACGCGCACCAGGCGCACGCGGAACCCTTCGTCTCGCTGCGCTCGCTCAGGGACCGACACGAATGCGGTCGACTCGACGTCCCAGTACTCGGCGGAGGTGAACGCCATGCGCTCGCGTTCCCGGTCGACGATCATGCGGGTGGCGGCGGACTGCACCCGGCCGGCCGACAGGCCCGTCTTGACCTTGTACCAGAGCACCGGCGAGACGTCCCAACCGTACAGACGGTCGAGGATGCGACGGGTCTCCTGGGCGTCGACGAGCGCGAGATCGAGCTCACGCGTCTTGCCGACGGCGGCCTGGATGGCGTCCTTGGTGATCTCGTGGAAGACCATCCGCTTGACGGGCACCTTGGGCTTGAGAGTCTCGAGCAGGTGCCACGCGATGGCCTCGCCCTCGCGGTCCTCATCAGTGGCGAGCAGGAGCTCGTCCGCGGACTTCAGGGCGCGCTTGAGCTCGGCCACGGTCTTGGTCTTGCGATCCGAGACGACGTAGTACGGGTCGAAGCCGTGGTCGACGTCGATCGAGTACTTTCCGTACGCCTGCTTGTCCGCAGCCGGGATGTCCTTCTTGTCGGCGAGGTCGCGGATGTGACCCACCGAGCTGAGCACCTCGTAGCCGTCGCCGAGGTATCCCTGAATAGACCGCATCTTCGTCGGGGACTCGACGATGACGAGCTTCTTGCCTTCAGCCAAGGGTGCGTCCTTTCTTCGAAGCACACCATACACACCGCGTTCGTGTCGTGAACACAGCGTCGATGAGGGGATGTTCCGCAGTCACGTCCCGTCGGGTGGCCCTGCGCGGGCCCGGGAGACGGCGGCGAGACCAGCGTACGCCGCCCGGACCTGGACCGTCGCCACCAGCCCGTCGACCGAGCACTCTGTGAGAGAAGCACCAGCCGCCGCGGCCACCCGCTCCGCGACGACGCAGGGGTCGTCGGCGGAGGGCACGGCGCCGGATGCGGTGTCGGCGGCGGCGAGCGCAGCGGCGTCCGCGGCGGCCGCGGTCCGCTGTGCGGTGACGGATGCTCCGCCCACGGCTGCGAGGCCGAGGGCGAGTGTCGCGGTGACCGCGAGCACCCCGGTCGCGAAGGCCGTTCCTGCCATGGTCGTGTCCCTTCTTCACAGCCCGCCCGAGAGCGCGCAGCTCGAGGCGCGCAGCGGCACCGAGATCACTCGGCCGACCGAGAGCTCCGCGGTCGCCGTCACGCAGATCAGGTCGCCGCGCTGCTCGGATGCCGCCCCCGCACCGTCGACGGCGGCACTGACGGTGCCGAAGGCGCGATCGGTGCTCTCGCCGCGGCCGAGCAGCCGTGCGGCATCGGCCGCGGCATCCTGCAGCGAGACCTGGCGGGCGGCGGCGGCGAGCGCGCCGACGCCCAGCATCATGACCAGGAGCACGGCGGGGACGGCGACGGCGAGCTCCGCCGCCACCGATCCCGTCTCGTCCGACCTCCGCCGCCCGCGCGATCGCATCACGACACCGTGAGCGCCCGGCGGACGAGATCGGTGAGGATGCCGCGCACCTCGTCGGATTTCATGATGACGACCAGCAGGCCGGCGAAGGCCACGGCGGCCATCGTGGTGATCGCGTACTCCGCGGTCGCCGCGCCGGACTCGTCGGTGAACAGCGACGCGGCCCGGCGCCGGGTCAGTTCGGGAATCGGGTTCTCGTTCATTTCCTTCTTCTCTCTCCTGGCGGGCATCGGATGCGCCCGCACGTTCAGATCGGCAGCGGCGTCGAGGCGAGCACACTGAGCATGAGCGGAGCGACCCCGAGCAGCAGGAACGCGGGCAGCGTGCAGGCGCCCAGGGGCAGCAACAGGCGTGACGACAGTCGCGCAGCGCGCAGTCGGCCCTGCACGCGGGCCTCCTGCCGCTGCTGGGAGGCGGACGCCCGCAGCAACTCTCCGGCGGGCACGCCGGCCGAGCGGGACAGCTCCAGCACCGAGGCTGTGCGATCGGCGTCGTCGCCGAGGGAGGCGGGGCTGCGCTCCACCAGCTGCAGAGCGCGCGGGATCGCCGCGCCGCCCGCGAGGGCGACCGACATCAGTTCGGCGTGCATCCCCGGTGTGCCGGCAGCCGGCTGCGCCCTTCGTACGAGTGCGGACGTCCACCCTCGCGCGGCCAGGACCAGCAGCACCCCGGCGATCACGCACCCCGCACCGAACGGGTTCGTCACCAGCACGCCGAGCGTGTCGAAGCCGAGCGCGAACCCGAGCAGCAGGCCGGCGAACGGCAGCCAGAGCAGCAGCCGCGCGGTGCCGGTGGGCTCGGCGAGCGCGATCCGCACGTCGTCGGCCGCTGTGGCGGCATCCTGCAGCGACTCTGCCAGCGACCTCAGCACGTCGGCCAGGGGCGCCCCCACCGTCGTGGCGATCTCCCACGCGGCGGCCACGTCAGCCCAGGCACCGCCCTGTGCGGCGATCTCGGTCACCAGCTCGCCGCCCTGATCGCAGCCCGCCACGACGCGCTCGGCATGGGGGTCCCCCGACTCGGCCAGGTGCCGCCATGCCGTCATCGGACGGGCACCGGCCTGCAGCAGCACCGCCAGAGTGCGCACGGCGGCGGCCGCCTGAGCCGCCTCGACTCCGGCATCCGCCTTCGCGTGCGACCCGCGCCGTAGGCTCACCACGGCTGCACCTCCTCGATACCGAGCCGTTCGCCGTCGAGAACGAACCGGCCCGTCTGCACGATCTGCCTGGTGCCGTCCGGACGCCGCGCGAGATGCACCACCACGGTGAAGGCGCTGACGACCTGGCGCGCCAGCGCCGGGGCATCCATCCCGGCGAGCGCGCCGAGCGCCTCCAGCCGGGCCGGCACGTCGGCGAGGCCGCTCGCATGCAGGGTGCCGGCGCCGCCGTCGTGACCGGTGTTCAGGGCGGTGAGCAGATCGCGGACCTCCTCACCGCGGCACTCCCCCACGACGAGCCGGTCCGGCCGCATCCGCAGCGATTCGCGTACCAGCATCGCGAGGGTGATCCGCCCGGCTCCCTCGAGATTCGCCTGCCGCGCCTCCAGCGCGACGTGGTGCGGATGCGGCGGCCGCAGCTCGGCGACGTCCTCGATCGTCACGATGCGCTCGCCGTCGGGGACGGCGGCCAGCATCGCCGAAAGCAGGGTCGTCTTGCCCGTGCCCGTGCCGCCGGTGATGAGCACGTTGGCGCGCTCCGCGACGAGCGTCCGCAGCCAGGCGTGCTGCGCGGCGTCGAACGCACCCAGCGTCGCGAGTGCACCCAGGTCGGCCGCGCGCACCCTCGGCACGCGGATCGAGAGCGCGGTGCCCGAGGTCGACACGGGTGCGAGCACGGCATGCACACGGATGCCGGAGTCGAGGCGCACGTCGACGCAGGGTGCTCGATCGTCCAGGTGACGACCTCCGAGACCGACCAGCGCGACGGCCAGATCGCGCACCTCGCGCTCGGACGCCCTCCACTCCGGCACGCGCTCCGTGCCGTGACCACGGTCGACGAAGAGCCCGCCGGCACCGTTCACGAAGATGTCGGTGACCCTCTCGTCGGCACAGTGCTCGGCCAGCGCGCCGAAAGCCGGGTCCACCTGCAGCGGCGTGCTGCGGTCCTCTGCGGTGTCCGGCGCGCGGCGGGGACGGAGCACGAACGGATCGGTCATGCCCCGACGCTAGAAGGCGGGCCGAGGGGCGGAGCGCCGCGAACACACGCCCTGTGCAGAAGAGATCGCAGAACACGATTGTGGAGAACCGCTGTCGCGACCAGCGCGGGAGCGCTCCCAAAAAGTGGGCGGCATCTCACGGGGGGAATGAGATGCCGCCCAGCGCGCGCCACCGAATCGGGGGGTGTCGGGCGCGCGAAAGCCGGAATACGATTACGGCTGAGCAAGAGTGTACGCAAGGTAGGCGTCCTCACAAAACGCACACGCACTACTGACTTTCGGCAGTATGCCCGGCCGGACGCCGAGGATAGATTCGCCGTGTCACGGTCATGTCCCTGCATGGCCCCCATCCGCGCAAAGGAGCGAGCGCCCATGAGCAGCCAGATCGATCATCTTCTCAACGAGTCCCGGCAGTTCCCGCCCTCGCCCGAGTTCGTCGCACAGAGCATCGACGACCCCGCCCTGTACGAGCGTGCGGCCGCGGACCGCGAGGGATTCTGGGGCGAGCAGGCCCGAGAGCTGCTGCACTGGCACAAGCCCTTCACCGAGGTTCTGGACTGGACCAACCCGCCGTTCGCGAAGTGGTTCGATGACGGCGAGCTCAACGTCGCGTACAACTGCCTGGACCGTCACGTCGAGGCGGGCATCGGCGACCGCGTCGCCATCCACTGGGAAGGCGAGCCGGGCGATTCCCGCAGCATCACCTACGCCGAGCTGACCGATGAGGTCAAGCGCACGGCGAACGTGCTGGCCGACCTCGGAGTGGGGCACGGCGATCGCGTCGCGATCTACCTGCCGATGATCCCCGAGGCCGTCATCTCGATGCTGGCCGTCGCCCGTCTCGGCGCCATCCACTCCGTCGTCTTCGGCGGATTCAGCGCCGACAGCCTGCGGTCTCGCATCGACGACGCCGGCGCGAAGCTCGTCATCACCGCGGACGGCGGCTACCGCAAGGGCAAGGTGTCGGCTCTGAAGCCGGCCGTGGACCTGTCTCTGGCCGACCGCAACGGCGAGGGCGAGCAGCAGACCGTCGAGCACGTGCTGGTCGTCAAGCGCGGCGGCAACGAGGTCGACTGGGTCGAGGGCCGCGACATCTGGTGGCACGACGTGGTGCCCGCGGCATCCGCCGACCACGAGGCGCAGGCGTTCGAGGCCGAGACGCCCCTCTTCATCCTCTACACCTCGGGGACGACGGGGAAGCCGAAGGGCATCCTGCACACCTCGGGCGGCTATCTGACCCAGGCCGCGTACACCCACAAGTACGTGTTCGACCTGCACCCCGAGACCGACGTGTACTGGTGCACCGCCGACATCGGCTGGATCACCGGCCACTCCTACGTCACCTACGGCCCGCTCGCCAACGGCGCCACCCAGCTCATGTACGAGGGCACCCCGGAGACCCCGCACCCCGGGCGCTGGTGGGAGCTCGTCCAGAAGTACGGCGTCACCATCCTGTACACGGCGCCGACCGCCATCCGCTCCTTCATGAAGATCGGCCGTCAGGTGCCGAACGAGTTCGACCTGTCCAGCCTGCGCCTGCTCGGCTCGGTCGGCGAGCCCATCAACCCGGAGGCGTGGATGTGGTATCGCGAGGTCATCGGCGGTGGCAAGGCCCCGATCGTCGACACCTGGTGGCAGACCGAGACCGGCGGCATCATGGTGTCCCCGCTGCCGGGCATCACCGCGGCGAAGCCCGGCTCGGCCCAGGTTCCGCTGCCCGGCATCTCGATCGACGTCGTCGACGAGCAGGGCAAGGAGGTCGAGTCCGGCAACGGAGGCCTGCTCGCGATCACCAAGCCGTGGCCGGCCATGCTGCGCGGCGTCTGGGGCGACCCGGAGCGCTTCAAGGAGACCTACTGGGAGAAGTTCGAGGAGCAGGGCTTCTACTTCGCCGGTGACGGCGCCCGCCTCGACGAGGACGGCGACCTGTGGCTGCTGGGCCGAGTCGACGACGTCATGAACGTCTCGGGTCACCGCCTCTCCACCGCCGAGATCGAGTCGTCGCTGGTCGCCCACGAGGCCACGGCCGAGGCCGCCGTCGTCGGCGCCTCGGACGAGACCACCGGCCAGGCCGTGGTCGCGTTCGTGATCCTCAAGGAGAGCTTCCTCGCGGAGCACACTCCCGAGGGCCTCGCCACGCAGCTGCGCGGCTGGGTCGGAGAGCAGATCGGCCCGATCGCCCGACCGCGGGACGTCTACATCGTCGGCGAGCTGCCGAAGACGCGCTCCGGCAAGATCATGCGCCGTCTGCTGCGCGACGTCGCCGAGGGCCGCGAGGTCGGCGACACCACGACGCTGGCCGACACCGCGGTGATGAGCATCATCTCGGCACAGGTCAAGTAGGCCGGAGCTTCATCACAGAGATGGAAAAGGCTGGTCCCCGGCATCCGGGACCAGCCTTTTCCATCTCTGGAGTGTTCAGCCGAGCAGGAATGCGACCTCGACCTCGACCGGCGCGTCCAGCGGCAGCACCGAGACTCCGACGGCGGCGCGGACGTGCACGCCCGCATCGCCGAAGATCTCGCCCAGCACCTCACTGGCGCCGTTCGCGACACCGGGCTGTCCGGTGAAGGACGGATCGGATGCCACGAACGCACCCACGCGCAGCACGCCGATGATCCGGTCGGCACCGCCGACGGCGGCTGCAGCAGCGGCGAGAGCGTTGAGCGCGCACGTGCGGGCGTAGCGCTTGGCATCCTCGGCGTCGACGCCGGCGCCGACCTTGCCGGTGGCGGGGAGCGCGCCGTTCTCGAACGGCAGCTGGCCCGAGGTGTAGACGACATCGCCGTGCACAGTGGCGGGCACGTAGGCGGCAACGGGCGCGGCGACGGCCGGCAGCTCGATACCGAGCTCGGCGAGGCGTGCGGTGGTGCTCATCGGATCAGTTCCCTTCGAACTGGCGGGCGGCCTCGGCCGCGGCTGCGAGGCCTGCGTTCTCGGTCGCGGCCTCCTGGACGGGGCGCTTGAAGTAGGCCACCAGACCGCCCTCGGGGCCGGTGACGACCTGCACGAGTTCCCAGCCCTGCTTGCCCCAGTTGTTCAGGATCGCCGCCGTGTTGTGGATCAGCAGCGGGGTGGTCAGATACTCCCACGTCGTCATGGCACTCCTGTGCGTCAGCAGGCCTGCAGCGGCCTGGCATTCGGGCTGTTATTCAGGGAACTCCCCTACGATCAAGCGTATGCCCCAAACGAAACGCACGGTGAAGGGTGTGCTCGGCGGACTGCTCGGCCTGGTCGGCCTGAGCGCGGTCGCCGGCCTCCTGGTCACTGCGACGGTCACCCCTGCCATCGCCATGGCCGGTTACACCGGCTCGCAGGCGCTGACCCTTTTCGAAGAGCTGCCGAGCTATCTGAAGCCGTCCGACCCGATGGCTCCCACGACGATCTACGCCACCGGCACGAACGGCCGACCGTCGAAGCTGGCCACGTTCTACGAGCAGAACCGCGTACCGGTCACGTTCAGCCAGCTCTCACCGACGCTGGTGGACGCGCTGCTGTCCAGTGAGGACAAGAACTTCTACGAGCACGGCGGCGTGAACCTGCTGTCGACGGTGAAGGCCGCGGTCGACAACTTCAAGGGCACCTCGTCGCGCGGTGCTTCGACGATCACCCAGCAGTACGTCAAGAACGTGCTCATCCAGCAGTGCGAGCAGGACGTTCCCTCGGACGACAAGCAGTATGAGGCCAAGATGCTGGCCTGCTACAACGAGGCCGCGACGGCGAAGGGCTCGGCGGGCATCGAGCGCAAGCTGCAGGAGATGCGCTACGCGCTGCAGGTCGAGAAGGACTACTCGAAGAACGACATCCTGCTCGGGTACCTGAACGTGTCGAACTTCGGCGGCACCACCTACGGCATCGAGGCCGCGGCGCAGCGCTACTTCAGCACGTCGGCGTCGAAGGTCACTCTGGAGCAGGCGGCGACGCTGGCCGGCATGGTGCAGGAGCCGAACTCGCTGCGCATCGACCGCCCCAAGGGCACCTGGACCGACAAGGACGGCAAGGCGCACAACAGCGCCGAGGACGGCTATCAGACGACGAAGACCCGTCGCGACTACGTGCTCGGCAACATGTACAAGAACGGCCAGATCACCAAGGCGCAGTACGACGCCGCCAAGGCGACACCGGTCACGCCGAAGCTCTCGAACACCGCCCAGGGCTGCGGTACCGCGGGCAACAACGCCTACTTCTGCAAGTACGTGCAGTCCATCCTCAAGGACGACCCCGCCTTCGGCGCCACGCCGGAGGAGCGAGCCTCGAACCTGAAGCGCGGCGGCATGAAGGTCTACACCACGCTCGACATGCGCCTCCAGGGCGCCGCCATCCAGGCCGTGCACGACCGCGTGCCGCCGACGATGGGCGGCATCACCGTCGGCGGAGCCGGCGTCTCGGTCGAGGCGAGCACCGGGCGCATCCTCGCGATGGCGCAGAACACGACCTTCAGCGAGTCGGCGGATGCCTCACTCGCCAAGGGCCAGTCGTCTCTGGTCTTCGCGGCGGACAAGAAGCATGGCGGCGGCAACGGCTTCCAGGTCGGTTCGACGTACAAGCTCTTCACTCTGATCGACTGGCTCGAGAAGGGCCACTCCGTCAACGAGGTCCTCGACGGCCGGGCACGCGTCTTCGGCACCTTCAACCGCGACGGCTGTGGCGGTCCGTACGTGCAGAAGGAGAAGATCAACAACTCCGGCAAGTTCGGCGGCTACGTCGGCAGCGTGATGCGCTTCACCGCCGCGTCGCTGAACACCGGGTTCCTGGCGATGGCGCAGCAGCTGAACCTCTGCGATATCAACAACGTCGCGAAGCGCATGGGCGTGCACCTCGGCAGCGGGTGGGACGTGACGAAGGAAGACAACGCGAAGAATCCCGGTGCCAACGACCCGTTCCCCTCGGTGCTCGGTTCGAAGAACATCGCCCCGCTTCAGATCGCCGGCGCCTACGCGACCGTCGCGAACAAGGGCAAGTTCTGCGAGCCCCGCGCGATCGACAAGGTGATCGGCCAGGACGGCAAGGAGATCGCTCCGCCGAAGGAGTCCTGCACGCAGGTGATCGCGCCCGAGATCGCCGCGACCGCTGCCTACGCCCTGCGCGGCGTCATGGACCACGGCACCGGTTCCAACGCCAACCCGAATGACGGCACCCAGCTGATCGGCAAGACCGGTACCGCCGAGAAGGCGCACACCATGCTCGCCGAGGCGAGCACCAAGGTCGCGACCGTCGTCTGGGTCGGAAACGTGACCGGCGACAAGTCGCTGCGGAACTACTCGTGGAAGGGCACTCAGCTCAGCAACATCCGATTCCCGATGGCACGGGCGATCCAGGGCGCGGCCAACGAGATCTACGGCGGCGATGCCTTCCCGAAGCCTGACCAGAACCTCACGCGCAAGGTGCTCAAGGATCTGCCCAGCGTCGTCGGCATGCCGGTCGACACCGCGAAGAAGACGCTGGAGGATGCCGGATTCCGGGTGAGCGTGGGTCCGGCCGTGGACAGCGACCAGCCCGCCGGCGTCGTGGCGACGCAGGCTCCCGGTGCAGGCCAGGTAGCAGCCGGGACCACGGTGACGATCTCGCCCAGCACCGGCAAGCAGGCGCAGACCGGCATGAAGGTGCCGGATGTGAAGGGCAAGTCCGCCGCCGAGGCGATCATCGAGCTCAACCAGGCCGGCTTCACGAACATCGACTGGGGCGGCGGCAAGTGCCAACCCGACTCGCAGGTCTCCGACACGGATCCGCCGGGCGGATCGACCGCGCAGCCCGACCAGCGGATCAAGCTGCAGTGCGACAAGGGCAACGGACGTTGACCACTCGTAGCACCCACCCGGCCCTCATCGCGCTCGGCGCGGTGGGGGCCGTCGGCGTCGCGGCGGCGACCTGGGGCATCGGCATCGAGCGCTACCTGTTCACGGTGCGCACCGCGACCGTGCCCGTGCTCTCCCCCGGCTCCGCGCCGATCCGCGTGCTGCACCTGTCGGATGCGCACATGGCGCCGTGGCAGCACCGAAAGCAGCAGTGGCTGGCCTCGCTCGCCGCGCTCGAGCCCGACCTCGTCGTGAACACGGGCGACAACCTCGGGCACGTCGACGGTCTCACCGGCATCCGCCACGCGTTCGCGCCGCTCGCGGGCATCCCGGGCGTCTTCGTGCACGGTTCGAACGACGTGCATGTGCCGTCGCCGCGCAACCCGTTCAAGTACTTCACGGGTCCGTCGAAGCGGCACACGAAGGCGCCGCTGCTCGACACTGCGGCCATGGACGCCTTCTTCACGGACGAGCTGGGCTGGACCGATCTCAACAACGCCGCGGCCCGTCTGACGGTCGCTGGTCAGAGCGTCGACTTCTTCGGCGTCGACGACCCGCACCGCGGCTGGGATCGTCTGGACGAGCTGCCGGAGAAGATCTCGGCCCTCGGGCCGCGGGATGCGGGCGCATCCGTCCTCGGGGTGGCGCACGCGCCGTACCAGCGCGTTCTGAACGAGTTCATCGACCTGGGCGCGGACATGCTGATCGCAGGCCACACGCACGGCGGCCAGGTATGCCTGCCCGGCTACGGCACGATCGTCGCCAACTGCGACATCCCGCTGAAGCAGGCCAAGGGCCTGAGCACGTGGTCGCACGGCGGTCGCTCGGTGCCGCTGAACGTCAGCGCCGGATGCGGCACGTCGATCTACGCGCCCGTGCGCTTCGCCTGCCGGCCGGAGGCCTCGCTGCTGACACTGGTCGCCCGCCCTCGATTCGGTAACAGCGCCGGTTCCATGTAGACTCGAACAGTTGCAAAAACGGGGTGTGGCGCAGTTTGGTAGCGCGCGTCGTTCGGGACGACGAGGTCGCAGGTTCAAATCCTGTCACCCCGACCAGCACTGAGAAAGACCCGCCGGATGGCGGGTCTTTTTCGTTTCCCTCTACGCTCGACACATGTCCCGCCGAGCCGTCACGACAGTCCTCGTCATCGGCATCGTGTTCGTCGTCGCCCTGCTGGTGCTGACGATCTCGCCGCGGCCGTTGCAGGACCGGTTCCCGGTCGCCCTGGACGAGGTGCTGCGCTTCGGACGGCACACGCTCGGATGGACCTGGCTCGACTTCACCGCGCTCGAGAAGATCGCGAACGTGCTGGTATTCATCCCCGTGGGTGTACTCACCGCTGTGCTCGTCCCGCTGCCTCGCTGGCCGATCGCGCTGCTCGTCGGCCCTGCGCTCTCCGCGGTCATCGAGATCGTCCAGGGACTGGCGCTCTCGCATCGCTCCGCGACGCTCAGCGACTTCGTGCTGAACTCCCTCGGCGCCACGATCGGCGCGGCAGTCACGCTCGGCGTGAGGGCCCTGCGCAGGCCGCGACAGACCCCCTCGTCTAGGCTGGAGGGATGACCACGCCCCGCCTTGTCGCCTTCGACCTCGACGACACGCTGGCCCCTTCGAAGGGCGCGATCGATCCCCGAATCGCCGCGCTCCTGCGCGCACTGATGCACCGCGTCGACGTCGCCATCATCTCGGGCGGCAACGAGGAGCAGTTCCGCTCCCAGGTGATCGCCCAGCTCGGCGAGACGGATGCCGCGGACCTGGCACGGCTGCACCTGCTGCCCACCTGCGGCACCCGTTACCTGCGCCACGACGGCGACGACTTCGCCCCGGTCTACGCGCATGACCTGAGCGCCGACGAGCGGGATGCCGCGCTGCTGGCGCTTCGTGAGGAGGCCGAGCGCCTCAGTCTCTGGGAGCCCGAGCCGTGGGGCGACATCCTCGAGGACCGCGGTTCGCAGATCACCTTCTCCGCCCTCGGTCAGCGCGCGCCGCGCGACGCGAAGACGGCCTGGGATCCGGATGGCGCCAAGCGCGCTGCTCTGCGCAACGCTGTCGCCGCGCGCCTGCCCGGTCTGGAGGTCCGCTCCGGAGGGTCGACCTCGATCGACATCACGCGCGCCGGCATCGACAAGGCCTACGGCATGAACCAGCTGGCCGAGCTGACCGGCATCCCGCTCACCGACATGCTGTTCTACGGCGACCGCCTCGACGTGGGCGGCAACGACTACCCCGTGCTCGCGATCGGCGTGCCCTGCGTGGCCGTGGAAGGCTGGGAGGACACCGCCGAGAAGCTCGACGAACTGCTCGAGACGCTGTAGCGGACGCGCCCTTCGTCTCGCTCCGCTCGCTCAGGGTCCGGACAGTCCGGTTCCCGAGCGAGGAGCGCAGCGACGAGCGCCGTACTGAGCGAGCGAAGCGAGACGAAGTGACGAAGGACGCTCGCTCAGCGAACCGGCGCGTTGACCGCCGGTGAGACCGGCACCATCCGGGTCAGCTGCGTCACGTGCGAGGGCTCGAGCTCGGCGAGCGACGAGACGCCGAGCAGACGCATCGTGCGCTCGATCTCGGTGCGCAGGATCGCGATCGTGCGATCGACGCCCTGCCGTCCGCCGGCCATCAGTCCGTACAGGTAGGCACGGCCGATCAGCGTGAAATCGGCGCCCAGCGCGACGGATGCGACGATGTCGGCGCCGTTCATGATGCCGGTGTCGACCATGACCGTGAAGTCGTCGCCGACGGCCTTGCGCACCTGCGGCAGCAGGTGGAACGGGATCGGCGCGCGGTCGAGCTGCCGGCCGCCGTGGTTCGAGAGCACGATGCCGTCGACCCCGGCGTCCTTCAGCCGCACCGAGTCCTCGACGTTCTGCACGCCCTTGACGACGATCTTGCCGGGCCACAGATCACGGATGACATCCAGATCGGCGTAGCTGATGGTCGGGTCCATCGCGGCATCCAGCAGCTCGCCGACGGTGCCACCGGTCGTCGAGAGCGACGCGAACTCGAGTTTCGGAGTGGTGAGGAAGTCGATCCACCACCACGGCCGCGGGATCGCGTTGATCACGGTGCCCAGCGTCAGCTGCGGCGGGATGCTGAACCCGTTGCGCTTGTCGCGCAGACGTGCGCCGGCGACCGGGGTGTCGACGGTGAAGTGCAGCGTGTCGAAGCCGGCCGCGGCGGCGCGGCGGGTGAGCTCGTAGGAGATCTCACGGTCACGCATGACGTACAGCTGGAACCAGTTGCGACCCTTCGGGTTGGCCGCCTTCACGCCCTCGATCGAGGTCGTGCCGAGCGTGGAGAGGGTGAACGGGATGCCGGCAGCCGCGGCGGCGCCCGCACCGGCGGTCTCGCCCTCGGTCTGCATGAGACGGGTGAAGCCAGTCGGCGCGATGCCGAACGGCAGAGCGCTCGGGCCGCCCAGGATCTCGACGCTCGTGTCGACCGCGGGCGCCGGCTTCAGGATGCCGGGGTGGAACTCCACGTCCTCGAAGGCCTGACGGGCCCTGGCCAGCGACAGCTCGCCCTCGGCGGCGCCGTCGGTGTAGTCGAAGGCGGCCTTCGGCGTGCGGCGCTTGGCGATCGTGCGCAGGTCGTAGATCGTGAGCGCGGCCTCGAGGCGGCGCTTGCGGGCATCGAGCTCGGGCTTCTTGAACTGCATCAGCTCGAAGAGCTCCGCAGGCTTGGGCAGCTGGCGCTGAACCATGGTGTTCTCCTTCAGAGGGCGGTGTCGGGGACGAGCCCCGCCGCGATGTAGTAGCCGATGATGTGGTCGTGCACGAGGATGCGAGCGCTCTCGGTGTCGCCGCCGTCGATCGCCGCGACCAGAGCGCGGTGCTCGTCGCGCAGGCGCTGAGCCATGCCTGTCCAGTCGTCGATGCGAGCGGAACCCTCCAGCACGTACGACTCGATGGCGGTGCGCAGCCCCGCCATCATGGCCGCGATGACCGCGTTGCCGGATGCCTCGGCGAGGGACAGGTGCAGCTGCGCGTCGAGCGCGAGGAACTCCGGCGCGGGCAGCGCCTCGTCGTCCATCGCGTCCAGCAGCGCGTGCGCGTCGGCCGTGTCGCGGGCGTCGGATGCGGCGAGGGATGCCGCCACGGCGCCCTCGAGCACGAGGCGGGTCTGCACCACGTCGGCGATCGGGAAGCCCTGGGCGGCCACCTGCAGCCGCAGCAGCTGCTGCAGTCCCCCGGCGGGCGCGGCGATGACGATCGCGCCGGCGTGGGGGCCGGAGCCTGTCGCCGTGCGGATGAGTCCCATCACCTCGAGCACACGCAGCGCCTCGCGCACGCTGGAGCGCCCGACGCCGAGGTCGGCCGACAGGTCGCGCTCCGAGGGCAGGCGGTCGCCGGGTCCGAGGCGCCCCTCGACGAGGTCGCGCTCGACGCGCTCGAGCACCGTGCGCCAGGCGCGCTGCGATTCGCGCGCGGCAGTGGGCTCCGGCATCCGTCCTCCTGTGGTCTGACCACAGGCTATCCCCTGTGGTCAGACCACGCAACCTCTGCGCATGAGCCTCCCCTGCACCCTCACTCCTCGGCACGCGCACCCGATCACGCACAGAGCGCGGAGGAGCGTTCCCGGAACGAGCATCGGGGAGGGACCCGCGAAGCGGGAGCGGCATGGGCCGCGGGTCCTGAGCGAGCGCCAGCGAGGCGAAGGGTTGCGAGCACAGGGAACGCTCCATAGCGCGCCCCGGCCATGTCGAGGGCACTTGCTCCCCATGCGCTAGCCGAGCACTCCCCCGGACTCCTCGAGGTAGCAGTTGCCGCACAGCGACTCGTACGTCACGGCGGCGCCGTCGATCGCCACCTGGTCGCCGTCGAACACGAAGCGGCCGTCGACGAGGCGACCGTTGAACACGGCCTTGCGTCCACAGCGGCAGATCGTCTTCAGCTCCTCCAGGGAGTGCGCGATTGCGAGCAGCCGGGCGGAGCCGGGGAACGCATGGGTGAGGAAGTCATTGCGGATGCCGTAGGCCATCACCGGGATGCCGTCCAGCACCGCGATCCGGAACAGGTCGTCGATCTGCTCCGGCGAGAGGAACTGCGCCTCGTCGATCAGCAGGCACGCCACGTCGACCTGCTGCGGCAGCAGGGTCGCGGCGTCCTGCTGCCTGATCCGCTCCCGTTCGCAGGCGAACAGCGCACGGGCGTCGTCATCCGCGCCGATCAGGAAGTCGACCTCGCGCGTGACGCCGAGCCTGCTCTCGATCTGCGAGGCGCCCTTGGTGTCGATCGCGGGCTTCGCGAGCAGCACGTGCTGGCCGCGCTCCTCGTAGTTGTACGCCGCCTGCAGCAGGGCCGTCGACTTGCCCGAGTTCATCGCGCCGTAGCGGAAGTAGAGCTTCGCCACGGTCGCGGGTC
The DNA here is from genome assembly GCF_042799915.1 of Microbacterium sp. NPDC057659. Taxonomy (NCBI): domain Bacteria; kingdom Bacillati; phylum Actinomycetota; class Actinomycetes; order Micrococcales; family Microbacteriaceae; genus Microbacterium; species Microbacterium sp. NPDC057659. Next base: position 245,706 of record NZ_JBHVHU010000003.1, on the reverse strand, counting down.
AGGCCGTGAGGTCGAGTGCCGCCGCGGTCGCGCTCATCGCCATGTCGGCGGTCTCGCGATCGTCATTCAGCTTCGTGCCCAGGGTGGGCACCAGCTCGCGCAGCTGCGGCTCCCATCCGGCGTACTGCTCCGGGAAGCAGCGCTTGAGCAGCTGCAGCATGATCGGCGGCGCCGTCGATGCGCCCGGCGAGGCGCCGAGGAGCCCGGCGATCGAGCCGTCTTCGGCGGCGACGATCTCGGTGCCGAACTGCAGTTTGCCGTCGCGCATGACCTGCGCGCGCTGCCCGGCCTGCAGCAGCTCCCAGTCGCCGTCGGCGGCGGTCGGCATGAACTGCCGCAGGGTGGCGACCTTCTTCTTCGGGGTCTTCAGCAGCTCGCTGACCAGGTAGGTGATCAGGTCGAAGTTGGTGAACGCCACCTTGAGCATGCTGCCGAGGTTGTGCGGACGCACCTGGGTGACGATGTCGAGCATGCCGCCGTTCTTGAGGAACTTCGGGCTGAACGTCGCGAACGGGCCGAACAGCAGGCTGCTCTCGCCGTCGACGACGCGGGTGTCCAGGTGCGGCACCGACATCGGCGGGGCACCGACGGGCGCCTGTGAGTAGACCTTGGCCTTGTGCTGGGCGACGATCTTCGGGTCGGAGGTCTTCAGCCACTGACCGCCGATCGGGAAGCATCCGTAGCCGCGGATCTCGGGGATGCCCGAGCCCTGCAGCAGCTTGAGTGCCCAGCCGCCGGCGCCGACGAAGACGAAGCGCGCCTTGATGTCGCCGGGGGTGCGGCCGAGCGTGCGGCGGTACTTGATGCGCCAGGAGCCGTCCTTCTCGCGCTTCAGCTTGCGCACCTCGGTGTTGGTGCGGACGTCGACGCCGCTCTCCTCGAGGTGGTCGAAGAGCTGACGGGTGAGCGCGCCGAAGTCGACGTCGGTACCGGCGGCGCTGCGGGTGGCGGCGAACGGCTCGCCCTTGCGGCGCTGCTGCATCAGCAGCGGAGCCCACTGGTTGATGACGCGGGAGTCCTCGCTGTACTCCATGCCAGCGAACAGCGGCTCGTCCTTGAGCAGGGCGTAGCGCTCACGCAGGTACTGCACGTCGTTCTCGCCGCGCACGAAGGTCATGTGCGGGGTCGAGTTGATGAACGTCTTCGGCCCGTCCAGGATGCCGCGCTTGACCCACGACGACCACAGCTCACGGCTGAGCTGGAACTGCTCGTTGATGTTGATGGCCTTGCTCGAGTCGAGCAGGCGGTCCTCACCGCGGGGCGTGTAGTTCAGCTCGCAGAGCGCGGAGTGACCGGTGCCGGCGTTGTTCCAGGCGTTCGAGCTCTCCTCGGCGACGTCACTGAGGCGTTCGAACGCGACGATCTTCCAGTCCGGCTGCAGCTCGTGCAGCAGGGTACCCAGGGTGGCACTCATGATGCCACCACCGATCAGGACGACGTCGACGGATTCAGTCACCGAACCAGTCTAGGCTTCTCCCGCGCAGGGCTCGAATCGGCGAGTCCGCGCCGAGACGGGGCGTACGGCCCCATGTCTCGGAGCGGGCTCGCCGTTCCGTGAACAGGGTCAGGCGACCGGGGCGCCCAGGCGCTCGGCGACCAGCTCGGCGATCTGCACGGCGTTCAGCGCGGCGCCCTTGCGCAGGTTGTCGTTGCTGATGAACAGCACGAGTCCCTTGCCCTCGGGAGCGGACTGATCGGCGCGGATGCGACCCACGAAGCTGTCGTCCTTGCCCGCCGCCTGCAGCGGGGTCGGCACCTCTTCGAGAGATACACCGGGAGCGGATGCCAGCACCTCACGCGCACGGTCGGGCGTGATGTCGGCGCCGAACTCGGCGTGGATCGACAGCGAGTGCCCGGTGAAGACCGGCACGCGCACGCAGGTGCCCGCGACACGGAGGTCGGGCAGTTCGAGGATCTTGCGGCTCTCGTTGCGGAGCTTCTTCTCCTCGTCGGTCTCGTTGTCGCCGTCGTCGACCAGGTTGCCCGCGAACGGGATGACGTCGAACGCGATCGGGGCGATGTACTTCTCCGGCTGCGGGAAGTCGACGGCCGAGCCGTCGTGCACCAGACGCAGGGTGTCGCCCTGGGCGAGCACGCCCTGCACCTGGCCGAGCAGTTCCTCGGCCCCGGCGATGCCCGAGCCGGAGACCGCCTGGTAGGTGGAGACGATCAGGCGCTCGAGGCCGGCCTCGGCGTGCAGCGCCTTCAGCACCGGCATGGCGGCCATCGTGGTGCAGTTCGGGTTGGCGATGATGCCGCGCGGGCGATCGTCGATCGCGTGCGGGTTCACTTCGCTGACCACCAGCGGAACCTCGGGGTCGTTGCGCCAGGCACTGGAGTTGTCGATGACGACCGCGCCGGATGCCGCGAACTTCGGCGCGAACGCGCGGCTGGCGGTCGCGCCGGCCGAGAACAGGGCGATGTCGATGCCCGTGGCATCCGCCTTCTCGACGTCCTCGACGATGACGTCGACGCCGCCGAAGTCGATGGCGGTGCCCGCGGAGCGGGCGGAGGCGAACAGGCGCAGCTCGCGGATCGGGAACGAGCGCTCGGCGAGGATCTCGCGCATCACACGGCCGACCTGGCCGGTGGCGCCGACGACGGCGACGGAGTATCCGGAATCGGAGATGCGGGTCATTACTGGGGGTCCTTGGCGTTGAGACGGGTACGCCAGGCTCAGCCCCGGGTCGCGGATGCTTCGCCCGGCGCCGATGTCAGGGTTGCGGTGAGTCTACCCTGCCCCGCGCGGGCAGGGATCCGTCGATGACGTCCCGGGTCAGCGACCGGTGCCGGCGTGCACGACGGCCTCGATCTCGCTGTCGAGACCGTAGGCCGTGTGCACCGCGCGGGCCGCACCGGCGAGCTCGTCGGCGCGCAGCACGACCGAGATGCGGATCTCGGAGGTCGAGATCATCTCGATGTTGATGCCGGCCGTCGAGAGCGCCTCGAACAGGATGGCGGAGACGCCCGAGTGGGTGCGCATGCCAGCGCCGACGACCGAGAGCTTGCCGATCTGGTCGTCGTGCTGCAGCGACTCGAAGCCGATGACTGGGCGCTCGGCGGCGAGCGCCTTCAGCGCCGCCGCGGCATCCGCCTTGGGGAGCGTGAACGAGATGTCGGTGCGGCCGGTGGATGCCGCGGACACGTTCTGCACGATCATGTCGACGTTCGCGCCCGACTTGGCCACGACGGTGAAGATCTCGGCGGCCTTGCCGGGCACGTCCGGAACGCCGGATACGGTGATCTTGGCCTGGCTGAGGTCGGTGGCGACGCCGGCGACGATGGGTTCTTCCATGGCTGCTCCCTCGGATTCGCGGGGGTTCTTCATGCCCTCGCCCAGAACGTAGGTGCCCTCGGCCGTCGAGAACGTCGAACGGGCGTGGATCAGGACGCGGTGCCGCCGAGCGTACTCGACGGCTCGGATGTACAGCACCTTGGCGCCGTTGGCGGCCAGCTCGAGCATCTCCTCGCTGGAGACGTGATCGAGCTTGCGCGCCTGGGGGATGACGCGCGGGTCGGCGGTGAAGATGCCGTCCACGTCGCTGTAGATCTCGCAGACGTCGGCACTCAGCGCGGCGGCGAGCGCGACGGCGGTCGTGTCGGAGCCGCCACGGCCGAGCGTGGTGATGTCGAGGGTGTCGCGGTTGATGCCCTGGAAACCGGCGACGATGACGATGGCGCCCTCGTCGAGCGCCTCGCGCACGCGCACGGGCGTGACGTCGACGATGCGCGCCTTGCCGTGGTGCGAGTCGGTCATCATCCCGGCCTGGCTGCCGGTGAACGACCGCGCCTCGAAGCCCATCGAGTGGATGGTCATCGCGAGCAGCGCCATCGAGATGCGCTCACCGCTGGACAGCAGCATGTCGAGCTCGCGCGGTGCGGGAATCGGGGCGACCTCGTGGGCGAGGTCGAGAAGCTCGTCGGTGGTGTCGCCCATGGCGCTGACGGCGACGACGACGTCGTGCCCGGCACGCCGGGTGTCGACGATGCGCTTGGCTACGCGCTTGATGCTGTCGGCGTCGGCGACGGACGAACCGCCGTACTTCTGCACGATGAGGGCCACGTTCACTCCCTGGGATTGCGGGCGATCAGCCCACGCACATTCTACGGAGCGGGTTCATGCCTCATTACGTATGTGTCAGATCAGCCCGCGTCGGCGGGCCTCGGCGGCGGCTGCGGTGCGGCTGGACACCCCGAGCTTCTCGAGCAGGTGCACCACGTGCGTCTTCACGGTGGCCTCGGTGATGAACAGCCTCGTCGCGATCTCGCGGTTCGCGGCGCCCTGGTCGATGAGTTCGAGCACCTCCCGCTCGCGGGCGGTCAGTGTGACGCGCGGCGCGCGGAGCGCGCCGATCAGGCGGTCGTCGATCAGGCCTCCCACGAGCCCGCCGGATGCGGCATCCGTGATCGCCTTCGCGATCGTGTCGGTGTCGACGTCCTTGAGCAGGTAGCCGGCGGCGCCGGCCTCGATGGCACGGACGATCTGCGCATCGTGATCGAAGGTGGTGAGGATGATGACGGCGGGCGGCTCGGGCGCCGCCTGCAGCGCCGCGGTGACGGCGACCCCGTCGATCCCCTCCCCCAGTCGCAGATCGCAGAGCACGACGTCGGGGCGCAGATCGGATGCCACGACGAGAGCCTCCTCGCCAGTGGCCGCCTCGCCGACGACCTCGAACCCGCGGCTCTCGATCACCGCGCGCAGACCCGCGCGCACGATCGGATGGTCGTCGACGAGAAGGATGCGGATGCTCATGACTCCCGCTCCCCCGAGCCTGTGAGCGGGACGGACGCGATCAGCCGGGTGCCCTCGCCGGGCGTGCTGTCGATGACGAGCTCGCCGCCGAGCTCCTCGAGCCGAGAGCGCATCGCGATCAGACCGTAGGACGACCCCGGCCTGCCGTCGGATGCCGCGTCGAAGCCGCGGCCGTCATCCGTGATCTCCAGACGAACGGAGCCGTCCACCGCGCGGAGCCCGACCTCGACGCGCGCCGCGCCGGAGTGCTGACGCACGTTCGCGAGCGCGGACTGCGCCACGCGCAGGAAGGCGACCTCGACGGCGGTGGGCAGAGCCGGCATGGGCTCGGCGACTTCCAGGAAGGTCTCGATCGCGGCATCCGCACGCAGCGTGTCGAGCATCCTGCCCAGCGCGCCGGCAAGTGCGGAGTCCTCCAGCTCGGCGGGCGCGAGGGATGCGACGATGCGGCGAAGCTCGACGAGGGAGTGCTGCGCGAGGGCGTCGATCTGCGGCATCCGCTCGGTCTCGCCGGTGCGGGCCAGCAGCGAGACCGAGCTGAGCTCCTGCGCGATCGTGTCGTGCAGGTCGCGGGCGAGCCGGGTGCGCTCCTTGGCGGCGCCGGCCTCGTGCTGGGTGCGGGCGAGCTCGTCCTGCAGTGCCGCGGTCTCGTCCTGCGCCTGCAGCAGCGACGCGATCAGACGCTCACGCTCGCCCGCATCGCGCAGCAGCGTGTCGTAGCCGAGCGAGATCGCGAGGGCGAAGCCGCCGCCGAGAACGGGACCGGCGATGTGCGCGAAGGTGAGCTCGGTGTGGTGCAGCAGGGGTGCGACGACTGCGCCGGCCATCACGATCACCGCATAGATCCATGCCGCGCGGCCGCGGATCAGGTGCCCGGCGAGCAGCAGCAGCGGAAAGGCCAGCCAGACGAACTCGGGTGAGAGCACCAGCATCCCGCCCCAGAGCACCGTGAGCCCTCCCAGCCACCAGCGCGCGCCACGGCCCTGGATGAGGATGGCGCCGGCGCCGTACCAGCCGAGGAACGCGATCGCGGCGAGGATCGCGGGCAGCGGTGCGAGCCCGGCGGCGATCGCGCGGAGCGTCGTCACCACGGCGAGCAGGACCGCGATCAGGTGCAGCGCGAGGCGTGCCGTGCGCAGCATCCGATGGCGGCTCGAGACGGATGCGGCGGCGGACATCCTCCGATTCTCGCGCGTTCGGCCGAACCGTGCACGGCGGACTGTCGATCCTTCGATGGATGCGCTCGCGCGCCCCGGGGAAGAGACTGGTGCCATGACCGATGCATCCGTTGATGTCCGCACCCAGCGCTCGGCGCTGACCAAGCTCTTCATCGCCACCGCCGTCTACACCGTTCTGGGCCTGGCGGCCGGCTTGTTCTATCGCGAGTTCACGAAGGCGAACGGGCACCCGGAGGGGTTCTCGGGCCAGCTCGCGGTCACGCACACGCATCTGCTCGTGCTGGGCATGATCGTGCCGTTGATCGTGCTGGCGCTGGAGAAGTCGTTCCGGCTGTCGGAGAGCCGGCTGTTCGGCTGGTTCTTCTGGATCTACAACGCCGGCGTCGTTCTGACCTCGGCGATGATGGTCTGGCACGGCACGCTGCAGGTTCTGGGCGTCAAGGCGTCCGCGGCGATCTCGGGCATCGCAGGCCTCGGCCACATCCTGATCGGCGCCGGGTTCGTGCTGCTGCTCCTGATGCTGTGGAAGGCGATCCGGCGGAGCTAGTCCTTCGGCGGCGGGCCGTCGCAGATCGCCTCGGCGGTCTCGGCGGTCGTCACCGGTCCGGTCGTGAGATCGGACTCCCCAGGCTTCAGCCTGCCGCCGGTGGCGGCGAACCAGCATCCGATCAGGATGATGGGGAAACCGATGATCAGGCCGATCGTGATCGGCTCTCCGACCAGGATCGTGCCGAGGATGATCGCGACCACCGGGTTGATGTAGGTGAACAGCGGCGCGCGCACCGGGCCGACCTCGCGGATCAGCGCGAAGAAGAACACGAATGCGAGCGCGGTGCAGATCACGCCGAGCAGCACCAGCGACACGGTCGAGCGGATGGTCGGGACCTCATGCTGGGTGAGCAGTCCTGCCGGCAGGTAGGCGAGGCCGACGACAGTGAGCGCGAGCGTGATGGTGCCGATCGAGGGCACGTCGGAGAGCTTGTGCGCGATGATGAACGGCGCGATCGCGTAGAGCACGGCGGTGAGCAGGATCTCGCCGATCGCGATGTAGCTCGCGGTGCCGTGGGCGAACAGACCGGGGCCGGCGACGACGATCGCGACGCCGACGAAGCCGACCAGCAGTCCGCCGAGGCGGGTCGGCGCGAGCACGGAGCGGTCGCCTCGCATCAGGGCGATGACCACGGCGAACAGCGGGACCGTCGAGACCAGCAGCCCGGTGAGGCCCGAGGGCAGCTGGGTCTCGGCGTGGCTGAGCAGCAGGAACGGCCCCGCCATCTCCACGGCGCCGAAAGCGAGCACCCACGGCCACACCTTGAGCGCTGACTTCAGCGCACCGGAGCGGATCGCGAAGGGCAGCAGCACGAGCGCGCCGAGCAGGGTGCGGGCGGAGACGACTGCCGGGGGCGAGAACGATTCCACCGCCTCTTTGATGAAGAGGTAGGTGATCCCCCACACGATCGACATGATCGCGAAGAGGATCCAGCCCTTGCGGGTGAACCCGCCCTGCGGGCTCACAGACGGCGCCGGCCTTCGAACGCCCGGCCGAGGGTGACCTCGTCGGCGTACTCGAGATCTCCGCCGACGGGCAGACCGGATGCCAGGCGAGAGACCGTGATCTCCATGGTGGTCAGCAGACGGCTGAGGTAGCTCGCCGTCGCTTCGCCCTCGAGGTTGGGATTGGTCGCGAGGATCACTTCCTGCACGGTGCCGTCGGCGAGGCGGGTCATCAGCTGCGCGATGCGCAGGTCGTCGGGTCCGACGCCGGCGATCGGGCTGATCGCGCCGCCGAGCACGTGGTACAGCCCGCGGAACTCGCGGGTGCGCTCGATCGCCGCGACGTCCTTGGCGTCCTCGACCACGCAGATGAGCGCGGCGTTGCGGCGCGGGTCGCGGCAGATCGCACAGCGATCCTGCTCTGAGACGTTGCCGCACACCTCGCAGAACCGCACCCTGGCGCGCACCTCGGTGAGCAGTTCGGCCAGGCGGGCCACGTCGAAGGACGGGGTCTGCAGGATGTGGAATGCGATCCGCTGGGCGGACTTCGGGCCGATGCCCGGCAGCCGGCCGAACTCGTCGATCAGCTCCTGGACGATGCCGTCGTACATCAGTTGAACCTCGTCTGGGGCTCGTAGGGCTCTTCGCGGATGAACGTCGCGCCGAGCACCTGGCGGATCACGGCCTCGCCGCGGCGCTCCACGCCGTCGGGCGCGGAGGAGCGGCTGGTGACGATCGGCGCGGCGGCCTGCGGCGCGGACCGCTGCGGGGCGGATGCCTGCGGTGCCTGGCGCACGTTCGCCGGTGCTGTCTGCGGTGCAGAGGCCTGTGGGGCCGGACGCACCGGCGCCTGGGCGACCGGCATCCGATTTCCGTTGTCCGGCGGCGCCGCGTCGTAGTGCGGGTCGTACGGCGGCTCATCGATGTCGGGGGCCTCGTCGTCGCCGGGCAGCGGCGGCTCGTCGTGGTCGATCGTGCCGTCGACCGGCGGAACCGGTGCGGATGCCGCGGATTCGACCTCGGCGGGCTCCTCATCGACCGCGAACTGCGGCTGCACCGGCTCCTCGCGCGAGGCGGGGATCGGTGCGACCGCCCACTCCGTGACAGGCGCGGCCGCGGATGCCGATGGGCGGGACTGCTTGGCGGGCGCTGCGGGAGCGGTCTGCTGCGGTGCCGCGGGAGCAGTCTGCTGCGGTGCCGCGGGCCCGGGCTGCGGTGCCGCGGTGGGCACGGCGACCGGCTCGGGCGCGCCGGCCTGCGGCACCCCGGGCGTCGCCCAGCCGGAAGCGGGCGCGGTGTCGCCCCGGCGTTCGTCGCGCGCCGGCGCAGGGTCGGCGGGAGCCGGCTCGGCGGGAGCGGATGCTCCGCCCTGAGCCGGACCGTCCTGCGGGGAGCGCGCTCCCCCGCCGGGGTTGCTGTTGCCTGCGGGGAGCGGAGCCGGACGGTACTTCACGCGCACTCCGAGCTGCTGCTCGATCGCGGTGCGCAGATGATCGGAAGGGCCGGGGCCGGGGGTCGGTCCCTTGAACCTCGTGACGTCGGACGGCGCCGCGAAGCCGAGGGTGAGCACCTCATCGGCGTAAGCCAGCGGCTGCACACCGGTGACGAGCAGCCAGGCGTTGCGGTTGATCGTCGCGAGCCTGTCGAGGACCGCGGGCCACTCCGCCGTGATGCGCTCGAAGGTGACAGGGCCGGGGTCGGCCGGAGCGGGTGCTGCGGGCTCCGAGGAGACGGAAGGCGTTTCGTCTCGCTCCTTCGTCGGTCGCTCGATCACCGGAGCTGCATCCTTCTGCTGTTCGCCGAGCGGAGCCGCGGAGCGAGGCGCAGATGAGACCTCGGGAGCCGACGTCTCTGCAGCCGTCGGCTTGGGCGCCGACGCCGTCGGAGTTGAGGACGTTTCGTCTCGATCCTTCGTCGCTCTCTCAGCGACTGGTGCAGCAGCGGGCGCTGCGACGGGTGCCTGCGGAGCCGCAGCGGGAGCTGGCGCAGCCGCGACAGGTGCCGGAGCGGCAGCGGGCGCGACGACTGCCCCCTCGCCGGCGCTGGCGAGCACGCGGGCGACCATCAGTTCGAGATGCAGGCGCGGCGAGGTCGCGCCGGTCATGTCGTCGAGCGCCTGACTGACGACGTCCGCCGTGCGGGAGAGGCGCGTCGAGCCGAAGGCGAGGGCCTGCGCCTGCATCCGCTGCAGTTCGTCGGCCGGGATGCCGCGCAGCACGGCGGAGGCGCCGTCGCCGACGGCGGCGATCACGATGAGGTCGCGGAGCCGCTCGAGCAGGTCGTCGACGAAGCGCCGAGGGTCCTGTCCGGTCTGCACGACGCGATCGACGGCGGGGAACGCGGCCGCCGCGTCGCCCGCGGCGAGCGCGTCGACGATCTCGTCGAGAAGTTCGGCGTGCGTGTAGCCGAGCAGCGCCACTGCGCGCGCGTAGGTGACGTTGCCGTCCTCGGAGCCCGCGATCAGCTGGTCGAGCAGCGACAGCGTGTCACGCGGCGACCCGCCGCCGGCGCGGACAGCGAGCGCGAGCACACCTTCCTCGACCTGCACGCCCTCCTCAGCGCAGAGCTTCTCGACGTACTCGAGCATGGCCGCAGGCGGCACCAGCCGGAACGGGTAGTGGTGCGTGCGGGAGCGGATGGTGCCGAGCACCTTCTCGGGCTCGGTGGTCGCGAAGATGAACTTCACGTGCTCCGGCGGCTCCTCGACGAGTTTGAGCAGGGCGTTGAAACCCTGCGGCGTGACCATGTGCGCCTCGTCGAGGATGAAGATCTTGAACCGGTCGCGGCTGGGCGCGAAGGTCGCGCGCTCGCGCAGATCGCGGGCGTCGTCGACGCCGTTGTGGCTGGCGGCGTCGATCTCGACGACGTCGAGCGAGCCGCCGCCGTTGCGCGAGAGCTCGACACAGCTCGGGCACACGCCGCAGGGGGTGTCGGTCGGGCCCTCGGCACAGTTCAGGCAGCGCGCGAGGATGCGGGCAGACGTGGTCTTCCCGCACCCGCGAGGACCGGAGAACAGATAGGCGTGACCCACCCTGTCACCGCGGAGTGCGGTCATGAGCGGGTCGGTCACCTGGGACTGACCGATCATCTCCCCGAAGTTCTCGGGCCGGTAGCGGCGATAGAGGGCTGTGGTCACCAGAACAGCCTACGGTGTGGCTCGGACACTCGGTTCGGCCATATTCAGGTCGGCGTCGTCGCGTACCGGCCACTGCGGAAGCCTTTCGCGCAGCTCTCTCCAGAGCGGGCGACCCACTGCCCGGAGCAGCAGCCGCCCATTCTCCGTGCTCACCGCGGCCACGCGGTCATGTCGCCCATCTTCCGAGCGAGAGCAAGATACTTCGCTGACAATCGGTCATCGCCCTGATCGTCGTAGAGCAAAGCCAGGTTGTAGGCGGAGTGGCCATCTCCCTGCTCGATACCCGTCAGGTACGCCTCGATGGCCAGTTCCGGCTCATCCAGTTCATCGTCGAGAAGATTCCCGTACTTGATCGCCGCTCCGTAGACACTGGAGGCCGTGAGTCGCTTGAGCAGCGCCGCGGCTTCGCGGAGTGCCTCGTTCTCGATGAGCACGTCAGCGAAATCGATGCCGAAGTCGTCATGGACTTCAGCGCCCTCGCGCAACAGGTCCTCGACTTCCGGACCGGAATGCCCGGTTTCGCGCAGCGCGTGTCCCAGGCATCCTGCCACCATCGCGGGATCAGTCAGGTCAAGCTCTCGTGCCCTCCGAAGATAGGGGATCGCTTGCTCATAAGCACCCAGCCAATCGAGCAGGTTTCCGACGTACTCCAGCGCATCCGAGGATCCGCGATCGGCCGCAAACTTGAACATCGCGGCCGCGAGAAGCTCGTGGCCGCCGTGCCTGTTATATTCCTCCGCCAGAAGAACCACGGCATCCGCGTCGTTCTCCTCCGCACGGATCGCCCCGACAACCCACGGGTCGAACCCAGGCAGCATCCCCGCCGCGATCTCCGAATCCGGGACTTCGCCCTGCAGGCTTCGGATGAGCTCGATGACTGCCAGGTACTCACCATGTTCCAGCAGCACAGCCGTCTCGTTCACGACGTCGCGCGCTCATCGGGTGCCACGATCCGCGCCCGCGCCTCGTCGAGCAGCCTGTCGTAGCGATGGTCGAACGGCGCGACGAGAACACTCTCGAGATGTGCCTCGACATTCCAGAGGACCCTTCGCTCGGCCTCGCGCAGGGGCACTTCGATCTGCTCCTCGTTGGTTCGAGAGACCCACTCGAACAGGACGAGCGCCTCGTCGCCGGTGAGCGCGATGTTGACGGGTTCCTCCCGGTTCCCGCCCTCCGACCCTGTCAACGACAGATCGCGGCGCTTCCGACCGCACCACGCGGCAGCGATCCCGGCGAGAGACAAGATGCCGAAAGCCGACGCCAGGCCGAGCACGCGCCGGGCCCCGTCATGGCGGCGGTCAGCGCGCAGAGAATCGGGTTCCATGATGCGATGGCCTCCCTCGCATACGTCTCAATCAGGATGCCGTCGGCGGGACCCGCAGGCGTGGATCAACAAGTACCGGGTCGGGAGGTCGGATGCAAGAGGAGAATGCACGTTTCGTCTCGCTGCGCTCGCTCAACGACCGGAGGGCGGCCCTTCGACAGGCTCAGGGACCCAGGTTCCTGATCAGTCGGACTTCCAGCATCCGCTCAGTCCACCTCGAGCACCGGGATCGTCGTGGTCACGGGGACCGTCGGCGACATCAGCGTGCCGTCCTCGCGGCGGGCGTCGGCGAACTGGCGCAGCGTCGGACGGCCGGGGCGCACGGGGCCCTGACCCGCGAGCATCACCACGGCGTCCGACCCCACCGACGCGGTGTGCGCCGCGCCCCGCACGGTGAACGACACGGGTTCACCCGACAGCACCGTCATCCGCAGCTCACCGCGCGTGACCTTCACGCGCAGCGACGACCCGCGCCACTGCAGAGGGAACTCCAGCGACGGCCAGTCGGCCGGCAGCCGCGGGTCGAAGCTGAGCTCGCCCGAATAGTCGCGCATGCCTCCGAAGCCGTTGACCAGCGCCGACCACACGCCGCCCGCCGACGCGACGTGCACGCCGTCGGTGGCGTTGTTGTGCAGGTCGTGCAGGTCGACGTAGAGCGCCTCGCGGAAGTACTCCAGGGCGAGATCCTGGTAGCCCACCTCAGCGGCGAGGATCGACTGCACCACCGCAGACAGCGTGGAGTCGCCGGTGGTCAGCGGATCGTAGTAGTCGAAGTCGGCCAGCTTCTCCTCGTCGGTGAAATGGCTGCCCTGCAGGAACAGCGCGAGCACGACATCCGCCTGCTTCAGCACCTGGAACCGGTAGATCACCAGCGGGTGGAAGTGCAGCAGCAGCGGACGCTGCTCGTCGGGGGTGTTCGCCAGGTCCCAGACCTCGCGCTCCAGGAACAGCGAGTCCTGCGGGTGGATGCCGAGTCCTTCGCTGTATGGGATGTGCAGCGCCTCGGCTGCGCGCTCCCAGCCGTCCGGCTCCCCGGCATCCAGCCCGGTGCGCGCGACCAGCGCGGCGTAGGCCTCCGGCGCGTTCCGGGCCATCTCGCGCACCACTCGCGTCGCCAGACGCAGGTTGTGCCGCGCCATCACGTTCGTGAACAGGTTGTCGTTGACCACCGTCGTGTACTCGTCCGGCCCGGTGACGCCGTGGATGTGGAAGGTCGAGTCGCCGTTCGTTCCGCGCCAGAACCCGAGCGTCGCCCACAGCCGCGCCGTCTCGACCGCGATGTCGGCGGCTTCGCTGCGCAGGAACTCCACGTCGCCCGTCGCGTACACGTACTTGCCCAGCGCGAAGCTGACGTCCGCGTTGATGTGGTACTGCGCGGTGCCCGCCGCGTAGTACGCCGAGGCCTCCTCGCCGTTGATCGTGCGCCACGGGAACAGCGCACCCGCCTCGTTCAGCTGCGCCGCCCGCCGCCGCGCGGCCGGCAGCATGAGCACTCGCGCGCGCAGCGCGTTGCGCGCCCACTGCGGTGACGTGTACGTGAGGAACGGCAGCACGTAGATCTCGGTGTCCCAGAAGTAGTGCCCGCTGTAACCCGAACCACTGAGTCCCTTCGCCGGAACCCCCGCCCCGTCCGCGCGAGCGGATGCCTGTGCCAGCTGGAACAGGCACCACCGCACCGCCTGCTGCAGATCGTCGTGCCCGGCGATGATGACGTCGCTGCGCTCCCAGAACGCGTCCAGCCACTCCGCCTGACGTGCGAACAGAGCCGCCACGCCCTCGACCGAGGCCCGATCGAGCGTGCGCCGGCAGCGGTCGACAAGCTCGCGCGCCGGCACGCCCCGCGAGGTGTGATAGCTGACCAGCTTGGTCAGCCGGATCGGGACGCCGGCCCTGGCCTGCACGCGGAACACGTTCTTCGCGATGTCGGGCTCGATCAGGGTGCGGGCGCTGTAGTCGTTCTCGGTCTCGATGACGTGGTCGGCGACGACCGCGAGCGTCATCCCCGAATCCGTCACCTGGTACGACAGCGCGGAGCGCAGCCCGTCCTGCCAGTACTCGGCCGGCTGCAGCACCCGCTCGGTGATCTTCTCGGCCTTGCGCGGATCGAACCCCGCCTTGCCCGCCGCGGCCTTCTGCGCAGCCTCGGGCGTACCGGTGTAGACGGTGCCGCCGTCCTGACGGTTCAGCAGCTGGCAGCTGATCGTCACCGGGGCGTCCGCGTTCTCGACCACGAGCTCGAGCCGCATCACAGCGAGATGCCGCTCGTCGAAGCTCACCATCCGCTCGTCGCGCAGCCGCACCCGCTTGCCCGAGGGGGTGACCCACAGCACGTCGCGGTGCAGCACGCCGGTGCGCATGTCGAGTGTGCGCGAGTACTCGCGCACGTCGGCCTCGTCGAAGGAGAGCGGCTCGTCGTCGACGTAGACGCGCATGATCTTGGCATCAGGCGCGTTGACGATCGTCTGGCCGACCTCGGCGAACCCGTACGCCTGCTCGGCGTGACGGATCGGCCACGTCTCGTGCAGGCCGTTGATGAATGTGCCGTGCTCGTGCGCGCTGCGCCCCTCGATGTGGTTGCCGCGCAGGCCGAGGTAGCCGTTGCCCACCGCGAACAGGGTCTCGGGCAGCCCCTCCGCGTCGTAGCGGCTCTCGACGAGACGCCAGGGATCGGACGAGTAGCGGTCGCTGTCGAACATGCGGTCTCCGTGGATCGGGATTCGGAAGAAGGGATCAGGATGCCAGCAGGCGGGCGAGATCATCGACGATACTCGTCGCGCCCGCATCGCGCAGGGCCTGCGCGCCTGCGCCGCGGTCGACGCCGATCACGACGCCGTACCCGGCCGATGCCGCGGATGCCGCGCCCGAGACCGCGTCCTCGACGGCGACGGCCTCGGCGGGCGCGACGCCCAGCGCGACGGCCCCGGCCCGGAACATGTCGGGCGCCGGCTTCGAGGCGAGGTGGTCGCGCTCGGCGACGACCCCGTCGACGACGACGGTGAAGAAGGAGCGGATGCCGGCGGAGCCGAGCACCTCCTCGGCGTTCTTCGAGCTCGACACGACGCCCATCGGAATCCCGGCATCCCGCAGCTGCTCGATCAGTGCGAGCGATCCGGGGAACGGGGCGATGCCGTGCGCGCGCAGCTCGGCGGCGAAGGCGTCGTTCTTGCGGTTGCCGATGCCGCAGATCGTGTCCTCGGTCGGGGCGTCGTCGACGTGCCCCCACGGGATCTCGACGTTGCGGCTGCGCATGACGGCCGCGACGCCGTCGTAGCGCTTCTTGCCGTCGACGTGCGCGTAGTAGTCGACATCCGTATACGGAGGCGTGATCCCCCAGTGCGCGAACACGTCGTCGAACACCGCCTGCCAGGCGCGCATGTGCACCTCGGCCGTGGGCGTGAGTACGCCGTCGAGGTCGAAGAGGACTCCGGCGGCGGCACGCAGGTCGGGCAGGGACTCGGGCACAGTGCTCCCTTGTCGTCGATCGGAATGGGACCGGTTCCAGCGTAACGGGGTCCGCGCCCTCAGACCACGGCGAGCGTCTGCCGGGCGATCTCCAGTTCCTCGTCCGTCGGCACCACGAGCACCTCGACCGTCGAGTCGTCTGCGGAGATTCGGCGGATGCCGCCCCGCTGGGCGTTCCGCTCGGGGTCGATCCGCAGACCGAGGAAACGCAGCGTCGACAGCGCGTCTGCACGCACCGGCGCGGCGTTCTCGCCGACGCCGGCGGTGAATGAGATCACGTCGACGCCGCCGAGCTGGGCGATGTACGCGCCGGCATAGGCGCGGAGGCGGTGGATGTAGACGTCGTAGGCCAGGGTCGCGGCATCCTCTCCGGCCTCGCGCCCCGCGAGGATGTCGCGCATGTCGCTGTGCCCGGCCAGTCCGAGCAGACCGCTGCGCTTGTTCAACAGGGTGTCCAGGTCGGAGGTTCCCATGCCCGCGCGGCGGGCCAGGTGCAGCAGGGCCGCGGCGTCGATGTCGCCGGAGCGCGTGCCCATCACCAGCCCTTCGAGCGGCGTGAGCCCCATCGAGGTCTCGACGGACTCACCTCCGCGGATGGCGGTGACGGATGCCCCGTTGCCGAGGTGGAACACGATCTGGCGCAGATCCGCGAGGTCGCGGTCGAGGAACGCGGCCGCCTGCTCGCTGACGTACTTGTGGCTGGTGCCGTGGAATCCGTACCTGCGCACGCGGTGTGCGTGCGCGAGCTCCGCGTCGATCGCGTAGGTGTACGCGGCGGGCGGCAGTGTCTGATGGAACGCCGTGTCGAACACGGCCACGTGCGGCACGGCGGGGAACGCCTTGCGCGCGGAGCGGATGCCGGCGACGTTGGCGGGGTTGTGCAGCGGGGCGAGCACCGCGAGATCCTCGATGTTGATCTCGACCAGCGGCGTGATCACGGTGGGTTCGAAGAACCGCGCGCCGCCGTGCACGACGCGGTGTCCGACCGCGACCGGCGGATGCTCGGCGAGCGAGGGGCCGTGCTCGGCGAACTGCTCCAGCATCACGGCGAACGCGACGTCGTGGTCGGCCACGGGTCGCTCGGTCTTCGTCGTGGCATCCAGCATCGTCGGCGCGGGTTCGCCGGGCTCCGCCGTCCGGCGGATCGTGTGCGAGACGATGCCGGTGGACTGGCCGATCCGCTCGATCAGGCCGCTGGCCAGCTCGGTCTCGCGGTCCATGTCGAGCAGGCTGTACTTCAGCGACGAGGAGCCGCTGTTGATCACGAGGACGGCGGTCATCGGTTCTCTCCCTGGGCCTGGATCGCGGTGATCGCGACGGTGTTCACGATGTCGTCCACGAGGGCGCCACGGCTGAGGTCGTTGATCGGTTTGTTGAGGCCCTGCAGCACGGGGCCCATCGCCACGGCGCCGGCCGATCGCTGGACCGCCTTGTACGTGTTGTTGCCGGTGTTCAGGTCGGGGAAGACGAACACCGTCGCACGGCCCGCCACAGCGGAGTCGGGCAGCTTGGCCCTGGCGACGGCCGCGTCGGCCGCGGCGTCGTACTGGATCGGTCCCTCGACGGGCAGCTCGGGCGCGCGCTCGCGGACCAGCGCGGTGGCCGCACGCACCTTGTCGACCTCGGCGCCGGACCCGGACTCCCCCGTCGAGTACGACAGCATCGCCACCCGCGGCTCGATGGCGAACTGCCGCGCGGTCGCGGCGGAGGAGACCGCGATGTCGGCAAGCTGCACGCTGGTCGGCTCGGGGATCACGGCGCAGTCACCGTAGACGAGCACCCGGTCGGCGAGCGCCATCAGGAAGACGCTCGAGACGACCTCGACGCCGGGGCGGGTCTTGATGATCTCGAACGCGGGACGGATGGTGTGCGCGGTGGTGTGCGCGGCGCCCGAGACCATGCCGTCCGCGAGCCCCAGGTGCACCATCATCGTGCCGAAGTACGAGACGTCGGTGACCGTGTCGGATGCCTGCTGCAGCGTGACGCCCTTGTGCGCGCGCAGGCGCGCGTACTCCGCGGCGAAGCGCTCCACGAGCGCGGGATCGGTCGGGCTGAGGATCTGGGCGGCGGCGAGGTCGAGGCCGAGCGACGTCGCTCTGGTGCGGATGTCGGTCTCGTCGCCGAGGATGGTCAGGTCGGCGACATCCCTGGCCAGCAGGATCGCGGCGGCGCGCAGGATGCGGTCGTCGCCGCCCTCGGGCAGCACGATGCGCCTGCGGTCGGCGCGGGCGCGCTCGATCAGCCCGTACTCGAACATCAGCGGAGTGACGACGGAGGATTCGGCAAGGCCGAGCTCGATCGTGAGCTCGGTGAGGTCGACGTGCAGCTGGAACAGGGCGAGCGCCCTGTCGTAGCGCTGGCCGGACTGCACGCTGAGCCTGCCGCGGGTGTTCATGATGCGGGTGGCGGTGTCGAAGGTGCCGAGGTCGGTCGCGACGATCGGCACGCCGATCTCGAACCCCTCCAGCAGCTGCTCGATGGGCTCGGGCAGGTCGAACGGGCCGTTCAGCACGATTCCCGCGATCTGCGGGAAGGTGCCGGAGGCGGATGCCAGGAGCGCGGCGAGCAGCACCTCTGTGCGATCGGCGGCGATCACCACGACGGCGCTCTCGGTGATGCGCGGGAGCACGTTCACCATCGACATGCCGGAGATGACGACGTCGAGGGCCTCGCGGTCGAGCAGCGCCGGATCACCCTTCAGAAGGCGGCCGTCGACGGCGCGCAGGACGCCGCGCATGGAGGGCGCGACGAGCGCGCGGTCCTCCGGGATCGCCCAGACCGGCGTACGCCGATGCGGGACGGCCTCGACGACCTCGACGGTCTGCGCCAGAGCATCCGGATCGGCGCGGTTGACGATGACGGCGAACAGTTCTGCGCGCTCCGCGGCGAGCTCGGCGAGCGCGAGAGAGGCCATCTGGCCGACCTGGGCCGGTGTGCGGGCCGTGGTGGTGCCGAGCCGCTCGGCCTGGGTCTGCTGGTCGCGGCCGGAGAGCACCAGCAGCACCGGCGCGCCGAGGTTGGCGGCCACGCGGGCGTTGTACCCCAGCTCTGCCGGGCTGGCGACGTCGGTGTAGTCGCTGCCGAGCACCACGACCGCGTCACACCGCGCCTCGACGGCCTTGAAGCGCGCGACGATGGTGGCGAGGGCGGCATCGGGGTCGGCGCGCACGTCGTCGTAGGTGACGCCCACGCATTCGTCGTAGTCGAGCTGCACACCGTCGTGCGCGATCAGCAGCTCGAGGATGTCGTCGCGCTCGGTCGTCGACCGCGCGATCGGCCGGAACACCCCGACGCGCGGCGAGACGCGCATCAGCGCGTCGAGCACCCCGAGCGCGATCGTGGACTTGCCGGTGTGCCCCTCGGCGGACGTGATGTAGATGCTCTGCGCCACGGGGCCAGCCTATGCCGGGGCGCTGACGCGCTGCCATCGGTCCGGACGGGGAAACCCGTCAGGAGCACTCCCCCGCCAGCGCATCCACCACGGCCGTCGCGTCGTCGTGGAACTGCGCGTAGTAGTCCCGGTCGGTGTTCACCTGCACGCGGTGGATCGCCCGCGACGGCGGCATCCTCTGCCAGCCGTCCAGTTTCGCGAGCTTCGCGTAGAACAGCCGGGCGGCACCGGCGGGATCCATCCGGGTCTCGACGCTCCCCCACCAGTCCTGCTGCTGGAACAGGCCGATGCTGGTCGTCCGGCTGCCGTCGGGATTGGTGAACCCGCGCGTCTCCCAGTCGCCGTAGTCGATGTTGTGCAGGCTGCTCTCACCCATCGCCGTCATCACGCCGAGGATCTGACCGTCGCGCGCGAAGCCCAGCGTCCGCGCCGTCCGCACGATCACGGCCGCGTTCTCGAGCTGGTCGCCCTGCCAGCCGGCGACGCCCTTCGCCGGGAAGGATGCCGGGTCGGCCGCGCAGAACGGCCGCTGCTCCGTCATCCGCATCGGCACCACCACCAGCAGCGTCGCCACGGCCACCACCAGCGCACCGATCGCGATGCCGCGCAGGCGGCGCTCGCTGCTCCGGCGCCGGGCGGCGGCCGCTCGACTGGTGGCGTGCACGATCGCCATCGTGCCAGCATCCGCTGTGAACGAAGCGGAGAAGGCAAAGAAAAGACCCTCCGCGCACCCGACAGAGCCCGGTTACCCTTGCTACGTTTCCGTCCTGGGGGAATTGGCCTGGGTGTCGTCACGCGGAGAGCCGTTGAACAGTCTAACGGACATCCGAGGAGGTCCGAGACGCCCGCGAGCGGACTACGATCAAGGCAACGCGCACAGACGGGCGAAAGGGACTCCATGACCGACGACGCACCCT
Organism: Microbacterium sp. NPDC057659; assembly: GCF_042799915.1. NCBI lineage: Bacteria > Bacillati > Actinomycetota > Actinomycetes > Micrococcales > Microbacteriaceae > Microbacterium > Microbacterium sp. NPDC057659. Next base: position 226,051 of record NZ_JBHVHU010000003.1, on the reverse strand, counting down.
CGATCACGGCCGAGCAGTTCGCCGCGCAGACCTCCCGGATCATCGCCTCGGTCAGCGCCGTCATCGACGGCAAACCGGATGCCGTGCGCAGCGCCCTGGTCTGCCTGCTCGCGCAGGGGCACCTGCTCATCGAGGATGTGCCCGGCGTGGGCAAGACGATGCTCGCCCGCGCACTCGCCGCGAGCGTGGATGCGACGGTGCGGCGCATCCAGTTCACCCCCGACCTGCTGCCGGGCGACGTCACCGGCGTCTCGGTCTACGACCCGGTCGACCGCGAATTCGTATTCAAGCCGGGCGCGATCTTCGCGCACATCGTGATCGCCGACGAGATCAACCGCGCCTCGCCGAAGACGCAGTCCGCGCTGCTCGAGGCCATGGAGGAGGGCCAGGTCACCGTCGACGGGGCCACGCATCCGCTGCCCGACCCGTTCCTCGTCGTCGCGACCCAGAACCCGCTCGAGATGGAGGGCACCTACCCGCTGCCCGAGGCCCAGCGCGACCGCTTCATGATGCGCATCTCGATGGGGTACCCGGATGCCGCGGCCGAGGCGCTCATGCTGCGCCAGCGCGACACCGTCAACCCGCTCTCCGCCGTCACCCCGGTGGCGGACGCCGCGTCGGTGCGCTCCCTCATCGCGCACGCCAGGAAGGTGCACGTCGCCGAGGCCGTCGAGGAGTACGCCGTCGCCCTGGCGCAGGCCACGCGGATGGACCCCAGCCTGCACCTGGGCGCGAGCCCCCGTGCCACCCTGCAGCTCGTGCGCTCCGCGAAGGTTCATGCTGCGCTGGACGGCCGCGACTACGTCATCCCCGACGATCTCGCCGAACTGCTGTCCCCCGTGTTCGCGCACCGTCTGCTGCCGGCCCGCGGAGCGCACCGCGCCGGTGCCCAGCCCGTCGAGGCGGCGCTGGCGCAGATCCTCGACCGGGTGCGCGTGCCGCTCGCCGCGCGGCTCTGATCATGCACCGGCGTCCGCTCACCCTGCGCGGCGTGGGGTGCCTGCTGTGCGGCGTCCTGCTCGTGATCGCGGCGAACCTCATCGCGGCGCCCGTGCTGATCTACCTGGCCGTGCTGCTGTTCGCGCTGCCCGTGGTCGCCGCTGTCGCCGTGCACCTGCCGCATCGCAGCGGCACGGTGTCGCGGGTGATCTCGACCGACCTGCTGACGGTCGGCGAGACCTCGCGGGTGACGGTCCGCTTCGACCTGCGGGCGCTGCGCGCCCCCTACGGTCTGTGGCGCGACGAGCTGCCCGCCGCGGTCACCGGCGACGCATCAGGAGAGTACGAGCGCGGCAGCACCTCGCTGCGCTACCAGGTCACGGGCGCGCGACGCGGCGTCTCCGCGCTCGGCCCGCTCCTGCTGCGCACCGTCGACCCGTTCGGCCTCGCGCAGCGCGAGCAGCAGTTCGGCGACACCAGCATGATCACCGTGGTGCCGCAGGTGGTCGCCCTGGAGCCGCTGCCCGTGCGCGTCGGCGCCTCCGGGGGCAGCGCGCACTCCCGGTCCAGCAGACTCGGTCCTGGCAGCGACAACCTGACCCCGCGGCACTACGTTCCGGGCGACTCGATGCGCCGCATCCACTGGCGCGCCACCGCGCACCGCGGCGACCTCATGGTGCGGCAAGAGGAAGAGGAGGCGAGCCCCGACGCCGTCGTGGTGCTCGATCGCGCCGCCTCGCGCTGGGCGCGCCCCGGCATCGCTCCCGACCCTCTGTTCGAGACCGCCGTCTCGCTGTGCGCCTCCGTCGCCGTGCGCCTGGTGCAGGACGGCTACGGCGTCAACGTGATCGACAGCGCCGGGCAGCTGCTCGGATCGCTGCACGGCCACGAGGACGACCGCGACGGCCTGCTGGTGGCCCTCGCCACGGTCTCGCCGCGCGGTGAGTCGCGCGACATCGCCGCGCTGGTGGGCGGGTCGGCCCCGGGCCCGCTCGTGGTCATCACCGGCGCGATCGGCGATGTGGACGCTGACCGGATGCGCCCCGCAGGTGCGGCCGCGCCGATCCTGTTCGCCGCCGGACCGGCCGACGGCGCACTGCCCGCCGCGGCCGCACACGGCTGGCGCACCGCCGAGATCTCCGAAGACACCGACCTGGCGGATGCCTGGCAGGACGTCATCCCGATGCCGGGAGCGCTGCATGGCTGATCCGTCCACCGCCGCCGCACCGCAGAGCGCCTGGGGCGTGCGCAACCCCGACGCGCGTCCCGCTCCGATCGCCCCGGCGCTGCTCGCCGCCGCCGCGACCGCTGTCGCCGTGTGGCCATACACCTCGGCCGTGCAGCCGGGCGCCTGGACGATGGTCGTGCTCGTGGTCATCATCGCCACGGCGGTCACCGGCGTCCTGATGCGGAGGCTGCTCTCCCGCCGCAGCGCCTCCGCGCGCGCATGGACGACGCTCGCCGCCCAGCTGGTGGTGGTCTGCGTCGTGCTGACGACGATGCTGGTGCGCGAGGCGGCCTGGTTCGGCCTCATCCCCACCCCGGCCGCGCTGCGGCTCGCAGCAGCGCACCTCGGCAACGCGTTCCAGGAGGTGCTGAACGGCGTCGCACCGATCGAGGCCACCACGGGGATGGCCGTCCTGCTCGGCTGCACCTTCGGACTGCTGGCAGTGCTGATCGATCAGCTCGTCGCGCTGCGCTGGGTGATCGCCACCGCACTGGTGGTCGCGGTCGTGGGTGCGGTGCCGATGGTCATCGTCAGCGGCGGTGCGAACGTGGTCTGGTTCGTACTCCTCGCCGTGCTCGTGCTGGTGCTGTTCCGGTACGGAGCGCGGCACGACGACCGCGCACCGCGTCGCAGCTCGGGTTCGGTGGCGACCGCCGTCGGCGCCGTCGCCGTGGTCGCCGCTCTGGTGATCGCCCCCGGGCTGCCCGTGTCGGCGACGCTTCCCGGCACAGGGCCGACGGTGCGCGTCGATGCGTCCCTGCGCCTCGGCGACGATCTGCGTCGCCCCGAGGGCGTGCCGGTGATGTCGGTGGTGACCAGCGCGGCGAGCGCCCCGTACCTCCGGCTGGCCACGCTCTCACGCTTCGACGGAGAGATCTGGCGCCCGGACCGGCCCGCGCGGCAGCCGATCGACGACGGCTTCGGCGTTCCGGACTGGTCTCCCGAGGTGAAGACCGACGACCAGCGCACCTCGATCCGCGTCAACGGCATGTCGAGCGCGCGACTGCCGCTCCCCTACGCCGCCGAGAAGATCTCCGGGCTCGACAGCGGCTGGGAGGCGATGCCCGGCAACCGCACCGCCTCGTCGGACACGCGCAACGCGGACGGCTCCGACTACACCGTGACCTCGATCGAGGTGCAACCCTCGCTCGAGCAGATCCGCGCCGCCCGCGCCCGGGGCGCCGACGTCGGGGATGTCGTCGGCGAACTGCCGCCGGTGATCGCCGAGACCGCCAAGGAGGTGACGGCGGGAGCGACGAACGACTACGACCGCCTGATCGCCCTGCAGAGCTGGTTCCGCAGCCAGTTCACCTACTCGCTGGAGACGCCCGTCGACCAGGACTTCGACGGCACCGGCGCCGAAGCCGTGGTCTCGTTCCTCAGCGTGCGCTCGGGGTACTGCATCCACTTCGCCGGCGCCTTCGCACTGATGGCGCACAGCATGGGCATGCCGGTGCGCATCGTGGTCGGGTACCTGCCCGGCCGCGCGACCGATCAGCAGCGCGATGACCGGCCGATCTACCAGGTGGACAGCGACCAGCTGCACTCCTGGCCCGAGGTGTTCTTCGAGGGCATCGGCTGGGTGCCGTTCGAGCCCACCGCGACGCTGGGCGTGCCGACCGAGTTCGCCGCGGCCGGCGGCGGCAACGGCGAGGCTCCCGAGGCACCGACCCCGACCACCGCGCCGACCACCGCCCCCTCCCCGGCGGCGACAGACGATCTGAGGGATCCCGGCGCCCAGGGCGGTGGCATCGGCGGCAGGCAGGTCGCGAACCCCGCACCGTTCCTGTGGACGATGCTCGGGCTGCTCGTGGCGCTGCTGCTGCCCGCGCTGATCCGCCTCGTTCTGCAGTTCGTTCGTCTGCGCCGCGCCTCGCGCGGCGATGCACTGGTCGCGTGGCGCGAGCTGCAGGCGACCATGGTAGATCTGCGCATGCCGGTGTCGGATGCCGACACCGCGCGCAGTCGCGGCGACTGGATCGTGGCCGAGACGAAGGCGGATGCCGCGGACGTGACGGCCCTCGTCCGTGCCGCTGAGCGTGCGGCGTACGCGGAGACGTCGGATCCGGCATCCGGCCTCGGCGGGACGCTGACGCGGGTCGACCGCGCGCTGCGCGCGTCGTCGAGCGTGCCGGCGCGGCTCGGTGCCCGCCTGGTGCCGCGGTCGCTGCTGCCGCGCCGCCGGGACGGCGCGGCGGTCGTCACCGGGAAGTAGAACGCGCCGCGTGCCCCTCGCAGGGCACTGCATCGCAGGTCTCGCAGACCACGAACTGCCTGCGGCAGGAGGGATCGGGGCAGTTCGCGGTGCGCCTGGTCGGCTCGCCGCATCCCGCGCAGGTGCCGATCACTGCGGCGTGGTCGGAGAAGTCGACCGAGCCGCGCTTGTCGAAGACGTACAGCGAGCCCTCCCAGAGTCCGTCGTCGCCGAACCGCTCGCCGTAGCGCACGATGCCGCCCTCGAGCTGATACACCTCACCGAATCCGCGTGCGGTCATCAGGCTGGAGAGCACCTCGCAGCGGATGCCGCCGGTGCAGTACGTCACGACGGGCTTGCCCTTGAGGTGATCGTAGGCGCCGCTGTCGAGCAGGCCGACGAAGTCGCGCGTGGTCTCGGTGTCGGGCACGATCGCGTTCCTGAACCGACCGATCTCGGCCTCGAGCGCGTTGCGACCGTCGAAGAAGACGACCTCATCACCGCGCTCGGACATCAGCTCGTGCAGGGCATCGGGCGTCAGCCGTGCGCCTCCGCCGACGACGCCGTGCTCGTCGACCGTGAGCTCACCCGGCGCCCCGAAGGACACGATCTCGTCGCGCACCTTCACACTGAGCTTCGGGAAGTCGACGCTCCGTCCGTCGGCGTCGAGCCCTGTGCCCTCGCTCCACTTGATGTCGGCGGTCTTGAACGCGGGATGCTCGCGGAACCGGCGCAGCCACTTCTTCACGTTCGGCAGATCTCCGCCCAGCGTGCCGTTGATGCCCTGCGTGGAGATGAGTATACGGCCGCGCAGGCCGAGCAGCTCGCATACATCGCGCTGCCAGAGCCGGATCGCCTCGGGGTCGGCGAGCGGCGCGAAGGCATAGAACAGCACGATCTTCGGGGTGGGCACCAGAAGATCTTAGGATGCCGGGCTGGGCAGGCCCCTCAGGCCGAGAGGCGCTCGCGCAGGCCGTCGAGCTCGCCCTGGGTGAGTCCGCCGCTCAGCAGGTACTCCGCGCTGCCGCCACGGTCGTCCAGCCAGGCCAGCGCTGCCTCGATCGCGGACGGCGGTGTCCCGGTGACGACCTCGATGATCGCAGGCAGTGCAGGCACGCCCATCGCGGTCATCCTCGCCAGCATCCCGTCCGACCATTCGCCGGCGAGGTTCACCTGGCTCGATGCGTAGTCGGCGACGATCGCAGCGCGCTCGACCCCGACCGCGTCGAGCAGCAGCGCCGTGGACATCCCGGTGCGGTCCTTGCCCGCCGTGCAGTGCACCAGAACCGCGGGGTGCGCGGCATCCGGCGGGCTCACGATCAGGCGTGCGACCTCCGCGAAGGCCAAAGGGCTGTGCTGCAGCATCCCGAGGTACAGGTCCGACAGCGTGGGGATGCGGGAGAGCAGCGTCTTCGTCGCCGCCTCGTCCAGCTTCAGCTCGGCGGGCATCGCCAGCGCAGCCTCGAGAATCGACAGCTGGACGACACGGATGTCGCGGACGACGGGCAACCGGTCCGGCGCCTGCGCGCGCTCGATGTCGGTGCGGAAGTCGACGATGACGCCGATCGGGCTCTGCGCGAGTGTCGCGAGACCCGCCTCGGTGGCCCCGACGAGCGCATCCGAGCGGTACAGCACCCCCGACCTCGTCGCACCTCCGTGCCGGAGCGGCATCCCGCCGGTGTCACGCGAGTTGTGGGTTCCGTCGATCCAGGGCGTCGTCACGGTCGTCAGGTTACCGGGGCGGGAGGGAGCCGCGGGGGATTCGAGTCCCTCGCGGAACGGGATTCGAGTCCCTCGCGGCCACTCCTCGCCGCGTGGGGGCCCTGTTGTTCGATGTGCCAACCGTCATCGGAAAAGACCCGAGCCCCCGGGACTTCGTCCTGGGGGCTCGGGTCTTTGGCGGTGACGGCGGGATTCGAACCCGCGGTTGCTTGCACAACACACGCTTTCCAAGCGTGCTCCTTCGGCCGCTCGGACACGTCACCAAGGAACAACCTGAACAGTCTATCCGATCGCCGGGGGTGCCCCGAACCGAACGCCGTACACGCGCACTCCCTCGTCCGACGGGAGCACCTGCATGCCGAGCCGTTCGTAGAACGCACCCGCCCCGGTGTTGTCCGGGTTCATGCCCAGGTGCAGCCCGCCCACGCCGCGATCCGCGAGCTCGGCGAACAGCAGTTCGGTGAGGCGACGCCCCAGACCCATCCCCTGGGTCTCGGGCAGCAGGTCGATGTGCAGGTGCGCCGGGTACTCGGCGGCGTTGGGCTCCTCGTTCCCGCCACGCGCGGCGGCGTACGACATCACCCAGGTCTGCCGCCCGTGACCGGGAACCGGCGGCACGGGGTACTGGCCGACGCGCGTCGGCCACCATTCGTCATGGAACCAGCGCTCGAACGACAGGGTGTCGTCGGTCGCGACGATGTAGCCGATCACCCGCGCGTCATCCGACTCGACGACCCAGCACAGGTCGGGATGCCGCTCCGCGTAGGGCACCGCCCAGATGTCGCCCCAGAGCCGGTCGTCCGAGAGGACGCCCCTGGCGTCCTTGCCGGAGTCGGCCGTCTTGACGCACACGTCGTAGAGACCGTCGCGGTCGGCAGGGCGATAGGGGCGGATCTGCGGCACGGAGTCCTCCTGGGTCAGGCAGCGCGCTCCGCCCGCGGCGGGCGCCGTTCCCAGCGTAGCCAGCCCCACAGCAGCGCGGCGACCAGCAGACTCGCGCCGGCGCCGATGAGGATGCCGCCGACCGTGTCGGTCAGCCAGTGCACGCTCAGCAGGGTGCGTGAGAGCGCCATGGCGGCGGTCCACAGCGCTCCGAGCACCGCGACCCACACCCGCGGTGCGATCAACCACAGCACCACGGCGATCGTCACCGCATTGGCGGTATGCCCGGAGGGGAATGAACCGAAATCGGAGGGCACGAGCAGATCCTGGGGCCGGTCCCGGGCGAACACATGCTTGAGGAGCTGTACGCCTCCGGCGCTCGCGGCGAACGCGACGAGCGCGAACAGGGCCTCATACCAGCGCCGGAGCATCAGCAGGATGGCGGCGATCCCGAGCGGCACGAGCAGCACCGCCCGCCACCCGCCGCCGATCCAGTTGAAGAAGAGCGCGGCGTCGACGAGCCAGGGGCGACGCAGGTCGCCCATGAGGGAGTTCCAGGCGCTGTCGGGCAGCTGCGCGGCCGGCACCCACGTCACCAGCATCCCGAGCAGTACTGCGGCCGCCACGAGGACCCCGCCCATGATCCCCGCCGTGCGCCTGCCCATCGTGCCATTCTGCCCGGTGCGCGGGTGCTGCGCTCGCCTGAGCTTCCGACGGAGGCTCAGGGCGACAGCATCGCGACCGTGCGCGGGCGCACGATCAGCCACAGCGACAGAATCGCCACCACGGCGCACCCGGCCATGACGGAGGCCATCGTGGTGGCGGTGACCCCGGCATCCCGCGCGATCCAGCCGACCACCGGCGAGATGAGCGCGGCGATGCCGTTGTTGCTCGCGCCGAGGATGGACGCCGCGGTGCCGGCGGCCTTGCCGTGCCGATCGAGCGCGAGCACCTGCACGCACGGGAAGCTGAAGCCGCACGAGGTCATGAACACGAACAGCGGGATCACGGTGCCCCACAAGCCGAGACCGAGCTGATCGAACACGATGATCGCCGCGCCCGAGATCAGCAGCATGGCGGTCGAGACGGCGAGCACCCACTGCGGCCCGAACCGGGCGGCCAGGCGTGCCGCTGTCTGCACACCCAGCACCACGCCGAGCGAGTTCACGGCGAACAGCAGCCCGTACTGCTGCGGATCGAGTCCGTGGGTCTGCTGGAACAGGAACGGCGAGGCCGACAGGTACGAGAACAGACCGGAGAAGGTCATGCCACCGATGACCAGCACGCCGAGGAAGACGCGGTCGGTGAGCACACTGCGGTAGCGCTGCAGTGCGGTGCCGGTGCCTCGCTCCTGACGGCGCTCCTTCGGCAGCGTCTCCGGGATGAAGATCGCCGTGGTCACGAGCATGACCGCGCCGTAGCAGGCGAGCACCACGAAGATTCCGTGCCACGACATGACCGTCAGCAGCCACGACCCGATCAGCGGCGCGACCACGGGCGCGACGCCGGAGACCAGGGCGAGCCGCGACAGCATGACCACCAGCCGCCTGCCGCCGAACAGGTCGCGCACGATCGCCATCGCCACGACGCCGCCCGCTGCGGCGCCGACGCCCATCAGCACGCGTGCGCCACCGAGCAGCAGCAGGCTCGGCGCGAGAGCTGCGGCCACGCTGGCCAGGACGTGCAGTGCCGTCACCGCGATCAGCGGCACGCGGCGTCCGACCTTGTCGCTGAGCGGACCCACCACCAGCTGGCCGACGGCGAAGCCGATCATGGTGCCGGTCAGCGTGAGTTGGATCATCGCCGCCGAGGTCTGGAAGTCGCTCTCCAGCATCGGGAACGCCGGCAGATACAGATCGATGGTGAACGGGCCGAGCGCAGTGAGCGCACCGAGCAGGACGATGTACAGCACCCGGCGCCCGGACGGGATCGCGTCGCCCGGGTGCAGCATGACCGGCGCGGTCGCCGGGTCCGGCCCCAGGGTGCGGATCGCGCCGGTGGCGGTCGAGGTGCGGATGCTGCCGGTGATGGCGCGGATACTGCCGGTCGGGGTGCGGTCGTGTGCCACTGCGTTCTTTCGGGAGGAAGTCGAATCGATTCGAGAAAGCCCTCAGTCTATCCGGCATCCCGCGCACGCGATGACCGCCGGGGCCCGTCTCAGACGGTCCCCGGCGGCCTTGCGCGTCGAGCTCAGCCCTTCGTCGCGCCGGCCAGCAGGCCGCGCACGAAGAACCGCTGCAGTGCGAAGAACACGATCAGCGGCACGACGATCGAGATGAACGTTCCGGCGGACTGCAGGAACCACTGGTCACCCCACGACCCGGACAGCGAGTTCAGCGTCTGCATCAGTGGCAGCGAACTCGATGGCGCGAAGATCGTCGCGACCAGCAGGTCGTTCCAGACCCAGATGAACTGGAAGATCACGTACGACGCGATCACCGGCATCGACAGCGGCAGGATGATGCGGAAGAAGATCTGCCCGTGCCCCGCACCGTCGACCCGCGCCGCCTCCATGAGCTCGCTGGGCAGCTCGGCCATGAAGTTGTGCAGCAGGAAGATGGCCAGCGGGATGGCGAAGATCGTGTGCGCGATCCAGACCGTCGCGAAACTGTGGTCGACGTCGCGCATCGCGAGCCCCGGGAAGATCGCCACTCCGTTGATGGTGAGGCCGCGCGAGAACAGGCTGAGCAGCGGCACCAGCGTCATCTGGATCGGCACGATCTGCAGCGCGAACACCGCGACGAACAGGAACCCCCTGCCCTTGAACGGGATCCACGCGAACGCGTACGCCCCGAGTGCGGCGACCGCCACTGCGAACACGGTCACCGGGATCGTGATCGCCAGCGAGTTGATGAACGAGTCGGCGAGCGTCAGCGCCGTGCCGCCCGAGGTCAGCGCCGTCGCATAGTTCGAGAGCGTGAAGTTCGGGTCGACGAAGACGGTCCACCATCCGGTCACCGACGAGTCCGCACCCGGACGGAACGAGGTGACGAACAGACCGAGCGTCGGGATCGTCCAGACCACGGCGATGGCGATCGCGACGATCGTCGCCGTCTTCGAGGTGAGCTTCTTGTGCGCCTCGTTCTCGAGCTTGCGCGTCTGCCTGGCGACGCGCCTGGCCTCCTTGGCGTCGAAACGCGGAGTGGTGTCCACGGTGGCCATCAGCGCTCCTCCCTCTGCTTGCGCAGACTGCGCACGTTGTAGACGATCAGCGGAACCATGAACAGGAACAGCACCACGGCCAGCGCCGAGGAGTGTCCATAGCTCTGGAACCGCTGCTGCTGGTTGACCATCTCGAAGCCCAGCACCGAGGTGTTGGACCGGCCGCCGGTCATGTTCGCGACGATGTCGTAGACCTTCAGCGAAGCGATCGTGATGGTGGTGAGCACGACGATGATCGAGGAGCGGATGCCGGGCACCGTGACGCTCCGGAAGCGCTCCCAGGCGTTGGCGCCGTCGAGCTCGGCCGCCTCGAGCTGCTCGGACGGCACACCCTTGATCGCGGCGGAGAGGAACACCATCGCGAAGCCGGTCTGGCTCCAGATGAACACCGCCAGCAGGCAGAACGTGTTGATGAACGGCGTGGTGTCGAGCCAGGCGACCGGCTGTCCGCCGAACCAGGTGATGACGGCGTTCAGGATGCCGATCTGGTCACCCTCGCGGTAGTCGTAGACGAACTTCCAGATGATGCCCGCGCCGACGAATGAGATCGCCACGGGCATGAACACGAGGACCTTGAGCACCTTCTCACCGCGGGCGCGGTCGATGAAGACCGCATATGCCAGCCCGATGATGGTCGAGATCGTCGGCGCCAGAAGCGCCCAGATCAGGGTGTTCACCACCGACCACAGCCCTTCGGGCTGGGTGAACGTCCAGACGTAGTTGTCCAGTCCGACGAAGTCCTTGCCGCTCTTGTCGAAGAACGACTGGAAGAAGGTCGAGATCGCCGGGTAGATCAGTCCCACGAGCAGCAGGATCGCCGCCGGGGCGAGGAAGATGATCAGCTGAAACAGGTATCCGGCCCCTGCCCTGGCGCGGTAGTCCGCGAAGAACAGCAGCGCCCCTGCGAGCAGCGCGATCGCGACCACGTAGACCACGGCGCCCTGATAGGGCCGCATCATCATGAACGCGATGAACGGGATGATGAAGCATGCTGCCACGCGCAGGATCGTGTAGCCCTTGCCTGCTCGTGGCGCGTACTCGATCAGCACCAGGATCAGTGCGACGACGAGGCCGAAGACGGCGATGACGATGGGGATCTGCACCAGCGGGTTCATGCCGCCGATCCAGACGAAGAAGCTGTTCAGCGAGAAGCCGAGCGACGTGGGCTTCGGGTCCTCCAGCGGCGTGCGCGTGACCATGAACAGGAACAGCGCGACGATGAGCACACCGACGATCAGGGCGACCAGACCGGTGACGCGGGAGGAGTGCCTTCCCTCCTTCGTGTGCGGCGGGGGCGGTGCACTCGACTTCTTCGGGGTGATGAGCGTGCGGGTGTCAGACATGACCCTGCCTTTCTGAGCACGGCGTCGGGCTCTGGATGGGGCCGCCCGCGAAGAGCGGACGGCCCCATCCTGCCGGACTCGAGCCCGTCGTGACTAGTTCTCGTACCCCGCCTGGATGTCCTTCAGGACCTGGTCGGTCGGACGTCCGTCGATCCAGTTGACCATGCCCTTCCAGAACGAACCGGAGCCGACCGTGGCCGGCATCATGTCCGAGCCGTCGAAGCGGAACGTGGTCGTCTTGTCCTGGAGCAGCTTCATGGCGTCGACGAGGAACTCGCTCGAGGCCAGTTCGGGGTCGGCTCCCTTGTTGGCCGAGATCACGCCGCCGAGCTTGACGCGCGCATCGGCCCACTCCGGAGTGGACATGTACTCGACGACCTTCTTGGTCGCCTCGTTGTCGGAGAAGCGCGTGACGAACTCGCCGCCGCCCTCGATCGACTGCTCGCCCTCGGTCATGCCGGGGAGCACGAACGCGTACACGTCGCCGTCGGGGGCGACCTCGGGCGTCTTGCCGTCCTTGGTCTTCACCTGCAGGAAGTTCGCGCTCAGGAACGAGGCCTGGTGCGTGAGGGCGCAGGTGCCGTCGGCGACCTTCGCCGCGACGTCGCCGAAGGCCGTCGCGTTGATGCTCTTCACGTCGCCGAAGCCCGCGTTGACGTACTTCGGGTCGAGCAGGATCTTGCCGGTCTCATCGAAGGCCGTCTTGATCTTCGAGTCGGTGAACGGCACCTTGTTGGCCACCCAGTCGTCGTAGGTCTCGGGGCCGGCGGTGCGCAGCACCATGTCCTCGATCCAGTCGGTGCCCGGCCATCCGGACGCGGCGTCGGAGGCGAAGCCTGCGCACCACGGTGCCTTACCGGTCTTCTCCTGGATCGTCTTGGTCAGAGTGAGCAGCTCGTCCCACGTCTTCGGAACCTCGACGCCCCACTCCTTGAAGCTCGCGGGCTGATACCAGACGTAGCCCTTGACGTTCGCGAGCATCGGCGCGGCGTAGAAGGTGCCGTCGGCGCTGCCGTAGGACTTCCAGGCCTCGTCCCAGTACTCGTCGACGTTCTTCGAGACGGTGTCGGTGCCCTTCTGGACCTCGCCGGTCTCGATGAGCGACTGCAGCAGGCCGGGCTGCGGCACGATCGCGACGTCGGGGGCGGAGCCACCGGTCACCTTGGTGACGATGTTGCCCTCGAAGCTCTTGTCGCCGGTGTACTCGACCTTGATGCCGGTGTCCTTGGTGAACTGCTCGAACGACTGGTTGAGGGCATCCGCCTCGCCGCCGGTGATGCCGCCGGCGATCTTGACGGTCGCGCCCTTGCCGTCGCCGGAGCCACCATCGCCCGGTCCTGCCTCCGCGCAGCCGGACAGGACCAATGCGGCCGCGCCGACCAGGGCGAGGGGAGCGAGAAGGCGGTATCGCTGTGACAAAGCCATGTGATTTCTCCTCTTCGAGTGCTTGTCGATTGCTCGACGGTCGCCATGCGGCATCCGTTCAGGAACCGATTCCAGCCCAACTTATCCGGCGTCGGTACACCGGCACAATGGCGGAACGATTACAACAGGGCAACCATCTGCTCCCGTCGTGGGAGCGCTCCCACAGCCTAACCCATGGAACCGGTTCCGCATGTGCACGTGTTCCGATACGCTGTGGCCGAGCCGTGTGCGGACCGGAGGAACCATGAGCACCATCGCCGATGTCGCCGCCCGCGCAGGGGTCTCCAAGGCGACGGCGAGCCGCGCCCTGAGCGGGAACGGCTACGTCTCGGAGGAGTCCCGCGACCGCGTACGGGCTGCCGCGGAGGACCTGTCCTACGTCGCCCACTCCTCGGCGATGAGCCTGGCGACCGGCCGCTCGCTGTCGGTCGGCGTGATCATGCCCTCACTGGACCGGTGGTTCTTCGCCGAGCTCCTCGCCGGCATCCAGGACGCGCTGTTCGCCGAGGGATACGACCTGGTGCTCTACGGCGTCAGGGAGGGATCGGCCGAGCGCGCACGGCTCTTCGAGCACATCCTGCCGCGCCGCAGGTTCGACGGCATCGTCGCCGTCGGCATCCAGCCCAGCGCGCACGAGCTGGAACGGCTGCTGCAGGTCTCCTCCCCCGTCGTCAGCGTCGGACCGTACAGCGAGGGCACCAGCGCCGTCTCGATCGACGACGCAGTGGCCGCGCGCATCGCGACCGAGCATCTCATCGACGTCGGGCATCGCGACATCGTGCTGCTAGGCGGGCGGGCGGATGCCGCGACGCATGCCGTCGGCGACAAGCGGCGCTTCGACGGCTACCGCGCCGCGATGGTCGCCGCGGGCCTGGAGCAGCATGTCAGACAGGCATCCGGCCCACCCACCATGCCGGGTGGCTACGAGGCCGCAGTGCGGGTGCTCGGCGACCGGCGCAACAGGCCGACCGCCTTCGTCGGCATCTGCGACGAAGCCGCGATCGGCGGCATCGTCGCCGCCCGACGGCTCGGCATCGCCGTGCCCGCCGAGCTGAGTGTGATCGGGATCGACGATCACGAGCACGCCGAGATGTTCTCGCTGACCACCGTCCGGCAGCATCCGCGGGAGCAGGGCGCAGCTGCGGTGCGGCTGTTGCGCGAGCGGATGGATCATCCGGATGCCGCTGCCCGGCAGACGAACCTGCCGATCGAACTGGTGGCGCGATCGTCGACGACGGGGCTTCGCTGACCTCAGCGCCGCTGAGCCCGCCGACAGGCTCCTGGGACGCAAGAAGGCCCCGGGATCTCTCCCGGGGCCTTCGAAAGCGCGGTGAAGCGGAATTACTTCAGGGTCACCGTGGCGCCGGCCTCCTCGAGGGCGGTCTTGGCGGCCTCAGCGGCCTCCTTGTTCGCACCCTCGAGAACGGGCTTCGGAGCGCCGTCGACGAGAGCCTTGGCCTCGCCGAGGCCCAGCGAGGTCAGCTCGCGGACGGTCTTGATGACCTGGATCTTCTTGTCACCGGCGGCCTCGAGGATGACGTCGAACTCGTCCTTCTCCTCCTCGGCCTCGGCGCCGGCAGCGCCACCGGCAGCACCGGCGACGGCGACCGGAGCAGCAGCGGTGACCTCGAACTTCTCCTCGAACGCCTTGACGAAGTCGTTGAGCTCGACGAGGGTCAGGCCGGCGAACTGCTCGAGCAGCTCCTCAGTGGTGAGCTTAGCCATGATGTATCTCCTAGATTGATGGGGTTTTGGGGTAAAAGATCACCAGGCCGCTCACGCGGCTTCGGCGGTCTCCAGCTTTTCGCGAAGCGCGTCGATGGTGGCGGCAGCCTTGCCCATCGTCGCCTTCATCATGCCCGCGGCCTTCGCCAGCAGAACCTCACGGCTCTCCAGCGAGGCGTACTTGTCGACCTCGGCGGCGTCGAGGGCGTTGCCCTCGAAGATGCCGCCCTTGATCACGAGAAGCGGGTTGGCCTTGGCGAAGTCACGCAGGGCCTTCGCGGTGGCGACGAAGTCGCCGTGCACGAACGCGATGGCCGACGGACCCTTGAGGTCGTCGTCCAGAGCGCTGATCCCCGCGTTGTTCGCGGCGATCTTGGTCAGCGTGTTCTTCACCACGGCGTACTCAGCGTTCTGACGGATGCTGTTGCGCAGCTCCTTGAGCTGGGCAACCGTCAGACCGCGGTACTCGGTCAGCAGAACGGCGTTAGAGTCCTCGAATGACTTCGTGAGCTCTGCGACCGATGCATCCTTCTGCGCCATGGTCACTCCTTGATGTGTACGAGATGCCTCACGGAGGTGGGACATCGACCTTGACTCCGGCCCGCATGAAGAAAGCTCCGGCGCAAGCGCACGGAGCTCTGAAATCTGATCTCGCACACCTGCGCGGGCCCCTGCGATGCAGTGCTTCGATCGCCTCGCGCTTTCGCGCACGACGATGACCGGCGGTCTTCGGTTGCTCCTACTCTAAGGCATCCCGGGTCACCACCCAAATCGAGGCGACCGCCGGGTGGGTAGTTCTGCCCATCGCCCGACTGTATGGCGTCACCTACGGTGGACAGACGCCCATCCCGGAGGATCGGAGGACTCCCATGGTCGACGTCAGCATCGATTACGACAAGGTCGAGACGACACGGCGCACACTCGGAGACATCGGGGACGTGCTGTCCTCGTCGACGGACGCCGTCAGCGACGTCCCCTCGGGCGCGGTCGCACAGGCGGAGCTGCGTGATCGGCTGCAGGACATGGGTGACTTCTGGGGGAACAGCCTGCGCAAGCTCTCCGGTTTCGCCAAGGACGCTGCCGGCGGCCTGGACGGCGTCGTGGAGGCCTTCCGCACGCTCGACGAGGAGATCGCGGCATCGATGGAGTCCGAGGAGGGAAGCGCATGACCTCGTACCCGGCTCTCGGATTCGACCCGGCGCCCGGCGACCTCACGACGATCGAGGGCCTGGTCGACACGCTCACGCGCGCCGTCGACGACGTCGACGACTCGCTGACCGTCATGAGCGGCGGTGACGACAGCGGGTGGATCGGCGAATCCGGCGACGCATTCCGCTCGACACTCGCCGAGGACTTCCACCCTCAGCTCAGGGACTCCGGCGAAGCACTGCGCCTGTCCCGCAACGCGCTCCAGACCTGGGCGACGCAGCTCGCAGGCCACCAGTCCGAGGCCCGACGGCTTGAGCAGGAGGCCGCGAGCGCGCAGTCCAGCGTCGCGACCAAGTCCACGGCGGCGACGCAGGCCAAGGCCGCCGCCGATGCCGATGACGCCGCACCGGATGCTGCCGGCGACGCGGACGACGCGTCTCGCGCGCTCGAACTCGCGCAGGGAGAGCTGGACGGGATCATCAGCCGGGCGCAGGATCTCAAGCGCAGGGTGGACGACGACGCCTCGACGACCGCCGGACTGCTGGTGGCCGCACGATCGCCGCTCGAGGCATACCAGGAGAGCGGCTGGTCGTCCTTCATGGGCTTCCTCGGGGACGCGGCCGAGGGACTGGGCGAGTTCATCCTCGACGACCTCATACCCTTCCTCGAGGATGTGCTCCGCTTCATCGCCCCGATCATCTCGATCGCCGCGATCTTCTTCCCGGCCCTGGCTCCCCTCGCCTTCGGAATCGCGCTCGCGCTCGTGGCGTTCGACGGCATCCAGGCCCTGACCGGACGCGGTTCGTGGGGCGACTTCGCGATCGGCGTGCTGGGGATCGCCGTCGGCGCTGCCGGCGGCGCCGCCATCCGCAGCGCCTTCGGCGCCGGGAACCAGATCCCGTTCGCCATCAACCTCAACCGCATGATGCCCGCTCTGGCGGGCGGCGGATCTGCGGCGGGCAGCCTCGCCGGCTCGCTCTCGCTGAACTTCAAGACCATGATGGCGAACGCCTACTGGCTGGTCGACAGCACCAAGAGCATCTACGACAACGTCAACGGCTACTACGACGAGGTGGAGAAGCACTCGTGAGCACCACGACTTCACCGCAGCGCATCTGGCAGGCCATGCCTCAGGGCTGGATCGAGTTCGTCGCGCAGGGCGCCGATGCGCAGGCATCCTGGTGGGAGGACTACCTGCGCAGCGGCGAGGGGTGGCTGCCGGACGACGCCCGGGAAGCCCTGACCGCGGGATACCAGGCAGGATGCGAGTTCTTCCGGGACAAGGATTTCGATTTCGCCGGTATCGCGATCGCCCTCGGCGAGTCGCCGTTCGTCGCTGTGATGTGCACGAGGGTCATGCCCGCGACGAGCGCAGAGGCCAGGAGGCGCGCTCGCGGACTGCACGTCCTGTTCCCGGCCCTGAAGTTCGGCGAGGAGCCGCGATCCGAGCCGTTCCAGACGGAGGACGGCCGCACGGGGACCGTCACGACGGCGATGGTGCGAGAGGGCGGGACTCCGGTCATCGTGGCCGTGGGCGAGATCGCCCTTCCGGACGACCGGGGTGACGTCCTCGTGCTCGGCCTCTGCACCGACCCCGACCAACGGGACTACATCGGGCTGCACGCGGCGTTCGCTCTCGCGACCACGCAGCTCGTTCCCGACGGAGAACGTCCGTCACCGGCTGCAGGTGACGTCGAGGCAGAATCGATTGCATGAGTTTCCACTTCGTGCTGCCTGACTCCCGGCCCCTCCTCGCGGGGCCGACCGACGGAGACGGGCGCACTCCCGGAGACCCGATCCGCCAGCTCCGACGCGATTACGACCGCATGTCGCGCGTCGGCATGGGCGCCCTCGCCATACTCGCCCTCGTCCCGTTCGGCCTCGTCGCGACGATCGGCGTGCCGTTGATGGGCGGCCGCCTGACACCGTTCGACATCGCCATGGCCGTCATCGGTGCGATCGCGCTGATCGTCGGCGTCTGGATCCTCATCCGGCTGCACAGGAGCGGCCGTCGGATCCTGGTCGCGCTCTCGCGTCTGCTTCGGGAGCCGTACCGCAGCGGTGCACTCCCCCGCACCGCCGCCGGCTGGGTGAACGCCCGCACGGTGAACTTCGAACCGCCCGTCCTCACCCGCATCATCACCTCGTCGCTCCTGGGCCTCACCGGCCTCATCGGCCTCGGCATCATCGCGTACCCCGGCTTCTCCCAGGCGCCCTCCCTCTACACCACGCTCGTCCTGTGGGGCGCGGCCTGCTTCCTGACCGCCGCCGGGCAGATGGGCGGCGTCATGCACCTGGTCTCCGGCGTCGCCGAGCAGGATCCGCTCTGGGTGCGCATCCGCGACAGCCTGCGCCGCTCCTGACCACACCGGCGGCGTGTGCGGAGGCGGATGCCGGAGGGCAGGGGTAGCCTCGTGAGGTGACCCCGGAACTCGAAGCGCGTATCGTCGCGGACTCCCGCGATCGGGTCACCTGGCTCCGCGCCCGGGCGCGAGGCATCACGGCGACGGATGTCGCGGGGCTCTCCAGCGAGGCGTCCATCGCACGCGCCGCCGACTCCAAGCTCGGTGCCGGCCCCCGCTTCGGCGGCAACGCCTACACCGACCACGGCCGCAGGCGCGAGCCCGAGATCGCCGCCTGGGTGGCCGCGACCCACGGCATCCTGCCGTCGTCCGCGCTGTTCTGCGCAGAGGTCGAGAAGCGGCACCTGGCCACCCCCGACGGGATCGTGCAGGAGGCGGACGGCCGCGTGCTGCTCGCCGAGATCAAGACCACGAACAAGTCGTGGCGCTCCATCCCCCGCACCTACCTGCGTCAGGTGTGGTGGCAGCAGCACGTGCTCGGCGCCGAGCGCACGCTGTTCGTGTGGGAGGAGCACGACGACTTCCGCCCGATCCACGACGAGCCGAAGTCGGTGTGGATCGATCGCGACGACCGCGAGATCGGTCGCCTCGTCGGCCTCGCCACGCGCCTCATCGACGAGCTGTACCACCGCACCACCGGGCAGCGCCCTCCCCAGCAGGCGCCCATCGCCGCCAGCGGCCGCGAGGCGCTGCGTGAGCGCGACATGTTCCGCGCCCTGGCGCTCAGCGACTGACGCACGGCATCCGGCATCCGGCATCCGCATCCGCATCCGCGACTGAACCACTTGGCGGCGACCGAACCACTTCGCTTCGACCGAACCACTTCGCTTCGACCGAACCACCTATCGACGTCGATAACCGGTGCACTCGTCGGCAAGGGGTGCACTCGGCGGTGCGGCACACGTGCTCCACAGATCGAGCAACCGCATGGGCGCTCCACAGGGCGGGAAGATCCGTGGAGTAAGAGCCGTCCCCGGGCCCCAGGATGTCTGGATGCGCAAGTCCGTCGCCGAACTCGCTCCGCTGATCCGTTCCCGTCGCATGATGCTGACTGACGGCTGGACCGAACGCACCCTGCAGAGCGCGGTGAAGACGAAGAGGCTGCACGTCGTCCGTCGCGGATGGTACATCGAGGGTGAGGAATGGAATGGGTTCTGGCCTGAAGAACGGCACCGCGCGCTGGTCATCGCGGCCACTCGGGATGCGCGGACGGACGCGCCGGTCTGTCGCACTTCGGCCGCAGTCCTGTTCGATCTGCCGTTCTACCACCTCGACCCGCGATGGGTGCACTTCATCTGCGGCCCCGACAGCCGGAATTCCAGCCGCGGCGATGTGAAACGGCATCCAGAGCCTCTCGGCCCGTTCGACACGGAGATCATCGACGGGATACGGTGCACGACCCTGTCCCGCACGGTCTTCGACCTCATCCGGGTGCTGCCGCTGGAGGCAGCGGTCGCCGTTGCGGATGCCGCGGAGAGGCAGATGGCGCAGCGCGGCCGCGAGTGGGACCTCGATGCCGTCGAGTCCTGGCGCATGGGGCTGGCCGAGCGCATCGCGGAACGGCCGGGCATCCGCGGCATCGCGCAGGCACGTTGGGTGGCGGAATTCGCCGACGGGCGAGCGCAGCTGCCGGGCGAAAGCGTGAGTCGACTGCAACTGCATCGGCTCGGGTTCGCCCCTCCGCGACTGCAGGTGCCTGTCCCAGGTCCACACGGCAATACCTTCTTCGTCGACTTCGGGCTGGACGACGCAGACAGCTTCGGAGAATTCGACGGCGAGACCAAGTACCGCGACAAGGCGAAGCGCAACGGCAAGTCCATCGACGACGTTCTGATCGACGAGAAGGAGCGCGAGGACTGGATCCGAGGGACGACGGGCCGTGGGTTCGTCAGGTGGAAGTCGCCGCATATCCTCACCGCGCGCACACTCGGACAGCGCTTGGCCGCGTTCGGCGTGCGAGCGCCGTGATGCGGCATCCGCGACTGAACCACTTCGCTACGACCGAACCACTTATCGACGTCGGCAAGGGGTGCACTCGCCGGCAAGGGGTTCACTCAGCGGCAAGGGGTGCACTCGCCGGCAACGGCAGGGTCAGCGCAGCGGCGCGAGCGCGCTGCTCGCCTCGGCGGCGACCTCCGCGGCGATCGCGTCGAGCAGCGGGGAGCGCAGGTTCCACTGCTGCCAGTACAACGGGGTGCGGGTCGCCGGGCCGCCCAGATCGACCAGGCCTTCCACCCCCTGCACGAGGGGGATGAGCGCCCAGCCCAGCCCGAGCCGCACCGCCTGCGCGAAGTCGTAGGACGCGGGAACGTAGTGCCGCGGCACCGACCACGGATCGACCCCGTGCGCCCGCAGCCAGTCGTGCTGCAGCTCGTCACGCCGGTCGAAGTCGACGAAGGGCGCGCTCGCCAGTGCCTCGGCCGTCACGCCGCCCGGCATCCACCGCTCGAGGTACGCGGCTGTCGCCATCGGTCGGTACTCGAGCACGCCGAGCGGCTCGACGCGGCATCCGCCGACCGGGGTGCTCTCCGAGGTGACCGCCGCCATCACCTCGCCCGACTCCAGCAGGCGGGCGGTGTAATTCTGGTCGTCTCGGTGCAGGTCCACGTCGATGTCGTGCTGTCGCGCGACCCGCGCGATCGGCGCGAGGAACCAGGTCGCCATCGAGTCGGCGTTCACCGCCAGCGGCACGCGCACCCGCGTCTCCCCCGCTTGGTCCGGCGACAGCCCGAAGGCGGTGATCGTGTCGTGCTCGAGCAGCGCCACCTGCCGCGCCAGTCGCACCAGCGCCTCGCCGGCCTCGGTGGCGCGCACCGGCTTGGACCGCACGACGACGACCCTGCCGAGCTGCTGCTCGAGGGCCTTGATCCGCTGACTGACCGCGGACGGCGTCACGTGCAGTCGTCGTGCGGCCGCGTCGAAGCTGCCTTCGTCGATCACGGCGGCGACGGTGGCGGCGAGCTGGGCATCGATCTGCACATAAGCGATGCTAATGCTCATGCAGTTCTCTTCGCTGGAGTTCATGCGACCACGCGCCTAGCGTTGATCCGTGCTCACCCTCCTGTCCGGCCTCGGCCTCATGTACTCGCTGATCATCGCCGTCGGCGCGCAGAACGTCTTCGTGCTGCGCCAGGGCATGCGTCGAGAGCACGTGCTGCCGGTCGTGCTGATCTGCGCCGCATCCGATGCCCTGCTGGTGCTGGCCGGCACCGCGGGACTCGGCTACCTCGTGAACTCCGCCCCCTGGCTGATCGTGGTCGCCCGCTGGGCGGGCGGGATCTCGCTGGTCGCGTACGGGATCTTCGCCGCTCGCCGTGCGTGGGCGGCGACGGGCGAGACGCTCGTCGCCGACACCGAGGCGGATGCCGCGGGCATGGCCTCCGGCGACGGAGGGGTGAGGACCGCCACTCGACTCGCTCCCGTGATCCTCGCCACGCTGGCGTTCACCTGGCTGAACCCGAACGTGTACCTGGACACCGTCCTGCTGATCGGCGGAATCGCCGCCACGCACGGCGACCAGCGCTGGCTGTTCGCCGCCGGGGCGATCGTCGGCAGCATCACCTGGTTCTTCGCGCTCGGCTACGGCGCGCGCTACCTCGGCCGCTGGCTGCGCACGCCACGCGCCTGGCGCATCCTCGACACCGCGATCGCCGTGCTTCTGGTCACGATGGGCATCGCACTGGTGGTCCCGGTCTTCACCGGCTGAGCACGGAGCCGGGGTCAGCCCCGACGCAGTGACGGGTCGTCGATCTCGGCTATACGGGCCGCGACGATCGCCCGGATCGCGTCGTCGGGCAGCGGATGCTCCGGCTGGAACCTGATGGTCCCCTTGTCGTGGTCGAATCCCTGCAGGGCATCGGCGACGACTTCAGGCACCCGCCCGCTGAACGGGTACACGGCGATGTGCTTCTTGGTGCGCATCACCGAGATCAGCGCTTTGCCGCGGTGCATCAGTGCGGGCATCCCGTAGCTCGTGCCCTGCTCGGTCTCGCTCGCCGCAGCGCGGGCGATCTCGTAGACGTGCGCGATCACCGCCCGGTCGGCCGGCTCCAGCCCTGAGAGGTAGTCATCGACGGTGCCCATGCGCCCATCCTGGCATCGACGGCGCTCGATATCATCGGGTCATGACCGACTCCCCCGCCGAGGCGCCTCAGGACGAGCCCGCGCCGCGGGCCAAGGGGCGATACGCGAAGGGGATCGCGCGCCGGCAGGAGATCCTGGACAAGGCGATCGAGGTGTTCGCGCGGCGCGGATCGCAGAAGACGTCGCTGCGGGCCATCGCGCAGGAAGTGGGCGTCACACATGCCGCGTTGACGCACTACTTCGGCTCTCTCGAGGAACTTCTGGTCGAGGTGTACCGCGAGTCGGAGCGCCAGTCCGACGGCGATCCCGGCCTCGGCCCGGACGCCAGCCCCGCCATGGCGATGCGACTGTCGGCCGAGCAGAACCGGCGGATCCCCGGCATGGTCCAGCTCTACTCGACGCTCACGGCGACGGCGCTCGAGGACGACCGTCCGGTCGCGCAGGAGTTCATCTCGGCGCGCTTCGCGCGACTGCGGGCGGAGATCTCCGGTCAGGTGCGCGGCCTGCAGGATGCCGGGCGGCTTCGCGCCGACCTGGATCCCGCGCTCGTCGCCGCCCTGGTCATCGCGGCGTCCGACGGGCTGCAGACGCAGTGGCTGCTCGACGACACCGTGAATCACGAGGCCGCGCTCGAGCTCCTGGACCGCCTGCTGCGCACTGACGCTGCCGAGGGATCAGGCGCGCCGGACTGATCCGGTGACCGCAGGTCCGGCGGACCGGACCTGCGGCGCGCGTCACAGCGTGGCTGCGAAGGGGTCGAAACCGTCCGGAAGCAGCGGCACCGGTGCGACGGTGCTGTTCACGACGACAGTCTGGCCCGTCGCCGCGGACTCCTCAGCCGACAGCAGCGTGTCGAGGATGTGGAATCCGAGCTCACCCGACGCGACGTGCGGGCGCCCCGCCGCGATCGCTCGGGCCATGTCGAGAGCGCCCATGCCGCGGCCGATCACGATGTCCTCGTGCTCGATCTCGATCCATTCCTGCTCGACGGACATGCCGTCGCGGAGCACCCCGAGGGGCTTGACGTAGGCGATCGGCCCGACGAAGAAGTTCGGATCAGGGATCACGATGCTGCCCTCGGTGCCGTGGATCTCGACGACTCCATGGCGCTCGAGTGCCGAGTCGAAGCTCAGCACGCTCTGCGCGGCCGCGCCCTGCTCGAAGGCGGTCACGATCTGCATCGTCGAGGGCACCTCGACGGGGAAGGTGTCGCCGGCGTGAGGTCCGGTGCGGATCTCCCGCTCCGCACGCGCCTTCGTCCCGACGGCCGCGACGCTGGCGACCGGGCCGAACAGGCTCACCAACGCCGAGAAGTAGTACGGGCCCATGTCGAGCAGCGGACCGGCCCCCTTGGCGAACAGGAACCCCGGGTTCGGGTGCCACAGGTCGGGCCCCTGCGTCTGAAACGCGGTCTGCGCGAAGAGAGGACGCCCGATCACGCCGCCGTCGATCGCGCGCCGCGCGGCCTGGAAACCCGGGCCGAGCAGCGTATCGGGCGCCGAGCCCACGCGCAGCCCGGCATCCGCCGCCTCGCGCAGCAGCAGGGCGGCGCCGTTGCGATCGAGACCGAGCGGCTTCTCGGTCCAGACGTGCTTGCCCGCCGCGATGGCCGCGCGGGAGACCTCGACGTGCGCCGCGGGAACGGTGAGGTTCACGACCAGGTCGACATCCGGGTGGGCGAGCACGTCCTCGGCCGAGCCGGATGCCGGCACACCGTGCTTCTCCGCCTGCGCCTGCGCGCGGTCCCGCAGCAGATCGCCGACGATGTGCACCTCGGCGTCGGGGAAGCTGCCGAGGTTCTGGAGGTAGGTGTCGCTGATCACACCGGCGCCGATGACGCCGATCCCGATGGCGCTCACCGGGAGAACCCGCCGTCGGTGAGGAACGCGTAGCTGGCGGCGATGTCGGTGAAGACATCCCCTGGCGGGTTGTCGTACTCGATGATCGCGTACTGCAGGGCGGATGCCGCGCGCAGCGCATCGGCGAGCGGGACCTCTCCGGTTCCCGCGTGCCGCTGGTCCAGTGCAGCGGAGCCGAGCTCCCCGGCATCCGGCCCGAACGGATTGACCGCGGGAGCGATGCCGTCCTTGACGTGCGCGGCCACCAGGCGGTCGCCGAGCCGGGAGACCAGCGCCGGCACATCCTGTCCGCCCACGAGCGCCCAGTACAGGTCGAGCTCGATGATGACTCGCTCGTCGGTCAGGGCGACGAATCGCTCGTATGCGCTCTCGCCGTCGAACTCGGCGATGAACTCCTGCGCGTGGTTGTGGTACCCGACCTCGAGGCCGAAGGATGCGGCGGTGTCGGCGAGGCTGTTGAGGCGGTCGGCGATGTCGGTGACGCCATCGAGGGTCAGCCAGCGCGCGGGCTCGACGAACGGGTCGATGACCGTCTTCATCCCGATCTTCGCGGCCGCCTCGAAGACCGCCTCGGGCTCGGGAGTGGGGATCGAGCCGTCCGGAGTCCACAGCTCGTCGCTCAGCAGCGGCGCGTGGCCGGTCGGCGACGCGAGGCCGGAGGCGTCGAGTGCCGCCCGGATCCGATCGGGACGACTGACGAAGTCGAACGCCTCGACGCTGCGGAGTCCGATGGCGGCGAGTCTGTCGAGCGATCCCTCCATGTCCGCGGTGAACTCCGCGGCGAGGGTGTACAGCTGTACCGAGGTTTCTGGCAGGGCCACGTCGACCTTCCTTGTTCATGTGTGCGGGCGCCGAACGGCCCTGCGGATGAGAGTAGCAGAATACCTCCACCTGGAGGTATTGCTTTCTCGATCGAGAACGGCGGACGCCGGGAACGCAGAAGACCCCCGCCCCGAGGGGCGAGGGTCTTCGTGATGAGCGTCAGACTCAGATGGCGTTGACGTCCAGCGGGATGCCGGGGCCGAACGTGGTCGACACGGCGCCCTTCTGGATGTAACGGCCCTTCGAGCTGGACGGCTTGAGGCGCACGATCTCCTCGAGCGCGGCCTTCATGTTCTCGTCGAGCTGCTCGGCCGAGAACGAGGCCTTGCCGACGACGAAGTGCACGTTGGCGTGCTTGTCGACGCGGAACTCGATCTTTCCGCCCTTGATCTCCTCGACGGCCTTGGCCGTGTTCGGGGTCACAGTGCCGGTCTTCGGGTTCGGCATCAGACCGCGGGGGCCCAGCACCTTACCCAGACGGCCGACCTGGCCCATGAGCTCAGGGGTCGCGACGGCGGCGTCGAAGTCGGTCCAGCCGGCGGCGACCTTCTCGATCAGCTCGGTGCCACCGACCTCGTCGGCGCCAGCGGCGATGGCGGCCTCAGCAGCCGGGCCGTTGGCGAACACGATGACGCGGGCGGTCTTGCCGGTGCCGTGCGGGAGGATGACGGTGCCGCGCACCATCTGGTCGGCCTTGCGGGGGTCGACCGAGAGCTTCAGCGCGACCTCGACGGTCGAGTCGAACTTCGCCGAGCCGGTCTCCTTGGCCAGGACGACAGCCTCGGTGGGCGTGTAGAAGCGGTCTGCCTCGATCTTGGCGAGGGCGGCGTTGTAAGCCTTGGACTTAGCCATGATTATTCTCCTCAGCCCTCGACCGTGATGCCCATGGAACGGGCGGTACCGGCGATGATCTTCGACGCGGCCTCGATGTCGTTCGCGTTCAGGTCGGCCTGCTTGGTCTCGGCGATCTGACGGACCTGGTCCTTGGTGATCTTCGCGACCTTGACGGTGTGCGGCGTGGCGGAGCCCTTGGGCACACCAGCGGCCTTCTTGATCAGCTCAGCTGCCGGCGGGGTCTTCAGGATGAACGTGAAGCTGCGGTCCTCGTAGACGGTGATCTCCACGGGGATGACGTTGCCGCGCTGCGACTCGGTCGCGGCGTTGTACGCCTTGCAGAACTCCATGATGTTGACGCCGTGCTGACCGAGCGCGGGGCCGATCGGCGGCGCCGGGTTGGCTGCACCGGCGTTGATCTGAAGCTTGATCAGGCCGGTCACCTTCTTCTTAGGTGCCATTGTGATTCCTTTCTCGAGCGGATGCCCGGGGGCATCCCTCTCCCGCGGATCCGGCATCTCCGGAGCGCGGTGCTGAATGCGCGCACGCTGAGGCGGCGCACAAACCAGACAAGTCTACCCGATCAGAGCGGATGCCGCGTGCGCGGTGCCCCGTCGCTCTGGTAGAGCGCGATGATCCGCTCGCCGAGCTCGCGCAGCGCCGCGCGCACCTCCGGAGGACCGACGGCCTCGGCGACGCCGGCCCAGCCGGCCAGCTGCTCGGCGAGCGCGTCCACGCGGTGCGCGCGCACCTCCATGAGAGCACGACCGTCGTCATCGGGCTCGGCCTCGAGCACGAACGCCTGCGCTCCGAACCGGTCCTGGAGAGCCCGGACCGCCCACGGCTCCACGCGCACAAGAGCACGGGCGGCGCCACGGAGATCCTCGACGCGCGCGACCATCCGGGCCCAGGCCGCAGCGACGTCGAATCCGTCCGGCGCCCGTCCCGGCTCCGGCAGCAGCCTCAGCTCACGGACGCGATCGATCCGGTACATCCGCAGCCGCTCCACATCCGCGGCATCCGTCCCGTCCTGGACCGGCGCGCCGAGAAGATACTGCCTGCTGCCGCGATTGCCGATCACGAGCGGCACCAGCTCGATCCCGACCCGGCCGAGGGAGCCCTCGTAGTCGACATGCACCCGGCGCTGACCGGCGATCGCTCGCTGCAGGGCCGCGACGGTCGTCGAGGTCGCCTCATCCGCGACCTCGCCCCACGGCGCGTCCCGCACGGTGGAGGCGGCCACGCGCTGCGCGCCTTCGCGGAACGGTGCCGGCATGGCGCGCACCAGCTTGCGCACCGCGGCGATGCGCTCGGGATCGGCATGTCCGCTCTGGCTCAGCCCGATCAGCAGCGAGGTGACCTCGCCCTCTGTCAACCCTGTGAGGTCGGTGCGCGCGCCACCGACCAGCCGCCAGCCCCCGCCTCTGCCCCGAGTCGGATAGATCGGAACACCCGACATCGCCAGCGCCTCGAGATCGCGACGCGCGGTGGGCACCGACACCTCGAGCTCCTCCGCGAGCTCTGCAGCGGTGATCTGCGGGCGCCCCTGCAGCAGCAGGAGGGCCTGAATCAGTCGATCGGCGCGCATTCCGAGAGATCTTTCCGAGAAGTTTTTTAAGTGATCAGAGGATGAGCACTTCACCTTCGAGCATAGAAGTATCAGCAGTTCAACCGAAGGAGAAACGACATGTTCCGTGGCCTCGCCAACCTCAACCTCGTCGCCGACGACATGACCGCCGCCGTCGACTGGTACACGCAGGTGTTCGACTCGGCCCCCTACTTCGTCCGCCCCGAGCCCGACGCCGGTCAGGGCCCCGCGCAGTACGCCGAGTGGCGCTTCGGCGATGACGACGACGAGTTCGCCCTGATGGACGCCAGGTTCCGACCCGCGCTCCCCCAGCCCGGCGGCGCCCTGGTCAGCATGCACGTCGACGACATCCAGGCGTCCTTCGATCGTCTGATCGCACTCGGCGCCGCCCCGTTCGACCCGGTGACCCAGCGCGGAGAGGGGTGGTTCTCGGCATCCGTCAGTGACCCGTTCGGCAACCTGGTCGGCCTGATCCAGAGCCCGCACTGGGCGTCGCAGCACGCCTGACCCCCGCCGAACGCGAAAGCGGCCGCCCCCGAGGGGACGGCCGCTTTCGTGCACTTCGTCAGGCTCAGCGCCCGATGTCAGATCATCTTGGTGACCTGGTCGAACGACAGCTCGACCGGGGTCTCGCGCTCGAAGAGCGACACCAGCACGGTGAGCTTGCCGCTCTCGGGCTTGATCTCGCTGATCGAACCGGGAAGGCCGGCGAACGAGCCCTCTTTGATGGTGATCGTCTCGCCGATCTCGAAGTCGACCTCGGCGGCGACCGGACGGGCCACAGCCGTGCCGCCCTTGGCGGCGATGGACTTCGCAGTCGGAACGTCCTTGACCTCGACGAGGGACTTCAGCATGTTGAAGGCCTCTTCGAAGCGAAGGGGAGTCGGGTTGTGCGCGTTGCCCACGAAGCCGGTGACACCGGGCGTGTGGCGGACGACGGACCAGGTGTCCTCGTTGAGCTCCATGCGCACCAGCACGTAGCCGGGGATGCGCACGCGGGTGACCATCTTGCGCTGGCCGTTCTTGATCTCGACGACGTCCTCCATCGGGACCTCGACCTGGTAGATGTCGTCCTCGACCTCGAGCGTCGACTTGCGCTGCTCGATGTTGGCCTTCACCTTGCGCTCGAAGCCGGCGTAGGAGTGGATGACGTACCACTTGCCGGGGAGCATGCGCAGGTCGAGGCGGAAGGCCTCGTACGGGTCCTCCTCGGCCTGCTCGTCGTCGGCGTCGTCGGAGTCGCCGAGCTCGGGGCCGTCGTAGGGAGCGACCTCGGCCGCCTCCTCGGCTTCCAGCTCAGCGGCCTCTTCGGCAGCCGAATCAGTCAGAACCTCTGCGGCGGCCTCGGTCTCGGCCGTCTCGTCCAGGTTGAGAGCGTCGTTCACGATCGCGTCCGCCTCCGGGTCGTCGATGTCATCAGTGTCGTCATCGGTCTCGTCGAATTCCTCGTCGCCCTCGATGTGCACGGCGACATGCTCGGCCGAGGTCGCGGAGAGCTCTTCAGCGGCGAGGACGTTCCCCTCCTGGGACTCGTCCTCCTCGCTCGACTGCTCGGCCGCGGTCGCCCAGTCGGCGTCGTCGGAATATCGTTCAGACACTGTGCTTCTTTCCATTCGCTGCGACGGATGCCGCAGGGGCGTCCTTAGGCCGGGACTCCGAACACCACGTGCGTGAGGTATCCGAAGAGCGTGTCCAGGCCGTACACGACGCCCATCACGATCAGCACGAACACGAGTACGACCAGCGTGAACTTCACCAGTTCCTTGCGGGTCGGCGTGACGACCTTGCGAAGCTCGGCGATCACCTGCCGGAAGAACAAAGCGATTCGACCGAAGAAGCCCAGCTTCTTGTCGCGGGTGGCGGTACCGCCGAACGCTGCGACCTCGCCGCGCGGTTCGTCCTGATCCATCCTGCACGTACCTTTCGTGGTCAGCGTCGCGCTGACGCGCAGGGCGGACAGGAATCGAACCTGCAACCTGCGGTTTTGGAGACCGCTGCTCTGCCAATTGAGCTACCGCCCTAGAGACCCGGAGGCCCCTGGGATCCGCATCCCCGCACCGACCAGGGGCACGGCGAAAGAATGCAGACAACTGCCCCACCAGTGTACGACATCCGAGACCCTCCTCCGAACCGGGGCAGGAACGGGGGCCCGATCGGGGGCCGGCACGCGCCCCCTGTTAGGCTCTGCGAGCGGCTGCCGACGGGAGGGGTCACGTGACCGAGGAGATGCAGCAGTTCCAGGTGGATCTGCGGGGTGTCGTCGACCTTCTGAGTCGCCACATCTACTCGAGTCCGCGGGTGTATCTGCGGGAACTCCTGCAGAACGCCAGGGATGCGATCACGGCGCGTCGCGACGTGGACGGCGGCGGCGGGACCATCCGGATCACGCCGCTCTCCGAGCACAGCGCCGAGTTCGTCCTGCGCGACGACGGCGTCGGGCTCACGGCCGCGGAGGTAGCCGAACTGCTCGCCACCGTGGGCCGCAGCTCCAAGCGCGACATCTTCGACCTGCCCCGCAGCGACTTCCTCGGCCAGTTCGGCATCGGCCTGCTGAGCTGCTTCATGGTCGCCGACAGCATCGTGATCCGGTCCAGGAGCGCCCGCGGCGGAGCATCCGTGGAGTGGACGGGCAACGCCGACGGCACCTTCGTGGTCGCCGAGCTCGACGAGCAGCTTCCGATCGGCACCAGCGTGCACCTGGTGCCGAGGTTCGACGCGGGCGACCTGCTGCGCGGCCCCGCCGTGCGCGAGCTCGCGCAGACCTTCGCCGAGTTCCTTCCGGTGCGCGTGGTGCTCGACACCCCGGCGGGAGACGTCGACGTCACGCGCCCCGCTCCGTTCCTGGACGGCGCGATGACGGATGCCGCGTGGGCCGACGCCGCACGCGCCTACGGCCGCGACCTCGTCGGCGCCGCTCCGCTCGACGTCATCGAGATCGCGGAGCCGGGCACCGGCACCCGGGGACTCGCCTACGTGCTGCCCTACGCCCCGCCTCCCGGCGCCCGACAGGCGACCCGGATGTACCTCGGCCGGATGCTGCTCTCGGAGCACACCCCTGATGTGCTGCCGGACTGGGCGTTCTTCGTCCGGGCCGTGGTCGACTCCACCGGCCTGTCCCCCACGGCCAGCCGCGAGTCGCTGGTCGAGGACCCGGCGCTCGAGCACGCCCGCGAGCAGCTCGGCGCCGGCATCCGCCGCTGGGTGCTCGAGCTGGGGCTGCGTGAGCCGCACCGCCTTGCGCAGTTCGTGGCGGTGCACGAGATCGGCCTGAAGTCGCTGGTGCGGCACGACGAGGAGCTCGCCCGCTTCATCACGCGGTGGCTGACCGTCGAGACCACGCACGGCACGATGCGCCTCGGCGATCTCGCCGAGCGCTTCTCCCTGGTGCGGTATGCGGCGTCCGTCGACGAGTTCCGCCAGGTCGCGGGCATCGCGCGCCCCGGCGAGGTGCTCGTCAACGGTGGGTACCTGTACGACGCCGACCTGGTGCGAATGCTGCCGG
Source organism: Microbacterium sp. NPDC057659 (assembly GCF_042799915.1). Taxonomy (NCBI): domain Bacteria; kingdom Bacillati; phylum Actinomycetota; class Actinomycetes; order Micrococcales; family Microbacteriaceae; genus Microbacterium; species Microbacterium sp. NPDC057659. Next base: position 195,231 of record NZ_JBHVHU010000003.1, on the reverse strand, counting down.
AGCTGTACCCGGGCGTCACCGTCGAGAAGGTCGACGTCACCGGCGAGCTGGACCGCCTCGACCCGCCGCCGCTGGACGACCGCGACGCCGCCGTGGCGCTGGAGGAGCGCGCGAGCGCCGTGCTCGCAGCATCCGGCTGCGCGGTCGTGGTGCGCACGATCGACCGGCCGGAACTGACCGGACTGTACGTCGCCGACCCCGACGTGCTGCGCGCGATGGATCGCACGCGCACGAAGGGCATCACCGGCTCGCTCTGGGGCGGCGTGCTCTCGCGCATCGACGACCAGGTCGGCGCCGCCCGCGACGACGACCTCGCCGCTCGGCTCTGCCTGAACTGGAGCAACCGGGTGGTGCGCGCCCTCGTCGGCGTGCAGGACGACGCCGTGTTCGCCCGCACCGTGCAGCTGCTGTACATCCAGTCGCTGCTCGCCGGGCATCATCCGCTGTCCGACGCCGACCGAACGCTGATGACCACGGCACTGGCCGATCTCGTGACCCTGTCCGCCGGCCTCGAGGCCGATGTCTTCCCCTTCGACGACCTGCGCTGACCCGGCGCACCGCCCCGCCCTCAGAAGGAGCACCATGCCCCAGCCGACCACGCGTTTCGAACAGCTGCTCGAGGAGATCGACCGCACTCCGTGGGGACCAGCCGAACAGGCGCTGACGGCCGAGGCCGTCGCCCTCGCGGTGGAGATCGGCGACGAGCAGCTCGAATACCGTGCGCGGATGCGGCAGACCGCGTCGGCGAACATGGGCGGCGCCACCGACGTGATGCTGAACTCCTTCGCGTGGTGCCTGGCGCGGCACGACGCCGATCCGGCGCGCTTCCCCGCAGACATCGAGAACGGCGGCGCCGACCTGATGTGGCAGTTCAAGTGGATGGCGGCGTCGCTGCGCTCCTCGCCGGCGTTCTCGCAGGAGCAGATCGCGGCCGTGCTCGACGACATGGAGTCGCACTACCGCACCGCCGGCATCGGGATGAGCGGCGTGCTCACCGCCCGCTTCGAGGACGCCTGGGACGCGGGTCGGATGGACGAGGCCGAGGAGCTGCGCGTGCGCCTGGAGGCGACCCCGCGCGACGACTACAGCCACTGCGACGCCTGCGGCCGCAGTCAGATCGCCGGCTTCTTCGCCGCGACCGACCGCGAGGAGGAGGCGGTGCGACTGGTCGAGGAGATGATCGAGGGCGGCTTCTCCTGCGGCGAGGAGCCCGAGCACGCGCTCTCGCGCGCCCTGATCCCCTACCTGCACCTCGGTCGGTTCGAGGAGGCGAAGGCCGCGCATCTGCGCAGCTACCGCCTCGCGAAGGACAACCCCGACAACCTGGTCATCGTCGCGAACAACATCGACTTCGCCGCACTCACCGGCAACGAGGCGCGCGCCCTGACGATGATCGAGCGGCACCTGCCGTGGCTCGCGCACGACCAGCTCAACGTCGACGGGCACCACGCCGCCCTCAGCACGATCGCCTTCGCGCTGGACCGCGTCACGGCCGCCGGCCACGGCGGCACGCCGGTGCGCGGTGCGGATGCCGCGGTGCTTGTGCCGTTCTTCGGCGAGCACGACGGCGTCTGGACCGCCGAGCAGCTGGCGGCCTCGGCCTGGGCGGCGGCAGACCGTATCGGCGCCGCGTTCGATGAGCGGGACGGCACCGACGGGCACGCGCAGCGCCGGGCGCGCATGCAGCAGCTGGCCGAAGAGCACTACGACGTGCCGATCCGCTCGGATGTCTTCGCGCCCGCGCCGACGGCCGATCCCGTGGACGCCGACGGCTGGTACGACCGAGCGGTCGCCATCGGCAGCTACGGCTCCGAGCAGGATGCGCTGGCGGCCGCCGACCGCGCCGAGTCGGCGGGGCTCTCGGACCCGGAGAAGCGCGCGCGGATGCTGGGGCTGCGCATCGGCGCCCTGGTGGCGCTGGAGAAGTTCGACGAGGCATCCGCTCTGCTCCCCCCGCGACTCGTGGAGCTGCGCGCATCCGGGCAGGACGACCAGGCCGCGCTCGAGGAGCGCCTCGGTCTGGCGATCTTCGGCCGCAGCACCCCCGAGGACATCGCCGAGCTGGAGCGCGAATGGACGGATGCCGCGGCGCTGCCGGCGCGTCCGCGCGCTGACCTGGCCCTGACCCTGGCATCGGTGCGCGCCGGCGAGGGTGCCCCCTCCGCACTGGAGCTGGCCGCCCAGGCGGAGCAGATCTATGCGGAGGTCGGCGAGGCCCGGCTGGCCACCACGGCGACGCTGACCGCTGCGGTCACGCTGCTGCGCGCCGAGCGGACCGTGGAGGCAGCAGAACTGCTGGACCGGGTCGCCGACGGCGAGCACGTCGACGACGGCCACCGCGCCAGGGCGCTCGACCTGCGCGCCCGGGTGCGCGGCGGCATCGGCGAGTTCGCCGCCGGGGCGGCCGACGCCGATCGCGCGACCGGACTGCTCGCCGCACTCGGTGCTGAGCGCGCCCTCGCGAATGCCCAGCTGTTGGCCGGTGCGCTCTGGGAGGATGCCGGCGAGCCCGACCGGGCCGTCGTCCGATACCGCCTCGCGGCGCGACTCGTGTCCGAGCACGGCGGAGACCGTGAGGGCGTGGAGTTCCGGCAGGCACGGGCGATGCTGGCCGCCGGCGACGCTGCCGAGGCGGCCGAGCTGCTCAGCGACGTGCTGCAGCGCGAGGAGAACGCAGAGGCGCCGGCGGGATCGCGCGCGATCACCGTCGGACTGCTCGCCCGCGCGCTCGCGGGCTCGGGCGAGTTCGGCCAGGCCGTCGGGGCGTTCGGCTACCAGGCCGGCCTGCACGCCGAGGCCGAGGAGCCCGCCGAGCAGGCACTCGCGATGCTCGAGCAGGCTCGCATCCTGGCCCGCTTCGGTGAGATGGCGGAAGCGATCGAGACGCTCGAGGAGGCAGCGGAGCTGGTGCGCCCCACCGAGGCCGCCGGAGCGATCACCCAGGTGCTGCACGAACTCGGTCAGGGCTACGGCGCGCAGAAGGACGAGCGCGCCTTCGCCCTGTTCGACGAGGTCGCCCGGGTCGCCGCCGAGAACGAAGCCGCGTGGCTGATCGCCGATGTGACGGACTCGCGCGGCCGGGCGTTCGCGGAGCTCGGGCGGGTCGACGAGGCCGTGGCTGCGGCGCTGACCGCCGCCGACGGATTCGCCGAGCTGGGCGATGCCGGATCCGCCGGCGGATCTGAGCTTTTCGCCGCCCGCGTGCTCACCGAGGCCGGCCGCCGCGACGACGCCGTTCCGCTGTTCCGCAGCGCGATCGAGCGCGCCGAGCAGATCCCGCCGCTGCGCCAGGTCGCTGCGCTGGAACTGGGCGACGTGCTCGAGGCGCTCGGCCGCAGCGGCGAGGCCGCCGAGGCCCGGGCGATCGCGGAGGCCTGATCCGACGCATCCGCTGCCTCGGACAGGGCAGAATTGGCCTTCTATGGAACCTGTCCCCCTGCTGCGGCGCGCCGGCGCCGAGCTGCTCGGCACCGCGCTGCTGACCGCGGTCACGCTCGGCTCTGCGGCGATGGCGCAGAAGCTCTCGACGGATGCCGGGCTGCGCCTGCTCGAGGGGTCGCTGGCGACCATGCTCGGGCTCGGCGCCCTCATCCTGCTGTTCGGTCCGGTCTCAGGTGGGCACTTCAACCCCGCCGTGTCGCTGACGGACGCGGTGCTGAGCAGGCGCGGCAGCGGAAAGGGCCTGCGTCCCGGTGAACTGGGCGTCTACGTGCTCGCCCAGGTGATCGGCGCGGTTCTCGGCGCGCTGCTGGTGAACGTGATGTTCGAGGTGCCTGCGGGGCTGGGCACTGTGCAGCGGGCGACCCTCCCCGCACTGGTCGGCGAGGTCGTCGCGACAGCGGGCCTCGTGCTGCTCATCGTCGGTCTGGTGCGCGCCGGTCGCAGCATCATGGTCATCGCGACGGCTGTCGGCGCGTACATCGGTGCGGCGTTCTGGTTCACCAGCTCGACAGCGTTCGCCAACCCGGCGGTGACCGTGGGACGGCTCCTCACCGACTCGGCGGGAGGCATCGCACCGGCATCCTTCCTGCCGTTCCTGCTCGCCCAGCTGATCGGCACCGGCGTGGGCATCACCCTGGCTGTGCTGCTCTTCCCGCACCCGCGCACCCCGGGCACGGACGTGCCGCTCGTGCACGAGCCCGAGACCGTGGAATAGCGGTCAGAACAGCTGCCGCCAGTTCGCCTTCGCCAGATCGAGCAGTTCGTCGCCACGGCCCGACATCACCGTGCGCAGCGCGTACAGTGCGAAACCCTTCACCTGGTCCGCCTTGATCGCCGGCGGCATCGACAGCTCCTGCCGCTCGGTGACCACGTCGAGCAGCGCGGGGCCGTCATGCGCGAGCACCTCTGCGACAGCGTCGAGCAGGTCCTCCGACCGCTCCACGCGCCGGGCGAAGATGCCGAGCGCCTGCGCGACCGCGGCGAAGTCGGGGTTCTCCAGATCGGTGCCGTAGGTCACGAACCCGGCAGCCTTCATCTCGAGCTCGACGAAGTTCAGCGAGGAGTTGTTCACCACGACGACCTTGACGGGCAGCTTGTTCTGGGTGAGCGAGATCAACTCGCCGAGCATCATGGACAGGCCGCCGTCGCCGGCGAGCGCGACCACTTGCCGGTCGGGATACGCGACCTGCGCGCCGATGCCGTGCAGCAGCGCGTTGGCCATAGAGCCGTGGTTGAACGACCCGATCAGGCGGCGTCCCTCGGTCATCGTGAAGTATCGCGCCGCCCAGACCGTCGGTGAGCCGACATCCGCGGTGAAGACGGCGTCGGAGGATGCCGCATCGTCGAGCAGGCTCGCCAGGTACTGCGGGTGGATGGGTGCCTTGCCGCGAGACGGCACCGCCAACTCGTCGAGCTTCGCACGGGTCTTGCGGTAGTGCGCGGTCGCGTCGTCGAGGTGCGCGCGGTCCTCCTTCCGCTTCAACCTCGGCAGCAGCGCCTCGGCGGTCGCCTTCACATCGCCCACGAGGCCGAGGTCGAGCGGATGCCGCTTCCCGAGCTGCGATCCGCGGATGTCGACCTGGATCGTGGTCACGCCGTCCGGATAGAACTGCGTGTACGGGAAGTCGGTGCCGAGCAGCAGCAGTGCGTCGGCGGCATCCATCGCCCGGTAGCCGGACGCGAAGCCGAGCAGACCCGTCATGCCGACGTCGTAGGGGTTGTCGTACTCGATGAACTCCTTGCCGCGCAGCGCGTGCACGATCGGGGCGCCGAGCCGGTCGGCGAGCGCGATCACCTCGTCATGGGCGCCCTCGACGCCCGCGCCGGCGAGGATCGTCACCCGATCGCAGCCGTTCAGGATCGTCGCCGCCTCCTCCAGTTCGGCGGGGCTGGGCACCACCACAGGGCGGGTGCGCTCGATCACCGTCGTGCGGGTGTCACGGGCGTCCGCCAGTGCGACATCGCCGGGGATGACGACGACCGCGACGCCGCGCTGCTCGATCGCCGCGCGCATCGCGATCTCGAGCACGCGCGGCATCTGGCTGGGGTCGGCGACGTACTCGACGTACACGCTGGACTCGCGGAACAGCTCCTGCGGGTGCGTCTCCTGGAAGTAGCCGGTGCCGATCTCGCTGGTCGGGATGTGCGCGGCGATCGCGAGCACCGGCACCCGGGAGCGATTGGCGTCGTAGAGACCGTTGATCAGGTGCAGGTTGCCCGGACCGCACGAGCCCGCGACCACCGCGAGGTCGCCGGTCAGCGCCGCGTCGGCGGCGGCGGCGAAGGCCGCGGTCTCCTCGTGCCGCACATGCACCCAGCGGATCGTGCCGTCTTTGCGGAGTGCGTCGGTGAACCCGTTGAGCGAGTCCCCCGGGATGCCGTAGACGCGCTGCACCCCGTTCGCGTGCAGGGTATGGACGATGTTCTCGGCGACAGTGGTCATGACGGCCTCTCATGAAGGGACAGGACGCCTCCGACGCTACTCCGTGATGTACACCGCGTGGCCGATCCATTCCGGATTCGTCAGGGCGTCGACGGCGGCATGACCCACCGTGTCGAAGGTCGTGCTGTAGTGCCAGCGCACGGAGAGGTCGATCCGGGCGCGGTAGTCCGTCGCTCCCGTGCCCTGGATGAGACGACCGGGGCGGATGCTGGTCCAGTCGACCCCGGAGGCCGTCATCGCGGCATCCATCGCCATGGTGTCCTCGTTGTTGGCGCGCAGCACCCGCCGCAGGATCGGCTTCGCAATGAACCGCGCGAGCGGGTCGTCGCCGGCGACGTAGGGCGCAGCGGCCGAGATCGCGATCAGGCGACGGATGTCGGTGCGCTGCATCGCCTGCAGGGTGGCCGCCATGCCGTCGCGGAGGATGCGGGTGTCGGCGTCGCCCTTGACGAAGCCGAGCATCGAGATCACCGCATCCGCGCCGGTCATCGCCACGGCGAGGGCGTCGACGTCGCGGGCATCGGCCTGCGCCACCTGCGTCGACTCCGGCGCGGAGGACGGCGTGCGCACCACCGACACGACCTCGTGCCCCGCCGCGAGGGCGTGGACCACGGCCCGCCGCCCCGACCGACCGGACGCTCCGATGATGACGATGCGCATGCGATTCTCCTAGGGGTGAGTGAACACTTACTCACTAGCATAGACCCATGGCCGAATCCGCTCCCCCCGCCCGCGAACGCTTCCTCGACGCCGCGCTGCTCGTCATGCGCGAGCGCGGCATCGCGAACACCACGACCAAGCTCATCGCGCAGCGGGCCGGGTTGTCGGAGGCGCTGCTGTACAAGAACTTCGACGACAAGCAGCACCTGTTCCTGTGCGTGCTCGAGGAGCGCACTCCGCGGGTGCGCTTCGATCCCGACGCAGCAGGGTCGGAGGATCTCTTCGAGTCGATCATGACCCTGGTGGAGCAGCTGATGGCCTTCTTCACCCGCTCCTTCCCGCTCGCCGCATCGGTCTTCGGCACGCCGGAGCTGCTCGCGCAGCACCGCGACGGCGTCACCGCTCATGGCAAGGGCCCGGCTGAGGCCGTGACCGAGGTGCGCCGCTACCTCGAGGCCGAGCGCAGGGCCGGCCGCATCCGCCGCGACGCCGACACCACCGCCGCGGCGCGCACCCTGGTCGGCGCCGCCTTCCACCAGGGGTTCCTGGCCGCATTCGAGGGCAGGGACGACGTAGCCGCACCGCGTCGTGTCGCCGCCGGCATCGCCGGCGTGCTGCTGCCCGCGCTCAGCCCGGAGGAGTGACTCGGTACGGATGCAGGGCGTCCGGACATCTGCAGGCGGACACGCCGCCGAATCCACCGGCATACGTCTTTTCGCCCTGCATCCGTCCTTTCGCCCTGGCATCCGTACCGAATGGGATGCCGCGTGCAGAAGCCGGAACGCACGACGCCCCGCCCGAACGGGCGGGGCGTCGTGCGATCAGAAGGCTCAGGCCACGCGGATGAGCTTCTTGTTCACGAACTCGTCAGCGGCCAGGTGGCCCAGCTCGCGGGCGGTGCCGCTGCGCTTGATGCCGCCGAAGGGCAGCTCGGGGCTGTCCGCCAGCACGAGGTTGACGTAGACCATGCCGGCCTCGATCTTGTCGGCCACGCGCTCCGCCTGTGCGGCATCCGTCGTGAACACGTACGAACCGAGACCGAACGAGGTGTCGTTCGCCAGGGCGACGGCGGCGTCCTCGTCGGAGACGCGGTAGACCACCGCGGCCGGGCCGAACAGCTCCTCGCGGTACACGTCCATCTCGGGCGTGACGTCGGCGAGCACGGTCGGCGCGAAGAACGCGCCCTCGCGGGTGCCGCCGGTCAGCAGCGTCGCGCCCTGCGCGACCGCGCCGTCGATCTGCTCCTGCAGACGCTCCGCGGCGGCCTCCGACGACACCGGGCCGAGCACAGTGTCGTCCTGCATCGGGTCGGTCGCGGTGACCGCGGCCATCGCCGCCGTGAACTTCTCGGTGAACTCCTCGTACAGGCCGTCCACGATGATGAAGCGCTTCGCCCCGTTGCAGGCCTGGCCGTTGTTGTCCAGGCGTGCGTCGACGCCCGCCTGCACCGTGGCATCCAGGTCATCGGTCGACAGCACGATGAACGGGTCGGACCCGCCCAGCTCCAGCGCGACCTTCTTCAGGTTGCGGCCGGCGACCTCGGCGACGGCCGCGCCGGCGCGCTCGGAGCCGGTCAACGAGACACCCGCGATGCGCGGATCGGCGATCATGCCGGCGATCTGCTCGTTGGTGGCCAGGATGTTCTGGTACGCCCCCTCGGGGAAGCCGGCATCGCGGTAGATCTCGGCGATCGCTGTCGACGACTCCGGGCACTGCGGTGCGGGCTTCAGCAGGATCGTGTTGCCGACGATCAGGTTCGGCGCCGCGAAGCGCACGATCTGATAGGCCGGGAAGTTCCACGGCATGATGCCGATCAGCGGCCCCAGCGAGGAGCGACGGATGATCGCCGACCCCTCCCCCAGGATCGCGATCGGCTGGTCGGCCATGATGGCCTCGGCCTGGTCGGCGTAATACTCGGCGATGTCGGCGGCGAAGTCCACCTCTCCGAGGGCGGCCTCGCGGGGCTTGCCCATCTCGCGCACGAAGATGTCGGCCAGCTCCTCGCGCCGCTCGCGGTGCAGCTGCGCCATCCGGCGGATCAGCTCGGCGCGCTCGGCGACGGTCGACGTGCGCGACCAGGTGCGGTGCGCCTCGGCGGCGGATGCCACGGCCTGCTCGACCTGCTCATCGGTGAGCGTCTCGAATGAGGCGAGGGTCTGCCCGGTTGCCGGGTTGACGACGGCGTAGTCGGTCATGGTGCTTCCTCTCAGTCGTTGGGGATGAGCGTGTACTTGGTGGACAGGTACTCGTGGATGCCCTCGAACCCGCCCTCGCGGCCGATGCCGGACTGCTTGACGCCGCCGAACGGAGCGGCGGCATTCGAGACGACCCCGACGTTCAGACCCATCATGCCGGTCTCCAGCGCGTCGATCATGCGGTGACCGCGAGCCAGGTCCTCGGTGAACACGTACGACACAAGGCCGTACTCGGTGTCGTTGGCCAGACGCACGCCCTCGTCCTCGGTGTCGAAGGTCGCGATCGCGAGCACCGGTCCGAAGATCTCCTCGCGCAGGATGTCGCTGCCCGCAGCCACCTCGGTGACGACGGTCGGCTCGTAGAACGTGCCCTCGCTCTCGACGGCGTGGCCGCCTGCGAGCACCCGCGCGCCGCGGTCCACAGCATCCTGGACCAGCTCGCCGGCCTTCGCGACGGCCTTCTCGTCGATCAGCGGACCGATCGTGATGCCGTCCTCGGTGCCGCGACCGATCTTCATCGCCTTCACGCGCTCGGCGACGCGGTTCGCGAACTCCTCCGCGACGGACGAGTGCACGATGAAGCGGTTCGCCGCGGTGCAGGCCTGGCCGATGTTGCGGAACTTGGCGAGCAGGGCTCCCTCGACCGCCTTGTCCAGGTCGGCGTCCTCGAAGACGACGAAGGGCGCGTTGCCGCCGAGCTCCATCGACACCCGCAGCACACCCTGTGCCGCCTGCTCGATGAGCTTCTGGCCGACCGGGGTGGAGCCGGTGAACGACAGCTTGCGCAGTCGCGGGTCCGCGATGATCGGTGCGGACAGCGCACCCGAGCGGGTGGTCTGCACGACGTTCACGACACCTGCGGGCAGGCCCGCCTCTTCGAGCAGGCTCATGAAGAACATGGTCGTCAGCGGGGTGAGTGCGGCGGGCTTGACCACGACCGTGCAGCCGGCGGCGAGCGCGGGGGCGATCTTGCGGGTCGCCATCGCGAACGGGAAGTTCCACGGCGTGATGAAGAACGACGGCCCGACGGGGCGCTGCGAGACGACCATCCGTCCGGTGCCCTCGGGGTTCAGACCGTAGCGGCCGGTGATGCGCACCGCCTCCTCGCTGAACCAGCGCAGGAACTCGCCGCCGTAGGCGACCTCGCCGCGCGACTCGGCGAGCGGCTTGCCCATCTCGAGGGTCATCAGCAACGCCAGGTCCTCCTTGTGCTCCTGCACCAGCTCCCAGGCACGGCGCAGGATGTCGCTGCGCGTCCGAGGGGCGGTGGCCGCCCAGGCGTCCTGCGCTGCGACGGCGGCGTCGAGCGCGCGCTTGCCGTCGGCCGGCGAGGCGTCGGCGATCGTGCGGATCACGGCGCCGGTGGCGGGGTCGTGCACGTCGAACGTGCGCCCCTCCTCGGCATCCGTCCATTCGCCGCCGATGTAGAGGCCCGTCCGGACGCGCGCGAGCAGGTCCTGCTCGTTCTGTGCAAGTGCAGTGCTCATGGTTTCTCTTTCCTGTCGATGTGGGTCAGCGGCGGTTGCTGGGCGGAGCATCCATGCTCAGCGTCTTGCCGCGGAAGAAGTCGGGTGAGACGAATCTCTGGATCAGCATCAGCACCGCACCGAACAGGAGCAGGCCGACGCCGATGAAGAACACGATGCCGATGCCGCCCTCGCCCTTCGCATCGGCGCCGATTGCGATCGATCCGTAGTCCGGCGCGAGGCTGTCCACCGCGGTGATCACGAACAGCACCAGCAGGATGATGCCGCCGACGAGCGGGCTGGCGAACTTGAGGAAGAAGTCCTTGCCCGAGTCGAACCACTGGTGCCGGAAGTACCAGACGCACGACAGTGCGGTGATGCCGTAGTAGAAGCAGATCATCATGCCGAGGGCGAGGATGGTGTCCCACAGCGCGTCCTCGCTGAGGAAGCGCATCACCGCGTAGAAGCCGCCGGCCACGACGGCCGAGGCGATCGTCGCGAACCCGGGCGTGAAGAACCGCGGGCTGACGCCGGAGAATCTCCTCGGCATCGCACCGTAGTGCCCCATCGCGAGGAGCGTGCGAGCAGGCGAGATGAACGTCGACTGCAGGGACGACGCCGACGAGGTCAGCACCGCCAGCGAGAGCAGGAACGCCAGGCCGCCCATCACCGGACCCGACAGCGCGAAGAAGACGTTGCCGCCGATGTCCTCGTTGTTGAGCCCGAGACCCTTGTCGCCGATCCCGGAGTACATCAGGCTGCTGACAGTGAGCAGCAGGTAGATCGCGATGATCGACACCACGGTGAGCATGGCCGCGCGTCCCGGCGTGCGCTCCGGATCCTTCGCCTCCTCATTCATGGTGAGGGTGACGTCCCAGCCCCAGAACATGAAGACCGAGGCCGAGAGGCCCATCACGATCATGGACAGACCGCCCTGGATCGCGAACGGATTGAACCATGCCAGTTCGGGCATATGCGGCTCGAAGGCGTTGCCCTGCACGGTCTCGACGATCGCCATCACGGCGAAGAGCACCAGGATCACGACCTGGAACGCGACGAGCCCGTACTGCATCTTCTGCGAGGTCGACACGTCGCGGTACGACACCCATGCGGCGAGGGCGACGAAGGCGAGACACACCGCGACGTTCACGAACGGATTCTTGGTGATCTCGGCGATCGCCTCGTTGCCCGAGATCTGCGCGATCAGCAGGAACAGGAAGTCCACTGCGATGCCGGCGAGGTTGGACAGCACCAGGATCGTCGCGACGATGAGGCCCCAGCCCGCCATCCAGCCGACGTACGGTCCGAAGGCGCGGGTGGCCCAGGTGAACGAGGTGCCCGAGTCGGGCATGGCCTTGTTGAGCTCGCGGTAGCCGAAGGCGACGAGCAGCATCGGGATGAAGCCGAGCAGCAGGATCGCCGGCACCTGGAATCCGACGGCGCCGACCGCCCCGCCGATGCCGGCTGTGTAGGTGTATGCGGGGGCGATGCACGAGATGCCCATCACCAGGGCGCCGAGCACGCCGACGGTCCCGACGCTGAGGCCCTTGCGGGATATCCCGGTGGTCACGGAGGAATCAGGCTCCGTCGCCCGGTTCGCGGTGGTCATCAGCGGTCTCCTGCTTCGATGCCGGTACGCGGCACCACGATCATGGGGACGGGCAGTTCGCGGAGCATCTTCGCCGCGGTCGACCCGAGGAACAGACGGCGCGGCTGCGCCAGGCGGCTGGAGCCGACCAGCACGAGCTCGCCGGGCAGCCAGTCCAACTGCGCCACTGCGTCTTCGATGCTGTCGCCGCCGGCCTGCAGCACCTCGACCTCGGTCTCGGCGGGCAGGCGATCCCGCGCCGCGGCGAGGACCTGATCGACGTGCGCATCCTGCACCAGGGTGATGGCGCCGGTATTCAGCCCCGCGGGCACGTCCAGCGGCATCAGTGAGACGAGGCGCACGGCCGCGCCGGATGCCGCGGAGAGGCGCACGGCGCTCTCCAGCAGCCGCTCCGCTCCGGGACGGGTCCCGGTCGCGACGGTGATGCGCGGCAGCCCGGCATCCGGTTCTCCTGACAGTCCCGCCGGCGCGAGCGCGACCGGCACCGTCGAGGTGTGCAGCAGCTCGGATGCCACAGAGCCGAGCCTGTGCCGGCGCAGCGCGCCGCCGTTGGCGGCGCCGAGCACGAGCAGACCGGCACCGAACTCGTCTGCGGCGGCCAGCAGGCCCTCGCCGAAGGATTCCGCGAAGCGCACATGGGCGCTGTGCGCCATCCCCGCGGGGATGGCGGTCGCGGCGTCCTCGAGCCAGCTGCGTGCCTGGTTGCGGAGCAGATCCTCATAGGCGCGCTCCGGTGCGACGGCCTTGCTGCGGGTGCCCTCGAAGGGCAGCACGATCACGACGTGCAGCCGGGCATCCGTCGCCTTCGCGAGCCGGATGCCGAGCGCGAGCGCGTCTGCCCCCGCTGCCGTGGCCGTGTAGCCGACGACGATCGGGCTGGTCATGATCCGTCCGCGGCGAGGATGTTCGCCGCAGCGAGGCGACCCATGCGGATCGCGCCGTCCACGTGCTGGTAGCCGGCGCCCGCCATGTCGCTGCAGGCGAAGTGGATCGGGCCGACGGCGGCGCGCAGGTCGGCGCCGTAGCGGTGCAGGCCGCCCATGTCGAAGCTCGCGGCGTAGGCACCGCGGGTCCACTCCTCAGTGCCCCAGTCGCTCTCGTAGTAGACGACCGGGTTCTTCGCCTCGGGACCGTAGTAGTGCGACAGCGACTCGAGGATGCGCTCCTTGCGCTCCTCCGCCGACAGCGTGAAGAGGTCGTCGGCGTTCTGGTCGGACACGAAGCCCACCAGGGTGCCTCGGTCGTCGCCGTGGTTGGTGTTGTCGTACGCCTCGTGCGAGAGCTCGTAGGGGCTGAACGCGGTGCCGGACAGGCCCTGCTCACGCCAGAACGGGCGGTCGTAGACGGCGTGCACCTTGATCACGAAGCCCATCGACAGGTGCTGGTGCAGCTGGTGCTGACGGCGCGGCAGTGAGGGCACGAACGAGATGCGGTCGTAGAGCACAGGGGCGTGCGCGAGGATCGCGTACCGCGCGCGGACGGTGAGATCTCCGTCGGCGTGCGCGACGACGCCGTCATCGCCCCACTCCAGGGAGCGCACCGGGCTGTTCAGGAACACGTCGTCACCGAGACGCGCGGCCAGGGCCTGCGGCACCTGCTGCAGGCCGCCGACGACGCGCTTGTCCAGGATGAAGTCGGCGTCGACGAGGTTCGAGTACGAGCCGGCGGATGCCGCCATCAGCAGCGACTGCAGCAGCGAGAACGTGTGGGTGGGCTTGGTGAGCATGGCCGACCCGGTGGCGAAGGCGAGGTTGCGGATCGCCTCGTCGTCGTCGGTCTGCGCCCGGAGCCAGGCGTCCCAGGTGACCTTGTCCCACTCCTCGGCGTTCGGGTGCTCCCACGGACGGTCGGGGTCGATCTCGGCGACCATCGCGTCGAGGCGCTCGGTGATCTCGGCGATGACCGCCTCAGTCTCCGGCGACACCGGGAACATCTCACCGGTGAAGCGGTGCAGCGTGCCGTCGGGGCCGACGTAGACGTTGTCGCCCTCGCGGTAGCGGCTGAAGGTCTCGAGCCCGAGCTCCTCGATGGTCTCCTTGAGCGCGTCCTGGTCGGGCGAGACCCACTGGCCGCCGAGCTCGAGCATGGCGCCGTCGATGACGTCGGTCCACAGGCGGCCACCGACGCGGTCGCGGGCCTCGAGCACAGCGACCGTCAGGCCCGCCTGGCGCAGCTTGTTCGCAGCGGTCGTGCCGGCTGCGCCGGCTCCGATGATGACCACGTCGCGGGTGATGTCCGTCATTGCACAGTTCCTTCTGTTCGAAATGGGGTGTACCGGCCGCGCTCCGAGATCCCCCGACCCTTCGCGCGGCCGGTGGCCTCAGGCTGCGGCGAGGGCGGCCGCGACGACGTCGAGACCCTCGTTCAGCAGGTCGTCGCCGATCGAGAGCGGCGGCAGGAAGCGGATGACGTTGCCGAAGGTGCCGCAGGTGAGCACGATCACACCCTCGGCGATCGCGGCCTTCGCGACCTTCGCGGTCAGCGCAGCGTCCGGAGCACCCGTGGCCGGGTCGACGAACTCGGCGGCGATCATGGCGCCGTGGCCGCGGACGTCGCCGATGCGCGGGTCGCTGGCCTGCATGACGGCGAGACGACCGAGCAGGATGCTGCCGATCTCGGTCGCCCGCTGCACGAGGCCCTCGTTCTCGAAGGCGTCGATCGCGGCGATGGCCGCGGCGCAGGCGATCGGGTTGCCGCCGTAGGTGCCGCCCAGGCCGCCGGCGTGCGCGGCATCCATGATCTCTGCGCGGCCGGTGACGCCGGCGAGCGGAAGGCCCGCGGCAATGCCCTTGGCAGTGGTGATCAGATCGGGCTCGATGCCGAAGATCTCGCTGGCGAACATGCGGCCGGTGCGGGCGAAGCCGGTCTGCACCTCGTCGGCGATGAAGACCACGCCGTTGGCGCGGCACCAGTCCACGACGTCGTTCAGGAAGCCGTCGGCCGGGACGATGAAGCCGCCCTCGCCCTGGATCGGCTCGATGATGATGGCGGCGAGGTTGTCGGCGCCGACCTGCTTCTCGATCAGCGTGATCGCACGGGCCGCGGCCTCGGAGCCGGTCAGTCCGTCGCGCAGCGGGTACGAGCCGGGCACGCGGTACACCTCGGGGGCGAACGGGCCGAAGCCGCTCTTGTAGGGCATCGACTTCGCGGTCAGCGCCATGGTGAGGTTGGTGCGCCCGTGGTAGCCGTGGTCGAGGGCGACGACAGCCTGGCGGCCGGTGTGCTTGCGGGCGATCTTGATCGCGTTCTCGACGGCCTCGGCACCGGAGTTGAACAGCGCGCTCTTCTTGGCGAAGTCGCCGGGGGTCAGCCGGTTCAGCGCCTCGGCGACCTCGATGTACGACTCGTAGGGCGAGATCATGAAGCAGGTGTGCGTGAACTGCGCGGCCTGCGCGGCGACTGCCGCGGCGACCTTCGGGTGGGAGTTGCCCACCGAGGTCACGGCGATGCCGGAGCCCAGGTCGATCAGCGAATTGCTGTCGGCGTCGACCACGACACCGCCACCGGCCGCGACCGCGGCGACCGGGATGGTGTGCGAGACGCCGGCGGAGACGGCGTCGGCCTTGCGCGCGAGGATCTCGGCGGAGCGCGGGCCGGGGAGTTCGGTGACGACGCGGCGCACCTGGGGCAGTGCGGGGCCGCCGACGGGGACAGTGGTGGGCTCGTCGATGAGGGTCATGACTGCAACGCTAGGACCGCCCGATGCCGGATGCATTCGCCGGAGCGTACAATCTGTCACAGATATTCGCCAGAGCGTACAAGGACGCCCATGGACACCACGACACCCACCCTGCGGACGCTGCTCGCCCGGCCGTCGCTGAAGCTGCGGCTGCTGCCGGCCGAGCTCCCCGGCGGGGCACTGGAGCGGCCGCTGCGCTGGGTGCACAGCAGCGACCTCGCCGACCCGACCCCCTTCCTCGCCGACGACCTCGTGCTGCTGACCACCGGCACGCAGTTCGAGCGGGTGACCGTGGGCGACTACGTCGACCGGCTCGCGCAGCGCGGGGTGATCGGGCTGGGCTTCGGCTCGGACGTGCACCGCGCCGGCGTCCCGGACGAGTTGGTCGAGGCCTGCGCGGCCCGCGGCATCCCCCTTTTCGAGGTGCCCTACGGCACCCCGTTCATCGCGGTCGCCCGCGCGCACGCCGAAGCCATCGCCGAGCGCACCTACGCCCGCCGCACCTGGGCGCTCGAGGCGCAGCGCGCGCTCGCGATCGCGTCGCTGCGCCCGCAGGGGCTGGATGCCGCGCTCACCGAGCTCTCCCGACGACTGAGCTGCGGGGTGACGATGTTCGACGACGCGGGCGGGCTGGTGCACGAGCACCCGCCCGGGGCAGCGACCGCCGAGCTGTCCGCGCATGCGGCCGCACTGCTGGCGCGCGGCGCGACCGCCAGCGAGACGATCGAGCACGGCGAGAGCGGTGCGACGCTGTTCACGCTGGGCAGCACCGGCCGGCTGCGCGGCGTGATCGGCGTGGGCGCCGCGGCACTCGATCCCGAGACGCGCACCGTGGTCACGTCGGTGATCGCGATGGCCGGCCTCGCTCTGGAGCAGAGCGAACGTCTCGCGCTGCGCGAGCGACGACTGGATGCCGCGGTGCTCACGCTGCTGCGGGAAGGCGAGACCGCTGCCGCACAGCGTGTGCGGGAGCTCCCCTCCGAGCCCGTCCTCGTCGCCGCGACGGATGCCACTCCGAACCCGGACTGGTGGCGGCGGCAGGCGGCGGGCGCACTGGTCGCCGACGGCATCGTCGTGCTGGCAGAGGCGGATGCCGGTGCGGTGGACGCCTTCGCCGCCGCGTTCGACGCCGGCGTGGGGCTCTCCGAACCTGGCCCCCTCGCCGATCTCGCCCGCCTGGAGGCGCAGGCGGCGGCCGCGCTGCTGCGCTCGGGCGAAGGCGTGACCAGATACGCCGCGCCGTCCGGCATCCTGGATGCCCTCGGCTCCGACGCGCGACTGGCCGCGCAGAGCCGGATCGCCGGTCTGCGCGAGGCAGATCCGGCGCTCGAGCAGCAGCTGCGGGTGTGGCTCGAGCACGATGCACGGATCGAGCAGGCGGCGGCTGCGCTCGGCATCCACCGGCACACTCTGCGAGCGCGCATCGCGCAGGCCGCCGGCATCCTGCAGACCGACCTCGCGACCTTCCCGGCCCGGGCCGAGCTGTGGGCGGTGCTGCAGGCGGCGCGCTGAGAGGTCGTCACCGGACGTGCGTCACGGTGCGAGACCAGGTGGTCCGGCGAGAAAAGGAGCATTCTCGATAGTTCTTCCTGTCCTCGCAGGTTCTCCTGCCCTCGGGACGCCGGAGCATTTTCGAGACGCGAGGTCGATCGGCGTCGTCAGTCGGTCGCGAGCGCAGCGATCAGCTGATCCGCCGTGCCGGAGAACTCCGGTCCGTGGCCGGGGAACAGCCTCGTCTCGGGCAGCCCGTGCAGCCGTTCCAGGCTCTGCGGAGTCTGAGCCGGCGCGTCGCTGAACGGGCCGAGTCCGACGGCGGCGACGCCGGTGAGGACGTTGCGCGTGGTGACCGCGTCGCCCAGGAACAGCGCGTCGGCGGAGGGGATGCGGATGGCGACTGACCCCGGCGAGTGGCCGGGCAGTCCGATGATCTCCGGGGCGCCGGGCAGGTCGAGCACGTCGCCGTCGCGGAAGGTGCGCACCTCACCGATGCGCACGGTGCGCAGCGCACCTCGTCGGACGCCGCTGCCGAGGAAGCGCAGCACGGGGCCCAGCCTCCACGCGCCGCCGGGGGCGTGCGACTTCGCCTCTCCCCTGGCCCGCGCGGCATCCGCCTCGTGCACGTGGACCGGCACGCCGTGCTCGGCGCGCAGCCACTCGGCGACGCCGATGTGATCGCTGTCGCCGTGGGTCAGCACGACGCCGCGGATGTCGGACAGCTCGCGCCCCGCGGCGCGCAGCGCGCTCTCGAGCGCCTTGCGGTCACCGGGAAGACCGGCGTCGACGAGCGTGACGCCCGTGTCGGTGAGGACGGCGTGCATCGCGACCAGGTCATCGCCGATGCGGAGGATCTCTGCGTTCATGATGGCTACACTAAGTAGCCTTGAAGGCTAATGTCAATAGCCTTATGATCGATTGACGGGAGGGGACCGCATGCCTGCACCACAGCGCGTCAGTCAGGAGGAGCTCGTCGCTGCGATCCGCCGGATCGCCGAGGACGACGGGATCGACGCCGTCACCATGAGCTCGGTGGCATCCGCCGTCGGCGTCCGCACGCCGAGTCTGTACAAGCGGGCAGCCGACAGGCACGGCCTGCTCCGTCTCGCGGCGGAGGACGCCGCTCGCGAGCTTGTGACCGAGATGTCGTCGGCGCCGTACACCCCGGGCGATGGGCCCGCGGACCGGCTGCGGCGGATGGCGCACGCGCTGCGCGCCTTCGCCGCACGAGCACCCCGCGTCTCCGGGCTGCTGTTCGCCGCGCCGTCGGCCGCCGCCGCGCCCTCCCCGGAGGCGGGCGAGCCGCTGCTGCGCCCGCTGCTCGACGCCGTCTCGGCCGCAACTCCCGGCGATCCCCTGCCCGCGGCCCGCACCTTCACCGCCTGGATCTACGGCTTCTGCACCATGGAGCAGGCCGGCGCGTTCCGCCTCGGCGGCGACGTCGACGAGGCATTCGAGTACGGGCTCGACATGCTGCTGGACGCGATCGCGCGCCCGCGGGTCTGAGCCGCGAGCGTCACGTCACGCCGGGGCGTGCGCCTCCAGGAACTCGTACACGTCGGTCGTGTCGACACCAGGGAACGCACCGGTCGGCAGGGTCGCGAGCAGGGTGCGCGGGGTGCGCACGTTCGGCCAGGACTGCGTGCGCCAGCGCTCCTCGAGCTCGGCCGGCGCGCGACGGCAGCACACCTCCGTGGCATGCGGCGACGTGCCCCGGTTCTGGGTGTCCCGCCCCACGAACCACTTCGTGTCGTCGAACCGCACCCCCACGCTCACCGAGTGCAGTCCCTCGCTGGACGGCTCCACACGTGCGGTGCACCAGTAGGTGCCGTTGCCGGTGTCGGTGTACTGGTAGTACGGGTTGAACCGGTCCTCGACCTCGAACACCTCACGGCTCGTCCACCGGCGGCAGCACATCTGCCCCTCGATCGCGCCGAGCCTGTCGGTCGGGAAGTTCACGTCGTCGTTCTCGTAGGCCTTCGTGATCGTGCCGGACTCGTGCACCTTCAGGAAGTGCACCGGGATGCCGAGGTGCCGCGTCGCGAGGTTGGTGAACCTGTGCGCGGCGGTCTCGTAGGAGACCGAGTAGGTGTCCCGGAGATCCTCGATCGAGATCGCGCGCCGCGCCTTGGCATCCTGCAGCACCGGCACGACATGCGATTCCGGCACCAGCAGGGCGCCGGTCAGGTAGTTCGTCTCCACCCGCTGCCGCAGGAACTCGGCATAGCTGCGCGGCTCGGCATGGCCGAGGATGCGGCTGCTCAGCGCCTGCAGCACGGCGGTGCGCGCGTCGCCCTTCGCCTGCACCCCGGTGGAGAGGTACAGCCGCCCGTTGGCGAGGTCGGCCACGCTGCGCGTGGACTGCGGCAGGTCGGGCGCGTAGTGCAGGGTGAACCCGAGGTGCGCGGCGATCTCGGACGCTGTGCGCTGCGTGAGCGGCCCGCCGGGATGCCCGACCGCATCGAGGATCTCGCGCGCCGCGGCCTCGAGGCCCTCGAAGTAGTTGTCCTGCGTGCGCATGAGGTGCCGCAGCTCGACGTTGGCGCGACGAGCCTCCTCCGGCGTCGCCGCTCGCTCGTCGCGCAGCCGCTCGATCTCGCCGTGCAGGGCCAGCATCGCGGCGAGCGCGTCGTCCGGCACCGACTTCGCGATCCGGAATGACGGGATGCCCAGGGCGCGGAAGGTCTGCCCCTTCATGGCGCGCTCCAAGGCGATCTCCATCGTGCTGCGCTCGTCGAGCGGCTCGCCCTCGAGCAGCGCGTCGATCGTGGTGTCCAGCGCGCGGGCGATCGTCTGCAGCTGGGTGAGCTTCGGCTCGCGCTTGCCGGTCTCGATCATGGACAGCTGGCTGGGTGCCCGGTCGACGGCTGAAGCCAGCTCTTCGAGCGTCATCCCGCGGGCGGTGCGCAGCTGACGGATGCGCCTCCCGATCGTGAGGGCATCGCTGTCTTTCGAGCTAGGGCTCGGTCCCTGAGCTTGACGAAGGGTCATGGCGGCGATTCTGTCACGAAACAAGAAATCCGGCCAAATTTCTCCCCTGATTTGGTCGGGTGGATGCCGGAACTTCTCCCAGAGTGGATGTCAAGCCACCCCGGCAGACGCCATCCCGGCAGCACAGAGAGGACCACGGTCATGAGCACTCCCACCATCCAGACCACCCAGCAGGGGCCTTCGATCGTCGTCGCAGGTCCCGTCCGCGAGCGGTACGACGAGATCCTCACACCTGCCGCGCTGGCATTCCTCACCGAGCTGCACCACCGCTTCGCAGGCCGCAGGCACGACCGCCTCGCCGACCGGATGCGCCGCCGCTTCGAGATCGGCAACGGCCACGACCCGCGCTTCCGCGCCGACACCCGGCACATCCGTGACGACGCCGACTGGCGCGTCGCCGGCGCCGGCCCCGGGCTGGAGGACCGCCGCGTCGAGATCACCGGCCCGACCGACCCGAAGATGACCGTCAACGCGCTCAACTCCGGCGCGAAGGTCTGGTTGGCCGACCAGGAGGACGCCACCAGCCCCACCTGGGACAACGTGATCGGCGGGCAGCTGTCGCTGCACGACGCGATCCGGGGCACCCTCGAGCACACCAGCTCCGACGGCAAGGTGTACCGGGTCACCGCCGAGCAGACCCCCACGATCGTGATGCGCCCGCGCGGCTGGCACCTGGTCGAGAAGCACCTGAGCTTCATCGACCGCACCGGCCGGCAGATGGACGCCTCCGGCTCGCTGGTCGACTTCGGGCTGTACTTCTTCCACAACGCGCAGGCGCTGATCGACGGCGGTCGCGGCCCGTACTTCTACATCGCCAAGCTCGAGTCCAGCGAGGAGGCGAAACTGTGGAACGACGTGTTCTCGTTCAGCGAGGAGTACCTCGGGATCGAGCACGGCACCATCCGTGCCACGGTGCTGATCGAGACCCTGCCGGCCGCATTCGAGATGGATGAGATTCTCTACGAGCTGCGCGACCACTGCGCCGGCCTGAACGCCGGCCGCTGGGACTACATCTTCTCGATCATCAAGAACTACCGCGGCCGCGGCGCCCGCTTCGTGCTGCCGGACCGCAGCGAGGTCACGATGACCGTGCCGTTCATGCGGGCGTACACCGAGCTGCTGGTGAAGACCTGCCACCGCCGCGGAGCCTTCGCGATCGGCGGCATGAGCGCCTTCATCCCGAATCGCCGCGACCCCGAGGTGACCGCACGGGCCATCGAGAAGGTCGCCGCGGACAAGCGCCGCGAGGCCGGCGACGGCTTCGACGGCACCTGGGTCGCCCACCCCGACCTGATCCCCACCGCGCGGGCAGAGTTCGACGCCGTGCTGGGCGACCGGCCGAACCAGCTGGACCGCCAGCGCGACGACGTGCAGGTGCGCGCCGAGGAGCTGTTGGACGTGCGCATCGGCCGGCCGATCACCGCCGACGGCGTGCGCGACAACGTCTCGGTGGCCATCCGCTACATCGAGGCCTGGCTGCGGGGCATCGGCGCCGTCGCCATCGACAACCTGATGGAGGATGCCGCGACGGCCGAGATCAGCCGCTCCCAGGTGTGGCAGTGGATCCACCAGAGCCAGACCGTCGAGGACGGGACTCCCATCACCGCCGAGTACGTCGAGGGCCTGATCGCCGAGATGCTCTCCACCACCTGGCGCACCGAGGGCAACCGCTTCGACGACGCCGCAGAGGTGTTCCGAGAGGTCGCGCTGCGGCCCGAGTTCCCGGCCTTCCTGACCCTGCCCGCGTACTCGCGCTTCCTCGTCGAGACCGCCTGACCACCCGAGCATCCGCCTCCCCAACGAAGGACAGAGAAATGACCCGCTACCAGGACGACATCGAGGCCATCCAGGCGCTGAAGGACAGCAACGGCTCGCCGTGGCACGCCATCGACCCCGAGGCCGCTGCCCGGATGCGCGCGCAGAACCGGTTCCGCACCGGGCTCGAGATCGCGCAGTACACCGCCGACATCATGCGCCGCGACATGGCCGAGTACGACGCCGACTCGTCGGTCTACACCCAGTCGCTCGGCGTCTGGCACGGCTTCATCGGGCAGCAGAAGCTGATCTCGATCAAGAAGCACCTGAAGTCGACGAACAAGCGCTACCTGTACCTCTCCGGCTGGATGGTCGCGGCCCTGCGCTCCGAGTTCGGTCCGCTGCCCGACCAGTCCATGCACGAGAAGACGGCCGTGCCCGCCCTGATCGAGGAGCTCTACACGTTCCTCCGCCAGGCCGACGCCCGCGAGCTCGACCTGCTGTTCACCCAACTCGACGCGGCCCGTGCGGCCGGTGACGAGACCGCGGCCGAGTTCATCCAGTCGCAGATCGACGACTACGAGACCCACGTCGTGCCGATCATCGCCGACATCGACGCCGGCTTCGGCAACCCCGAGGCCACGTACCTGCTGGCGAAGAAGATGATCGAGGCCGGCGCCTGCGCCATCCAGATCGAGAACCAGGTCTCGGACGAGAAGCAGTGCGGCCACCAGGACGGCAAGGTCACCGTGCCGCACGAGGACTTCCTCGCGAAGATCAACGCGGTCCGCTACGCCTTCCTCGAGCTCGGCATCGACAACGGCATCATCGTCGCGCGCACCGACTCGCTCGGGGCCGGCCTCACCCAGAAGATCGCCGTGACGCAGCATCCGGGCGACCTGGGCGACCAGTACAACTCGTTCCTCGACGTCGAGGAGATCGCCGAGGGCGATCTCGGCAACGGCGACGTGATCATCAAGC
The DNA here is from genome assembly GCF_042799915.1 of Microbacterium sp. NPDC057659. Lineage (NCBI taxonomy): Bacteria > Bacillati > Actinomycetota > Actinomycetes > Micrococcales > Microbacteriaceae > Microbacterium > Microbacterium sp. NPDC057659. Next base: position 172,517 of record NZ_JBHVHU010000003.1, on the reverse strand, counting down.
GGGACGGGAAGCTGCTGCGGCCGAAGCGCCTGGCCAGCAACCTGTACCGGTTCCGCGCCGGCACCGGTGAGCAGCGCGTCGTGCTGGACTGCATCACCTCCCTGCGCAACGGCGCCGACCTGCTCTGGATCGAGACCGAGAAGCCGCACGTCGAGCAGATCGCGGGCATGGTCGACGCGATCCGCGCCGAGATCCCGGACGCGAAGCTGGTCTACAACAACAGCCCCTCGTTCAACTGGACGCTGAACTTCCGCCAGCAGGCCTACGACGCGCTCGCCGAGCTGGGCGAGGACATGTCGGGCTACGACCGCGACGGGCTGATGAGCGTCGAGTACGACGACACCGAGCTGGCGCGCCAGGCCGACGAGAAGATCCGCACCTTCCAGCGCGACGGATCTGCTCGCGCCGGCATCTTCCACCACCTGATCACCCTGCCGACGTACCACACGGCGGCGCTGTCGACCGATGACCTGGCGAAGGGCTACTTCGGCGACGAGGGGATGCTGGCCTATGTGAAGGGCGTCCAGCGTCGCGAGATCCGCGGAGGCATCGCCACGGTGAAGCACCAGAACATGGCCGGCTCCGACCTGGGCGACAACCACAAGGAGTACTTCGCCGGCGACGCCGCTCTGAAGGCCGGCGGCCAGCACAACACGATGAATCAGTTCAGCTGATCACCGTGACGAAGGGGTCGGATGCCGCTGCATCCGACCCCTTCATCTGCTCCCAGACCTGATAGGACGTAAACATGACCTCCACCGCAGACCTCTACGACGAGCACGGCGACGCCCTTCAGTCGCTCCCCCTGCAGCTGCGCTCCTTCGGCGGCGTGACCGGCTTCGAGGGACCGATCCGCACCGTGCGCTGCTTCCAGGACAACGCACTGCTGAAGAGCATCCTCTCCACTCCCGGCGACGGCGCGGTGCTCGTCGTCGACGGCGCAGGCTCCCTGTCCACCGCCCTGATGGGAGACATGATCGCGCAACTCGCGATCGACAACGGGTGGGCAGGCGTGGTCATCAACGGCTGCGTGCGCGACAGCGCCGCGATCGGACGGATGCCGCTCGGTGTGAAGGCCATCGGCACGAACCCGCGCAAGAGCGGCAAGGCGGGCACGGGCGAGGCCGACGTCGTGGTGACGTTCGGCGACGTCGTGTTCCGCCCGGGGGCACGGCTGTACGCCGACGAGGACGGCGTCCTCGTCGAGCGCTGACACAGCCGGGCTCATCCACAATGGATGCATGCGCACCCTGCTCAACATCATCTGGCTGATCTTCGCCGGCTTCGGCCTGTTCCTCGGCTACGTGCTCGCGGGCATCCTGCTGTGCATCCCGATCATCACGATCCCGTGGGCGATCGCCTCGTTCCGCACCGCCGGCTACGTGATCTGGCCGTTCGGCCGCACGATCATCGCGAAGCCCACCGCGGGAGTCGGTTCGTTCCTCGGGAACGTGATCTGGGTGATCCTCGCGGGCTGGTGGCTGGCACTCGGCCACATCGTCTCCGGCATCGCGCTGTGCATCACGATCATCGGCATCCCGATGGCGATCGCGGACTTCAAGCTCGTCCCCATCTCGCTGATGCCGCTCGGCAAGGAGATCGTCTCGACCCGCGACGGCGCGTTCGCCCGGTGACGGACGGATGCCGGACGCCCGCGGCATCCGGCATCCGCTCTGCTGATCAGCGCGGGTCTGCGGGCTCCGCGTCCAGCAGCGCGCGCACCTCGGCATCGAGCACCAGGTCGGCGGCGCCGACCACCTCGTCCAGCTGGGCGACGCTCGAAACGCCGACCACCGGGATCACCGGCACCTCGCCGCCGAGCAGCCAGGCCAGTGCGACCTGGTTCGGCGTGCGGCCGATGTCGGCGGCCACCTCGTGCAGCAGGGTGCGGCGGGCGTGGCTGGTGGGGTGGTCGACGCCGCCCCACATCGGCTGGTTCAGCCGTGCGATCGCGCCCTGGTGCAGCGGCGAGTACACGGTGATCGCCAACGGCGGGCGCTCGGCCGTGCCGGAGGACGCCGCGTAGTCGAGCATGCCGGGGGTCACGAAGTTGTTCCGGCCGTACTTCGGCGCCGGGTGCAGGTAGCTGTACTGCTGCTGCACCAGACCGTAGGGCGCTACGCCCTGACTCTGCGCCTCCTGCCGGGCCTCGACAAGGCGCCAGGTGGCGATGTTCGAGATGCCGGTGATGCCCACCAGTCCGCTGCGCTGCAGCTCCCCGAAGGCCGAGACGGTCTCGGCAGGGTCGGTGGCGCGGTCGTCGACGTGCCCGTACAGCACGTCGATGTGATCGATGCCGAGGTGGCGAGCGCTCTCCGGCGCCTGCCGGGCGATGACCTGGGCGGACAGGCCCTCGAAGTTGTCCTCGGTGAGCGCGATGCTCGGGTCGCGCGGAGCGGCGCCCAGCTTGGTGGCGATCCGCAGGCTGTCGCGATTGCCCCGGTCCTTCAGCCAGCGGCCGAGGAGGTCCTCGCTGTCGCGGCCGGTGCCGCCCGACCAGATCGCGTAGTTGTTCGCGGTGTCGATGAAGGTGCCGCCGGCCTCGACGAAACGGTCCAGGATGGCGCGCGAGGTCGGCTCGTCGACGCGGGTGCCGAAGTTCATGGCGCCCAGGCACAGCGTGGAGACGTCGAACGAGGTGCGGCCGTCAGAGATGGTGCGGTACTGCATTTCGGTTCCCTTTCGTTGGTGAGCTCAACGTTAGGAAAGGATCGGTTCGGGCATACACTCCAATCAGTATGCAGAACACCAGACCAATTCTCGCGTGGGAGACTCTGCTCGATCTCGCCCCCTCCGCTGCGGGCGATGCTCACCCCGGTCGTCTGCCCGCGCTGCGGGATCGGCTCGAGCACGCGCTCCGCGATGCGATCGCCGACGGGCGGCTTCCGTCCGGCGCAGCGCTGCCGCCGAGCCGGGTGCTCGCCGATGCGCTCGGCATCTCGCGCTGGGTCGTCACCGAGACGTACGGGCGCCTGGTCGCCGAGGGCGTGCTGGAGGCGCGGACCGGTTCGGCCACGCGGGTCTCCGCCGGATGGGCGGATGCTGCGCGGGCAGTCCCGCCGCGGGACGTCGCCCAGGACCCCGCAGCGGGTGCGGCGGCCGCACCGGCCGCTCGCCCGCGGCATCCGCGGTTCGACCTGCGCCCCGGAGTCCCCGACCTGCGCGCGGTGCCGCGCTCGCGCTGGGCCGCGGCGCTGCGCGACGGACTCGCCGCACTGCCCGACCGCGACCTCGCGAGCGCCTTCCCGCTCGGGCATCCGCTGGCGACGGAAGCGGTCGCCGGCTACCTTGGCCGCTCCCGGCTGGTCGACGTCGAGGCGGCCCGCGTCGTGATCACGCACGGTGCGACCGACGGCATGGCGCTGATCGCCGCTGCGCTGCGCGAGCGCGGGCACGCGCATGTGCTGGTGGAGGACCCCAGCTGGCCGCGACTGCGCGAGGTCGCCCAGCGGCACGGACTGGAGCCGGTACCAGTCCCGGTGGACGCCGACGGAGTCGACACGGAGCGCCTGGTCACCGAGGCCGCGCGCACCGGTGCGCGCGCCGCGCTGGTGACGCCCGCGCACCAGTTCCCGCTCGGCGCCGCCCTGCACCCCGCCCGCCGCGAGCGCCTCGTCGCGTGGGCGCGCGAGGTGGACGGCCTGATCGTCGAGGACGACTACGACGCGGAGTTCCGCTACGACCGGCGGCCGATCGCCGCGCTGCAGCGCCTCGCACCCGATCGGGTCGCGCTGATCGGCTCGCTCTCGAAGTCGGTCACGCCCGCGCTCGGCGTCGGCTGGGCGGTGTTGCCGTCCTGGCTCCCGCTCGCCGATGCTCCGCCCGCTCCGTCGACGATCGACCAGGTCGCGCTGGCCCGATTCATCTCCCGCGGAGACCTCGAGCGGCACCTGCGCGGCTCGCGCGTGCGCTTCCGCCGCCGCCGGGAACGCCTGCTCGCTGCCCTCACCGAACGCATGCCCGAGCTGCCGGTGTCCGGCATCGCCGCCGGCATGCACCTGGTGCTCGGGCTGCCGCTCGGCGCCGTCGCGGCCGACCTCGTGACAGCCGCACCCGACGACCTCGCACTCACCGCGCTGTCCCGCTACGTCATCGCATCGCCGGCACCCGAGGCTCTGGTCCTCGGCTACGGCGACCTCGATGACGCCCTCGTCGATGAGGCCGCCGCGCGGCTGGCCGCGCTGATCTGCCCGCGCTGAGCGCCTCGGATGCCGAATCCGGCACTGGATCTTTCTCAGTCACCTCAATTCTCGAAGATTCTGCGAAATTGCACCCAGGGCATCGATGTTTCTGCGATTCTTCTCTACGCTCTGCTATCCCCGCCATCCCAGGAGAATCAATGAAGATCGGCGTCCCGACCGAGGTCAAGAACAACGAGAACCGCGTCGCCCTCACCCCCGCCGGCGCCGACCGGCTGGTGCGCGAAGGTCATCGCGTGCTCGTGCAGTCCGGAGCCGGGCGCGGCTCGCGCATCGACGACGACATGTACCGGGCCGCGGGCGCCGAGATCGTCTCCTCGGCGGAGGAGGCCTGGAGCGAAGCCGAACTGCTGCTCAAGGTGAAGGAGCCGATCGCTCCGGAATACGGCTTCCTGCGCTCCGACCTCACGCTGTTCACGTATCTGCACCTGGCCGCCGATCGCCCGCTCACCGAGGCGCTCGTCGGCGCCGGCACCACGGCCGTCGCCTACGAGACCGTGCAGCTGCCCGACCGCAGCCTGCCGCTGCTGGTGCCGATGAGCGAGATCGCCGGGCGTCTGTCGGTGACCGTCGGCTCGTACTCGCTGATGCGCTCCAACGGTGGCCGGGGCACGCTGCTCGGCGGCATCCCCGGCACGCGGCGCGCGAAGACCGTCGTCATCGGCGGCGGCGTCGCCGGCGAGCACGCGGCGGCGAACGCACTCGGCCTCGGCTCGCAGGTGACGGTGATCGACATCTCGCTGCCTCGTCTGCGCGAGCTGGAGCACCTGTACCCCGGTCTCGAGACCCGCGCATCGAACCGCTACGACATCGCCGAGGAGCTCAAGACCGCCGATCTCGTGATCGGATCGGTGCTCATCCCCGGCGCCGCCGCCCCGAAGCTCGTCACCGACGAGATGGTCGCGAACATGAAGCCCGGCTCCGTGCTGGTCGACATCGCGATCGACCAGGGCGGATGCTTCGAGGGCTCGCACCCGACGACGCACGACGACCCGACCTTCGCCGTGCACGACTCGATCTACTACTGCGTCGCGAACATGCCGGGTGCCGTGCCCGAGACCGCCACGCGCGCGCTGACCAACGCGACCCTCCCCTACGTCTCGGCGATCGCCGGCAAGGGCTGGGACCGGGCGGCAGCGGACGATGCGGCGCTGGCCAAGGGACTGAACGTGCGCGGCGGACGCATCACGCTGCCTGCCGTCGCCGAGGCGCACGGGCTCGCCGCCTGATCGATTTGATGACGGGCGTCAAGATTCACTGATCTTGACGCCCCTCGGCGTCTGCACCCGGGCAGCGACGCGAGTACCCTCGTTATCGTGACCGAACGCGCGCCTCTCTCCCGCAAGCTGTCCGCCATCGCCGAGTCCGCCACGCTGAAGGTGGATGCCAAGGCCAAAGCGCTCAAGGCCGAGGGCAAACCCGTCATCTCCTATGCCGCTGGCGAGCCCGACTTCGCGACTCCGCAGTTCATCGTGGATGCTGCGGCCGAGGCCCTGGCCGACCCGGCGAACTACCGGTACACCCCCGCGCCCGGCCTCCCGGCGCTGCGCGAGGCCATCGCCGCGAAGACGCTGCGCGACTCGGGCCTCGAGGTCTCGCCGAGCCAGATCATCGTCACCAACGGCGGTAAGCAGTCCGTCTACCAGGCGTTCCAGGCCGTGGTGAACCCGGGCGACGAGGTGCTGCTGCCCGCGCCGTACTGGACCACCTACCCTGAGGCGATCCGCCTCGCCGACGGTGTGCCGGTCGAGGTGTTCGCCGGCGCCGATCAGGAGTACAAGGTCACCGTCGAGCAGCTCGAGGCCGCCCGCACCCCACGCACCACGGTGCTGGTGTTCGTGTCGCCGTCGAACCCGACCGGCTCCGTGTACTCCGCGGAGGAGACGAAGGCGATCGCCGAGTGGGCGCTCGAGCACGGGATCTGGATCATCTCCGACGAGATCTACCAGAACCTCACCTACGACGGTGTGAAGGCCACCTCGGTCGTGCAGGCGCTCCCCGAGGTCGCGGGTCAGACCATCCTGGTCAACGGCGTGGCCAAGACCTACGCGATGACCGGCTGGCGCGTGGGCTGGATGGTCGGCCCCGCCGACGCGATCAAGATCGCCGGCAACCTGCAGTCGCACCTCACCAGCAACGTGAACAACGTCGCACAGAAGGCGGCGATCGCCGCGCTGAACGGCCCGCAGACCGAAGCCGAGCAGATGCGCGAGGCGTTCGACCGCCGTCGCCGCCTGATCGTGTCCGAGCTGTCGAAGATCGACGGCCTCGTGGTGCCGAACCCCACCGGCGCGTTCTACGTGTACCCCGATGTGCAGGGCCTGCTGGGCCGCACCTGGCAGGCGAAGGACGGGAGCAGCGTGACCCCGACCACGTCGCTCGAGCTCGCCGACTTCATCCTGGACCAGGCCGAGGTCGCGGTGGTGCCCGGAGAGGCCTTCGGCCCCTCCGGCTACATCCGCATGTCCTACGCCCTCGGTGACGACGCGCTGCTCGAGGGCGTGCAGCGCCTGCAGCGCCTGTTCGCCGTCTGACGCAGCAACCACGTGAACGCCGCCGCTCCTCTCGGGAGCGGCGGCGTTCATGTTTCAGTCCTCCGGGTGGAAGCCGATCAGCCAGCGCACCCCGTAGCGATCGCTGAGCGTGCCGTCGTGATCGCCCCAGGGTCGCTTCTGCAGCGGGTCGATGATGCGACCGCCCTCCCCAAGCTGCGCGAACCAGCGCGTCAGCGTATCGGCGTCGGCGGTGCCGAGCAGGGAGAAGAACATGCCGTTCATCGTCACCGCGTCGTCATCGGCACCGGCATCCGCTCCTGAGATCGCGACCGGACCGCCGGTGAGCATGCCGTGCGCGATCTGGTCGCCGGGGCCGTCCGTGCGCTCGAACTGCTCGTAGGTGAACAGGGCGATCTCACCCCCGAACACCGACTGGTAGAACGGCAGCGCCTCGGCTGCGGTTCCGGGGAACAGGATGTAGGGCACGAGTCCGGTCATCCTGCGAGCGTACGCCCGGGCGCCGACGTCACCCGAGCAGCAGCGCGGCGCCCAGCAGCACCGGCACGCAGCCGATCGTCGTGAGGAACACGGTGTCGCGCGAGATCGCCTCGCCGATGTCGTACCGCTGCGAGTAGTTGAACACGTTCTGCGCGGTCGGCAGGGCAGCGAGCACCACGACGATCAGCACCTCATGCGCGGACAGGCCGAACACGAACTGTGCGACCAGCCAGGCGATCACCGGCATGACGAGCAGCTTCAGCGTGCTCGCCAGCAGGACGTCGCGCCGACGCCCGGCCGCGCCGAGCACGCGCTGCCCGTGCAGCGAGATGCCGTAGCTGATCAGCAGCACCGGCACGCAGGCGTTCGCAAGCAGGGTGATCGGATCGATGACGATCGGCGGCAGCTCTATCCCCAGCACTGAGACCACCGTGCCGAGTGCCGACCCGAGGATGATCGGGTTGGTCGCGGTGCGCAGCACGGTACGACCGAACGACCGGCGCTCGCCGGTCACCGCATCGAGGATGCTCAGCGAGATCGGCGTGAACACCAGCAGCTGCATGAGGATCACCGGTGCCGGGTACGCCGCGCTGCCCAGCAGGTACAGCGACAGCGGGATGCCGATGTTGTTCGAGTTCACTTGACCCGCCGACAGTGCGCCGATCACGGTCTCGCCGACGCCGCGCTTCCAGACCAGCTTCGCCACCAGCACGTACAGGCCGATCACCACGACCGCCGCGATCGCAGAGACCGGCAGCAGTGAGGAGAACAGCACCCGGGCATCCGCCTGGGCCAGCACGGTGAACAGCAGGAACGGCGAAAGGACGAAGAACGTCAGCCTGCTCAGCACCTCACGTGCGTGCGCGCCGAGCAGATCGATGCGGCCGATGACGTACCCGACCGCGATCGCCAGTCCGACGACGGCGAATCCGGTGAGAGTGTCGAGCACCCTTCGAGCCTAGAACGAGTTCAGAGCTCGACCTCCACCAGCACCGGCTCGGGCTGCAGCAGCAGACCGAACTCGGAGTGCACGCGGTTCTGGATGAACCGTGCCAGCTCCGACACCTCCGCCGCGGTCGCACCGCCGCGGTTGGTGAGCGCGAGGGCGTGCTTGGTCGAGACACCCGCGCGTGAGCGGGGCAGCTTGAATCCCTTGCGGATGCCGGAGTGCTCGATCAGCCACGCGGCGCTGACCTTCACGTCGGCTGGTGCGTCCGCGAGCGGCGGCACCGCGCCGGTGAAGCCGGACAGCGGGATCACAGTCACCGCGTCGAGGTCGGGCGTGACGGGCCAGCGCGGGCACTCCGGCGGCAGCGTGCGCGCGACGGACTCCGGCACGATCGCGTTCTGGAAGAACGATCCGGCGCTCGCCGTGTCCGGGTCGTCGGGGTCCAGCAGCATCCCCTTCTTCGCGCGCGTCTCGAGAACGGTGGAGCGCACCCAGGCCAGCGGCACGGCCGCATCGTCCTCCAGGCCGAGCGCACGACGCAGCTGCTCGCCGCGAACGACGCGCGTGCCGTCGGTGACGGCGAGGTCGAGCGTGACGCTGAGGATGACGGCACGACGCTGCGGCACCCCGCCGTAGTGGTGCTTGAGCACGGAGGTGCGGAAGCCGAGGGCGAGCTCGGATGCCGGGACGGTGACCGGCTCCGCGGCATGCTCGTCGAGCAGTTCGACCTCGACGAGCGTCTCCTGGATCTCCTGCCCGTAGGCGCCCACGTTCTGCACGGGAGCGGCTCCGACTGTGCCGGGGATGCCGCTCATCGCCTCGATGCCGGCATAGCCGCGCTCGACGGCGTAGGCCACGAGGTCGTCCCAGTCGTGCCCGGCCTGCACGCGCAGCCGCACTCGGCCCTCGTGCGGCGACGGAACTTCTTCGATGCCGCGGGAGAGGATCCGGACGACGGTGCCCTCGAAGGCGGCGTCGCCGGCGAACAGGTTCGATCCGCCGCCCAGCACGAACCACTCGTCGCCGGTGGCCCAGACCTGCTGCAGCTCGGAGATCAGCTCGGCAGTGGTGGCGGCCTCGCGCATGCTCTCGGGAGCGCCGCCGGTGCGCAGCGTGGTCAGCGTGCGCAGCGGGATCGGCTCGACCTGCGTCACAGCGCCACGCGCAGCTGCGCCTTGGCCAGCACGGTGGTCTCGCCGTGCGTGACCTTCAGGTCGATCCGCGCGGTCTCGTCGTCGACGGCCGCGACCTTGGCGACGACGGTGACGTCGGCACCCTCGACCGGGTCGACGACCACGGGCTTGGTGAAGCGCACGCCGTAGTCGACGATCTTCGCCACGTCGCCCAGCGCGGACACCACGACCGACGAGGCGAGACCCATGGTCAGCATCCCGTGCGCGAGGACTCCGGGCAGACCGACCTCTGCGGCGACGTCGTCGCGGTAGTGAATGGGGTTGAAGTCGCCGGATGCCCCGGCGTAGCGCACGAGCGACTCACGGGTGAGGTGCACGGTGCGCTCGGCGATCACGTCTCCCACGGTGAACGACATCACTCCCCCTCTCCTTCGGAGCCCACCAGCAGCACGCTGGTCGCGGTCACGACGTGCGCGCCGTCGGCATCGGCGATCTCGGCCTCGCTGGTGATCATGGCGTTGCCGCCGAGAGTGCGGATGCCCGTGACGCGCAGCTGTCCGGTGAGTTCGTCGCCGGCGACGATCGGCCGGGTGTAGGCGAACTTCTGCTCGGCGTGGATGGTGCGCGCCAGCACGATGCCGGAGTCCTCGAGAGCGAGCAGCTGCTGCAGCGTGTGGTCCTGGATGACCATCGCGAAGGTCGGCGGAGCGACCACGTCGGTGTATCCGGCGGCCCGCGCGGCGTCGACGTCGGTGTGCACGGGGGCGTCGGCGAAGACCGCGCGTGCGAACTCGCGCACCTTCTCACGACCGACGAGGTAGGGGGACGTCGGCGGGAACTCCCGGCCGACCAGTTCTGGGTTCACTGCCACCCCACGAGTCTACCGAGGCCCAAAGAGAGGTAACCCTTGACCGCCAGTGCAAAAGAGTGATTCGATATGACTGCTTTGCGCACCTCAGATGCACAAACAATCACCCAGAGGAGACGATGACGTTGAACTCACTATCCTGCCGGCGACGCTTCGGCGCGCTGGGACTCGCGATCGCGCTGGGGGTGACGGGCTTCGGGCTCGCCTCGGCGCAGACCGCCGAGCCCGCAGCCGCGGCCACGACCGCGGCATCCGCGCCCACCCCGATCACCCCCAAGCCCGCCTCGCCCGAGGTCCCCGTCGACGACTCCGGCTCGTCGATCGGGGCGATCACCGGCGTGAAGCAGGACGGGGCATCCGTCACGCTGACCGCCGAGCACGGTGCCATGCGCGTGACCTTCCTCGAGAACGGCACCTTCCGGCTCGAGGCCGACCCGAGCGGATCGTTCACCGACCCGGCGAACACGCCGCAGGGCGATGCAGCGCGCACCGCCGACATCGTCGTGGGCGCGAAGACGTTCGGCGGCGCCGACGTCTCGGTCGCCGAGGGCGACGTGATCCGCATCGCGTCGAAGACCGTCACGATCTCGATCGACCGCGGCACCGGTGCCGTGTCCGCCACCCGCGCCGACGGATCGACGATCTTCGCCGAGTCCGCCGCGATCACGTTCGGCAAGAACTCCGCCACCCAGCACCTCAAGGGCCAGGCCGGCGAGCAGATCCTCGGCGGCGGCATGCAGAACGGCCGCTCGATCCACACCGGATCGGTCATCAACATCGCCAACAACTTCGACTGGGACGACGACGGCTACCCGAACGCGGTTCCGTACTACATGTCCTCCGAGGGTTACGGCGTGCTGCGCAACACGTTCGCGAAGGGCACCTACGACTTCGCGAAGCACACCACCACGCACCAGGAGCGCCGCTTCGACGCGTACTACTTCGTCGGTGACTACGAGCAGTCGCTCGAGTCGTACACGCAGCTCACCGGCCGGCCGATCATGCCGCCGGTGTACGCCCTGGAGTACGGCGACGCGGACTGCTACAACCGCTCCAGCCCGACCTACACCGGCACCAAGACGCCGTCGAAGCTGCGCACCCCGCAGGCGCTCGACGTCGCCAAGGGCTTCGTCGAGAACGACATGCCCGCCGGCTGGATGCTGGTCAACGACGGCTACGGCTGCGAGTACCAGGAGCTGCCCGAGACCATCAAGGCCATCGAGGACCAGACCGACCTCAAGACCGGCCTGTGGACCCAGCGCTCGCTGGACAAGCAGGAGTACGAGGTCGGCGAGGCCGGCGTGCGGCTGCGCAAGCTCGACGTCGCCTGGGTGGGCAGCGGCTACCGCCTCGCCCTCACCGGCTGCGAGGCCGCTCATGACGGCATCGAGAAGTACTCGGATGCCCGTGGCACGTCGCTCATGGTGGAGGGCTGGGCCGGTGCCCAGCGCTGCGGCATGCAGTGGACCGGCGACCACTCCGGCAACCTCGACGCCGTGCGCTGGCAGATCTCCGCGCTGACCGGCGCCGGCAACTCCGGCCTGGCGTTCTCGACCGGCGACGTGGACGGCATCTTCGGCGGCTCGCCGGAGAGCTACGTGCGCGACCTGCAGTGGAAGGCTTTCGCGCCGGCGCTGTACTCGATGAGCGGCTGGGCCTCGGTCGACAAGCGTCCGTGGCTGTACGGCGCCGAGGCGACGAAGATCAACCGCAGCTACCTGCAGCTGCGCCAGCGCCTGATGCCGTACATCTACACCCTGGCCGCCGAGTCCCACCGCAGCGGCCTGCCGATGATGCGCTCGCTGGCGCTCGAGTACCCGAAGGACGCCGGCTCGTACAGCGTCGAGGCGAACAACGAGTTCCTGCTCGGCAGCGACTACCTGGTCGCACCGGTCTTCACCAAGACCGAGGTGCGCAACGGCATCTATCTGCCGGCCGGATCGCAGTGGGTGGACTACTGGACCGGCGAGGTGCACGAGGGCGGTCAGGTGCTGAACGGGCACCCTGCTCCGCTCGACAAGCTGCCGATCTTCGTGCGCGCCGGCGCGCTGGTGGCACAGGGCATCACCGCCCGCAACGCGTCGCTCGTGCCGGCGGACTCCCCCGTCACGCTGTCGCTGTTCCCGCAGGGCAAGAGCTCGTTCTCGCTCTACGAGGACGACCAGGTCACCCGCGCCTACGCCGACGGTGCCTCCAGCACCCAGAAGTTCACCGTGGATGCTCCGGATGCCGGTAAGAAGGGCTCCGTCACGATCGGCATCGGCAAGCGGGCCGGATCGTACGACGGCAAGGCCGACGCCCGGCCGTACGTCATCGAGGCGCACACCGGTTCGGCGCCGAAGAACGTCGCGGTCGACGGCAAGGGGCTGAAGCAGGCCGCGTCCCTCGAGGCGCTGGATGCCGCATCCTCGGGCTGGTTCTTCGACGCGAAGGACGCCGGCGGTGTCATCCGCGTGAAGGTGCCCGCCGTCGCCTCCTCCGCCGAGGCCGAGGTCGTGCTCGCGGCCACCAGCGCCGTCGGCGGCCGGGATGCCGACCTCACCGCGGCATCCGTCTCGGTCGGTCTCGAGGACCGCGTGTTCCAGGGCGACACCACCACGGTGGAGGCGACCTTCCGCAACACCGGCACGAAGAAGAAGGAGAACGTCTCCCTCACCCCGCAGCTGCCCGAGGGCTGGACCCTCGTCTCGGCCGAGGGAGCCAAGGCCGCGCTGGTCGAGCCCGGCGCATCGATCACCGCGACCTTCGAGGTGACGGTCACCGATGCCGCCGCCGCAGACCTGCAGACGGTGAAGGTGGTCGCGGACTACACCGCGCAGAAGACCGCACAGCAGACGTCAGGGGCGAACCAGCTCTACGTGGCCTACGGGTCGCTGGCCGGGGCGTACAACGCCGACGCCGTGACCACGCTCACCACGGCGAAGCCCGGTGACTTCGACGGCGGCGGTGCCACCTTCTCGGCCGAGGCGCTGGCGCGGGCAGGAGTCACCCCCGGTTCCACCGTCACGGTCGGGACCGGTGACGCCGCGATCGCGTACACCTGGCCGAACCCGTCCGGCACGAAGGACTCGGTCTCCCCGGCCGGGCAGACCATCGCACTCACGGGCAAGGGCACGCACCTCGCGCTGCTCGCCTCCGCGGCATCCGGCGGTGGGGTGAACCCCTCGCTCGAGCTGCACTACGCCGACGGCACGGTCTCGAAGCAGACTGTGTTCTTCCCGAACTGGCTGCCGCAGGCATCCGGTCTGGGCGGTGCGAGCGTGGCGATCACCAGCCTCGGGCGCAACAACGGCAACAACCCGAACGTGTACGAGTACCCCACCGGCAAGTACCAGGTGTACTCGAACCTCGTGCGGCTGAATCCTGCCAAGGAGCTCGCGTACGTCGTGCTCCCGACCGAGAGCCGGCTGAAGATCTTCGACTGGAAGGTCGTCGACCAGCCGATGCCGCCGGCTCCCTCGGGCAAGGTCTACGCGTCCGATCTGAACTGGATCAGCGCCACCACCGGCTGGGGCGTGATCGGCAAGGATGTCGCCAACAAGGATGCGGCGGACTCGCCCGATCTGCCGCTGGCGATCAACTACGTCGATCCGGCCACCGGGAAGAGCCCGACCTACGCCAAGGGACTCGGCGTGCACGCGGCGTCGAAGGTGACCTACTACCTGGGCGGCAAGTGCTCCTCGTTCACGGCCTCGGTCGGGCTGGAGAAGAACTTCGCCGGCAACGTGATCTTCACGGTCGACACCGACGGAGTGAACCGTTACCAGTCGCGCACGTTCACACCGGGCTTCGCCCCGGAGCAGGTGGACGTGGACGTCACCGGGGTGCAGTACATCGACCTCAACGTGACGGCGCCGGGCAGCATCAACGGCGCCCACGGAGTCTGGGGCGACGCCCTCTTCACCTGCGAATGAGCCGCTGAAGCACTGAGCACAGGCGCCCCTCGGATCCGCTCCGAGGGGCGCCTCGCCGTGCGGCGGCTAGTTCTTGGCGCGGATGGCCTTCCGGGCCATCTGGTACCCGATGTAGAGCAGGTACACGGCGAACAGCACGTTGCCGACGAAGGGGTCGATGTGCGCGGCGAAGAGGGCGCCGAGCGCGGTCGTGGTGCACGCCGAGACGCCGACGAGTGCGGCGGCCACGAGGTCGACGTTCTTGTGCCGCAGGTTGCCGACCGTGCCGGAGACCGCGGTCGGGATCATCATGAGCAGCGAGGTGCCCTTGGCGATGAGGTCGCTGACGCCCATGCCGAGCATGAGCGCGGGCACGACGATGATGCCGCCGCCGACGCCGATGAGCCCCGCCAGGATGCCGGTGCACACGCCCACCCCGACGAGGATCAGCCCCGTCGTCCAGGTGAGATCGAGTTCGGCCTCGCGCGAAGGGACGATCAGGAACAGGCTCACGATGACCACGGCGAGGAAGGCCACGAAGCCCCAGAGCAGTGTGCGCTGCGACATCCGCGGCAGCAGCCTGGTGCCGATCTGCGCACCGACCACGGCGCCGAGCGCGAGGATCAGGGCAGGGATCCAGGCGACGGAGCCCGAGACCGCGTAGGAGATGACGCCGACGCTCGCGATCGGCACGATCGCGGCGAGCGAGGTGCCGGCGGCACGGCGCTGGTCGAAACCGAGCAGCAGCACCAGCAGCGGCACGATCACCGTGCCGCCGCCGACGCCGAACAGGCCGGACAGCACTCCGGCCGCGAGTCCGATCCCGATGTAGGAGAGGTACGCCCGTGCGCCCCGCGTGGTGTTCTGCTCGTCGTGCATCCGCCCAGCCTATTGCGGCGTCTCGGCACCGCACGCCCGCGTTTCGTCGCGGGCGCACGGTGCCGAGGGGCTCAGATCTCCTGATCGGCGAGCATCGGCACCGAGATCGACTCGGTGAGGTGCTTCTCGTACCGCGCCTGGCGGCGACGCAGCCAGAGCGCGCCGACGACGAGCACCGCGAGGAAGGCATACGCGGTGGCGGCGAACGGCTGCAGGACCAGTGTCGAGAGGTCGCCCTGGCTCAGCTGGAGCGCCTGCCGCATGAACGCCTCGCCCATCGGGCCCAGGATCATGCCCACCACCAGCGGCGCCACCGGGTACCCGTATCTGCGCATGAAGTACCCGAGCAGCCCGATGATCACGAGGATCACGATGTCGCTGATCAGGAAGTTCAGCGCGTAGGCGCCGAACGCGGCGAACATCAGGATGCCGGCGTAGAGGTACGGCCGAGGGATCTGCAGCAGCTTGACCCACATGCCGACCAGCGGCAGGTTCAGCACGATCAGCAGCAGGTTCCCGACATACAGGCTCGCCACGAGTGCCCACACCAGGGCGGGCTGGTTCGTGAACAGCTGCGGCCCCGGCTGGATGCCGTACGACTGCAGCGCGACGAGGATGATCGCGGCCGTCGCCGTGGTCGGCAGACCGAGGGTGAGCAGGGGCACCAGCACGCCGGCTGCGGCGGCGTTGTTCGCCGCTTCCGGCCCTGCCACGCCCTCGATCGCACCGCGACCGAACTCGCCCTTGCGCTTGGAGAGCTTGCGCTCGGTGGCATACGAGAGGAACGTCGCGACGTCGGCGCCGCCTGCGGGGATGGTGCCGATCGGGAACCCGATCGCCGTGCCGCGCAGCCAGGGCCTCCATGAGCGCTTCCAGTCGTCCCTGGTCATCCAGTTGCGCCATCCCTTCGTCACGGGGATCACGTCGATGCCGCCGTGCCGCAGCCGTGATGCCACGTACAGCGTCTCTCCCACGGCGAACAGCCCCACGGCGACGAGCACCACGTTGATGCCGTCGCCGAGTTCCGGCAGCCCCAGCGTGAACCGCTGCTGGCCGGAGAGCACATCGGTGCCGACCATGCCGAGGAAGAGCCCGACCGCCAGCGAGACGAGGCCGCGCGAGACCGACTTGCCCATCAGCGCGCCGACCGTGATGAACGCGATGACGATCAGTGCGAACTTGTCGGCGGGGCCGAGGCTCACGGCGAACTGCGCGAGCACCGGGGCGAGCAGGGTGAGACCGACGGTGGCGATCGTACCGGCGACGAACGACCCGATCGCCGCGGTCGCGAGTGCCGCGGCACCCCGACCGAGCTTGGCCATCCTGTTGCCCTCGATCGCTGTGACGATCGACGCCGATTCACCGGGTGTGTTCAGCAGGATGCTGGTGGTCGACCCGCCGTACATCCCGCCGTAGTAGATGCCGGCGAACGTGATCATCGCTGCGGTGGCGTCCAGCGTGTAGGTGAGCGGCAGCAGCAGCGCCACCGTCATCGCCGGCCCGACTCCGGGGAGCACACCGACCGCGGTGCCGATGAAGACGCCGATGAACGCCCACAGCAGGTACTCCGGCTGCAGCGCGGTGGCGAATCCGTCCAGGAGGAGTCCCCAGCTGTCCATCAGAACATCCCTCCCAGCCATCCGAACACTGGCCCCCACGGCAGCGAGAGGCCGAGCAGCCCGGCGAAGACGATCTGCACGACGAGTGCGACCGCGAGTCCGACGACGAACCCGAGCCACCAGCGCTTGGCCCCGAGGGCCCAGGCGACGATGCCGAAGAGCACGGCGGCCGCAGGGGCCCATCCGATCAGCTCGAGCAGCAGCAGGTGCGCGACCAGAGCGCCCACGATCTCGGCGAGCGTCAGCCAGTCGGTCTTCGCGTCGGGGTCGATGTCCTCGCCCTCTTCGAGTTCCGCACGGCGGCCGCGCAGCACGCCGACGAGCACGGCGACGGCGGATCCGATCAGCAGCACCGAGACGGCGATGGGGAACACGGTCGGGCCGACGGTCACTCCGACGGGTACGTGGATGCTGAAGGCACCGGCCAGAGCGGCGATGCCCAGCGCGAGCATGAGCAGGGCGAAGACGAGTTCGCCGACGGGAACCCGAGAGGCGGGCCGAGTGTCCTCGGCCCGCCCGTCGGCCCCCGCGAGCGGGGTGCTGCTCATGTCAGATCAGCCCGATGTTCTTCAGCGTGCCGGTGACATCGGACACGTTCTGCTCGACGAAGGCGTCGAGGTCGTCACCGGTGAGGAAGGCATCCGCCCAGCCCTTGGTCTCGAGCTCGCTCTTCCATGCATCCGAGTCGTGCATCTCGGTGACGATCCGTTCGAGCTCGGCCCGGTCGGCATCGGAGATGCCGCCGGGCGCGATCACGCCGCGCCAGTTGGTGAGCACCACGTCATAGCCCTCGTCGGTGATCGTGGGCACGTCGGGCAGCTGCGAGCTGGGCTTCTCGCTCGACACGGCGAGCGCGCGCATCTTGCCCGACTCGATGTGCTGCACGAATTCGCCGACGCCCGAGATGCCGGCGCCGACCTTGCCGCCGAGGATCAGCGACACGGCCTCACCACCGCCGGCGTTCGGGGTGTAGTTCAGCTTCTGCGGGATCTCCGCGCTGCTGAGCCCGGCCTCCTCGAGCAGGAGCCCGGCGAGGATGTGGTCCGCGCCGCCGGCCGAGCCGCCGGTCACGGTGACCTTCTGCCCCTTGTCGACGATGTCGTCCACCAGGTCCTTCAGGGTCTTGTACTTCGAGTCGGCGGGCACGACGACCACGAGCGGCTCGTCGGTCAGACGGGCGATCGGCGTGGTGTCCTCGAGGCGCACCTTCGAGTCGTTGGTCTCGATCGCGCCCACCATCACCAGGCCGTTGACCATCAGCGTGCCCGGGTCCTTCTCGTTCGCCAGCTGGGCGAGACCGATCGTGCCGCCCGCGCCGCCGACGTTGCTGACCGGCGCGGACTTCACGATCTTGTCCTCGGCGAGCACCTTCGCCATGGCGCGTCCGGTCTGATCCCAGCCGCCGCCCGGGTCGGCGGGGACGATGATCGAGACGTCGGTGATGCTGGACTTCCCGCCGTCGGCGGCCGGCTTCTCTGCCGTGCCGCCCTGCCCGGAGCATCCGGTGAGGGCGAGCGCCGCCGCTGCCGCGACGGCGATCAGAGTGATTCGGGTTCTGTTCATTGCGCTCCTCCTCGAGCGTTCAGGGACGCTGTCGAACGTAGGGGGCCGGATCGCCGTCGTCGCGCTTGCGAAACCATTGGTCGCGTTCCGAAAGTATTGGTCGCGAGATGGTTCTCGCCCTGGATGCGGTCCCTCGCGCGCACGGCGACAATGGAGTGTGCCCTCGATGACGAAGACGCATGCGTCGAAGATGACGCTCCGCGTGCAGCTGCTCCTGCTGCAGGCGGCGATCGTGTGCCTGGTCACCCTGATCGCGGGCATCACCGCCGGGTTCGTGCAGTGGGGCACCATCCGCGACGCCTATGAGGACCGGATGATGGCCGTGTCGAAGTCCATCGCCACGATGCCCGCCGTGATCGACGCATTCGACGACGCCGATCCGTCCGCGGCCATCCAGCCGCTCGCGGAGGCCATCCGCAGGGCGTCGGATCTCACCTACGTCGTCGTCGCCAACCCCGACGGCATCCGCTACTCGCACCCGGATCCCGAGAAGATCGGCCACCCGGTATCGACGGATGCCTCCGTGCCGCTGTCCGGCAGGATCTACACCGGAACGCAGACCGGGACCCTCGGCACGACCTGGCGCGTGAAGGTGCCGATCTTCCATGATGGCGAGGTGATCGGCACAGCATCGGTCGGCATCCTGGAGTCGCAGGGCCGCACCGAGTTCTTCGGCAATCTGGCCTGGATCATCGGCGCGATGCTCGCCGCCGTGGTGCTCGGCCTGTTCGGCTCGGCCTGGGTGGGCGCACTGATCCGGCGCCGCATTCAGGGCCTGGAGCCCGACGAGATCAGCGCCCTGGTGCGCAACCAGGAGACCACTCTGCACGGTCTCAGCGAGGGCGTCATCACGGTCGACGCCGCGGGCGTGGTCACGCTGGCGAACGACGCGGCTGCCCGCCTCCTCGACACGGATGCCGCTGAGCTGACCGGATCGCGCGCCGAGGACGTGCTCGGGCCGGAGCTCATCGAGGTGCTGCGAGAGGGCGAGGACGCCGGCCGTCCGGTGATCCTCGGGCCGCGCGTGCTCGTCGCCCGTTCGACGGGCGCCCGCGACGGCAGCGCGGCGGTGGACGCGACGCTGCTGCTGCGCGACCACACCGAACTGCACGACGTCGTGGCACGAGTGGAGGCCGCGGACGCCATCATCGCGTTCCGGCAGCGCGCAGGGCTGCCCAAGGGGCTGTCCGCGGAGACCCTGGAACGGGTGGCGGGTGCACTCGCGCAGCATCCGGACTCCTCCGCCTCCGAGCTCGGCGAGGTGCTGGAGATCTCGCGGGTGAGCACACGTCGCTACCTCGAGCACCTCTCGAGCACAGGACGCGCGGTGCGCTCCCTCGACTACTCGACCCGCGGACGCCCGGGCAGCCGTTATCGGATCAATGACGCCGCAACCGGATCCATTGAGACTGCGTCTCATTACATGAGACACTGAATCACAAACACCCGACGGGATGATCGAAGGAGATCACATGTTCCGCAGTCCGTACCCCGAGCTCGAAATCCCGAACGTCTCGATCTATGAGTACCTCTTCACCGGCCTCGACGACGCCGACCTCGACCGGATCGCGCTCGTCGACGGGATGTCGGGTGCGGAGACCACGTATCGCCGGCTGATCGGCCAGATCGACCTGCTCGCCGGCGCCCTCGCCGCGCGGGGCGTGGGCGTGGGCGACGTCGTCGGCATCCTGTGCCCGAACATCCCCGAGTTCGCCACGGTGTTCCACGGCGTGCTGCGCTCCGGCGCGACCGCCACCACGATCAACGCTCTCTACACGGCCGAGGAGGTCGGCAACCAGCTTGAGGACGCCGGCGCCGAGTGGCTCTTCACGGTCTCGCCGATGCTCCCGCAGGCGCAGGCCGCCGCCGCGCGCCGCGGCATCCCGGCCGACCACCTCGTCGTACTCGACGGCGCCGACGGACACCCCGGGCTGCGCGACCTGCTCTCCGAGGGCCACGCTGCTCCGGAAGTCGCCTTCGACCCCGCCACTCACCTCGCCGTGCTGCCGTATTCCTCCGGCACCACCGGCCGCCCCAAGGGCGTCATGCTCACCCACCGGAACCTGGTCGCGAACGTCGAGCAGGTGCGTCCCGTCACCGACATCGGCGTGAACGACCGGCTGCTCGCGGTGCTGCCGTTCTTCCACATCTACGGCATGACCGTGCTGCTGGACTTCGCGCTCAAGCAGCGCGCGGGCCTGGTGACGATGCCGAAGTTCGACCTGCTCGAGTTCCTGCGCATCATCCAGGAGCACCGCACGACCTGGGTGTTCGTCGCTCCCCCGATCGCGGTCGCCCTGGCGAAGCATCCCGTGGTGGACCAGTACGACCTCTCCGCGGTGAAGGTCGTCTTCTCGGGCGCAGCCCCGTTGGACGGCGCTCTCGCCGGAGCGGTCGCGAATCGCCTCGGCTGCGTCGTCGTGCAGGGCTACGGCATGACCGAGACGAGCCCGGCGGCGAACATCATCCCGGTCGACCGCACCGACATCGACCGCTCCACGATCGGCCCGCTGGTGCCGAACACCGAGGCGCGCTTGGTCGATCCCGACACCGGAGCGGACATCGAGCCCCCGGCCGAAGGCGCGAGCGAGCCCGGCGAGCTGTGGCTGCGCGGCCCGCAGATCATGACCGGGTACCTGAACCGCCCGGAGGCCACCGCCGAGATGCTGGACGCCGACGGCTGGCTGCACACCGGGGACGTCGCCACGGTCACCGCCGACGGCATCTTCCGCATCGTCGACCGCCTGAAGGAGCTCATCAAGTACAAGGGCTACCAGGTGGCGCCCGCCGTGCTCGAGGCGCTGCTGCTGGAGCATCCTCAGATCGCGGATGCCGCGGTGATCGGCGCGAACGACGCCGATGGCCAGGAGGTCCCCAAGGCGTTCATCGTGCTGCAGCAGGGGGCCGAGCTGAGTGCGGAGGACGTGATGGCGTTCGTCGCCGGCCGCGTCGCCCCGCACGAGAAGGTGCGCATGGTGGAGTTCATCGACGTCATCCCGAAGTCCTCGGCCGGCAAGATCCTGCGCAAGGATCTGCGCGCCAGGGCCTGACGCCGCACACGAAGAAGCCCGCCGCCCCGAGAGGGGCGGCGGGCTTCTTCGTGATGATGTGGCTTACTTGCCGGCCTCGGTGAAGCCTGCGGCCTCAGCGGCCTCGGCGGTGCGGAACCACACCTCGGCGACGGTCGCGTCGTACCACTGGCCGTCGGGGCGGTGGAACTTCATCGAGTCCTTGTTGCCCTTGATGTCGAAGCCCTCGGGAGCGGAGCCGTCCTCGAGCGGAGCGGCCGAGTCCTCACCGAACTCGCCGGCGACGAGCGCGGCGGGAGCGGCGGCCTCCTCAGCAGGAGCCTCCTCGACGACCTTCTCGGCCTTCGGGGCGGCAGCCTTCTTGGCGGCCTTCTTCTTCGGGGCGACGGGCTCGAGGACGAGCTCGATCACGGCCATAGGCGCGTTGTCACCCTTGCGGTTGCCGACCTTGGTGATGCGGGTGTAGCCGCCCTCACGGTCGGCGACCAGCGGCGCGATCTCGGTGAACAGCACGTGCGCGGCGTCCTTGTTGCTGCGCAGCACGGTCATCGCACGACGACGGGCGTGCAGGTCGCCGCGCTTGGCCAGCGTGACGAGGCGCTCGGCCAGCGGACGCAGGCGCTTGGCCTTGGTCTCGGTGGTCGTGATCGAGCGGTGCTCGAACAGCTGCGCAGCCAGGTTCGCGAGAAGCAGGCGCTCGTGAGCGGGGCCGCCTCCGAGGCGGGGACCCTTGGTGGGCTTAGGCATATTCGTTTACTCCAGGGAAAAAGGGGGGATCAGAAGGACTCGTCTTCGGAGCCGCCGTAGAAGTGGGCGCCGTCGAAACCGGGCACCGAGTCCTTCAGCGACAGACCGAGCGAGATGAGCTTGTCGCGCACCTCGTCGACCGACTTCTGCCCGAAGTTGCGGATGTTCATCAGCTGGGTCTCGGAGAGGGCGACCAGCTCCGCGACGGTGTTGATGCCCTCACGCTTGAGGCAGTTGTAGGAACGGACCGACAGGTCGAGGTCCTCGATCGGCATGGACAGCTCGCTGGAGAGCACTGCCTCCACCGGCGCCGGGCCGATCTCGATGCCCTCGGCCTCGACGTTCAGCTCGCGAGCGAGGCCGAACAGCTCGGTCAGGGTCTTCGCAGCCGAAGCGACGGCGTCGCGCGGGCTGATCGCGGACTTCGTCTCGACGTCAAGCACGAGCTTGTCGAAGTCGGTGCGCTCACCGGCACGGGTGGCGTCGACGCGGTAGCTGACCTTCAGGACCGGCGAGTAGATCGAGTCGACCGGGATCTGACCGGCCTCTGCGTACTCGTTGCGGTTCTGCGAGGCGGAGACGTAGCCACGACCGCGCTCGATCGTCAGCTCCAGCTCGAACTTCGCGGTGTCGTTCAGGGTCGCGATCACCAGGTCGGGGTTGTGCACCTCGACGCCGGCCGGAGCGGAGATGTCCGCAGCGGTGACCTCACCGGCGCCGGTCTTGCGCAGGTAGGCGGTGATCGGCTCGTCGCGCTCCGAGGAGACGACCAGCTGCTTGATGTTGAGGATGATCTCGGTGACATCCTCCTTCACGCCCGGGATGGTGCTGAACTCGTGCAGCACGCCGTCGATGCGGATCGTGGTGACCGCGGCGCCGGGGATCGACGAGAGGAGGCTGCGACGCAGCGCGTTGCCGATGGTGTAGCCGAAACCGGGCTCGAGCGGCTCGATCACGAAGCGGCTGCGGTTGTCGGCGAGCTTTTCCTCGTTCAGGGTGGGACGCTGTGCGATGAGCACTATGTGTTCCTTTCGATCACATGCCCGCTATATGACATGTGTTGGGTGAGGTGTTGAGTTGTCGAGAGTCGGCGGAAGGGATGCCGGCCCCGACGGATCGGTTCCGGCATCCCTGTCCGAGATCAGACGCGGCGGCGCTTCGGCGGGCGGCAGCCGTTGTGCGCCTGCGGGGTGACGTCCTGGATGGACCCCACCTCGAGGCCGGCGGCCTGCAGCGAGCGGATCGCGGTCTCGCGGCCGGAGCCCGGACCCTTCACGAAGACGTCGACCTTCTTCACACCGTGCTCGGCGGCCTGACGGGCGGCCGACTCGGCGGCCATGCCGGCCGCGTACGGGGTGGACTTGCGCGAGCCCTTGAAGCCCACGCCACCCGACGATGCCCAGCTGATGACAGCTCCGGACGGGTCGGTGATCGAGACGATGGTGTTGTTGAACGTCGACTTGATGTGGGCCTGGCCCAGCGCGATGTTCTTCTTCTCCTTGCGGCGCGGCTTGCGCGCGGCGGCCTTGGGTGCAGCCATGAAAGTGTTCTCCTATTCCCTGGCCGCTTAGCGGGCCTTCTTCTTACCGGCGACGGTGCGCTTCGGGCCCTTGCGGGTACGGGCGTTGGTCTTGGTGCGCTGACCGCGGACCGGGAGGCCACGACGGTGGCGGATGCCCTCGTAGGAGCCGATCTCGACCTTGCGGCGGATGTCTGCGGCAACCTCGCGGCGAAGGTCACCCTCCACCTTGTAGTTGCCCTCGATGTGGTCGCGGAGGGCGACGAGCTGGTCGTCGGTGAGGTCCTTGACGCGGATCGACTCGTCGATCTCGGTGGCCTTGAGGATCTCGACCGAACGGGTACGGCCGATGCCGTAGATGTACGTGAGGGCGATCACCACGCGCTTGTCGCGCGGGATGTCGACGCCGGCAAGACGTGCCATGCGGTAACTCCTGGAGTGTTGTGGAGGTGTGGAGCAGAATCCTTTCCCGGGCCTCCTACCCGGGGTGTCCCCCGCTTTCGCGGGATCCGACCTGCCTGTTCAGATATTGAGTTGTGTCCTTCGTCTCGCTGGCGCTCGCTCAGGAGCCGAGACGAAGACGCTCAGCCCTGGCGCTGCTTGTGACGCGGGTTCGACTTGCAGATCACCATGACGCGACCGTGACGACGGATCACGCGGCAGTGGTCGCAGATGGGCTTGACGCTGGGGTTGACCTTCATGTTTCTTCCTGTTCGCTGTCCTCACCGGGCAGGCGTGACCGCCTGGGGTGTTACTTCTCGACCGATCAGCGGTAGCGGTAGACGATGCGGCCGCGGGTCAGGTCGTAGGGCGAGAGCTCCACGACCACGCGGTCCTCGGGGATGATGCGGATGTAGTTCTGCCGCATCTTGCCGGAGATCGTTGCAAGAACCTTGTGCCCGTTGCTGAGCTCAACGCGGAACATCGCGTTGGGCAGAGCCTCGGATACAACGCCTTCGATCTCGATGACACCGTCTTTCTTAGCCATAGCCTCGCTGACGCTTCTGCAGATCGGTCGATCTGCGGTGGATGGATGGGTGGTGCTGGGACACGCCGAATCTAGGCGCAAGGCACCAAAGATCTATGATAGTCCGCTCCGGCGCATCCGGCAAATGCAGAACGCGGATGCGGAGCCTTCGCCCGCATCCGCGTTCACGCAGGGAGGATCAGCCGACCAGGTCGGTGAGCTTCTTGAAGTCGGCGTCGTCCTGCAGGTTGAGCTCCTTGCCGTTGAGCTTCACCGTCGGGGTGCCCTTGATGCCGTTCTCCGACGCCTGCGAGGCGCCGAACTTCTTGTACGTCTCGTCCATGATGCAGGACTCGACCTTGTCGGCACCCGCCTCCTTCGCGATCGACGCGATCTGCTCGTTCTTCAGGCCGGGTGTGTTCTCCGCCGGCTGGCTCGCGAACAGCGCCTTGGAGAAGGCGAGGTACTTGTCGGGCTGAGTGGATGCGACGCACACGGCCGCGCCAGCCGAGCGGGACGAGTACTCGGTGCCCTGAGAGAACCGGTCGAGGATCGCGATCGGGTGGTAGGTGAGGGTGATCTTGCCGTCGTCCGCAGCCTTCTCGAGCGCGGGGCCGAAGCTCTCCTCGAAGCTCTTGCAGGCAGGGCACTGGAAGTCGACGAACACGTCGACCTTCTCCTTGCCTTCGCCGAACGAGATGCCGCCGGTCTTCGCGTCGAACGACGAGTTGCTGGAGGGCGCCGTGCCGGGGCCGGTGGCCTGGTTGTTCAGGAACACCACAAATCCGCCGAGGGCGACGAGCACCACCACGACGGCGATGGACACTCCGATGGCGAACCAGTTGGTCTTGCGCTGCGCGTTGGCCATTGCTTTCCGTTCTGTCTGCAGGGGGCGTCCGCACGCCCGCATCCCCGCAATTGTGCCATTCGTTGACTATGGGCTCCATGTGAATGCATGGAGCGGCTCGCCCGCGAGAGCTCGCCGTCAACGCGCGGGGGAACGTGTGAGCACGGCGCGGTGCGGCACGCAGCGCGCCGTGCTACGGGATCGGGACCGGGACGACGCCGAAGGGCGCGAGCCCGGCGGCGCCTCCGTCGGCGGCGGTGAGGACCCAGATGCCGGCCTCGTGGCGGGCGATGCTGTGCTCCCAGTGCGAGCCGTCCGAGCCGTCGACCGTCGTGACGGTCCAGTCATCGTCCTCGACGAACGTCGCCTCTCCCCCGGCTGTGACCATCGGCTCGATGGCCAGCACGAGACCCGGACGGATCTCGGCACCGGCATCCGGCGTGCGGTAATTGAAGACGCTCGGCGCCTCGTGCATCTTGCGGCCGATGCCGTGCCCGACGTACTCGCGCAGGATGCCGTAGGCATCGCCTGAGACCGAGGAAGGTCCCTGTGCCTCGATGTACGTCTGGATCGCGTCGCCGAGCTGCCCGATGTGCGTCGCAGTCGCCATCGCGGCGATCCCCGCCCACATCGATCCCTCGGTCACGCGGGACAGCTCCTCACGGCGCGCGACGAGCTCGGGCTGCGCGGCATCCGGCACGACGATCGTGATGGCGCTGTCGCCGTTCCAGCCCTGGTACTGCGCACCGCAGTCGATCGAGACGATGTCGCCGGGCTGCAGCACGCGCTCACCGGGGATGCCGTGCACGACCTGGTCGTTGACCGAGATGCAGGTCGTGTGGCGGTACCCCCGGACGAGCTGGAAGTTCGACTCGGCACCGCGTCCGGTGATCACGCGGGACGCCGCGGCATCCAGCTCACCGGTCGTGATGCCGGGGCGCACCAGGGTGCGCACCTCGTCGAGTGCCGCGGCCGTGATCAGGCCGGGCTCGACCATCGACCGGAGCTGCGCCGGCGACTTGTAGATCGAGCGTCGGAACACGTCAGACCAGCACGCGCAGGCCGCGGGCGTCCAGCGCCGCGACGATGCGCTCGGCGATGTCGTCGAGCGAGCCGACGCCGTCGATGCGGTCGACGATGCCACGAGCCTCGTAGACCGAGATGATCGGGGCCGTCTCGTGCTCGTAGATGTCCAGGCGGTGCGCGATGGCCTCGTCGGTGTCATCGGAGCGGCCCTGCTCGGTCGCGCGCAGGCGCAGGCGGGTCAGGCTCTCCTCACGCGGCACGTCCAGCAGGATGACCGCGTCGAGCGCCTGGCCGTGCTCCTGCAGGAACGCGTCCAGGTGCTCGACCTGGTGCGTGTTGCGCGGGTAGCCGTCGAGCAGGAAGCCGTTCGCGGCGTCCTCCTGCGACAGGCGGTCGCGCACGATCTCACTGGTCAGCTCGTCGGGCACCAGGTCGCCGGCATCCAGGATGGCGGTGACCTTCTGGCCCAGCTCGGTTCCTGCCTTGATGTTCGCGCGGAAGATGTCGCCGGTGGAGACCACGGGGATCCCGTACGCGGCGGCGATGCGCACGCCCTGCGTGCCCTTGCCGGAGCCCTGCGGGCCCACGATCAGAAGGCGAGCGGTGGACTGTGCGGATGCCGTCATCGGAGGAGCCCTTCGTAATGGCGCTGCTGCAGCTGCGCGTCGATCTGCTTCACGGTCTCGAGCCCGACACCCACGATGATGAGGATCGAGGCACCGCCGAACGGGAAGTTCTGGTTGGCCTGCACGGTCGAGAGCGCGATCAGCGGGATCAGCGCGATCAGACCGATGTAGAGAGAACCGGGGAACGTGATGCGCGTCAGCACGTAGTCGAGATACTCGGCGGTCGGACGTCCGGCGCGGATGCCGGGGATGAAGCCGCCGTACTTCTTCATGTTGTCGGCGACCTCGACCGGGTTGAACGTGATCGCCACGTAGAAGTAGGTGAAGCCGATGATCAGCAGGAAGTACACCAGCATGTAGAGCGGGCTGTCGCCGGTGGTGAAGTTCTGCGAGATCCAGGTGACCCACTCGGGCGGCGCGCTGCCGTCGGTCGGGGTGTTGAACTGCGCGATCAGCATCGGGATGTACAGCAGCGACGAGGCGAAGATGATCGGGATCACACCCGCCATGTTCACCTTCAGCGGGATGTAGGTGTTCGTTCCGCCGTAGGTGCGGCGTCCGACCATGCGCTTCGCGTACTGCACTGGGATACGGCGCTGCGACTGCTCGACGAAGACCACGAGGGCCATCACGATGATTCCGACGATGAGGACCATGAGGAAGACCTCGAAGCCCTTCGCCTCCCAGATCGCCCACATGGCGGCCGGGAAGGTGGCGGCGATCGACGTGAAGATCAGCAGGGACATGCCGTTGCCGATGCCGCGCTCGGTGACGAGCTCGGCGAACCACATGATCAGTCCGGTACCGGCGGTCAGCGCGAAGATCATCAGCAGCTGCGCCCACCACACGTCGTTGGTGAGGAGCGCCTGGCAGGACGGATCGCTCGCGGATCCGAACAGCTGGCCGCTGCGCGCGACGGTGACCAGCGTGGTCGACTGCAGCAGCGCGAGCGCGATGGTCAGGTAACGGGTGTACTGCGTGAGCTTCGCCTGGCCCGCCTGGCCCTCCTTGTGGAGGGACTCGAAGTGCGGGATGACGACGCGCAGCAGCTGAACGATGATCGTCGCGGTGATGTACGGCATGACGCCGAGCGCGAAGATCGACAGCTTGAGCAGGGCGCCGCCGGAGAACAGGTTGACGAGCCCCAGGAGGCCCTCGGTGCCGGCACTGGCAGCGAGACAGGTCTCCACGTTGGGGAAGTCCACGAACGGAGCGGGAACGTTGGAACCCAGGCGGTAGAGGGCGATGATCGCCAGGGTGAAGCCGATCTTCCGCCGCAGGTCGGGCGTGCGGATGATCCGCGCGATAGCGCTGAACAAGAGTTTTCCTCCTGAGTGGGGATGCCGGCCTAGATCTCGCGGCCGAAAGTCCAGGGTAACGCACAGGAGGGGCCGGAGAATCTCCGACCCCTCCTGGTGCTGGTCACCAGACGGTCACTTGATGGAACCGCCGGCGGCGACGATCTTCTGCTCGGCGCTGCCCGAGACCTTGTCGACCGAGACCGTGAGCTTGACGGAGATCTCTCCGTCACCCAGGACCTTGACCTTCTCGTTCTTGCGAACGGCACCCTTGGCGACGAGGTCGCTGACGGTGACGTCGCCACCGGTCGGGTACAGCTCGGCGAGCTTGTTCAGGTTCACGACCTGGTACTCGACGCGGAACGGGTTCTTGAAGCCGCGCAGCTTCGGGGTGCGCATGTGCAGCGGCATCTGCCCACCCTCGAATCCGACGCGAACGGTGTTGCGAGCCTTGGTGCCCTTGGTGCCGCGACCGGCGGTCTTGCCCTTGGAGCCCTCACCGCGACCGACACGGGTCTTCGCGGTGTTGGCGCCGGGGACCGGACGCAGGTGGTGGACCTTCAGAACGCCGGGACGCGACGCCGGAGCATCCTTCGTCTCAGCCTTCTTCGCGGGCGCCTTCTTGGCGGCGGTCTTCGGAGCGGCCTTCTTGGGTGCCTTCTCCTCGACTGCTTCGTTCTTCTCAGCCATTAGTCGATCTCCTCAACCTTGACGAGGTGAGCGACGGTCCGGACGTAGCCGCGCGTCTGCGCGTCATCCGGACGGACGACCGAGTCGCCGATCTTCTTGAGACCGAGCGAACGCAGCGTGTCGCGCTGGTTCTGCTTCTCGCTCACCTTGGACTTGACCTGGGTCACCTTCAGACGAGCGGCCATCAGGCACCCACCTTCTGTGCGGCGGCGGCCGCAGCGGCCTTCGCCTCGTTGCGGATGATGATCTCCGGCACGACGGCGTCGTAGTCGAGGCCACGACGAGCGGCCACGGCGCGGGGCTCCTCAAGAGCCTTCAGCGCGGTCACGGTCGCGTGCACGATGTTGATCGTGTTCGACGAGCCGAGCGACTTCGACAGGACGTCGTGGATTCCGGCGCACTCGAGCACGGCGCGGACCGGACCACCGGCGATGACACCGGTACCGGCAGCGGCCGGACGCAGCAGCACCACACCGGCGGCGGACTCGCCCTGCACCGGGTGCGGGATGGTCGAGCCGACGCGCGGGACGCGGAAGAAGTTGCGCTTGGCCTCTTCGACACCCTTCGAGATCGCCAGGGGGACCTCGCGGGCCTTGCCGTAGCCGACGCCCACCAGACCGTTGCCGTCACCGACGACCACGAGAGCGGTGAAGCTGAAGCGACGACCACCCTTCACGACCTTCGAGACGCGGTTGATGGTGACGACGCGCTCCAGGAACTGGTTGTCGCCACGGTCGCGCGAGTTGCGGTCGCGACCCTGGTTGCGGTCACCGCGGCCACCGCGACGGTTGTCGCGCTGCTCGCGAGCCGGCTCAGTCGCCTGAGCCTCGGCAGCGGGCTGCTGCTCGGTCACTTCGTTCTCCTTGTTGTCACTCACAGTGCCAGCCCCCCTTCACGGGCGCCGTCTGCGATCGCCGCGACGCGGCCGGCGTAACGGTTGCCACCGCGGTCGAACACGACCTCGGAGACGCCGACGGCCTTCGCACGCTCGGCGACGAGCTCGCCGACCTTGCGGGCCTTGGCGGTCTTGTCACCGTCGAAGGTGCGCAGCTCGGTCTCGAGCGTCGATGCGGATGCCACGGTGTGGCCCTTGCTGTCGTCGACCAGCTGCACGAAGACGTGGCGGGCCGAACGGGTGACGACCAGGCGCGGACGCGCCTCGGTGCCGACGATCTTCTTGCGAAGACGGGCGTGACGACGCGCGCGGGCGTCGGACTTCGACTTCACAGCCATGGTTACTTACCAGCCTTTCCGGCCTTGCGACGCACGACCTCGCCGGCGTAGCGCACACCCTTGCCCTTGTACGGCTCCGGCTTGCGGATCTTGCGGATGTTCGCAGCCGCCTCGCCGACGGCCTGCTTGGAGATGCCGCTGACGGTCACCTTGTTGGTGCCCTCCACCGCGAAGGTGATGCCCTCCGGCGGGTCGACCAGCACGGGGTGCGAGAAGCCGAGAGCGAACTCGATCGAGTTGCCCTTCTGCTGCACGCGGTAACCGGTGCCGACGACCTCGAGGCCCTTGGTGTAGCCCTGGGTGACGCCGATGATGTTGTTGTTGATGAGCGTGCGGGTCAGGCCGTGAAGCGACCGCGACTCGCGCTCGTCGTCGGGACGGGAGACCAGAACCTGGTTCTCCTCGACCGCGACCTCGATGGGGCTGGCCACCTGCAGGGTGAGCTCACCCTTGGGGCCCTTCACCGCGACCTCACGGCCGTCGACCGAAACGGTCACGCCCGCGGGGATCTCGATGGGAAGTCGTCCAATACGCGACATATCAGGTCACCACACGTAGGCGAGAACTTCTCCGCCCACGCCCTTCTGCTCGGCCTGACGGTCCGTGAGGAGACCGGAGGAGGTGGACAGGATGGCGACGCCGAGGCCGCCGAGGACCTTGGGAAGCTCCGTGGACTTGGCGTACACGCGCAGGCCGGGCTTCGACACGCGCTTGATGCCGGCGATGGAGCGCTCACGGTTGGGGCCGTACTTGAGCGACATGGTGAGGGTCTTGCCCACGCGGGCGTCGGTCACCTCGAAGCCGGCGATGTAGCCCTCCTTCTGGAGGATCTCGGCGATGTGCGTCTTCAGCTTGCTCGACGGAAGCGACACGCTGTCGTGGTGCGCCGAGTTCGCGTTGCGCAGACGGGTCAGCATGTCTGCGACCGGGTCTGTCATTGTCATTGTGATTTTCCTTTGTTCATTGAGGTTCCGGCTGCCGTTACACGACAGACGGCCTGCGATGAGCACGCAATCTTCAATTGTACGTGCAATCGGGTGGGCCCGATGACCAGTGTCATCGAACCCACCCGAGGACTCACGCCGCGGCGTCGGCGGCCTTGAACGGGAAGCCGAGGTGGCGCAGCAGCGCACGGCCCTCGTCATCCGTCTTGGCCGACGTCACCACGGTGATGTCGAATCCGCGGACGCGGTCGATCTTGTCCTGATCGATCTCGTGGAACACGCTCTGCTCCGTGAGACCGAAGGTGTAGTTGCCGTTGCCGTCGAACTGCTGGGCCGACAGACCGCGGAAGTCGCGGATGCGGGGCAGTGCGAGGTTCACCAGGCGGTCCAGGAACTCCCAGGCGCGGTCACCGCGGAGGGTGACGTGCGCGCCGATGGCCTGGCCCTCGCGCAGCTTGAACTGCGCGATCGACTTGCGTGCCTTGGTGACGATCGGCTTCTGACCGGTGATCTTGGTGAGGTCGTCGACCGCACCATCGATCACCTTGGAGTCACGAGCCGCCTCGCCGACGCCGGTGTTGACGACAACCTTGACCAGTCCGGGGATCTGCATGACGTTGACGTAGCCGAACTCGTCCTGCAGGGCCTTCTTGATCTCGGTGTTGTACTTCTGCTTGAGGCGGGGCTGGATCTTGCCAGCCTCCACGGCAGTGGTGTCGCTCATCAGATGTCCTTACCCGACTTCTTCGCGTAGCGCACGCGGACCGTGCGCTTCACGCCGTCCTTCGTCTGCTCCTCGACGCGGTGACCGACACGGGTCGGCTTCTTGGTCGAGGGGTCGACGAGTGCGACGTTGGAAATGTGGATGGGCGCCTCGACGGTCTCGATGCCACCGGTCTTGGTGCCACGCTGCGTCTGGCCGACACGCGTGTGCTTGGTGACGTAGTTCACGCCCTCCACGACCACGCGGTTCTGCTCGACGAGGACCTCGAGGACCTTGCCCTGCTTGCCGCGGTCGCCGCCCTTGTCCTGCTTGCGGCCGGTGATGACCTCGACGAGGTCGCCCTTCTTGATGTTCGCCATGATCAGATGACCTCCGGGGCGAGCGAGACGATCTTCATGAACTTCTTGTCACGAAGCTCACGACCGACCGGTCCGAAGATGCGGGTGCCGCGGGGCTCCCCGTCAGCCTTCAGGATCACGGCGGCGTTCTCGTCGAACTTGATGTACGAGCCGTCTGCACGACGCGTCTGCTTCTTGGTGCGGACGATGACGGCCTTGACCACATCGCCCTTCTTGACGTTGCCGCCCGGGATCGCGTCCTTGACGGTCGCGACGATCGTGTCACCGAGACCGGCGTAACGGCGGCGCGAGCCACCGAGAACGCGGATGGTGAGCAGCTCCTTCGCGCCGGTGTTGTCGGCGACCTTGAGGCGGGACTCCTGCTGGATCACTTGGCCTTCTCCAGAATCTCCACCAGACGCCAGCGCTTGGTGGCGCTCAGCGGCCGGGTCTCGTTGATGAGGACGAGGTCGCCGATGCCGGCGGTGTTGTTCTCGTCGTGCGCCTTGACCTTCGACGTGCGGCGGATGACCTTGCCGTACAGCGGGTGCTTAACGCGGTCCTCGACCTCGACGACGATGGTCTTGTCCATCTTGTCGCTGACGACGTAGCCGCGGCGCGCCTTGCGGTAGCCACGAGCCTCGGCCTCGACGGCCGGGGTGGCTTCAGCAGCCTTCTTCTCAGCCATTACTCGGCCTCCTCCTTCGGCGCCTCAGCCTCTGCGGCCTTCTTCGCCTTCGCCTTGGACGCCTTCTTCTCCGGCGCCGCAGCGGGAGCCGGCGTCGCACGGATGCCGAGCTCGCGCTCACGGATGACGGTGTAGAGGCGCGCGATGTCGCGCTTCACGGTGCGGATGCGGCCGTGGCTCTCCAGCTGGCCGGTGGCCGACTGGAAGCGGAGGTTGAACAGCTCCTCCTTGGCCTTGCGCAGCTCCTCGACGAGGCGCTGGTCTTCGAACGTGTCGAGCTCTGCCGGAGCGAGCTCCTTGGTGCCGATCGCCATTACGCGTCGCCCTCCTCGCGCTTGATGATGCGTGCCTTGAGAGGCAGCTTGTGGATTGCTCGGGTGAGGGCCTCGCGTGCGAGCTCCTCGTTCACGCCCGCGACCTCGAAGAGGACGCGACCCGGCTTGACATTGGCGACCCACCACTCGGGGGAACCCTTACCGGAACCCATGCGGGTCTCAGCAGGCTTCTTGGTGAGCGGACGGTCGGGGTAGATGTTGATCCACACCTTTCCACCACGCTTGATGTGACGGGTCATCGCGATACGAGCTGCCTCGATCTGACGGTTGGTCACGTAAGCGGGGGTCAGAGCCTGGATACCGAACTCGCCGAAGGAGACCTTCGTGCCGCCGGTGGCCTGGCCCGTGCGCTTCGGGTGGTGCTGCTTGCGGTACTTGACCTTACGAGGGATAAGCATCAGGCAGACGCTCCTTCTGCGACGGGAGCCTCGTTGCGACGGTCACCGCGGTCGCCACGGGGGCCACGACGGTCGCCACGCTCGCGCGAAGGCTTCTGGTTGGCCTGCTCACGAGCAAGCTCCTTGTTGGTGAGGTCGCCCTTGTAGATCCAGACCTTCACGCCGATGCGGCCGAAGGTGGTCTTGGCCTCGTAGAAGCCGTAGTCGATGTTCGCGCGCAGCGTGTGCAGCGGCACACGACCCTCGCGGTAGAACTCGGAGCGGCTCATCTCCGCGCCGCCGAGGCGGCCGGAGACCTGGATGCGGATGCCCTTGGCGCCGGCGCGCTGAGCGCCCTGCAGGCCCTTGCGCATCGCGCGGCGGAACGCCACGCGAGCCGAGAGCTGCTCGGCGATGCCCTGGGCGACCAGCTGAGCGTCGGCCTCGGGGTTCTTGACCTCGAGGATGTTCAGCTGGATCTGCTTGCCGGTGAGCTTCTCGAGGTCGGCGCGGATGCGCTCGGCCTCGGCGCCGCGGCGGCCGATGACGATACCCGGACGAGCGGTGTGGATGTCCACACGCACGCGGTCACGGGTGCGCTCGATCTCGATGCCGGACACGCCGGCACGGTCGAGCTGCGTCTGCAGCAGCTTGCGGATCTTGATGTCCTCGGCGACGTAGTCGGCGTAACGCTGGCCCGGCTTCGTCGAGTCCGAGAACCAACGCGACACGTGGTCGGTCGTGATGCCGAGGCGGAAGCCGTACGGGTTGACCTTCTGGCCCATTACTTGCTCGCCTTCTTCGTCTCGGCGGCCGGAGCCGCCTCAGCGACCTCGGGGGTCGCCAGCACGACCGTGATGTGGCTCGTGCGCTTCTTGATCTGGAAAGCACGACCCTGGGCGCGGGGCTGGAAACGCTTGAGCGTCGTGCCCTCGTCGACGTACGCGTTCTTCACGTACAGGTCCTGCTCGTCGAGGTACTCGCCGTCACGATCAGCCTTCACCTGCGCGTTGGCCATGGCCGACGCGACAAGCTTGTAGATCGGCTCGCTGGCGCTCTGCGGAGCGAACTTCAGGATGGCCAGGGCCTCCTGAGCCTGCTTGCCCTTGATGAGCGCGACGACACGACGAGCCTTCTGAGGGGTCACGCGGATGTGTCGCACGCGTGCGATGGACTCCACCATTTCTCTCTCCTCTGTCTCTCAGACAGTCGCCGCGTCAGCGGCGACGGCCCTTCTTGTCGTCCTTCTCGTGGCCGCGGAAGGTGCGGGTGGGCGCGAACTCGCCCAGCTTGTGGCCGACCATGGTCTCGGTCACGAACACGGGGATGTGCTTGCGACCGTCGTGGACGGCGATGGTGTGTCCCAGCATGGCGGGGATGATCATCGACCGGCGCGACCAGGTCTTGATGACGTTCTTCGTACCGGCTTCGTTCTGACCGATCACCTTGCGAAGCAGGTGCTCGTCGACGAAGGGGCCCTTCTTCAGACTGCGTGGCATCTTCCTCTACTCCTACTTGCGCTTCTTGCCAGCGGTACGGCGACGCACGATGTACTTGTCGCTTTCCTTGTTGGCGTGACGGGTGCGGCCCTCGGCCTGGCCCCACGGGGAGACGGGGTGACGTCCACCGGAGGTCTTGCCCTCACCACCACCGTGCGGGTGGTCGACCGGGTTCATGGCGACACCGCGGACGGTCGGGCGGATGCCCTTCCAGCGGTTGCGGCCAGCCTTGCCCCAGTTGATGTTCGACTGCTCGGCGTTGCCGACCTCGCCGATCGTCGCACGGCAGCGCGCGTCGACATTGCGGATCTCGCCCGAGGGCAGACGCAGCTGAGCGTAGGGGCCGTCCTTCGCGACCAGACGCACGGAGGCGCCGGCCGAACGGGCCATCTTCGCACCGCCGCCGGGACGCAGCTCGATCGCGTGGATCACGGTACCGGTGGGGATGTTCTTCAGCGGCAGGTTGTTGCCCGGCTTGATGTCGGCCGAGGGACCCGACTCGACGATGTCGCCCTGCTTCAGCTTGTTCGGCGCGATGATGTAGCGCTTCTCGCCGTCGAAGTAGTGCAGCAGCGCGATGCGCGCGGTGCGGTTGGGGTCGTACTCGATGTGGGCGACCTTGGCGTTGATGCCGTCCTTGTCATTGCGACGGAAGTCGATGACGCGGTACTGACGCTTGTGGCCACCACCGATGTGACGGGTGGTGATGCGGCCCTGGTTGTTGCGACCACCGGTCTTGGAGAGCGGACGCAGCAGCGACTTCTCGGGCGTCGATCGGGTGATCTCGGCGAAGTCGGCCACAGACGAACCGCGGCGACCCGGGGTCGTGGGCTTGTACTTGCGAATAGCCATGTTTAGTCCTTATCCCCCGGTCAGCCGACTGCCGTGAAGATGTCGATGGTGCCGGACTTCAGCGTGACGATGGCGCGCTTGGTGTCCTTGCGCTTACCGGTGCCGAAGCGGGTGCGGCGGGCCTTGCCGACGCGGTTGAGAGTGTTCACGCCGGCGACCTTGACGCCGAAGATCTTCTCGATGGCGAGCTTGATCTCGGTCTTCGAGGCGCGGGTGTCCACGTAGAACGTGTACTTGCCCTCGTCGATCAGGCCGTAGCTCTTCTCGGAGACCACCGGGCCCAGGATGATGTCGCGCGGGTCCTTGTTGAAGGCCGCGGAGAGGGCGGATGCCTGCTCGGTCATGCCGAGACCTCCTCGGTTGCGCCGGTCTTCGAGGCGATGAAGCCCTCCAGAGCGGCCTGGGTGAAGACGATGTCGTCGGCGACGAGCACGTCGTAGGCGTTCAGCTGGTCGAACGTCAGCACGTGCACCTCGGAGAGGTTGCGCACGCTGAGCAGCGTCAGGTCGTCGCCGCGCTCGGTGACGATCAGGACGTTCTTCGACGGCGAGACCTGCGCGATCAGCGCGGCCGCGGCCTTGGTCGAGGGCGTGCCCTCGATGCCGAAGTTCTCGACGGCGTGCAGACGCTCACCGCGGAAGCGGTCGCTCAGCGCACCCAGCAGGGCGGCGGCGATCATCTTCTTGGGGGTGCGCTGCGAGTAGTCGCGCGGCTTCGGACCGTGGACGATGCCACCACCGGTCATGTGGGGCGCGCGGATCGAACCCTGACGGGCGTTACCCGTGCCCTTCTGCTTGAAGGGCTTGCGGCCGGCACCGGAGACCTCACCGCGACGCTTGGTCGAGTGGGTGCCCTGGCGAGCCGCCGCGAGCTGCGCGACGACGACCTGGTGGATGAGCGGGATGTTCGTCTTGACGTCGAACAGGGCGGCGGGCAGCTCGATCGAGCCGGCCTTCTTGCCGTCTGCCTTCAGGACGTCGAGCGCGAGAGTCGAGTCAGCCATGTTCAGGCACCCTTCACTGCGTTGCGGACGTAGACGATGCGGCCGCGAGCACCGGGGACGGCGCCCTTGACGAGCATGAGTCCCTTCTCGGCGTCGATGGCGTGCACCTTCAGGTTGAGGACGGTGACGCGCTCGCCACCCATGCGACCGGCCATGCGCATGCCCTTGAACACGCGGCTCGGGGTTGCCGAGGCGCCGATCGAACCGGGCTTGCGGTGGTTGCGGTGCGCACCGTGCGAGGCGGAGACGCCCTTGAAGTTGTGGCGCTTCATGACACCGGCGAAGCCCTTGCCCTTGCTCGTGCCGACGACGTCGACGAGCTGGCCGGCCTCGAAAGTGCCGTCGACCGTGAGCTCCTGACCGAGTGAGTAGTCAGCAGCATCCGCGGTGCGGATCTCGGTGACGTGGCGACGCGGCGTGACGCCGGCCGCCTCGAAGTGCTTCGCGAGCGGCTGGGTGACCTTACGGGGGTCGATCTGGCCGTAGGCGATCTGAACGGCGTTGTAGCCGTCCTTCTCGGGCGTGCGGACCTGCGTGACCACGTTCGGGGCGATCTCGATCACGGTGACGGGAACGAGCTTGCCGTTCTCATCCCAGACCTGAGTCATGCCGAGCTTGGTGCCGAGCAGGGCCTTGGAAACCTTGTTGTTGATGTCAGCCATGTCGAACCTCAGAGCTTGATCTCGATGTTGACATCGGCCGGCAGGTCGAGACGCATCAGCGAGTCGACGGCCTTGGGCGTCGGGTCGATGATGTCGATCAGACGCTTGTGGGTGCGCATCTCGAAGTGCTCGCGGCTGTCCTTGTACTTGTGCGGCGAACGGA
Organism: Microbacterium sp. NPDC057659; assembly: GCF_042799915.1. Classification (NCBI taxonomy): domain Bacteria; kingdom Bacillati; phylum Actinomycetota; class Actinomycetes; order Micrococcales; family Microbacteriaceae; genus Microbacterium; species Microbacterium sp. NPDC057659. The sequence continues at coordinate 134,854 of NZ_JBHVHU010000003.1, read as the reverse complement.
TCACAGCGATCACGTTCTTCTCCGTCGGAAGGGGCACGGGGCCCACGACGGTCGCGCCCGCACGGGTCACGGTGTCGACGATCTTGCGTGCCGACGAGTCGATCACCTCGTGGTCATACGACTTCAGGCGAATGCGGATCTTCTGTCCCGCCATTTGTCTGCTCACTCTCTTTAAGGCGTCTTACCTCTCCGGGCCGGGTGACCCGGGGGCATTGGACGCACGTCGGCGCTGTTGCGCCTGGCGCTTGCGCACCCTGTTCTCTTTTCACACGGAAGACGCCGGCACCCTGGTGCCCGCGTCTTCGAGTAGGAGATGTTCTGCTGCCCGCGGCCTAGATCCCTGCATGCCGAATCGTGAAGATCGGATGCCGTCTATGCACTGCCTGGCAGTGATCCCGCGCAGAGCGCAGGAATGTGGAACCTGTCTATTCTGCCATGCCGGATTCGACTACTGCAAACCCGGGCGTGTCGCGCGTCGTTCCGCGGTTCTCAGCCGCCCGCCTTCACGATCGGGATGTCGAACTCCGTGATGTCGACGAGGTCGGGGCATTGCGGTGCGCTCACAGTGATCACGCCCGTCACGCGATCAGGTCCGACGTTGCCGGAGCCCAGCTGGAGTGTGCTGGACATGTTGAGGCCGCCCGTCCCGGTGAAGACCACTTCCTGCTGCGGAACGGTGATCGCGACACTGCAGTTATGACTCTCGGTCGCGTTCAGATTGGGGATCGGCGGGTTGAAAGTGACCGTCGCGACGATCCCGTTGACGTCGACCGGCACACCGTCCTTGTAGACCGTGATCGTGTCGACGTACTGCCACGCTCCGGACGCGGGCAGGATCTCCTGGGTGACGGTGTACCCGGTGCACGCGTCACTCGCCGCACGTGCGGGGACCGCGATCGCGACAGCGGCGACCGGAACCGACCAGGCAGCGCCCTTGATGACGGTGCGCCGGCGCACGCCGCCCGTCGCTTCGTCCCCTGCCATGTGCCCAGTCTAATCTCCGTCACCCGGACATGCAGAACGGCGGGATGCCGCAGCATCCCGCCGTTCTGGAAGATCACTCGTTGCCGACGGCCTTGTCGACGTTGTCGCGCACGCCGTCGATCTGCTCGGCAGAGCCCGGGGCCACCTTCTTCGCGAGGTCGGCGGCGCCGTCCAGCACCTTGTCACTGATGTCCTCGGCCTGGTCGCTCTTCAGGGCCTCTTCGATCTTGTCCTTGTTCTGCTCGAAGAATTCCTTGCCCTTGTTGACCGCGTCGTTGAACGTGTCCTCGATGCCCATGCGGGTTCCTTCCCCCTTGTTCTGTACCGGCGGGTCGCCGGCGAACCCATTCTGCACGAAGAGCTCCGAATACGACAGAGGGGCCGGACCCGTAGGTCCGACCCCTCCGATCTCAGAGAGAGATTACTTCACGATCTTCGTGACCGTGCCGGCGCCGACGGTGCGGCCACCCTCACGGATCGCGAAGCCGAGGCCCTCCTCCATGGCGATCGGCTGGATCAGCTCGACCGACATGTCGGTGGTGTCACCGGGCATGACCATCTCGGTGCCCTCGGGCAGCGAGATGACGCCGGTGACGTCGGTGGTGCGGAAGTAGAACTGCGGGCGGTAGTTCGTGTAGAAGGGGTTGTGGCGGCCACCCTCGTTCTTGTTGAGGATGTACGCAGTGCCCTCGAACTCCGTGTGCGGGGTGATCGAACCCGGCTTCACGACGACCTGGCCGCGCTCGACGTCCTCGCGCTTGGTGCCGCGGAGGAGCAGACCGCAGTTCTCGCCGGCCCATGCCTCGTCGAGCTGCTTGTGGAACATCTCGATACCGGTGACCGTGGTCTTCTGCGTCGGGCGCAGACCCACGATCTCGACCTCGGAGTTGATCGCCAGGGTGCCACGCTCGGCGCGGCCGGTGACGACGGTGCCACGACCGGTGATCGTGAAGACGTCCTCGATCGGCATCAGGAACGGCTTGTCGCGGTCACGCACCGGGTCCGGAACGTGCTCGTCGACGGCGTTCATCAGCTCGACGATCGACTCGACCCACTTCTCGTCGCCCTCGAGAGCCTTCAGGCCCGAGACGCGGACGACAGGAGCGTTGTCACCGTCGAAGTCGTTCTTGGAGAGCTCCTCGCGGACCTCCATCTCGACGAGCTCGAGGATCTCCTCGTCGTCGACCATGTCCGACTTGTTCAGCGCGACCAGCAGGTAGGGGACGCCGACCTGCTTGGCGAGCAGGATGTGCTCCTTGGTCTGCGCCATCATGCCGTCGGTGGCGGCGACCACGAGGATCGCGCCGTCCATCTGAGCGGCACCGGTGATCATGTTCTTGATGTAGTCGGCGTGACCCGGGGCGTCGACGTGAGCGTAGTGACGCTTGGGGGTCTCGTACTCGACGTGCGAGATGTTGATCGTGATACCGCGCTGACGCTCCTCCGGAGCGGAGTCGATGGTCGAGAAGTCACGAACGACGTTGACGTCGGACGGGTACTTGTCGGCGAGCACCTTCGAGATCGCAGCGGTGAGCGTGGTCTTGCCGTGGTCGACGTGACCGATCGTTCCGATGTTGACGTGCGGCTTGGTCCGCTCGAACTTGGCCTTGGCCACTTGGTCCTCCTCAGGACGTTCGTGTAGAGATCGCCGGGCACTGGATTGTGACCGGCTCCCTACAGATTTCGGTTTCTCAGTTTAGTAGAGAGGGAATGTGAAGTTGTGGGGAGTCCGGGATGCCGCTGCGAAGCGGCATCCCGGACAAGGGCTTACTCGCCCTTGGTCTTCTGGACGATCTCGTCCGCCACGGCGCGGGGCACCTCGGCGTAGGAGTCGAACTCCATCGAGTAGACCGCACGGCCCGAGGTCTTCGAGCGCAGGTCGCCGATGTAGCCGAACATCTCGGACAGCGGAACCGACGCACGGATGACCTTGACGCCCTGGGCGTCCTCCATGGACTGGATCTGGCCACGACGCGAGTTCAGGTCGCCGATGACGTCGCCCATGTACTCCTCCGGAGTACGGACCTCGACGGCCATCAGCGGCTCGAGCAGCACCGGGTTCGCGCGCTTGATGGCCTCCTTGAAGCCCATCGAGCCCGCGATCTTGAACGCCATCTCCGAGGAGTCGACGTCGTGCGAGGCACCGTCGAGCAGGATCGCCTTGACGCCCACCATCGGGTAGCCCGCCAGCGCACCGGTCGCCATGGCGTCCTGGAAGCCCTGGTTGGTCGGCTCGATGTACTCGCGCGGGATGCGGCCACCGGTGACCTTGTTCTCGAACTCGTACGTCTTGTCGGCCGTGACCTCAAGAGGCTCGATCGTGAACTGGATCTTCGCGAACTGACCCGATCCACCGGTCTGCTTCTTGTGGGTGTAGTCGTGCTTCTCGACGGCCTTCTTGATCGTCTCGCGGTACGCCACCTGCGGCTTGCCGACGTTCGCCTCGACCTTGAACTCGCGCTTCATGCGGTCCACGAGGATGTCGAGGTGCAGCTCGCCCATGCCCTTGATGGTCGTCTGACCGGTCTCGGGGTTGAGCTCGGTGCGGAAGGTCGGGTCCTCCTCAGCGAGCTTCTGGATGGCGACACCCAGCTTCTCCTGGTCGGCCTTGGTCTTCGGCTCGATGGCGACCTCGATCACCGGCTCCGGGAACGTCATCGATTCGAGGACGACCGGCTGCGCGATGTCGGCCAGGGTGTCACCGGTGGTGGTGTCCTTCAGGCCGATGACGGCGTAGATGTTGCCGGCGGTCAGCTTGTCGACCGGGTTCTCCTTGTTGGCGTGCATCTGGAAGATCTTTCCGATGCGCTCCTTCTTGCCCTTGGTCGAGTTGATGACCTGCGAGCCCGACTCGAGCTCACCCGAGTACACGCGCACGTAGGTCAGGCGACCGAAGAACGGGTGCACGGCGACCTTGAAGGCCAGCGCCGCGAAGGGGTCCTTCGCGTCGGGGTGGCGGATGATGACCTTCTCTTCGTCCTTCGGGTCGTGCGCCTCGATGGCGGGCACGTCCAGCGGGGACGGCAGGAAGTCGACGACCGCGTCCAGCATCGGCTGCACACCGCGGTTCTTGAACGCCGAGCCGCAGAGCACCGGGTAGATCTCGTCGGCGATCACGAGCTTGCGGATCGCGCCCTTGATCTCGGCGATGGTCAGCTCCTCGCCGCCGAAGAACTTCTCCAGAAGCTCCTCGTCGGTCTCGGCGACGGTCTCCAGCAGCTGCTGGCGGTACTCCTCGGCCTTGGCCTGGAGGTCGGCGGGGATCTCCTGGATCTCGTAGGAGGCACCCATCGTCACGTCACCCTTGGCGTCGCCCGGCCAGACCAGGGCTCGCATCTCGATGAGGTCGACGACGCCGACGAAGTCGTTCTCGGCACCGATCGGCAGCTGCAGCACGAGCGGCTTGGCGCCCAGGCGGCTGATGATGGTGTCGACGGTGTAGTAGAAGTCCGCACCGAGCTTGTCCATCTTGTTGACGAAGCAGATGCGCGGGACGCCGTACTTGTCGGCCTGACGCCACACGGTCTCGGACTGGGGCTCGACGCCCTCCTTGCCGTCGAAGACGGCGACCGCACCGTCGAGCACGCGGAGCGAGCGCTCCACCTCGACGGTGAAGTCCACGTGACCGGGGGTGTCGATGATGTTGATCTGGTTCTTGTTCCAGAAGCTGGTCACGGCGGCAGACGTGATCGTGATGCCGCGCTCCTTCTCCTGCTCCATCCAGTCGGTCGTCGACGCGCCGTCGTGGGTCTCGCCCAGCTTGTGGTTGACACCCGTGTAGAACAGGATGCGCTCGGTCGTCGTGGTCTTGCCGGCATCGATGTGCGCCATGATGCCGATGTTGCGGACCTTGCTCAGGTCGGTGAGCACTTCTTGTGCCACAGGAGTGTCCTTATCTGTCTAGCAGGGGTACTGCGAAGAGTGGATGCCGGTCCCCGGCGGATGGCCGGGGACCGGCGAAGCCGCTTTTTACCAGCGGTAGTGCGCGAAGGCGCGGTTCGACTCGGCCATCTTGTGGGTGTCCTCGCGGCGCTTGACCGCGGCACCGAGGCCGTTCGAGGCGTCGAGGATCTCGTTCTGCAGACGCTCGGTCATCGTCTTCTCACGACGACCCTTCGCGTAGCTGACGAGCCAGCGCAGCGCGAGGGTGTTCGCGCGGTGCGGCTTGACCTCGACCGGAACCTGGTAGGTCGAGCCGCCGACGCGGCGGCTGCGGACCTCGAGGGTGGGGCGCACGTTGTCGAGCGCCTTCTTGAGCGTTGCGACCGCGTCCTCGCCGTTCTTGGCGTGGACGCCCTCGAGCGCGCCGTACACGATCGACTCGGCGAGCGACTTCTTGCCGTCGACGAGGATCTTGTTCACGAGCGAGGTGACGATCGGAGCGCCGTAGACCGGGTCGTTGACGACGGGGCGCTTGGGGGCGGGACCCTTACGAGGCATCTAACTCAACCCTTCTTCGCGCCGTAGCGGGAACGAGCCTGCTTACGGTTCTTGACTGCCTGGGTGTCGAGCGCACCACGGACGATCTTGTAGCGGACACCGGGGAGGTCCTTCACACGACCGCCGCGGACGAGCACCAGCGAGTGCTCCTGAAGGTTGTGGCCCTCACCGGGGATGTAGGCCGTGACCTCGGTGCCGTTGCGCAGCTTGACACGAGCGACCTTGCGCATCGCCGAGTTCGGCTTCTTCGGGGTGGTGGTGTACACACGGGTGCACACGCCGGCCTGCTGCGGGTTCGACTTCAGAGCGGGCGCCTTGGTCTTGTTGACCTTCGGCGAACGTCCCTTGCGAACCAACTGCTGAATGGTTGGCACGTTCTCTCCTAATAGTGCTGCACGGTGACAGCATGATGGGTTTCACATCATGACCCACCGGCGTGACGGAACCGCCGCGCTTTTGGTGTGATGGGTATGCCGTGGGGGCGGATCGGCGAATGCCGACGCCCTGACGTGAGCGCACAGCAGTGCGCACACTCGACCAAGTGTAATCCGGCGTAACGCCCCCGGTCAAATGATCGCGGAGGCCACGCCGGTCAGCGCAGATCGCGCATCCTGGCGACCACTCCCCTGCCCGCACCCTCGCGCCGTTCGCCTGCCACCGCGATGATCAGAAGCACTGCTCCGATCGTGGCGAGGGTGATCCACCACGGCATGGATTCTATGCCGCGGCCGAGCTGGACGGCGAAGACGAACACGTTCTCCACGGGCAGCACGATCAGCCCGAGGATGAAAGGCGCGGACAGCCTGCGCGCAGCGCCGATCAGGATCGCCGCGAGGGCGAGCACCATCACCAGGATCGCCCGCCAGGTGAGCGGGTCGGTGAACGTCGACACGACGGATGCCGAGAGCATGACGATCAGGCCCGGTGCGAGCAGCGGCCACGATCCCCGCCAGCCGCGGGGCCAGTCGACGAACCTGGCATCCGCCTCCGCCGCACCGGCGCGCAGGCCGAGCGCACCCGCCGAGAGCAGGAATGCGCCGAGCGGCAGCGAGAACCACTCCACGCGCAGTTCACGCGGGCTCCACGCGACCACAGCGGTGACGAAGGCGATGCCGAACAGGAACCAGACCGGCGGCAGCATCCCGCCGCGATCGGATGCCGCGAAGACCATCAGCACGAGCACCGTCAGCATGAGCGCCCACATCGTCCAGATCACCGCCCAGTCCCCCTCGATCGCCGGCCACACGCCGAGCATGAGGGCGAGCACGGCCGGCGCGTACCGCCACCGGGAGGTCGTGAACCGCACGAGCGCGGGTCCGGATGCAGCACCCCGCAGCATCCGCACGGCGACGACGATCCCGAGCGCGGCCAGTGCGCTGAGGCCCGCGCACACCAGGAGCACGCCGATCGCCGAGTGCGCCAGCGGTGCGGCATCCCGCCCCGACGCCCAGCGCACCGCCTGGATCGTGCCGGCGATCATGGCGACGGCGGCCACACCGAGCGCGGGTTCGCGCAGCGCGCGCAGCCGGCGCGGACGCGGCGCGGCGGAGCGCGCGACCAGCGCGGTCATACCGAGCAGCGCCCACCCGGCGGCGAGCAGCCCGTACGCGCGCCAGGGAGTGTCGGCCGAGCCGCGAGCAGCGGCGAGCAGCACGTCGAGCGGCAAGATCGCCACGGCCAGCCCCGCGGCGAACAGCCCGACGGCGGAGCGCCCGCGCATCGTCAGGATGATGCCGACCACCGCCGCTCCGAGGGCGGGCGGCAGCAGGTACGCCTCGGGCAGAACCACTCCGGCCAGCGCCCATGCCGACCACAGTGCTCCGGTGAACGACGCGGCCGAGACCCACCATCCGTAACGGCGCCCTGCGACGACGGATGCGAGGGCCGCGCCCACACCGAGCACGATCAGCACCAGGCAGGCGGTGCCCGGCCCCGCGGCCTCGCGCGAGAGCGCGAGCAGCACGGCGATCGCGCCGGTCAGCAGCGCGGATGCCTCGATCGAGATGCGCGCCGCATCCGCGGTCTTCTCGTCGCGACCGCGCGTGACGAGCACGCCGGTGATGAGCGGACCGGACGCCAACGCCACTGCCACCAGCACGGCGACGATCGGCAGCGCCACCGGCGACCCGCTCTGCACGAGCAGCTGCGCGCACAAGCAGACGACGGTCACGGAGAGCGTCGGCACGAGGAGCCCGGCGGCGGCGATGCGCACCGGCCCCGTGAGACCGGGCCTGCGCGTCAGCAGCAGCACCAGTGCGAGGGCGAACATGGCCCCCGTCGACAGCGCCGTCCAGCCACTGCGCTCGACGAGCACCTGGACGATGCCGATCACGAAGGGCACCGTCGCCACGCCGAGCACCGCATACCAGTTGCGAGCACCGATCACGGGCAGGAATGTCGCCACGATCGCTCCGAGCAGACCAGCGGATGCGGTCAGCGAGAACTGCGCGATGCCGGTGATCCCGACCTGCGACAGCGCGGTGGCCAACAGCGCGAGCGCGTAGGCGCACCCCGCTCCGACGTGGATGAACCTGACCTCTTCGGGGAGCGTCCTGGCCGCCACGGCGAGCGCGACGAGGATCCCGACTCCGGCCGGCGGCACCAGCGTCCGGTCCTGCCACGAGAGCAGCACGGCGACGAGCAGCGCGACGTGCACGGCCACGATGAGCAGCAGGCGGATCGTCTTCGCACCCCGCCCTCCGGCCCGGAGCAGGATCGCTCCGACCGCGACGGATGACAGCACGACGACGGCGATGCTCAGCGGCAATACGAGCAGCCCCGAGCAGCCGAGGGCGAGGACGGCGCCCGTGCCGTACAGCACCGCTGTGGCGTGAGCCGGCACGGCGAGTCGGGCGATGTCGCGGCGGGCCACTGCCAGCAGCCCGAACGCGACGAGGCCGAGCGCGACGACTCCGAGTGCGACGACCGCAGGCAGCGTCGTCTCCGAGAGGGGGTACGGCTGGGAGCTGTCTGCGACATCGCGCAGCAGCGACGAGCCGATGATCAGGCCTCCGAGCACCGAGGGCACGCTCATCAGGGCGACCGTCGCGGCCGCACCGGCCGCGAGGAGGGAGCGCGGCGTGCGCGAGGGCAGCGGCACGACGGCAGCGCAGACGAGGACGACGGTCGATCCGATGACGGCCACCGCAATCGTCCAGTCCAGCGCGCCGTCGGTCATCAGGCCCATCGCGGCGAACGTGCCGCCGAGAGCGCCGAGGATGCCGCCGAGGAAGGCCCAGATCCGCGGAATCGCATGCCGCGCAGCCAGAACCGCCTGCACGGCGAGCACCGCGAGCACCAGCGCGATGAGCATCTCCCCGCGCCCCGCGAAGCCGATGCGCGCGATGGCGAGGACGGTCGCGATGAGCTGAGCCGCCGTGAGCACCACGGCTTCAGCCGCGAGCGGCCGTCTCGAGCGCGCGGTCGGCGCCGGCGACTGCTCAGCGGCATCAGTCTTCTTGGGCGGGAACTGGACCGCGAAGCGGGGAAGCAGCGCGCACAGTCCCATGCCCGCGAACGCGGAACCCGCGAGCAGCAGCGCACCGACAAGTGCATCGTCCGCGGCGAAGCCGAGCATGGCCGGCACCGCGCTCAACGCCGGAAGCGAAGCCCACAGCCAGATGCGGATGCGGGCGCGCAGCGCCACCACGAGCATCAGCCCGCCTGCGACGGCGGTGGCGATCGCCCCGGCGGCCCAAGCTCCGGAATCGGTCTGCGCGACGCCGGCCACGGCCTGTACGTCCAGCCCCACGAACACGAGCCCGAGCCCGCCGACCGCCTCCGCGGAGGACTGCAGCCGACGGCGCGCGAGCAGCCAGGCACCGCCGAGGAACACCAGGGTGACCAGCCCGATGATGACGCTGCGCACGGTGCGATCGGCGAGGTCGGCGTTGAAGAAGGTGAACACGATCGCGGCGACGGCGAACAGTCCGGCGCCGGCGGTGGCGAGCACGGACTGCAGGCTCGCGCCGGGATTCGCCCCCGCCCCCTTCGCCGGCGGGAACGAGGAGGCCGGCGGCCCCACGGGCGCCGGCGGCTGCGCGACGGCGACCGGAGCTGCCATGGCGGACACCGGATGCGTCGCCACCGCGGCATCCGGTGCCGGGGCCGCGATCGGCGCGGCTCCGGCCTGCGGCACCTGGGCGGGCGTGCGGACCTGCGCGGGTCTGCCGGTGAGCAGCGCACGGCGCTGCAGGTCCGCCCGGATGCGCAGCACTCGAGCGGCCTCCACGGACGCCGCCCAGAGGTCGGCTCCGGTCTGTCCGGTGAGATCGACGGCGCACTGCGGGCAGACGCCCGCGATCAGCTGCGCGCTCGCGCAGACCGGGCAGGACTTCGCGTCGAGCAGGTGCGCCGCGGCCCGCTCGCTCCAGTCGATGCCGCGCTCGTTCGTGGTGCTCATCGCTTCTCCCCCTCGTGGGCCCGACAGAACGCTAACGGCCGCGGCGACAGCCCCACGGCCCGCTGTGGAGAACTCCCCATCACTCCCCCTCCGGTACCCAGCGCAGGATGTCGCCGGGCTGGCAGTCCAGCACGCGGCAGATCGCGTCGAGGGTGGTGAACCGCACCGCCTTGGCCCGCCCGTTCTTCAGCACAGCGACGTTGGCGGGCGTGATGCCGATGGCGTCGGCGAAGTCCTGCACGCTCATCTTCCGGCGGGCGAGCATGATGTCGATGTCGATGGCGATGGGCATCAGACCACCTCGGACAGGTCCTGCTCGAGCTGCAGCGCCTTGCGCAGCAGTCCGCGCATGACCCGAACCAGAAGGGCCAATGCGATGCTGACGGTGACCCCGAGCAGCGCCAGGATCGTGATACCGGGATTCGCCGCACGGGCGGCGAAAACGACACCGTAACTCACCGCGATCAGCAGGGCGGAGGCCAGCATGGTGATGGCGATGACGTCGACGTAGCGGAAGGCGTCGGAGCTGAAGATGCGGTCGGATCGCACCAGCCCGAGCAGCTGGAACACGCACACCAGCACGATCTCGATGAGCACGAGGAAGAGCACCGCACCGACGACACCCGGGATCTCGAGGAACGCCACCTCGGGGTTCCGCTCCGCGGTGCTGGCGGCAACCCCGGGGATCATGAAGATCTGCGCCACGAGCAGCAGCGCGAGCATGACGATGATCATCGCCTTGAGAGCGAGAGTGGCACGGGGCTGCATGAGGCATCCTATCGATAGACGGCGTATATCTATCGAAAAACGATAGCCGTTGCGATGGCGGCAACGCAATCGCCGACAGCGCTGCGGGCGCCCGTCAGAGCGTGTCGGGGTCGAACGGCGAGTCCAGCGCCTCGCTCAGCTCGGCGAGCATCGCCTCGATCTGCGGCTCGACGTACTGCGAGATGGCTGCCTGCACGGCGAGGCGATGCCGAAGCAGGATGCCGCAGATCTCACGGCCGACCATGTTCGCGTACTCGTCGGCGAGCGAGACCTCCTGCCGCAGCGCGGCCTTCGCCTCCTCGCTCAGCGGCGGGAGCGGGGGAAGGTCGGCGGCGGCGTCATCCGCCATCCCCGCGACGGTGAACAGGAAGGGGGCGCCCGGCACGGGGTCGGGGTCCAGCGGCATCCCGTCGTACTCCGGCTCGAGGTCCTCCCCCGGACGGTAACTGCGCGACCTGTTGCGATCGGCCTGCTGGTCGAGCTCGCGCTGCAGCATCGGCAGGTTGCGGGCGGTGTACTCGGCGACGGCACGATCGACGATGGTCTTGATGCGCGTGGACAGACCGTGCTGCACACCGTGCGGCACGTTGCCGCCGATTCCTACGGCGGAGAGCACGGGCGAGCCGAGGCAACGGCGGCACGGCGCGACTCGGCCGCGGTGGGTGGCCGGCTCCCAGCGCGGCACCCAGCGCAACCAGGCCTCGACGGCCTGGTCCACCTGCGTCTCCAGCGAGCGCTCCACGGGACAAGCGTAAGCGGAGGATGCCGCAGGGGCGCGGAACCGCGCGGAATCCGGTCCGTCCGGTGGCGTCGTCGCCAGGTGTGAGGGCGTCACTCCTCCGGCGGCTGGTCCTCCCAGGGCCAGTGCGGCTTCCTCGAACGGGTGCGACGCAGCGCGACGCCGATCCAGGCGGCCGCCAGAGCCGCGAGCGCCACCACCATGGATGCCCCGCCGACGACCAGCTGCATCACCGCTGCGGTCGCCGCCGCCACTCCGGCGCCGCCGAACAGCGCTGCGACCCACACGCCCGCCAGGTGAGCGAGCGCGGTCGCCACCCCGACCAGGACGGATGCCGGGTACGTCGGCCTGCGCAGGCGGAGCGACGGCACCAGGATCGCGACGAACCCGATGATCGCGGCGACCATCCCCACGACGCCCGGGTACTGGCCGAGATCAGGGACGCTGAGAATGTCCGAGTCGGTGAAGTAGCTCAGCATCCCGAGCCCGAGAATCACGAGCCCGAAGAACAGGACCGTCGCGAGCACCGTCGCCAGGACGGCCGAGACCCCCGCGGCCGGAGGCTCGCGGGGGTCTGACGGCGTCGTGGACGTGGTTACCTCGACAGGCTCGGGCCGGCCTCGAGGGTGCGCTCGTACTCGCGCTGCGCCTCGATGTTCAGCTCGGTCTTGCGTGCGCCGGCACGCGCGGCCCACGCCCCGAACCAGATCGTCAGCTCGCGGCCGATGATGAAGGCGGCGATCGCCAGCGGGGCGAACAGCTGGTCCTGCACCAGGTCGACGCCCTGCTGCGCGGAGAGCATCCAGAACGGAGCCTCGAACAGCTGGCCGAGCAGGTGACCGGCCCAGGCGGCGACGCCGACCAGCAGACCCCAGATCACCCAGTGACCCCAGCGGCCGCGGTTGATGATCGCGCCGAGCAGCCAGAATGCGATGAAGAAGACCACGACGGGAGTCCAGAACCCCCAGGTCGTCAGCGGTGCGAGTGCCTTGTCACCGATGTTCTCGCCGGTGACCTTTCCGCCGGCGGCGCCGATCCCGAGGGTCACGCCCAGCAGCAGGATCGCGAAGCAGAGCGTCGCGAGCAGGCCGATCGCGCCGGCCGTGCCGCGGTTGCCCAGCGGGCGGGGTGGCTCGGGCGCCTGCACGAAGATCGGCTGCGGCTGAGGCGGCGGAGCGTCGACCACCGGCTCGGTGGGGACGACCTGCGTCTCCGCGGCGGCCGCGGCAGCGGCGGTCGCCGAGGCGCCGTAGGCCGCAGTCGCGACGTCGTCGGTCGCGGAGTACGTGATCGCGGTCGGGGGCTCGTGGTCATCGGCGACATCTGACGCGTCGGCGGTGGCCGCCGAAGTGAAGGTGCCGGGGAACGACTTCTCCGCCTCTTCGAAGGCGGCGGCGTCGGGGTCGATGGCCGCGACATCCGCAGCGGACTCGTCGGCGGTCGCGGCATCCTCTGCGGCCTCGGCCGCAGCATCCAGCGCGTCGCCCTTCGGCTCCGCGGCGCCTGCGGCAGCGGCCTCGGCGTCTGCGAGTCCGGCCTTGGCGCTGTCCACGACGTCGTCGACGTCGCCGGGCTTCTCGGGCTGGGGAACCTCGGGGTCGCTCATGGTGCCGCCTCTCATCGGTGGGTTCGGTGCGAGATTAGCGCGCGGCGGACGATGACCCGAGGAGGCGTGCCGTCGTGTCAGGGCATCGAGTTGCGCAGCCCGTCGCCGATGAGCTGGATCAGAGCGGGGCCCGCCGGTTGCGCCAGCCACAGCAGCACGGCGACCACGCACGCGCAGAAGAAGCCGGCGATCCAGGCGATCGCCCGATTCCGCCCTCCCACCCGAGCGCTCATGCCGCCACCGTACGCCCGCTTCCGCCGCTCCTGCCCGCTCGACACGCCCGCCGATCGACAGGATCAGGATGCCGACGGCGTGGTCCTCCCGCGCAGGCGCCAGAGCAGCCAGAGGCCCGATGCCGGCATGAGGACGAACGCCAGGATGAACGCGAGGTGCCATGCACTGAAGCCCATCGGCAGCAGAGGGTTCGCCACCGCGTCCTCGCCTGAGCTCTCGACCGCGGCGAGCGGGAGGAGGGACGCGAGCCCGAATCCGAGGACCGCGATCGGCACGGCCGCGAGAGCGACGGCCTTCTCCCACGAGCGCCACAGCCCGGACATGAGCACCAGCACGGCTCCGACCAACCAGCCGACGACTGGGATGACGAAGCCGCCGAAGGACAGCACGAGCGCTGCAGTGATCGCGAAGCCCTTCGTCCCCGTCGCAACGGGCTTCAGCGGAGCCTCGGGCACTGCCGGCGCCGTGCGCTGGGCGCCACCGGCTTCCAGCGCCTCGCGCGCGATCGTCTCGGGATCGCCGAGCTGCGCGATCCGCGCGGCCGCGGCATCCGTCGCCAGCCCGGCGAGTTCCTCCGCGATACCGGCACGGATGTCAGAGGCGATCCCGTGCGGCACGTCCCGCAGCGCGGCGTCGAGCCTGGCAAGGTAGTCGGCGGTGTCGATGGTCATGGTCGGTCCTCCCCGATGAGACCCGTCACGGTGCGGGCGAACGGCATCCAGTGCGTGCGGAACTCTGCGAGCTGCGCGATCCCGGCATCCGTGAGCCGGTAGTACTTGCGCACCGGACCTGACTCGCCGGGCATCTCGAACGTCGACACCCAGCCGTTCTCGCGCAGGCGCGCGAGCAGCGGATACAGAGTGCCGATGCTCGCGATGAGCCCGGACTCGGTCAGAGCCTCGGACAGCTGCCAGCCGTACATCGGCTCGCGTACGAGCAGACCGAGCACGCAGTACTCGACGACGCCCTTGCGCATCTGCGCACCGATGTCGACTGTCATGCGTCACAAGCTAGCATGCGACGCAAGACACTTCGGGCCGCCGCCCGGGAGAGGAGATCAGCCCTTCGTGGCGCCGGCGGTCAGACCACCGACGATGTACTTCTGCAGGAAGAGGAACAGGACCATCACCGGGACTGCTGCCATCACGGCGCCGGCGGAGAACGCCGACCAGTCCGCGTATCGCGGGTTCGACACCAGCTTGGTCAGGCCCACCACCAGCGTCTGCTTGTCGGGGTCGATCAGCATGACGCTCGCGATCACGTACTCGTTCACCGTGCCGATGAACGACAACAGGGCGACGACCGCGAGGATCGGCGCGACCAGCGGCAGGATCATGGTGAAGAAGATGCGCGCGTGGCCGGCGCCGTCGATGCGGGCGGCCTCGTCGAGCTCCATCGGCAACGTGTTGAAGAAGCCGTACATCAGGTAGGTGTTCACGCCGAGCGCTCCGCCGAGATACACCAGGATCAGGCCGGTGTGCGTGTTCAGGCCGATCGCCGGGAACCAGTCCCCGATCGTCGACATCAGCAGGAAGATCGCGACCACGGCGAGCAGCTGCGGGAACATCTGCACGACGACGATGGTCACCAGGCCCACGCGGCGGCCCGAGAAGCGCATGCGCGAGAAGGCATAGGCCGCGAGCGCACCGAGGAACACCGTCACGAAGCCCGTGACCGTGGCGATCACCAGCGTGTTCCAGAACCACAGCGGGTACGGGTTCTTCGGGTCGGTGAGGATGCGCACGTAGCTGTCGAAGCCGATCGCGGAGAACAGCTGGTTCGAGCCGGTCAGCGTTCCCTTCGGATTCAGCGAGGCCGACACCACGTACAGCAGCGGAAAGATCGCGAAGGCGCTCACCACGATGGCGACCACGTGCCGCCATCCGGTGTCGGCGAACCATTTGCCGATCGAGCGGCGGGAAGAGACTGCGGTGCTCATGTCAGTTCAGCTCCTCGAGGGCCTTGGTCTTGCGGAAGCTCACGATCGAGATCACCGCGACGACGATGAAGATCAGGATGGTGAAGGCCGAGGCCAGACCGTAGTCGCGGGTCTGCCCGGTGAAGGCCACCTTGTAGACCATCGAGATCAGGATGTCGGTGTGCCCGACCGGGATCGACACGTCCTCGAAGCGCGGGCCGCCGCCGGTGAGCATGTAGATCAGGTTGAAGTTGTTGAAGTTGAACGCGAACGACGAGATCAGCAGCGGGGCCACGGTCACCAGCAGCAGCGGCAGCTTGATGCGCCGGAAGATCTGCCACGGGTTGGCGCCGTCCATCGCGGCGGCCTCGTTCACGTCGTCCGGAATGCCCTGCAGGGCGCCCATGCAGACCAGGAACATGTACGGGAAGCCCAGCCACAGGTTCACGATCAGCACCGACACCTTGGCGAGCGTCGGGTCGGTGAGCCACGGGATGGATGCTCCGCCGAAGATCACCTGGTTGATGAAGCCGAAGCTCTCGTTCATCATGCCCGCCCACACCAGCGCCGACAGGAAGGCCGGGAACGCGTAGGGCAGGATCAGCAGGATGCGGTAGCCGTTGCGGAACCGCATCCGGGTGTTGTTGAACACCAGCGCCAGCAGCAGGCCGAGGAAGAACGTGGATGCCACGGAGATGAGGGCGAACACGAACGTCCAGATGGTGACCGAGATCAGCGGGCCGCGGATCGACGCGTCCGTGATGGCGCGGACGAAGTTGTCGAAGCCGACCGTGATCTGCCAGCCCGGCATCAGCTGGTCGCCGTTCTCGGCGGTGAACGCGCCGACGCCCGTGTCACTGTAGACCGCGCCGGTGCGGGTGTCGGTCATGGTGTCGGCGCCCGCGTCATAGACGAGGGTGGAAACGTAGAGGTAGCCGTTCTGCCCGTCGGGGGTGCGGATCGCGCCGTCGTTGGGATCGTCGCTGAACGGCACCGAGAGCTTCTCGATCTCGCTCGAGCGCTGGATGACCTGCGCGAAGCTCAGGGTGGTCCAGCCGTCGACCGCGACGGCCTTGCCGCCCTCCATGGTCGCGTCCGGAGCATCCTGCAGCGGCTGCTCGTCGGTGCCGACGCTCGCCTCTCCGTCCTCGGGATCGGTGACCAGCAGGCCGAGCGTGCCCAGCCTCTCGACGACGGTGACCGGGAACGTGGGCGAATCCTCGACGCGCTCCTGCGCCGAGGCCATCAGCGACGAGATCGCCTGGTCCTTGCTGCCGTTGTGTCCGGTGCCGTAGTTGGTGAAGCCGATGTAGCCCGTGTACAGCAGCGTGAACACCTGGAACAGGATGAGGAAGATCACACCGGGCGTGAGGTACTTCGCCGCGATGCGCTTGCGACTGAAGTAGATCCAGTTGACCAGCACCGCGACGACGACGACAACGCCGAGCACCAGCCATTCCCGGTGCGAGACCAGGACGAACGCCGCATAGAGCGCGATCGCGTCGACGATCGCCAGCAGCAGGATCTTCAGCAGCATCCAGCGCATGCTGCCGGATGCCGCCTCCGCGATCCGCGCAGCCTGGCGCTGCTTCTTCGTGGGCGGCGCCTGCGGCGCCCCCTGCTCAGTCGTGGTCTGGCTCATCCCTCACCCCGTCGTGCACGGCTGCCGGGGCGGAGCGGATGCTCCGCCCCGGCAGAGGTGGACTCGAATTACTTGATCGCGGCCGTCACGTCGTCGACGAGCTTCTGCCACGTCGTCTTCGGGTCGGCGCCGTTGATGATGGCGGCCTCGGCGATGCCCCAGTACTGCCACACGGAGCCCATCGCGGGGATCGCGGGCATCGGCACGGCGTCCGCGCCGACCTTCTGGAAGCCCGCGATGATCGGGTCGGATGCCGCGGTGTCGGCAGCCGCGGTCAGGGCGGGCAGGATGTTGCCGGCCTTGAACAGCTCGAGCTGGACGTCCTCGGTGCCGATGTAGTTGACCAGGAAGTCGTTCGCGGCGACCTTGTTCTTCGACTCGGCGCTGACGAAGAAGCCCTTCACGCCGGCGAACGGCGAGGCGACCTCGGAGGTCGGGCTGGGGATCTGGTCGATCGCCAGGTTGATGCCGGCGTCCTTCGCGGCGCCGACGTTCCACGGACCGGTCAGCCAGAAGGCGGCCTTGCCGTCGATGAACTGCTGCTTGGCGATCTCACCGTCGATGTCGGTGTTCAGCGTGCCGGCCTTGCCCTGAGCGGACAGCCAGTTCGCGAACTCGAAGCCGCCGGCGCTGCCGAGCTGCAGGTCGGTCGGGTCGTAGGAGCCGGTGTCGTCGGTGCCGAACACCGGGGCGCCGAACGCGGTCTGGAACGGGTACAGGTGGTAGGGGTTGCCCTCCTTGCCCTGCTCGACGACGAACGGCTGGGCGAGGCCGGCGGCCTTGCCCTTCGCGATCATGTCGTCGAAGCTGGTCGCCGGCTCCTTGATGAGGTCGGCGTTGCGCAGCACGGCGATGTTCTCGACCGCGTAGGGGAGCATGTAGGTGGTGCCCTCGTAGGTCGACGCCTGCAGCGCGACGGGGAGGTAGTCCTTCGAGGAGTCGCCGAGCTCGATCGGCGCGACGACGCCGTTCGTGGAGAGCTCGCCGAGCCAGTCGTGCGCACCCATGGTGATGTCAGGGCCCTTGCCGGTCGGCACCTGCTGGATGAAGTCGTCCTTGATGGTGTCGACGTCCTTGCCGACGATGTCGACCTCGACGCCGGTCTTCTTCTCGTAGGCCTTGGCGGCGCCGGTGAGGGCGTCGACGCGCTCGGCGTCGACCCAGACGGTCAGCTTGCCGCTCTTCGCGCCCGCGTCCGAGCCCTTGTCGTCCGTGGAACCGCTGCTGCAGCCGGCGAGCGCCAGCGAGGTCAGAACGGTGATCGCGCCGAAGGCCGCGATGCTCCTCTTGTTCACCTTCATTGGTGGTGTGCCTCTCTCGATGCGTGTGGCCTGCAAAACTGCAAGCGCTTACAGTATGCATGGAAGAAGCCGCCCCGCGCAATGCCCCGGAGCGGTGATATCTAGCTGTGACCTTACAGTCGCTGGGTTCCACTTCATGGAAGCGCTTCCATATCGGATGCCTCGGGGCCGCACTCGTTACACTTGGCGGCATGGCTGACTCTTCATTCGACATCGTCTCCAAGGTTGATCACCAGGAGGCCGAAAACGCCGTGAACCAGGCCCGCAAGGAGATCGAGCAGCGCTACGACTTCAAGGGCACCGACGCCTCTGTCGCGTGGAGCGGCGAGCAGATCCTGATCAAGGCGAACTCCGAGGAGCGCGCGAAGGCGGTCCTCGACGTGCTGCAGTCCAAGCTCATCAAGCGCGGCATCTCGCTGAAGAGCCTCGACTCCGGCGACCCCTTCGCCAGCGGCAAGGAGTACCGCATCGTCTCCTCGCTCAAGGACGGCATCTCGAGCGAGAACGCGAAGAAGATCGGCAAGATCATCCGCGACGAGGGCCCCAAGGGCGTGAAGAGCCAGATCCAGGGCGACGAGCTGCGCGTGCAGTCCAAGAGCCGCGACGATCTGCAGGCCGTCATCGCGCTGCTCAAGGGCAGCGACCTCGACATCGATCTGCAGTTCATCAACTACCGCTGATCATCGCTCCCGCGCCCGGTGCACGCACTCGATTCGGGGTGCCGCCGGGCGCGGACTGCGCGTAGCGTCGGAGGATGGGCGCGCTCATCTACGACGACTCCGAACACCCGATCTTCATCGAGGACCGGACACTCGCTCATCTGAAGGTCGTGATCTCAACCAAGCTGCGCCGGCAGGAGAGCTTCACACTGAGCTGGCGGCATGCCGACGGTCAGCCCGTGGGCAGGACGACGATCTGGCTGCATCCCTCGATCCCGCTGCGCTTCGTGTTCGATGATGCGCAGCCGCCGGAACTCAACGCCGCCTGGATCGAGCGGCTGATGCACTCCGCGAACACGACGGGCGGAATCCAGCTCGTCGATGAGGTCGATGAGGTCGATGGGGTCGAGGAGCAGCCGGAGCAGGCGTGATCACCGACGGTTCAGCGGCCACCGGCGGCGGACCTCTGGCGCTTTCCCACGGCGACCGATACTCTCCCGCCATGGACGAGACGCGCATTCCTCGAGCCGGCCGCGGCTATCTCATCGGCGCCTGGCTTCTCGCACTGGCGATCGGCGCGGCCGCGGGGCTCGCGCTCGGCTTCCTCCTCCAGGACCTCCTGCCGGGGGTCATCATCGGAGTCGCTGTCACCGTACTCGTCGGCGTCGCCATCGCGCTGGGCGTGCGCCGCTCCGGATCAGGAACGATCGAGGGCGCTCCGCCCTGGACCGGCGACGCCGGGGTGCGGAACAACCAGAGCGGCTCGCTCTGACAGTCAGCGCTGCCGCGTCGCGGCATCCCATCCCGTGACCCACTGCGCCAGGCGCGCATAGGCGTCCTCCCGCGCCTCGTGGCGCGACAGGAACACGTCGTGCAGGGCGCCGTCGATGCGCGCCACGGTCACCGACGGACCGAGCTTCAGCGCAGCCCTGGCGATGTCGTCGACCCAGAGCACGGTGTCGGCGCTCGTGAGTGCCTCCGACCATGCCGTCGGCATGGCCGTGCGCGCGGACAGCAGGACGAGAACCGGTGCATCGATCCGCACGCCGGCGGCGATCTGCCGATGCCCGGTGAGGATCGCGTTGAGCCAGCCGGCGTAGACCGTCATCGTCTGCTCCGGACGCCAGTCCAGGTTCACGTCCATCGGGTCGGTGGGGTCGGCGACCGCGTTCTGGGCGCGCGTGTAGAACCCGAGATCCACCTGCGGCGCCTTCTCCAGAGGCCAGTACTTCGCCTGCATCCCCACCAGTGGCGCGATCGTCTCCCGCTGGAAGCGAGGCAGCTGGAACTCCAGCCAGGGGCTGTTCAGCACCATCCCGGCGGCCTCACCCGGATGCCGGTCGGCCCACAGGCTGAGGATCAGTCCCCCGGTCGAGTGTCCGAAGAGCATGAGGCGCCGATGCTCGGCATCCTGTCCCTCTCTGATCACCGCGAGCGCTGCAGCGATGTCCTCGTCGTAGGTCGCGAGGTCGTCGATGTAGCCGGGCGTCTGGCCCGGTCGCAGGCTGCGGCCGTACTTGCGCAGGTCGAGCGCGAAGAAGCGCGCTCCGCGCGCGGTCCAGAAACGGGCGAGCCTCTTCTGGAAGAAGTAGTCCGACCAGCCATGCACGTAGAGCACGTCGACGTCGGCCAACGGTGGCACCGGGGCCGGCATGGGACGGATGCCGCGCAGCCGCTGCCAGAACGTCGGCGCGGGCACGGGCTCGGGCGCATCCGGCAGGGCGCGCACCAGCGTGGCGACGACCTCGCCCTCGTCGTCGTGACCGAGCGGCAGGGTCTGCTGGACGAACTCGTCGCCCAGCACGTCCGGCGTCCACTCCCCCATGGGGTCAGCGTATCCGCCTTTCGTCTCGCTCCGCGGATCCTGAGCGAGGAGCGAAGCGACGAGACGAAGGCGCTGGGACCGGACGCGTCAGTCGCGCGAGACGCGGACCATCTCGTCGCGGGGAACGACCTTCACACGGGCACGTCCCTCGGGCTCACCCAGTGCGATCTCGTGCGCGTCCAGACGGTGCCAGCCGTCCAGATCGGTCCACAGCACGCCGCGCTCCTGCAGCAGGGCCGGGATCGCGTCCTCGCCGGGGACCTCGGGCTGCCACCACGACCCCTGGTCGTTGATGAGGTGCCGCACGGTCTCCATCGCGTCGGACTTGGTGTGCCCGATCAGGCCGACCGGACCGCGCTTGATCCACCCCGTGGCGTAGATGCCGGGCACGCGCTGGTTGGACTTGTTCTCCAGCACCTGGCCCTCGCGGTTCGGGATGACACCGTGCTTCTTGTCGAAGGGCACGTCAGGCAGCGGCGAGCCGAAGTAGCCGATCGCGCGGTAAAGCGCCTGCATCGGCACCTCGCGCATCTCGCCGGTGCCCACCGCACCACCCGCACCGTCCGACTTGGTGCGCTCGTAGACCAGCGCCGCGACGCGTCCCTGCTCGTCCTTGCGCACCTCGACGGGCCGGGCCCAGAAGTGCAGGTGCAGCCGGCGCGACGCCGTGCCGCCCGCGTTGTTCACCGAGTCGAGCTTGCGCCAGGACTGCAGGATGCGGTCGATCACCATGACCTGCTTGTTGCTGGCCACGGCGTCCTTCGAGGCCTCGTCGTAGTCGAAGTCCTCGTCGTAGACGACCATGTCGACATCGCGCAGCTCGCCGAGCTCGCGCAGTTCGAGCGGCGTGAACTTCACCTGCGCGGGGCCGCGACGGCCGAAGACGTGCACGTCGGTGACGGCGCTGCCCTTCATGCCCTCGTAGACGTTGCGCGGAACCTCGGTGACCAGCAGGTCCTCGGCATGCTTGGCGAGCATGCGCGACACGTCGAGTGCGACGTTGCCGTTGCCGATCACGCCGACCGATGCCGCAACCAGCGGCCACTCCCGCGGGACGTCCGGGTGCCCATCGAACCAGCTCACGTAGTCGGCAGCGCCGTAGGAGCCGAGCGCGTCGATTCCGGGGATGTCGAGCGAGGTGTCGCGGACCGCGCCGGTGGCGAAGATCACCGCGTTGTAGTGCCGCTTCAGGTCTTCGAGCGTGATGTCCTCGCCGAAGCGCACGTTGCCGAACAGGCGGATGTCGCCGCGGTCGAGCACGTCGCGCAGTGCGTTGATGATGCCTTTGATGCGCGGGTGGTCGGGGGCGACGCCGTAGCGCACCAGGCCGTACGGCGCCGGCAGCTGCTCGAACAGGTCGATCGACACGTCGAACTTGCGCTCCGCCTTCAGCAGGAGGTCGGCGGCGTAGATGCCTGCCGGGCCTGCGCCGACGATAGCCAGCCTGAGCTTGGTCATGAGTGTCCTTCCGTGAGGTCGGTATCAGAGGCCTGCGAGCAGGACGCCGCTCAGCGCGAGCGTTCCTCGAGGCTCTCCGCGAATCGGGTGAGCGCCTCCCGGACGGAGCCCTTCGGCAGCACGCCGAGAGCGGCGATCGCCTCCTTCGTCCAGGAGTGCGCGAGCTCGCGAGTGCGCTGCGTGGCCGGGTGGTCGCGCAGCTCGGCGAGCGGGCCGTCCAGCAGCGCGGCGTCCTCGCCGTCGGCGATGCGGGAGACGCCCTCGTCGATGCGGTGCGCGAGATCGCCGGAGTCCTCCTGCTGGAGCAGCAGGAGCGGCATGGTCGGCACGCCGGCGCGCAGGTCGGTGCCAGGCACCTTGCCCGTGTCTGCCGGGTTCGCAGACAGGTCGATCACGTCGTCGAGCAGCTGGAAGGCGACGCCGATCTTCTCGCCGAAGATGCGCATGGGCTCCTCGTACTCGGCCGGAGCGTTCGAGAAGATCACACCACCCTGTGTGGCGGCGGCGATCAGCGAACCGGTCTTGTCGGAGAGCACCTGCAGGTAGAACTCGATCGGGTCGTCGCCCGGCTGCGCCCCCACGGTCTCGTGCAGCTGGCCGAGAACGAGCCGCTCGAAGGTGTCGGACTGCAGTCGGATGGCGCGATCGCCGTGGTGCGACATGAGCTGGCTGGCGCGCGAGAACAGGATGTCGCCGGTGAGGATGGCGACATTGTTGCCCCACACCTCGTGGGCGGAGGGGACACCGCGGCGCTTGTCCGCGCCGTCCATGACGTCGTCGTGGTACAGCGAGCCGAGGTGTGTGAGCTCGAGCGCCTTGGCGATGTCGATCACGGCGGGGATGTTGCCGTCGCCGAGCTGTGCGGTCAGCAGGGTGAGGATCGGTCGGATGCGCTTGCCGCCCGCTTCGTACAGATAGCGGCTGGCGGCATCGGCGACCGAGTCCGTGGCCTTGAGGTCTTCGGCGAGGCCGGACTCGACGAGTTCGAGGCCTGCCTCGACCTCACGCGACAGACGGCGCGCTGAAGGCCCGAGGAACAGGCGGTCGCTGAAGCCCAGCAGGCTCGCAAGGCGCGTGCCCGGGGCGTCGGGGCTCGAAGTCACGCATCCAGCCTACCTGCGATCAGGCGACCGGCTTGCGAGCCCGGTGCAGTGCCACGATGCCGAAGGAGAGGTTGCGCCAGGCGACGTCGATCCAGCCCGCCTCGCGCAGCCAGGCGGCGAGCGTCTTCTGGTCGGGCCACTCCCGGATCGACTCGTTCAGATAGTCGTATGCCTCGCCGTTCGTTCCTGCCACCCGAGCCACGCGCGGCAGCACCTGCGAGTTGTAGAAGCCGAAGAACGCGCGGAAGATCGGCGACGGCGGCGTGGAGAACTCGTTGATCACGAGGCGCCCGCCGGGCTTGGTCACGCGGAACAGCTCGGCGATCGCCTTCTTCGGGTCCTGCACGTTGCGCAGGCTGTACGACATCGTCACCGCATCGAACTCGGCGTCCCCGAAGGGCAGATCGGTGGCATCCGCCTCGACGAAGCTGAGGTTCGGCAGATCGCCGTGCCGGCGCTCGCCCTCGGCCAGCATCCCGGGCGAGAAGTCTGCGGCGACGACGTCGGCGCCGCTCTCCGCGAGCGAGGCCGAGGAGGATGCCGTGCCCGCACCCAGGTCGAGGATCCGTTCGCCGCGCCGGGGCGCGACGGCCCGCGTGGTCGCCGCGCGCCAGAGCGCGTCGTTGCCGACGGTCATCACCGTGTTGGTGCGGTCGTATCCGGCGGCGACCTGGTCGAACATCCCGCTGACGCGGGCCGGGTCCTTGCCGAGGTCGGCGCGGTTGGGCTCTGCGGTCATCCTTCGATACTACGGGGCGGCATCACGGCGGTCGTAGACTCGGCCGAGTGAGTGCACAGCGTCCTGAACCCGGCCAGACGATGATCTTCCAGTGGCGCAAGTGGGACGGCTCAGAGCACTGGGGCGGCGAGGGCGTGTACCTCGGCGCGGACCAGTGGGGCGACTGGATCGGCCAGCCGGTCGGCTGGACCAGTTCCCGCCCCGGCAGGTCGTTCGTGGCGGAGAGCCCGAACGTCACGCTCGTGCCGCGGGATGCCTCCGACTACGCGCTCACCGTGCACCGCGGGCATCCGCGGGCGATGCGCATCTACATCGACCTCGCCTGGGACGTGCGCTGGTCGGAGGACGACCCGCTGCTCGCGACCGCGATCGACATGGATCTCGACGTGGTGCGGCACCTCGACGAGCGCGGCACCCGCACCGTGGACCAGGACGAGTGGCAGGAGCACAGCGCGCAGTTCGGCTACCCCGCCGACATCATGGCCCAGCTCGAGGCCCGCGCGGCCGAGCTCGAGACGCAGGTGCGCGCGCAGCAGGCGCCGTTCGACGACGCCACGGCGGATGCCTGGATCGACAGGCTCGTCGCTCTGGGGCTGGACCGCCCACTGCGTTGAATTCGCGCGAATAGACTGATCCGGTGACTACCCGACTGGTCGTGGAGACCCGTGAGATCGACCCGGTCGAGGATCTGCTGGTGTACGCGGACCCCGACGATCCGGTCGCCTGGCTGCGCCGCGGCGACGGCATGGTCGCCGCCGGAGACCAGCACGTGATCACGATCCGCGTGCCTGCCGGCGCAGGACCGCTGCGCGCCGCGATGATCGCGGATGCGTGGCGCGACCTGGCATCCGCCGCGAAGATCGACGACGAGGTGAAGCTGCCCGGCACCGGCCTGGTGGGCTTCAGCACCCTCACCTTCGACGAGGGCTCCGCACGAGACGCCGTGCTGATCGTGCCCGCGACGATCATCGGCCGCCGCGACGGTCGCGGCTGGATCACCCGCATCCGCGGTGCGGAGGACGACGCGCCGGCGGATGTCGCACCGCGCGAGTACGGCCCGCACTGGGCGGGCACCCTCGGCCCCGGCGCGCAGACGCCGGAGGGCTACCAGGACTCGGTGCGCCGCGCCGTCGCCGAGATCACCGCGGGCGACTACGAGAAGGTCGTACTGGCCCGCGACCTCACCGGCACCGTCCCCGTGGGCTCCGACCTGCGCCGGCTCGTCCGTGCCCTGGCGACCGGCTACCCCGACACCTGGACCTACTCGGTCGACGGGTTCATCGGCGCGTGCCCGGAGACGCTCGTCACCGTGCAGGGCGGCACCGTCACCGCGCGGGTGCTCGCCGGCACGATCGGCCGCGGCGCCGACGCGGACGCCGACACCGCGGCATCCGCCTACCTCGCCTCCAGCACGAAGGACCTCGACGAGCACGAGTACGCGGTGCAGAGCCTGCTCGCCTCGCTGCGACCGCACGTGCGCGCCCTCGCAGCGGCCGACGAGCCGTTCATCCTGAAGCTGCCCAACCTGTTCCACCTCGCGACCGACGTGGAGGCGGAGCTGTCGAACGGCGCCTCCGCGCTCGACCTGGTCGGCGTGCTGCATCCCACCGCTGCGGTCGGCGGCACGCCGACGGACCTCGCGGTGCAAGCGATCCGGCGTCTGGAGCCCTTCGACCGCGGCCGGTACGCCGGACCGGTGGGCTGGGTGGATGCCACGGGCAACGGCGAGTGGGCGGTCGCCCTGCGCTGTGCGCAGTTCGGCGGCGGCGCACCGGATGAGGACGGCACCCGCACCGACACGATCCCGGTCACCGCCTACGCCGGCGCCGGCATCGTCGCGGGCAGCGATCCCGAGACCGAACTGCTCGAGACCCGGGTGAAGTTCCGCCCGATCGTCGACGCGCTGGCCTGAGATTCGGGGGACGCTCGGGGTCAGTCTTCGCTGAGGCAGCCTCTGTTCGAGCGCACGCGGATGGAAAACGCCGCTCAGCAGGCGCCTGCAGCGGCCAAATCCATCCGCGCCGCAGACGAGCGGATGGAAAACGCCTCGCAAGGCGCGCGCGAGCATGCGAAATCCATCCGCGGCCTCGGACGCGTGCCGTTCCTCAGCTCTCCGCGAGGCGCCTCTTCTCGGTCGGCACGTCGAAGTCGGCCGCGGGCCATTGCGGGTCGATGTCCTCCAGCGCCGCGATGAGCAGCTCCTGCACGGCCAGCCGCGCGTACCACTTGTGGTTCGCGGGGACGACGTGCCACGGGGCATCCGCCGTCGAGGTTCGGTCGAAGACGGTCTGGTAGGCGTCCATGTAGTCGCCCCAGAGCATCCGCTCGTCGACGTCGCCGGGGTTGTACTTCCAGTGCTTGTCGGGGCGGTCGAGCCGCTCCATGAGTCGGGCCTTCTGCTCGTCGGGCGAGATGTGCAGCATGACCTTCACGATGCGAGTGTCCGATGCCGCGACCTGCTGCTCGAACTCGCGGATCGCGCCGTACCGGCGTTCGATCTCGGTGCCGGGGGCGAGAGAGCGCACCCGCCCGATCAGCACATCCTCGTAGTGCGAACGGTCGAAGACGCCGATGAACCCGCGCTGCGGGAGCCGCTTCTCCACACGCCAGAGGAAGTCGTGGGCGCGCTCCTCCGCGGTGGGC
The DNA here is from genome assembly GCF_042799915.1 of Microbacterium sp. NPDC057659. Taxonomy (NCBI): domain Bacteria; kingdom Bacillati; phylum Actinomycetota; class Actinomycetes; order Micrococcales; family Microbacteriaceae; genus Microbacterium; species Microbacterium sp. NPDC057659. The sequence goes on along the minus strand of NZ_JBHVHU010000003.1, from coordinate 108,393 downwards.
GCCTTGAAGGCGGCCAGCTCCACACCCTGCGGGTCGACGCCGCCGACGACGTGCCGCACGATGCCGCCCTTGCCGGCGGAATCCATCGCCTGAAGCACCAGCAGCACGGCATCCGTGTCGCTGCCGACGCGGCTGGCGGCGAAGAGCCGCTCCTGCAGGTCCCCGAGAGCCTCGCGGCGCTTCTCCAGCTCCCTCTCGCCGTGCGACTTCCCGTGCGGGAAGCCAGGCGTCGACTCCGGATCGACGTCGGCGAGGCGGAATCCCTCGCCCACGCGCAGGATCTCGGAAGGATGCTCCTGCCACAGCTGCTTCGCCATGGTGACATCCTGCCGCATGCGGAAGCGCGTCAGAGCGTGCCGAGCGCGTCGCGCGGCGCGGCATCCTCCGCGAGGGTCTCCAGCACGGTCAGCAGCTGCCGCTCCTCGTACCGGAAGTGGCTCTCCATGATCGCGCCGAGACCGTCCAGGTGGCCGGCCAGATCGGCCGGCGCGGCATCCGAGTCGACGGCCGACTGCAGGCCGCCGATCAGGTGCGCCATCATCGAGTGGTCCTGCTCGAGCTTGCGCAGCACCGGCGCCAGGTCCGGATGCTCCCGCTCGATCGCGGGGAACAGCGACCGGTCCTCGCCACGATGGTGCGCGTCGAGCGCGCTGCAGAATCCACGGCAGTACAGCAGCAGGTCGCGGGTCGCCGGCGCCGCCTGCTCGCCCGCGGCGAGCGTCTCGCGGGTCACGCGCAGGGCCTCACGCAGGCGGGCGTGCACCCGGCGGAGTTCGTCGCTCCAGGCGGCGAATCGCTCTGTGTCCTGATCCATCCGGTCGAGCCTAGCGTTCGAGCGGCACCTCGATGAGCTGCGGCCCGGTCACCGGCGAGGTGAGAGCCTGGTCGAGGGCCGAGCGGGTCGAGACCCGCTGGTACTCCCACCCGTAGGCCGCCGCGAGGTCGGCGAAGCGCGCCGCCTGCGGCGTGTAGAAGGCGCGGTCCAGGTCTTCCTGCGGTGCGGATGCCGCGACCTCGAGTCCGTCGAAGATCGTGCCGCCGCCGTCGTTGCCGACCACGACCTGGATGCGGGGCGCCGTCTCGCCTGCGGGCAGCAGCAGTGCGCCGACGTCGTGCAGTGCGGCGAGGTCGCCGAGCAGCACGCGGGTCACACCGGGGGCGCCGTCGTCCTGGCTGGCGATGGCGATACCGATCGCCGTGGCGATCGTCCCGTCGATGCCGGCCAGTCCGCGGTTGGCGTGCACGGGCACCTTCTTGCCGCCGAGCACCTGATCGGCCACGCGCACCAGCCGTGAGGACCCGAAGACGAGACGGTCGTGCGGCCAGGTCGCCCGCCAGACGGCGTCGGCGAGCAGCGCACGGTCGACGGGGCGGCGCACGGCGTCGAGTTCGGCCTTCACCGCGCCGAGCCGAGCGGCATGATCGTCGGAATAGAGGCCGGCCTGGTCGGGCGCGGCCTCGGAGAGGTCGACGACAGAGGCCTGCGACACCGTCATCCAGGCGCCCAGCCACTGCCGGTCGGTCGCGCCCGGCTCGACGGACACGGCGGATGCCGCCGTCGTCCGGCCGTTGAGATCGAGCGGCTCTCCCCCGCCGTGCACCGCGACCACCTCGACGTCGTCGCGCGACAGCAGCGCGGTCACCTCTCGGCTGAGAGTCGGATGCCCGAGGACGACAGCGCGCTCGACGCGGCCGCCGAGGCTCTCGTCGCGGAGCAGCCCGCGATAGCCGTGCACGACCAGCCGTCCGTAGCGCGCCCCGCTCACGATCTCGGCGATCAGCGGCCATCCGCCGGCGTAGGCGACCTCCTCCGCGTCGGCGCCCGCATCGGCACCGGCGATCACGACGGTGCGCGGACCGCGCGGGAGCACGAGCGGCTCAGGTGCCGGGAGCTGCGGAGCCGGTCCGGCGACGGCGTCCACGTCGATCGCCGCGGAGAGCGGCTCGCGGGCCGGGAGGTTCAGATGCACGGGGCCGGCGACGCCCGGAAGGCCGGTGCCGGCGATGCCCATGGCGGCCCGGACGGCCTCGGTACCGAGACCGGACCAGGCGGTTACGGCATCCGCCGTGGGAACCCACAGGCGATCCGCGCGATGCCCGGCGTGTCCGGCGGCGCCGTGCCGTGCCGCACGCGCTTCATCCGTGGCATCCGGCGCCGGCGCGCGGCCGGCCATCCGGACGTCCACGGCCTCCGCCGTCGGAATCGACAGACGGTCCGGCACCTGGACGGCGTGTTGGCCGTCGGCATGCCGGGCGGACGGAATCTCGTCCGTGTTATCCGACGCGGGCACCGGCACCGGCGCCGCGCCCGGCACCGGGGCGTCCACCGCCCAGCGCACGAACGGTCCGAAGATGCCCGGCTGCACGGTGGCCTGGTTGGCGCCCACCCCGCGCAGCTCGGGCGGGCGGTCGGCCGTCAGCAGCAGCAGGGGCACGCCGGAGTGGAAGGCCTCCATCGTGGCCGGCAGCAGGTTGCCCGCCGCGGTGCCCGAGGTGCAGACCACGGCGACCGGCACGCGCGTCTCGCGCGCGATGCCGAGGGCGGTGAATCCGGCGACGCGCTCGTCGATGCGCACGTGCACGCGCAGCTGCCCGGCGCGGTCGAGCGCTGTCGCGGCCAGCGCGAGGGCCTGCGAACGGGAGCCCGGCGAGAGCACGAGATCGCGCACGCCGTGCGCGATCAACTCGGCGAGCAGATCGACCGCGGCCGCGCTCGCCGGCGACCCGGCATCCGTCGTCACGACCGAGGGTCCGGGTGGTCGCCGTCGTCGTCGAGCCGGGCGAGCTCCTCTTCGAGCTCGCGGATGCGTGCGTCCTGCTCCTTGCGGTTGATGCCGCGCAGGAACTCGGAGTCGTCGTCCGGTGCGTACGGTCGGGTGTCCGAGCGGTCGCCCTTGCGTCGCCGCCCGAGCAGGAACCAGAGGATGCCGCCGATCACCGGGATCAGGACGACGATCGCGACCCAGGCGCCCTTCGACACACCACGGTGCCGCGTCGCCGGCTGCGCTGCGCAGTCGACGATGCTGAACACCCAGAACACGACGGCGAGAAAACCGCCGACGATGAGAACCCGCGCCATGTCTCCAGTGTAGGCGCGGAATCCGGCGCCCAGCCCAGTCCTAAGCGCCCCGCCTAAGCTGTTCGGGTGAAGAAGTTGCCGCCCCTCCTCGTGTACACCGTGCTGCGTCTCCTGGCGTTCCTGGTGCCGCTGGCGATCCTGTACTTCTTCTTCCCGATCTTCCAGGAGTTCTGGTGGCTGGCGGCCCTGTTCGCCGCGCTCATCGGCATGAGCATCTCGCTGCTGTTCCTGCGCACGCCGCTGTCGGCCACCTCGCGTGACATCTACGAGCGTCGCGCTGCGCGCAACTCCGAGAAGCCGACCGACGAGGACGTCGAAGACGACGCGACTCCCGAAGCGTCGGAGAGGCCCTCCGAGAACTGACGATGACAGAGCGGATGCCGGTTCTCGGCATCCGCTCCTCTCTTTCAGCGCCTGCGGAACGTGACGTGGATCACACCGCTCTCGGCGACTTCGCTGGTCACCTCGCAGCTGTCCTCCAGCCCGCGCAGGTCCTGCCAGAGGTTTGCGCCGCGGCCCAGCAGGATCGGCGCGATCCCGACGTGCAGCCGGTCGACGAGCCCCGCGACCAGGAACTGCCTGACCGTCTCGATGCCGCCGCCGATGCGCACGTCCTTGCCTGCGGCCGCCTCGGTGGCCCGCCGCAGCGCCTCGTCGGGCGTGGCCTCGATGAAGTGGAACTCGGTGCCGTTCTCGAAGGAGATCGACGGTCTCGGGGTGTGTGTGAGCACGAAGACGGGTGCGTGGAACGGCGGCTCCTCACCCCACCAGCCGCGCCAGCCCGGGTCGTCGCCGTGGTCGTGCAGGCCGAACATGCCCGCGCCCATGATCTCGGCGCCGATGCCCTCGAAGTAGGCGGCGGCGTACTTCTCATCGACGCCGGTGGTGCCCGCGCCCGAGGTGTCGCCGAACACGCGCTGCTGCATGGTGCGGGTCGCGGTGTAGGCCGCGACCAGGCGACCCCAGTCCTCGCCGAAGGGGTTCTCCGGCGTCTGGTCGGTGGTGGTGGCATACCCGTCCAGTGAGATGTTCAAATCGACTCGTACGGTCATCGTGTTCCTTTCAGGCGTTCGCGGGGTTGCTGGCTGCGCCGTCCAGCCAGAGCGTGTCGGAGGCATCCGCGTGCGTGCCGTCGGTGCCGACGTGCTTGGTGCTGATCTGCGGCCCCTTGGTGATCACGTGCACGAGCGCCATCCCGTAGCCGCGGGACAGGTCGTAGTCGGCCTTCAGCCACTCAAGGATCGGGGTGGCCTTCGTGCCAGGCCCGAAGCCCTTGTCGGATGCCAGTTCGATGAACTCGCGCGGGGTGAGACCGGTCTTGGTCTCGATGTTGTCGAGGTATGCCTGGAAGGACATCTGACTCCTATTCGGTTCCTGAGCCTGACGAAGGATCGAGGTCTGTCTGGATGATGATGGCAGAGGCGTGGATGCCTATGAGGCGCATCGTGCCGGTACCGGTGTTGGTGAACTTGTGCGGCACGTAGGCCGGGCCGGTGACGGTGTCGCCGGCGGTCGCGAGGATCTGCTCGTCGCCGACGACGAACGTCACGTCGCCCTCGAGCACGACCCAGGTCTCGGGGTACGGGTGCCAGTGCAGCGAGGCGCCCTGGCCCGGCTGATTGTCGATGTAGAAGTACGAGATGCCTGCCCCGTGCTCGCTGCCCGGGAACCGACGGCTGCTCCCCGTGCCGAGCCGGATCTCATCCGGCGCGACGAGGGTGGGAACGGCGAGTGTCTCGACCATGATGTGCTCCTTCTCTTGCGGTGGTTCCACTCTTTCGCCCGTGGAGAAGAGCCCCTAGAGTTTCGATGTGGATCGAAACACCCGCCCACGCGAGGGCGTCGAGAGCCCGGATCACCGGGTCGACTTCCGGCTGAGCCCAGGCGACATCCAGGCGGTGCGGTTCGGAGTCTCGCCTGGGCACGAGTTCGCGCACGCCGTTCGTGTGCTGCTGCGGCCCGCGGAGCATCCGCTGCAGTGGGGATGGCTGAAACAGGTGCGCGATTCGGTTCCCCGCGAACCGTTCAGCCTGCTCGCTCAGGTGATCGGCGCCGACGGATACATGCCGGACTTCCTCACCACCGACGCCCGCTGGGATCTGACGCCCGCCGACGAGGTCGCCGCTCTGCGGGTGGCGCCTTTGCCCGGCATCCTCGTCGACCTCGGCAAGATGATCCAGCGCTCATCGGGCGAGCGGCAGCAGGCGCTTCGTCGCATGCGGGCCGACCCGGAGCGCGCACGCGCCCTGATCGCGGACGCCTGGGAGCAGGTGTGGGATGCCGCCCTCGCCCCGGTCTGGCCGCAGCTGGAGCGGATGCTGCGCGCCGACATCGCCGTGCGCGCCAGGACCGTCACCGCCGACGGCCTCGCCGCCATGGCCGGGGAGCTGCACCGCTCGGTGCGCTGGAGCGACGGTGCGGTGCGGGTGCAGCTGCGCAGGCACAGCGAGGACGTCGACTGCCGCGGCAGCGGGCTCGTCCTGGTGCCGTCGGTGATGTCGTCATGGGGGTGCATGGTTCTGACGGAGCCGCCCGCGCAGCCCACGCTGTTCTATCCCGCCAGGGGCGTCACCGCCGGCTGGGCGAGGGACTCCGCCGACCTGGCGCAGTCCCTCGGTGCCCTGGTCGGGCCGGTGCGCGCCGGCATCCTGCTGCAGGCGCACGTCCCGCGCACCACCTCGCAGGTCGCCGCGGATGCCGGAATCGCCGTATCCACCGCATCCCATCACCTGACGGTGCTGCGCGACGCCGGTCTGCTCACCAGCTCCCGCGAGGGGAACCGCATGCTGCATCTGCGCACCCCGCTCGGCGAGGGTCTTGTCGGCGCGGGGCTCTGAGCGCTCAGCGCTCCGGAGCGAAGCGCTGAGCCACGAGCGCGATGTCGTCGTGCGGCTTGGCGAAGACCCAGTCGTGCTTCGCATCCTCCGCAGCGCGGATCTCCCCCGCGATCTCGGCCAGCCGACCGGCGATCGCCAGTTCGGCGAACCGCTCGAGCGAGTGCGCGCCGACCAGCTGGAAGCCCCGGGTGCCTCCATCGGAGGACGCCACGATCGCAGCGAGCTCCGCGATCGGCGTACGTCCGGTGAGGGCGTGCTGCGCGGCATCGGGATCGGTCTGCGCGCACCAGAAACCGCCCTCGACGTTGCGCGTCTCGTCGAGCGCGCGGAACCGGGCCGCGGCGATGTCGGCGTGTGTGTGCGCGCCATCGCCGAGCAGCTCGGCGGCGCGGCGAGCGACCGCCAGGTTGATGCGGTCGTCGGTGACCTCCATGGCAGTGCCGTCGCGGTGAGCGAGCACGACCGAGGCGTCGCAGAGCACGAGATGCTCCACATCGTCACCGTCGATGCGCCAGGCCGCGACCGTGGCGCTCGGCGAGCCGGCATCCAGATCGCAGGTGCCGCGGTGCGCGGCGGTGACCTCGGCGATCGCACCGGCAAGGGCATCCGTCATGACTGCGGTGGAGTCCTCCAGGCGTACGCGGAGGGCCTCGGCCAGCGTCCGGGCGTACCAGGCGACCGAGTGGCCGCAGCCCTGCCGCATCGTCTTGGGGAGCCCCGCGCCGTCGACGACGACGGCGATGCCGTCGCCGATCGCGCAGGCGTCCTCGCTCTCGCGGCCGGGTTCGGCGGGAAGAGCGAAGAGGTCCATCAGCCGGCGCCTGCCTCTCAGCCGACCAGGGCCCAATAGATGAGACCGGCCCAGGCCAGAGACGACAGCGAGGTGAGGCTCAGGGCGATGATCAGCTCGCGGGCCTGCCGGTAGGTCCACACGATGAGGATCGCCGGCAGCACCGCCAGCAGCACCAGCAGCGAGATCCACGCGATCGGATACAGCAGCGCGTAGAGCACCGAGAACACGAACGGCATGAGGACGAAGAGCGTGTAGATCACGCGCGTCGCCGCCTTGCCGATCAGCACGGTGAGTGTGCGCTTACCCACCTCGCGGTCCTGGTCGATGTCGCGCAGGTTGTTGGCCAGCAGCACGGCGCAGGCGAACAGTCCGGCGCCGACCGCGCCGATCCAGGCCTCCAGCGGCAGGGTGTACACCTGCACCCACGTGGTGCCGAGCGTCGCGACCAGACCGAAGAACACGAAGACGAACAGCTCGCCCATCGCGTTGTAGCCGTAGGGGCGCTTGCCGCCCGTGTAGAACCAGGCGGCGACGATGCTGACGGCACCGACCGCCAGCATCCACCACTGCTGCGTGCGGATGACGATCGCGAGGCCGACCAGCGCGGCGAGCGCGAAGAACACCAGCGCGACCAGGAGCACGCGCTTCGCCGTCACCCGGCCCGAGGCGGTGAGCCGCGCCGGTCCCACCCGGTGCGCGTCCGTGCCGCGGATGCCGTCGCTGTAGTCGTTGGCGAAGTTCACGCCGATCTGCAGCAGCACGGCGACGGCGAGGCAGGCCAGAGCGATCACCCAGTGGAAATGGTGGTCCACGGTCTGCGCGGCGCCGGTGCCGATCACGACCGGCGCGACCGCCAGCGGCAGAGTGCGCAGTCGAGCCGCGCCGATCCAGTCGCCGACGCGGACGGGTCCCTGCTCGATCACCGGACGCTTGGCCGGGTTTCCGCTGGTGCCGCTCTTCTTGCTCTTGCTGCTCTTGCCGGATGCCACGTCCCGAATCCTACTGACTCCGTCAATGGCTCCCCATCGAGCGGGTGCCGGAGCCCCCGCTCGACGCCTGGTCACTCGGCGTAGCTCGTGTCGCCGACCTTCTCGACACTCCACACGCCCCGCGCGTACACGATGCGGCTGACCGCACCGTTCTCGAGAGGCTCGGGCACCTCGGCGCCCAGCGACTCCAGCAGGCACATGATCGACATCCCGCTGGACACGGCGAGGATGCTGCCGCCGTGGCGCATCGGCAGTCGGCGGTCGGTCACGGCGGACGTGAGCGCGGCGTTCATGCGATCGGCGACCTCCTGCCAGCTCTCCGTGGCCGCCGAGGGAACGGGGTTGGTCGTGCCGAAGGCGTCGATGAGGTCGGCGAGGGTGTCGCCCTTCACCGCGCCGAACAGGGTCGGGTAGGCGGTCGACTGCTTCTCGCCCTCCCACCCGCCGTAGGCGACCTCGCGCAGCCCCGCGATGCGAGTCGCGGTGTGCGGGGAGCCTGCTGCGGAGAGGATCCCGGAGGCCGTGTCGAAGTGGCGTGTCATGTCGGCGGAGTATGCGGCGTCGAACCCGCCGATCTCGGCGGCGAGATTGCGACCGACCTTCCGTGCGACATCGACGCCTGCCTCGGTGAGCGGCGAGTCGGCCCAGCCCTGGATGCGGCCGGCGCGGTTCATCCAGGTCTGGCCGTGCCGCACGAGGTGGACGGTGACGGTGCGATTCGGCTGCGAGGTCGGGGCCGTGGCGGCACTCGCCGAGGCCGCTGTTCCGGTGACGACAGCACCGGTGAGGGCGGCAGCCCCGAGCGAGATGAGAGCGGTGCGGCGGGACAGGTCGGGCATGGTATCTCCTTCGATACGGCAGGTTCGGAAAACAAAACAACGTTCGGTATTCGAATGCTATCGGTGTTCGGCATTGAGGCGGAAGCCCCCGTCCCGATCCGCGCGACGGGTACCCTCGAAGGGTGACCGATCAGCCCGCGCGCCCCCTCTATCCGCAGGCGACCTCCGTGGCGGAGTTCGCGCAGAACCTCACCGAGGTGCGGGCGAACATCGCCGCCGCCGCAGAGCGTGCGGGGCGCGACGCCTCCGGCATCCGCCTGCTGGCCGTGAGCAAGACAGTCCCCGAGGAACGCCTGCGCCTGGCCGTCGCGGCGGGTGCGACCGACCTGGGCGAGAACAAGGTTCAGGAGGCGAAGCGCAAGGCCGAGAACCTCGCTGACCTCGACCTGCGCTGGTCGGTGATCGGACACCTCCAGACCAACAAGGCCAAGGATGTCGCGGCCTTCGCCGACGAGTTCCAGGCGCTGGACAGCATCCGCCTCGCCGACGCGCTGGACAAGCGTCTGCAGGCCGCCGGCCGGTCGCTCGACGTCTTCGTGCAGGTGAACACGTCAGCCGAGGAGCAGAAGTCCGGCATCGAGCCGGAGGAGGCACTCGCCTTCCTCGAGGAGCTGAAGCACCGCGACAGCCTGCGCGTGCAGGGCCTGATGACCCTGGCCCTGTTCACGAACGAGACCGAACGGGTGCGCGAGTGCTTCCGCATCCTTCGCGACGTGCGCGATCGTGCCCGCGAGCGCGACCTGGTCGGCCCCGGCGAGCTGTCGATGGGCATGTCCGGCGACTATCAGGCCGCCATCGAGGAGGGGTCGACCGTGGTGCGCGTCGGCCAGCGGCTCTTCGGTGCACGGACCCCGCAGGCCTGACGCTCAGTCCCCCGCGGGGACGATGGGCCTGTTCTCGTAGAAGGTCTGCAGCACGACGGTCGTGCGCGTGCTGACGTTCGCCGCGAGCCGGATGTCGCGGACGAGTTGCTCCAGCGCCCGCGGTGACGACACCCGCACGAAGAGCATGTAGGCGGCGTCGCCGGCGATCGAGTGGCACGCCTCGATGGCGTCGAGGTGCTCGAGCATCTCCGGCGAATTGTCGGGCTGCGCCGGGTCGAGAGGTGTGATCTCGATGAACGCCGAGAGCGGCTTGCCGACCTGCTCGGCGTCGAGCAGCGCCCGGTACCCGGTGATCACGCCGCGGGACTCCAAGCGCTTCAGGCGCGCCTGCACGGCCGAGGTCGACAGCCCCACCGACTCGGAGAGCTGGGCCAGAGTGACCCGGCCGTCAGCGGAGACCTCAGCAACGATCGCACGGTCGACGGCATCATCCATACGTGGAATAATAGCGGTAGATACCGGCCCTTGCCGGAAAATTTCCGCCTCATCGACGATCGGAGGTCCCGATGTCCACTCTCACTCCCACCACTCACGCCATCATCGGCGATAAGGCCGAGCGCCGCCCTGAGCGAGCGAAGCGAGCCGAAGGGGTCGTCGAGGATGCCGCTGTCGCCGAGACCAGCACCGCCTGGCTGCAGCTGAAGGACGCCGCGATCGCGATGCGCACGCTGCAGATCAAGGACGGCTCGATCCCCGAGGCCGCCGATCGTGAGACGGCAAAGGAACTCGTCTCGGTCATCACCGCCGGCATCCGCGCGCTCTCCCCCGCCTTCCCGCACGAGGCCGAGTACCTCGCGGCATCCGTCAAGGACTTCGACCGCTGGGCCGACGAGGGCTTCGGCGTGCCCGACTTCCTCGACTCGCTGATGGCCTTCCAGCCCCAGCAGCACCGCGTCGACGGCATCCGTCACCTGGTGATCTTCCCGATGTACACCCAGAACGGCTCGAGCGACCGCCTCGTCGAGGCGCTCATCGTCGAGACGATCTGGCCGGAGTTCATCGCCGACCTCGAGGCGGGCGACTACGGCAACAAGCTGTTCGTCTCGCTGCGCCTGATCGACTTCACGCCCGGTTACGACACCAACTCGGCCGTGCTGTTCCCCGAGACCGTCGCGATGCGCGAGATCCCGTCGTTCACGTGGGGCGCGATCTTCCAGGACCGCGAGGCCGCCCGCTACCGCCGCGTCGTGCGCGCGGCGACCGCGATCACGAACCTCGACCTGCCCGAGCGCGCGGCCGCGATGCTCGACGACCAGGCCCGCACCGAGAAGACGTTCGTGATGTGGGACATCATCCACGACCGCACCCACATGCGCGGCGACCTGCCGTTCGATCCGTTCATGATCAAGCAGCGGATGCCGTTCTTCCTGTACTCCCTCGAGGAGATGCGCTGCGACATGACGGCGTTCCGCGAGGCCGTGAAGATCGAGCGCGCGCTCGGCGCCCGCATCGAGGCCGGCGAGCAGCTGACCCCGAGCGAACTCGAGATGCACGACTACGCGGGTCTCGTTCAGTACGCGGTGATCTTCGACCGCATCTTCCGGTTCGCGATCACCGGCACCCGGGTGCGCAACTACGACGCCGTCGGCGGTCAGCTGCTGTTCGCCTGGCTGCACCAGCACGGCGTACTGCACTGGACCGACACGGCCCTCGCATTCGACTGGGAGAACGTCCCCGACGCGGTGGTCGCGCTCGGCGACGCGATCGACGACCTGTACTGGCACTCGATCGACCGCCCCAAGGTCGCGCACTGGCTGGCCGCGTACGACCTGGTCCGCGGCACGCTCACGCCGCACCCCGCGTCGCAGTGGGCCCGCGGACTGTCCGACGAGATCCTCGCCGGCGCCCCGAAGGGCTACACCGACGCGGTGATGGACGACGAGTTCCCTCTGTCGATGTTCTTCGAGACCCTCGACAAGAAGATGAAGCCGGTCATCGAGTCCACCGTGGGTATCCGCGGCACTGACGACTGACATCGAGCGATACGTTTGGCGGGAGAGCAGACCGATGACCTCCCGCCATTCGTCGTTCCGTCCGCCATCAGAAGGAGTGCTCCCGTGACTGCATCAGGAAAGTCCGTTCTCATCGCAGGCGCGACGAGCGCCGCCGGCCTCGCCGTCACGCAGGCGCTGATCGGTTCGGGCGCGCGCGTGTTCGCCACCGGCCGTTCGGCCGAGCGGCTCGCACCTCTGGCGGATGCCGGAGCGCAGACCGAGATCTCTGACGCGACCTCCCTCGAGGAGATGACCGAGCTCGCCGCGCGTCTCGGCCCCGTCGACGGCGTGCTGCCGCTGGTGGGCGGCTGGCGCGGCGGTGGCGGACTCGCCGGGCAGAGCGACGACGACCTCGCGGCACTGCTGCCGGCGTTCGCGGCCGTGCGCGCGACGAGCCGCGCCTTCGACGCGGCGCTTCGGGCGTCGGATGCCGGTCGCTTCGCCATCGTGTCCTCCACGGCCGTCGCCCGCCCCCTGGCCGGCGGAGCGAACTACGCGAGCGTCAAGGCCGCGAGCGAGACATGGGCGCGGGCGGTCGCACAGGGACTCTCGAAGGCCGCGCGGGATGCCGGGGAGCCGCTGCGCGCGGCATCCGTCGTGTTCCGCGCCAAGGGCGCCTTGGAGCCGGGCCTGTTGGCGTCCGCTGTCGTCGGAATGTGGGACACCCCCGCCGAGGATCTCAACGATCGGATCGTCGACCTCGGCCCAGCCGCCTGACCAGGCGGATCGCGGGCGCGGTGAGCACCAGCAGGAACATTGCGAGGTAGCCGATCGACGGCACGCCGATCGCGACGGTCAGGGCGATCGCGAACAGGACGACGACGACGATCTCCGAGACGATCCCGGCCCGCAGGTTCTCCCCGGAGATGCCGTGCAGCTCCGGATGCCGCAGCAGGTACATCCTGGTGATCATCAGCACCAGCGACGTGACCATGAGCGTGCCGACGTACAGCGACTTCTGTGCGGCGTCATCGGGCATGGACCCGATCATCGCTGTGGGCACCGGCGTCCAGACGATCGTGAACATCCAGGCGATCGTGATCCAGATCAGCACCGGCGAAGTGCGCTCGACGCGGTCGTAGATGCGATGGTGCGTCACCCAGAACGACGCGATCAGCACGAAGCTCATGGCGAAGCTGATCAGCTGACCGGTGTCCTCCTGCAGGAACTCGAGCACGGTATGCCCTTCGCGGCCGAGGTCGATCACACCCTCCATGAGGGGCAGGATCAGCAGAGTCATCGCGATCGCGACGACCCCGTCGGTGAAGGCCTTCAGCCGATCGGCGGGCAGCAGCGTACGCGGGGCGTCGGTCTCGGTCACCCGGGAATGCTCTCGCGCCATTCAAGCGCCGTCAAGGACGGCGCGCGCACGCCTCAAGCATCCGCGCCACCGCGTTCGGGGTGCCCGGCCGGCGCAGCGGGGTCGACCAGACCGCCGCGGGCGGTCAGCGGAGTGCCATCAGCCGCGACCTCATCGGCGCCCGCGCCCGGTGCGGGCATGTCGCCGTCGTCGGATTCCTCCGCGTAGGACGCGCTCAGGCGGCGATAGGCGCGGGTCGTGAACGCGAACAGGGCGAGCGCGATCGTCGCCAGTCCCGCGAAGAAGAAGATCAGCGCGATGCCGCGCGCCCGGCCGTCGCCGACCAGCCAGCCCCAGGTCTGCTGCCCCTGCTCGGACTCGACGAACGGGATGATCGCGTACTGCGCGATCGGGGCGATGAGGAATGCCGTGATCGGCGCCGCCGCCGCCTCCATCGCCGAGGCGAACCCGAACACGCGCCCCTGCCGCTCGAAGGGGACGACTTTCTGGATGACGGTCTGCTCGGAGGCCTCGACCGCGGGAATCAGCGCCATGTACACCCAGATGCCGACCACGTACAGCGGCCACCAGTCCCGGATGGTGAAGACCGCGCCGAGCGCGCCCATGCCGATGACGAGCACCAGCATGGTGCGGATCGGGTTGCGCCCCAGGCCCTTGGCCGCGACGATGGCGCCGCCGACCAGGAAGCCGGTGGATGCCACGGCGAGCGCGATGCCCCACAGCTGCACCGACATCAGCTCGAGCCCGTAGGGGTCCATCAGCGCCATATAGACGCCGCCGATGAGGTTGTTGAACATCGAGAAGAACAGCAGCACGAACAGTCCGGGCACGGCGCGGATCGAGCGGATGCTGCCACGCACATCCATCGCCGAAGGGGCGTCCGGATCGATGGTCGGTTTCTCCTCCGGAATCTGCACGAACAGGATGTGCACGAGCGAGACCACCGTCAGGCCGACGGCGATCACGAGGGTGCCGCCCATGCCGAGGAAGCCGACCGCAAGCCCGCTGAACACGCTGGTGACGAGGAAGGCGAGGCCCTGCACCGTGCCGACCATGCCGTTCGCGTTGGCATGGCGCTCGACCGGCACCAGCAGAGTGACGGTGGTGGACAGCGCGATGTTGCGCATCTGCTCGACCACGGCCCCGAACAGGATGAAGCCGCAGAACACCCAGAACCAGGGGCCGCCGAAATCGATCAGGGCGCTCTCGGGCTGCCAGAGATAGACGACACCGGCGGCGACGAACGCGACGGCGGTGACCGCGCTCGAGAAGACGAACACCGCGCGTTTGCGGTGCCGGTCGACGAAGGTGCCGAACACGATCGAGAACACCGCGATCAGCAGCATGTAGGCGCCGCCGACGATGCCGGTCGCCATGACGTTCCTGGTCTCGAGGTACACCCAGAAGGTCAGCGCGAACCACAGGAAGCTGGTGGTGACGTTCGCCACCATCGTGTTCACCAGCACCTGCAGGAAAGTGCGCATGGGTCGAGGGTAGGCGGGAACACCGACATCCGGCTTCGAACCGTACGCAATTTGGTATTCAGTCCTAGGATCGGTGGGAGTCGATGCCACACGAAGGAGTGCCGCATGCGGATCCGCCGCCCCCTGGCCGCCGCCCTGACGGCCGCCGTACTGATCGCGCTGGAAGCCATCACCGATCCGACCGGGCTGCTCGCCCTGGTGGGCTGGCCCGGCGGCACGCCGCGAGTGGACCTCTGGTGGCCGATCGCGCGGTACGTCGTCTTCGTGCCCGTGATGCTCGGGATGCTGTGGTGGGGCGCCGTCCGCACCGGCGGACGCTTCTGGACGATGACCGCCGTCGCAACCCTCTCCGTGCTGATCGCGCAGGCCGCGACCGTGCTCGCGATGACAGGCGACCCGCTGCTCGCCGGTTGGTCGGCGGGCTACGTGACGGCCAAGGCTGTGCCGGCTGCCCTGATCATCGCGGCCGTCACCCGGCTCGCCGGCGGACGGCCCGGAGACACTGAACACCCCGCATCCGCCCCGACCGGAGCGACGCGGCCATCGGCCGTCACGGCGTGGCCGGCCGCAATCGTGATCGCCGCGCTCGCGCCGATTCTGGCGGGCTCGTGGTGGACGGGCGGCGCCTACGCCCCACTTCTGCCGGTACCGCGCGTCGAGCACGGGGGCGGGCTCATGGCGGTCGGTGTCCTGCTTCTCTGCGCGGGTGCCTGGCTCGGCATCCGCTGGGGCCGCCGGCGAGTGCCGGGATTCCTGGGCACCTGGCTGGGCGCGATGGTCGGAGGCGGACTGTTCGGTCTCGCGCTCGCCCTGATCGCACTCTTCGTCGACAACGGGTTCACCGGCGACCTCGCCCCGCTGCTGAACACCTACATCCTCATCGCCGACGGCCTGTCGTTCGGTGCGGGCGCGGGCTGGATCGCGGCCCTCGTCGCGCTGCTCGCCGATCGAGTCGCCGCGCGCCGTGCCGGCGTCGCGGACGAGAGCGCCTCGTGCGGATCGCATGCTCCGCACGAAGAGCACGAGCCCGCGGGAGACGCACGGCGCCCCGGCATCCGCCCTGTCCCTGTGCTCGCGGGCGTCGCGGTACTGGCGGTGGCGACCACCGTCGGCGCGCTGCTGAACGCTCCGATCACGCGCGCCGAGGCCGCGGATGTGCCCGCCGGCTTCCTGCGCGTCCAGGACGGGCGCATCGCCGACGGCGAGGGCAACCAGGTGCTGCTGCGCGGTGTGAACGTCAATCAGCTGGCCGACTTCTACCAGGCGCGCCCCGAGGTGCCGGCCACTCGTCCGCTCACCGAGCAGGACTACACCGACATGGCCGCGCTCGGCTTCGACGTCGTGCGACTGAACATCTCGTGGTCGACGCTGGAACCGGAGCAGGGCAGGCTCGACCCTGGTTACCTCGGCAAGATCGAAGAGGCCGTGGCCTGGGGCAAGGCGCACGGCATCCGCACGGTGCTGGACATGCACCAGGACGGCTGGTCGAACGCCCCGACGCAGCCCGGCGACGTGTGCCGGCCCGGCACGGATCCGATGTGGGGCTACGACGGGGCGCCCGAGTGGGCGACGCAGTTCGACGGCACTCCGCGCTGCTCCTTCACCGGGCGTGACATCTCCCCCGCCGGTGACCGCGCCTTCGAGCACTTCTGGTTCGACACCGACGGCGTGCAGTCCGCACTGGTACGCACCTGGGGCGAGCTGGCGGGCGTCTTCGCCGACGAGCCCGCCGTCGCCGGATTCGACCTGCTGAATGAGCCCGGCTTCGGTGAGACCGCGCCGGTGACCACCTCGGCGAGGCTCGGCCGGTTCTGGTCACGCACGATCGACGCGATCCGCGACGCCGGCGCACCCCAGATCGTGTTCGTCGAGCCCAGCATCCTGTGGTCGGGTCTGGGCATCGACAGTGGCCCGGCACTCGGCTTCACGGAAGACCCGAACGTGGCCTTCTCGCCGCACCTGTACGCCGAGTCGATCACGATGGACCACTCTCTCGGCCTGCCCACAATCGTCGGCATCGAGCGCCAGTTCGAGGCCGCACAGCGGGTCGCCGAAGAGCACGCCATGATCCTGTGGTCGGGCGAGTACGGCTACTGGGGCGACGACGGGTCGATCGAGGAGCGGATGACCCGCTATGCGGCCGAGGAGGACCGGCGGATGCTGGGCAGCGCGTACTGGGTCTGGAAGCAGTCCTGCGGCGACCCGCAGAACGGCATCGGTCCGCTCGGCCTGGCGCTGGTGCCGGAGGACTGCGAGACCGGCGAGGACGCCCCGGGCAACGAGGCTCTGCTGCGCCTGCTCAGCCGCGCGTACCCGCAGTCGGCTCCGGGGCGGATCTCGTCGCTGGCATCCGCCGAGACCGGCGCAGACGGCCGGCTCGCGCTGGCCGGCACGACGGCCGAGCGCGGATGCGGGCTGCGCGTGTGGGTTCCCGGCGCCGCGAAGCCGCAGGTCACGGAGTCCACCGGCCTCACGAACGTCGCCTCAGAACAGGTCGACGGCGGATGGATATTGACCGGCTGCGCTTCCGGCGACTACGCGATGCACATCCGCTGAGAAGTAGGCTTGTCCGGTGAGCGTTCTGCATGACACCGCCGTGCGCGGCTTCGCATCCGACAACTACTCCGGCATCCACCCCGAGGTGCTCCAGGCGATCGCGGAGGCCAACGCCGGCCACCAGATCGCCTATGGCGAGGATCAGTACACCGAGCACCTGCAGGAGGTCTTCCGCGGCCACTTCGGTGACGGTGTGCAGGCCTTCCCGGTGTTCAACGGCACGGGGGCCAACGTCACGGGGCTGCAGTCGATGCTGCCGCGCTGGGGCGCCGTGATCGCGGCATCCACCGCGCACATCAACGTCGACGAGGCGGGCGCACCCGAGAAGGTCGGCGGCTTCAAGCTGCTGACCGTGCCCACCGACGACGGCAAGCTCACCCCCGAGCTGGTCGATCGCGAGGCCTGGGGGTGGGGCGACGAGCACCGCGCACAGCCGCTGGTCGTGTCGATCACGCAGTCCACCGAGCTGGGCACGCTCTACACCGCCGACGAGATCCGCGCCCTGGCCGACCACGCGCACGGCCACGGCATGAAGCTGCACATGGACGGTGCCCGCATCTCGAACGCAGCGGCCGCCCTCGACCTGCCGCTGCGGGCCTTCACCCGCGACGCCGGCGTCGATGTGCTCAGCTTCGGCGGCACCAAGAACGGCGCGATGCTGGGCGAGGCCGTCGTGGTGCTGAACCCCGAAGCGTCCGACGGGCTGATCTTCGGCCGCAAGTTCAACATGCAGCTGGCCTCGAAGATGCGGTTCGTCTCGGCGCAGCTGATCGCGCTGCTCGAGGGCGACCTGTGGCTGCGCAACGCGCGGCACTCGAACGCGATGGCTCAGCGCCTGCGTTCCGAGGTCGAGGCGGGCCTCGCCGACGGCACGGTGCGCGGCGTCTCGTTCTCGCAGCCCACGCAGTCCAACGGCGTCTTCGCCGTGCTGCCCGAGGGCGTCGCCGACGAGCTGCGCAAGAGCTTCCGCTTCTACGACTGGGATGCCGCCAAGCGCGAGGTGCGCTGGATGTGCAGCTTCGACACCCAGGAGTCCGATGTCGACGCGTTCGTCGCGGAGCTGGGGCGCCTGACCACGGCCTGAGCCGAGCATCCCCTGTCATCGAGACCCCGGCCCGCGCACGCGCGGACCGGGGTCTCGCTCTGAGAGCGGAGCCTGGGCCGATGCCGGACGCTCAGCGCGCGGTGTAGGCCCCGAGCACGGTCGCGGTGATCGTGTCGGCCGCGTCCTCCGCACGGAGCCGCCCGGACTCTACTTCGACCGAGGCTCCCTGCATGATCATGCGGAGCACCGCGACCAGCCAGTCCTCCGGCAGGTCGGTGCGGAACACGCCTTCGCTGCGTCCGCGACGCACCAGTGCCAGCACCCGCGCCGCCGGAGCCTCGTGCAGCCGGCGCAGCTCGTCGTCGTCGAGCACGTCGAGGGCAGCCGTGGCGACGGCGCCGATGCGGCCGATCTGCTGCCAGCTCGCTGCGATGAGCCGCCCCAGCGCATCGCGGGGATCACCGGACGTGTCGACCGCCGAGAGCGCCTCGTCCCCCTCCGCCATCGCCCGCGCCACGACCGCTCGCAGCAGGTCCGGCCGGGAGGGGAAGTGGGCGTACACGGTGACACGGCCGACACCGGCCGCCGCGGCGACGTCCGCCATCCGGGCATCCGGAGCAGTGGAGAAGACACGGATCGCGGCGTCGACGATCGCCGTGATGTTGCGCTGCGCGTCCGCGCGGCGGGCACGCGGAGGGCTCTCGTCCGTCATCACGACTCCTCTTGTCGTACGCCAGTGTACGAGTTATTCTCCCCTTGTAACCCGAACACTCGTGTATGGGAATGGAGGCGGCCATGAGCACCCCGGTGGTGGCACCCCGCCGCTCACGCGTCATCCTCGGCGTCGTCCTCCCCCTCGCCGCCGGCGTGATCGCGGCCTTCGCCATAGGATCGCAGACCGGCGTCGCCCCTGTGATCATGGTGTGCGCGGCGATCTACCTGTTCGCCGCCGCGATCGGACGCCGATGGGCCTCGTGGGCGGGCTTCGCCATCTCGTTCCTCGTGCTCGCTCCGGGGTTCGTGCTCCACGACCCGTGGATCCCGATCATCGCCCTCGGCGCGATCCAGATCGCGCTCGTGATCGTCGGCCTGGTGCGTGGTGTCTGGCGGACCAGGATCAACCTCCTGCAGCTGGTGGGCGCCGTGCTGTTCAGCGCGCTCGCCGTCGCCGCGGCCGCCGGAGCCGCGCCATGGGCCGGCGTCGTCACGGTCATCGCCCTGCTCGCGCACGGCGCATGGGACCTCTGGCATCATCACCTCGACGCCGTCGTGATGCGCTCCTACGCGCTGTTCTGCGCAGCACTCGACATCGTGCTGGCCGTCGTGGTCGCCGTCGCCATGATCGCCGGCGCCTGACGCAGACCCGCCTGGACCACCGAGGCGCAGCCGGCGGCTCAGCGGCCGGACAGGTACTCCCGGTAGGCGTCGACGGTGAACGGGCGGCCCAGGAAGGACTCGACCAGATCCGCGGCATCCCTGCTGCCGCCCGGCTCGAGGATCTCGCGACGGTAGCGTGCGGCCGACCCGGGGTCGAGCAGACCGGTGAATCCGGTCAGCAGGTCGCGGGCGATCACGAGACTCCACTGGTACGTGTAGTAGCAGGAGCCGTAGCCGGTCAGGTGCCCGAACCCGGCGTAGTGGTGCGTGCCGGGAAGCCTGGTCACCGGGGTGGAGACCTCGTACCAGTGATCGGTCGCCGCGGCGAGGTCCGCCGGGCGGTCGACGTGCAGGTGGTACGAGACGCGCGCGTGCCCCAGCTGGGTGCGCACGAGCAGAGCGCGTCCGAAGGCATCGGCCTCGCGCATCCGCTCGACCAGCCCGCCGGGAATCGGTTCACCGGCGTCGTTCAGGGCGAAGGCCTGCAGCACCTCGGCATCCCAGACCCACTCCTCGAGCATCTGGCTGGGCGCCTCGACGAAGTCCCACTCGGTGGCCACGCCCGAGAAGGCGACCCACTCCTGGTCGCCGCCGAGGATCTCGTGCACGAGATGCCCGAACTCGTGGAAGAAGGTCTGCACCTGGCGGTGCTCCATCAGCCCGGTCGGGAAGTTGCACACGAGACCAGCCTCCGGCAGCACCCGTCCGCGCAGGCCGGGTGCGAGGCCGAAGCAGGCCGCGTGGTTGAACTTGCCCTCGCGCGGGTGCAGATCGAGGTGGATCCGGCCGATCCTGGCGCCGTCGCGCAGCACGTCGTAGGAGCGGACGTCCTCGTGCCAGGTCGGCACGTCGACGGGCACGTAGACGATGCCGAACAGCCGTGCGGTGGTGGCGAGCAGGCCGCCCAGCACGCGATCGAAGGCGAGGTACGAGCGCACCTCCTGCGAGTCGACGGCGAAGCGCTCGGCGTGCATCCGGGTCAGCAGGTACAGCTGGTCGGCGGCGGTCACGGCCTCGGCATCCGGTTCCTCCTCGCGCAGGCGCGCGAGGAGGAGGTCGTACTCCCGGGCGGATGCCGCGGCCGAGGCCTCGTCGACCTCGTCGAGGAACGACGCGACGCGGGCGCTGGAGCCCGCCATCCGGTCCTCGGTCTCGTAGTCGGACCAGTTGCCGTAGCCGAGCAGGTCGGCGCGCTGCTGGCGCACATCGAGCAGCTCGGGGAGCACGGCGTCGTTCTCAGGCCAGGCCAGGTCGGCGCGCGCCGCTGTCAGGGCGATGCGGGTCGCGCGATCGGAGGCGTAGTTGCTGACCGGCATCACGTCGGTCGCGTCGGTGGACAGCACCACGAGTCCGTCGTCGCCGACCGGATGCTGCGCCACGAAGTCCTCCGGCATGCCCGCGAGCCCCTCTGGTGCGACGCGGATCTCGCGGCGGCCCTCACGGATGTTGCGCGAGAACGCGAGGCTGAGGTCGCTGTCGCGCGCGGCGAGCTCCCGTGCCTTCTCGCGAGTCGCCTCGGCGCGGTCGGCGCCGCCACGACGGAAGTCGCGCAGCAGGTGGTCGCGCACGCGCGCGGCACCTGCGTCGAGCCCCTCGGGATCGGTCGCGGCGAAGATCGCGGCCAGCTCGGCATCCGCCATCAACTCCGCGCTCTTCGCCTCACCCGCGGCGACGCGGGCCTCGGCGGCCTCTCGCACCTCACGGTCGGGGTGAACCTCGCTGAGCACCTCGGCCTCGGCGAGCACGCGGTGCACGTCGAGCCGGATGTCGTTCCAGATCGCCAGCGTCTCGAGCGTCGTGCGCTGGGCGCCGTCCTTGAGGACGGCGACGAGCTCATCGGCGTGCGCGAGCCTGTCATCGGATCGGGTGCCGGCGAAGGTGAGCCAGTCGGCGGACGTGGTCGGGAAGGCGATGGGTTCGGTCACCCGAACGAGCCTAGACCCGGGTGTCGACGCAGCTCAGCGGAGCAGGCCGAGGTGCGCGAGCGCCTGCCGGATGAGGGTGCCTCGGCCGCCCTCCATCTCGGCCCAGACCGCATCGGACGCAGCCTCCTCCGGCGTGAACCAGGTCACTTCGAGGGCGTCCTGCCGGGGCTCGCAGGTGCCGGTCACCGGCACCACGAAGGCCAGCGACACGGCATGCTGGCGGTCATCGCTGTAGGCGCTGACTCCGGGGATCGGGAAGTACTCCGCCACGGTGAACGGGTCGGGCGAGGGCGGCAGCAGCGGGAACGCCATCGGACCGAGGTCGTTCTCGATGTGCCGGAACAGGGCGTCACGGATGGTCTCGCCGTAGCGCACGCGCCCGGAGACGACGGTGCGCGTGATCTCGCCGAGCGGTGTGGAGCGCAGCAGCACGCCGAGGGAGGTGACCTGCCCTGAGCCGTCGGTGCGCACGGGGACGGCCTCGACGTAGAGCATCGGCAGCCGGCGTCGTGCCTCTGCGAGCTCGATCTCGGTCAGCCAGCCCGGATTGGAATCGGGCTGGGGCACGCCCTCGAAACCGAAGTCGCCATCGGGGTCGGGATCGGGTGTGCGCACCGCCATGAGACCTTTCTACCAGCAGGGGCACACGAACGCGGGAGGTCCGCGTCGGCGCCCGCTGGCAGGATGGCTGCATGACCCTCACGATCGACGCCGACGCCACGCTCTGGTCGACCGCGGACCGCGCCGGGCTGCCGCTGCTCGTGCTGCTGCACGGGTACGGCGCCGATGAGCACGACCTCTTCGGCCTGGCGCCCTACCTCCCGGAGGGCGTCGCCGTAGCGGCGGTCGCCGCTCCCCTCACTCCGCCGTGGCCCATGCCCGGCCGCTCGTGGTACCCCATCGACGATCTGCAGACCCGTGATGCGACGCACGTCACGACGGCCGCCGAGGCGCTGCTGCGCTGGCTCGACGAGGAGGCAGCGGATGCCGCGTCCGTCGCCCTCCTCGGCTTCTCACAGGGTGCCGCGGTTTCACTGCAGGCCCTGCGACTGGATCCGTCTCAGTTCGACGCGGTCGTCGCCCTGAGCGGCTACGCCGCGCCGGGCGCGCTTCCGAACGATCCTGTGCTGCAGGAGGAGCGCCCGAGGGTCTTCTGGGGCAGGGGAACGCACGACGACGTCATCCCCCCGCATCTGATCGACCACACCGCGCAGTGGCTGCCCGATCACTCCGAGCTGTCCGGCCGGGTCTATCAGGGCCTCACGCACTCGATCTCGGAGGCCGAGCTGAACGACGTGGGAGTGTTCCTCACGACCTGGCGGGATGCCGCGGGTCAGGCCGAAGGGCCCGGGTCCTCAGCGTCCTGAGCGTCGTCGTGCGGCGGCCTCGGCCCCCGCTTCCGGAACGCTCCGGTGAACGCGACCATCAGCGCGATCGTGATCGCGACCGCGACGCCCACCGTCACGCCCATGTTGTGCGTGGCCGACCAGAGCGCCGCCGCGATGCCGAGACCGATCACGATGCTCCCCGCGAACCCCATCCGGGCGCGCATCTCGTGAGAGCTCGGCTGCCGCTGTTCCATGAGCTCAACAGTACGCCGATGTCACGACACGCCCGGGTTGCGCGATCGATCCGAGACCGGTAACCTCGACGAGTCCTGTCCGCCGTGTCTGGAAGTCCTTTGATCTGAATCGTCGCCTCTCCGCGTAAATCACCAACGCGCTGATCTGACGATCCTTCCTGCCCGCAGGCATCCGTTCCCTCGAGTCCTCTCGGGAACAACCGTTGTTCAGCGCACCCGCACACTCTCGGGAGCCGCTCATGTCAACCCCCACAATCACCTCCTCGGTCGTGCTCGACCGACTCACCTTCGCCTGGCCAGACGGTTCCGTCGCCCTCGACTCGGTCTCCGGCGCCTTCGGCACCGGGCGCACCGGTCTCGTCGGCCGGAACGGTTCCGGCAAGTCCACTCTGCTGCGCCTGATCGCAGGCCGATTGACCCCCACATCGGGGTCCCTCTCGATCACGGGCGACGTCGCGTACCTGCCGCAACAGCTCACGCTCGACACGGATGCCAGGGTCGCGGCGCTCCTCGGAGTGCAGGATGCCCTCGACGCCGTGCGCGCGATCACCGCCGGTGACGTCGACCCCGCGCACTTCGACGCGGTCGGCGACGACTGGGACGTCGAGGCCCGCGCGCAGGTCGCGCTCGCCGACGCCGGACTCGACCCGTCGTTCCTCGACCGCACGGTCGGGGAACTGTCCGGAGGCGAGGCCGTGCTGGTCGCGGTGGCCGGCATCCGGCTGCGGCGTGCGCCGATCACGCTGCTCGACGAGCCGACCAACAATCTCGACCGTGACGCGCGTGCGCGGCTCGGCGAGATGGTGCGCGGCTGGCGCGGCACCCTGATCGTGGTCAGCCACGACATCACCCTGCTGGAGCTGATGGACGATACCGCCGAGCTGTACGGCAGCACGCTGAGCGTGTTCGGCGGTCCGTACTCGGAATGGCGCGCCTGGCTGGACGCCGAACAGGACGCGGCACGGCAGGCCGAGAAGGATGCCAAGCAGGCGTTCAAGAAGGAGAAGCGGCAGCGCATCGAGGCCGAGGCGAAGCTGGCCACCCGGGCGCGGATGGCCAACAAGGCCGAAGTCGAGAAGCGGGTGCCGAAGATCGTCGCGCACGGCAGGAAGATGGCCGCTGAGGTCTCCGCCGGACGGCTGCGCACCGAGGTCGCCGGAAAGGAGCAGGACGCCCGCGAGGCCATGGACGCAGCCGGACACCGCGTGCGTGACGACGCGTCGATGAAGATCGACCTGCCGGATCCGGATGTGTCGAATGCGCGGCGCATCGCCACGCTCGGTGACTCATCGCACTCCTGGGTGATCCAGGGTCCGGAGCGTGTCGCGCTGATCGGACGCAACGGCGTGGGCAAGACCACGCTGCTGCGGAAGCTCGTGCCGGCGCAGGAGCAGGATGCCGCAGCATCCGACTTCGTGCTGAACCCGGATCTCACGGCGCACGCGCACACCGACCGGATCGGCTACCTGTCACAGCGGGTGGACGGTCTGGACGATGCCGCATCCGTGGTGGAGAACGTGGCGAAGGCCGCACCGCACGTGCCGGAGAAGGAGCTGCGGAACCGGCTGGCCCGGTTCCTGATCCGCGGGGCGGCGACGGACCGGCCGGTGGGTGCGCTGTCCGGCGGCGAGCGCTTCCGCGTCGCACTGGCGACGCTGCTGCTGGCCGATCCGGCACCGCACCTGGTGATCCTCGACGAGCCGACGAACAACCTCGACCTCGACACGGTCGGCCAGCTCGTCGACGCCCTTCGGGCCTACCGCGGGGCGGTGCTCGTCGTGAGCCACGACGACGTGTTCCTCGGACGGCTCGGGCTGGACCTCACTCTGGAGCTCGACTCCGAGGGGCAGCTGACCGAGGTCGGGTGACATCCGGGCGCCTGGCGGGGAGGATGGGAGCATGACTGCTCTCGCCCGTCCCCGCCAGGATCGCTGGATCGCTGGAGTGTGTGCGGCCGTCGCGCATCGCTTCGGCCTCACGCCGACCACCGTGCGCGTGCTGACCGTGCTGCTCGTCCTGCTCGCAGGCCTGTCGATCTGGGCCTACATCCTGCTCTGGATCGTGATCCCGAACGAGGAGTGAGCCTCAGGCGCGCTTCGAGCGCATCGCTCTCGTGTGCCCGATCGTCGGATCGGCGGCGAGGCGCGCGTACTCCTCCGACTCGCGCGGCACGAGCGTCACGCGGCCCTCGGCGTCGCTGAGGATGCCCCAGCCGTAGCGCTTGCCGAGCGGCGATGACCGCAGGCAGGCCTGCCCCTTCGAGAAGAAGGCCTCCCTCGCGTCCTCCGTGTCTTCGGTGCCCTGGCGCAGCGCCTGGGTCTGGAAGATCACGTCGTCGGATGTGCGTCCGTACGGCTCTTCGGCTATCAGCCGGTAATGCAGAGCGGCGATCGTCGGCTTGTCGGCGGGCGGCTCCTGCGCGGCATCCGCCGGGCAGTCCTCGGCGACCTCGATGAACGTCGAGACGTAGTTCGTGGTGTGGTCGGCCATGAACCCAGCTTGCACCCGGCCACCGACACCGGCGCCCGATCAGTCCAACCGTGCGGCCCAGGGATGCCCGGGGAGCGTGTGCTCGAGTGCCGCGCGCAGCCAGTCGCGACGCCGTGCGTCGAGAAAGGGCAGCGTCGTCGCGAAGTCGGCCTCGTCCTTCGGACGCAGACCCTTCGCCTTGTAGAGCAGCTGGATCTCCGGCTGCAGATACCGGATGCCGTCACGCGCCCAGAGGGCCTCGCTCATCGACATCCGCACCGACTCGTCGCGCTTGTAGCGCCACTCGTCCGACGTGCCGGGGCCGAGCAGGATGTCGTACTCCCACGGGTCGGCCGCGCTGCGGCGCGCCCAGGCCTGGCCGCAGCCCTCCATGAGGTCCGCCGGATCGTCGGAGCTCACCGGCTTGAGCGCGCCTGAGGAGGCGCCCCACAGATCGAGCCGGCCGGCGACATGTGCGCGCAGCAGCGGCAGGTCGGCGCGGAGGACGCCTGGGTCGATGTCGTCGTGCTCACGAACGACGCCGGTGAAGGCCTGCAGCGCCCAGCCGCCGGCGATCCACCACACACCGCGGTATCCGTCGAAGAGGGCGCGGACGTCTTCGGGAGTGCGCGATTCCCACGCTCCGTACAGACGGGTGAACTCGGCGTCGTCCATGCATCCGACGCTACCGGGCCCGGGTGCGATGCACTGAGCCTGTCGAAGTGTCCGGGGCCTGCTTCATGATGGAGGGATGAGCGACGCTTCGAGAGGCTCAGCGCACCGCGTGCTCGATCGGTTCACCCCCGCCACGCAGGACTGGTTCCGGGGTGCCTTCGATGCGCCCACGCCTGCGCAGGCGGGCGCGTGGGACGCGATCTCGGCGGGCAGGCACGCCCTCGTCGTCGCCCCGACGGGATCGGGCAAGACGCTGTCGGCGTTCCTCTGGGCGATCGACAGTGTCTTCCGCGAGCGGACCGCGACGGCGGATGCCGCGGACGAGGGACTGCCGCGCACGCGCATCCTCTATATCTCACCCCTGAAGGCGCTCGGTGTCGACGTCGAGCGCAACCTGCGTTCGCCGCTGGTCGGGATCGGGCAGTCCGCCCGGCGGCTGGGCGTGTCGGTGCCCGAGATCACGGTGGGCGTGCGGTCCGGCGACACCACCTCGAGCGACCGCCGCAGGCTGGTCAGCGATCCGCCCGACATCCTCATCACCACGCCCGAGTCGCTCTACCTCATGCTGACCAGTCGCGCCGGCGAGACTCTGCGCGGCGTGCACACCGTGATCATCGACGAGGTGCACGCGGTCGCCGCGACCAAGCGCGGCGCGCATCTGGCGGTGAGCCTGGAGCGTCTCGATGCCCTGCGCGCGGCTCGGGGAGCGGATGCTCCTGCGCAGCGGATCGGGTTGTCCGCGACCGTTCGTCCGATCGACGAGGTCGCGCGCTTCCTCGGCGGCTCGGCGCCGGTCGAGATCGTCGCGCCGCGCGCCACGAAGACCTTCGAGCTCGGCGTCGTCGTCCCGATCGACGACATGCGCAACCCTCCCCCGCCGCCGGGCGCAGCTGCAGCCACCGACGAGCCGGCCGAGTACACCGAGGTGACCGGCTCGGTGTGGCCGCACGTCGAGGAGGCGATCGTCGACCGGGTGCTCGAGAACAACTCCACGATCGTGTTCGCCAACTCGCGACGCCTCGCCGAGCGGCTCACCGGGCGGCTGAACGAGATCTACTCCGAGCGCATCGGCGTGCCTCTGCCCGACGCTTCCGGACCGCCGGCGGCGATGATGGCCCAGGCCGGGTCGACCGCGGGCGCCGATCCTGTCCTCGCCAAGGCGCACCACGGCTCGGTGTCGAAGGAGCAGCGGGCCCTGGTCGAGGATGAGCTGAAGTCGGGCGTGCTGCGCTGCGTTGTGGCCACGAGCAGCCTCGAGCTCGGCATCGACATGGGCGCGGTAGACCTGGTGATCCAGGTCGAGGCGCCGCCGTCCGCGGCATCCGGACTGCAGCGGGTGGGGCGTGCAGGACACCAGGTCGGTGAGATCAGCCGTGCCGACCTGTTCCCCAAGCACCGCGGTGACGTGCTGCACACCGCGATCGTCACGGAGCGGATGCTGGCCGGCAGGATCGAGGCGATCGCCGTGCCGCGCAACCCCCTCGACATCCTCGCCCAGCAGACCGTGGCCGCCTGCGCGCTGGATCCGCTCGATGTCGAGGACTGGTTCGAGACGGTGCGGCGCAGCGCGCCGTTCGCCTCTCTCCCCCGCTCCGCGTACGAGGCGACGCTCGATCTGCTGGCGGGCAAGTACCCCTCCGATGAGTTCGCCGAGCTGCGTCCGCGACTGGTGTGGGATCGCGATGCCGGAACGCTGACCGGCCGGCCCGGTGCGCAGCGCATCGCGGTGACCAGTGGCGGCACGATTCCCGACCGCGGTCTCTTCGGCGTGTTCGTCGCCGGCGAGACCACCGGCGCCAGGGTGGGCGAGCTCGATGAGGAGATGGTCTACGAGTCCCGCGTCGGCGATGTGTTCACGCTCGGCACCACCAGCTGGCGGATCGCCGAGATCACCCACGACCGGGTGAACGTCATCCCCGCGTTCGGGCAGCCGGGCAAGGTGCCGTTCTGGCATGGCGACGGCCTCGGACGACCGTTCGAGCTCGGTGAGGCCCTCGGGGCGTTCTCGCGCGAGGTGTCCACCGCCGAGCCGGGCAAGGCGCAGCAGCGCCTCATCGACGCGGGCCTCGACGAGCGCGCGCGGGACAACCTGCTCGGGTATCTGCACGAGCAGCGCGAGGCCACAGGCACGCTGCCGACCGACCGCACCCTCACCGTGGAGCGCGGTCACGACGAGGTCGGCGACTGGCGCATCATCCTGCACTCGCCGTACGGCATGAAGGTCCATGCGCCCTGGGCTCTGGCGATCAGCGCACGGGTGCGCGAGCGCCTGGGCGTCGACGGCTCGGCCGTCGCGAGCGACGACGGCATCATCGTGCGCGTGCCGGATGCCGATGCTGAGCCTCCGGGGGCCGAGCTGTTCGTCTTCGACCCCGACGAGCTCGAGCAGATCGTCACCGCCGAGGTCGGCGGATCGGCGCTGTTCGCGTCGCGGTTCCGGGAGTGCGCGGCACGGGCGCTGCTGATGCCGCGGATGAACCCGAACAAGCGCACCCCGCTGTGGCAGCAGCGGCAGCGATCGGCGCAGCTGCTCGAGGTCGCGCGGCGGCATCCGACCTTCCCCGTCATCCTCGAGACCCTGCGCGAGGTGCTGCAGGACGTCTACGACCTGCCCTCGCTCCGGCGTCTGGCGACCGACATCGCGGAGCGCCGCGTGCGGCTGGTCGAGACCGAGCCCGCACAGCCGTCCCCGTACGCCCGCGACCTGTTGTTCGGGTACGTCGGCGCGTTCATGTACGAGGGCGACTCGCCGCTCGCCGAGCGCCGCGCGGCGGCCCTGTCCGTCGACCCCGCGCTCCTCGGAGAGCTGCTCGGCACGGTCGAGATGCGGGAGCTGCTCGATCCCGACGTGATCGCCCAGTTCGAGCTCGAGGTGCAGCGGCTCGATCCGTCGCGTCGCGCACGGGGATCGGAGGGCGTCGCCGACCTGCTGCGCATGCTCGGCCCGATGGATGCCGCGGAGGTCGCCGTCCGGCTGCAGTCCGGTTCCCCGCCCGTTGAGCGAGGGAGCGCCAGCGACCGAGACGAAACGTCGGATGCCGCAGCATCCGACGCCGAGGCCTCCGCGCATCTGGCCGACCTGGTCTCCGCGCACCGCGCGATCGAGGTGACGATCGCCGGCATGCGCAGGTTCGCCGCGATCGAGGATGCCGGGCGCCTGCGCGACGGCCTGGGCACCGCGCTGCCGGTCGGGATCCCCGTGGCGTTCCTCGAACCCGTCGCCGACCCGCTCGGTGACCTGGTATCGCGGCATGCGCGCACGCACGGCCCGTTCACGACAGATGCCGTCGCGGCCCGCTTCGGGCTCGGCAGCGCCGTCGCCCGGCACACCCTGCAGAGGCTCGAGTCGGCCGGACGGCTGAACAGCGGATACTTCCTTCCCGCGAACCCTTCGTCGGGCTCAGGGACCGGGAGTTCGGCATCCGACGAGAAGGAGTGGTGCGACGCCGAGGTGCTGCGCCGACTGCGGATGCGGTCTCTCGCAGCGATCCGCGGTTCGGTCGAGCCCGTCCCTGCCGAGGCGTACGCGCGGTTCCTGCCCGACTGGCAGCACCTGAGCCGTCCGCTCGAGGGCGTCGACGGCGTGCTCTCGGTGGTGGAGCAGTTCGCCGGAGTGCCGATCCCGGCGAGTGCCTGGGAGTCGCTGGTGCTGCCGAGCCGGGTGCGCGACTACACGCCCGCGCTGCTCGACGAGCTCACCGCCGCCGGCGAGGTGGTCTGGGCCGGGCACGGCTCGCTGCCGGGCCGCGACGGCTGGGTGTCGCTGCATCCGGTGGATCTCGCGCCGTTCACACTGCCCTTCCCGGAGGAGCCTCCTGCACCAGGATCGCTCGAGGAGAAGCTGCTCGACGCGCTGCGGCTCAGCGGCGCGCAGTTCGCCGGCGCCCTGCGCGCGATGACCGATGCCGACGCCCTTCGTCAGGCTCAGGAACCGCAGTCCGTGCTCGACGCGCTCTGGGCACTCACCTGGCAGGGACACATCACCAACGACACCTTCGCGCCGGTGCGCGCGCTGATCGCCGGAGGGTCGCAGGCGCACAAGACCACGCGGCGCGCACCGCGCACCCGCACCTATCGCGGCGTCTCGCTCGCTCGCCCGGCGAGCGCTCGCCCCACGACGATCGGTGGCCGCTGGTCCGCGCTCCCCGAGACGGACCCGGATGCCGCGCGCCGCGCGACCGTCACCGCCGGCCTGCTGCTCGATCGATACGGCGTCGTCACTCGCGGCGCGGTGCAGGCCGAAGGCGTACCCGGCGGCTTCGCGCAGGCCTACCGGGTGCTCGCCGGATTCGAGGAAGCCGGGCATGCCCGCCGCGGCTACGTCATCGAGCGTCTCGGTGCCGCTCAGTTCGCGGCATCCACCACCGTCGACCGGCTGCGCACCTTCGCCGGCCTCGCCGATCCGCCGCCCCGTGTCGCGGTCACGCTCGCCGCAACCGACCCGGCCAACCCGTACGGCGCGGCGCTGCCGTGGCCGCGCGTCGACGAGGTGTCGCACCGCCCGGGCCGCAAGGCCGGCGGCCTGGTCGTGATCGTCGACGGTGCGCTCGTGCTCTACCTGGAGCGCGGCGGTCGCACCGTGCTCGCCTTCACCGACGACGAAGAGACCCTGCGCGCCGCGGTGTCCGACCTCGCGGCGACCTCGCGGCTGCGCCGGCTCGAGACCTTGACGATCGAGAAGATCAACGGCGAGGGTGTGTACGGCACCGCCATCGCGCGCATCCTGCAGGAGGCCGGCTTCGTGGTCACCCCGCGCGGATATGCACTGCGAAAGGCGGTCTGATCAGAGATGACTGGCGGCGGAACCTGCATCTTCGTGAACGGCCTCCCCGGCTCGGGCAAGTCGACCTTCGCGCGAAGGTTCGTGGAGTCCCGCCGCGGCTGGCTCAACCTCGACGTCGACCTGCTGCGCGGCCTGCTGGGCACCGCATCGATCGACTTCGTGCAGGCCGGCGCCGAGGTGCAGCCGCTCGCTCTGGCCATGCTGCGCGAGCAGATCGGGCGCGGCGGGAACGTGTTCTTCCCTCAGCTGTTCTTCACTCCGGAGGAGGCTGCTCCGTTCGAGGAAGCCGTCGTCGCGAGCGGCGGACGCGTCGTGCGCACGCTTCTGCACGAGGGCGCCGAGGAGTGCTGGCGGCGGGTCGAGGATCGGGCCCAGAGCTCCGCACCCGGCTCCATCGATCGCCATATCCTGGCTCTGCTCGCAGAAGCGGGCGGGGCTCTCGAACTCGAGCGGATGCAGCAGCAGCTGTCGGTCTGGTCCGACGGCCCCGATGCGCCCCGGATCATCTATTCATCGACCTCGCACGAGGAGCTCGCGCTGCTCGCCGCCGGCTGACCGGAGCTACCGATTCCACACCGCTCTGAGAGCTTCCGCCCGTGCGCGCAGCTCCTCATCGGGCAGCAGCACCGGCCCGTCCGAGATGTCCACGTTCCGCAACGGGTCGTCGTCCTCATGCTGCGGCAGCAGATGACAGTGCAGGTGCGGCATCCGGTGCCCCATCACCAGATAGTCGACCTTGCGCGGGTCGAGCACTTCGCCGATCACGCGCCCGGCACGCTGCACGTCGGTCCAGAACGCGGCGAGCGCGCCGGCGTCGAGATCAGCCAGATCAGTGACGTGCTCGCGCAGGATCACCAGACAGTAGCCGGGATGGGCCTGGTTGCGCGCCAGTCGCAGATGCGTGGTCGACGTCGACGCGATCAGCACACTGTGCGGGTTCTCGTCGAGATCCGCGTCCGCGCACATGCCGCACGTCGCCGGATCGGCCAGCGCCGCCTGCTCCGCTTCGGACCACCACACCCGGCCATCGTACGGCTGAGCATCCAGCGTGATACGGTGCTCGACATGACGGCGCGTCTGTATTCGTATCGCCCGGCTCTGGCCAGAGCCGGCGGTCTGTAGCGCCCCACACACTGGCCAGAGCTCAAGGCAAGGACACCTGTCCTTGCCTTTCGCGTATCCGCGAGAGGCTCTGGCCCTGCCATCCTCTCGACCCGACGAGAGGACCACCATGACGACGGCAGAAGACATCCTGAAGCCGATGCGGCGCACGATCGACACGATCGTCGATGAGGAGGCGCTGCGGGCCAGACTCGACAGCGGGGAGCAGCTGCGGATCAAGTACGGCGTCGACCTCACCGCTCCCGACCTGCACCTGGGCCACGCGGTGAACCTGTGGCTGATGCGCCACCTGCAGGAGCACGGGCACCGGGTGGTGTTCCTGCTCGGAGACCTCACCACCCGCGTGGGCGACCCGACAGGCAAGAGCGAGACGCGTCCGGTGCTCTCCGACGCGCAGATCGAGGACAACGCGCGTGCGTTCCTCGCGCAGGTCTCGCTGGTGCTGGACACCTCGCCGGAGGCGTTCGAGGTGCGGCGCAACTCGGAGTGGTTCGACCGCATGCCCGTGTCCGAGCTGCTCAGCCTGTTCAGCATGACGACGCACGCACAGCTCATGGCCCGCGACATGTTCCGCGATCGGCTCGCGCAGGGTCGCGAGATCGCCCTGCACGAGCTGACCTACCCGGTGCTGCAGGGGTACGACAGCTTCGCGATGGAGAGCGACCTGACGATCGTCGGCTCCGACCAGCTGTTCAACGAGATGATGGGCCGCCAGTACCAGCAGCGTCTCGGCGCCCGCCCGCAGTCGCTCATCACGACCGTGATCACGCCCGGCCTCGACGGCGGTCCGAAGCAGTCGAAATCGCTCGGCAACTACATCGCGCTGACCGACACGGCGTCCGACAAGTTCGGCAAGGCGATGAGCCTTCCCGACGACCTCACTGGCGTGTGGGCGAGCGCGTACACGACCCTCGACGATGATCGCGTGGTGGATCTCGCAGCCGACGCCGCACATGGAGGCCGTGAAGCCCGCGACGCGAAGCTCGCAATGGCGGAGGCGCTCGTCGCCCGCTACCACGGTGCCGTCGAGGCCGCGCGTGAGCGGGAGGCGTTCCTCGCCGTCTTCTCGCAGGGCGCGACGCCGGAGGCCACGGATGCGGTGCAGCTGACCACTCCGGTCGTCACCGCCCTCGGGCTGCTGGAACGAGCCCGCCCGGACCTGAGCGGCTCGGCACGGCGTCGCCTCCTCGCGCAGGGAGCGGTGCGGCTCGACGGCCGCACTGTCAGCGCGCCGGATGCCGTGCTGACGGTGTGCGACGGCAGCATCCTGCGCACCGGCAGGCGAAGGTGGACCCGTCTCGACGTGCGTCGATGATCGTCTCCGGTCGCACGGTTCGCGGGCCCGCCCCTGGGTACGCGCCATTCGTGCGACCGGAACACCCGGCGCGGGGCGGTGCCGAATACCCTTGTGACATGATCCGCGAGTTCGCCGCCGGGTTCGGCACGCTGCTGCGCGGCTTCGGCATGTGGCGCACCCATCCGAAGCTGCTCGCGCTCGGCCTGATCCCCGCGGCCCTGGCGTTCATCGTTCTCGCCGCACTGCTCATCCCGTTCGGCCTCTCGCTCGGCGGCATCACCTCGTGGATGACGCCGTTCGCCGACGGCTGGGACGCCGGCTGGCAGATCGCCCTGCGCACCGCCCTCGGCATCGTGCTGTTCGTCGCCGCGGCGGTTCTCGCCGGCCTCGTGTTCACCGCCCTCGCGCTCACGATCGGCGACCCGTTCTACCAGCGCATCTGGCGCGGCGTCGAGCA
This sequence comes from Microbacterium sp. NPDC057659, assembly GCF_042799915.1. Classification (NCBI taxonomy): domain Bacteria; kingdom Bacillati; phylum Actinomycetota; class Actinomycetes; order Micrococcales; family Microbacteriaceae; genus Microbacterium; species Microbacterium sp. NPDC057659. Next base: position 74,885 of record NZ_JBHVHU010000003.1, on the reverse strand, counting down.
GTCGCTCGGCGGTGACGAGCCGACCGGTGAGACCGGATTCTGGACCACGGTCGGCGAGGGCCTGCGCCTTGTCGTGCTCGGCATCCTGGTCGCGCTCCTGACGCTCGTGATCGGCTTCATCCCCGTCGTGGGCGGCGTGATCGCCTCGGTGACCGGAGTCGTGCTGTCGGGCCGCCTGCTGGCCCGCGAACTCACCGGCCGCGCCTTCGACGCGCGCGGTCTCGACGCCGCGACGAGATCACGACTGCTCGGCTCCGGCCGCGCCCGGGTGCTCGGCTTCGGCGTCGCCACCCAGCTCTGCTTCATGATCCCGCTCGGCGCGATCATCACGATGCCCGCCGCGGTCGCGGGGTCTACCATGCTCGCGCGAGCGCTCACCGAGCGGCAGACGACGGATGCCTGAGGGCGACTCCGTCTATCAGGCGGCGCACCGCCTCGACACCGCACTGCACGGTCAGCAGGTCACCCGATTCGATCTGCGCGTTCCGCAGGCCGCGACCGTCGATCTGACCGGTGAGACGGTGCATGAGGTCGTTCCGCGCGGCAAGCACATCCTGATGCGCATCGGTGAGTTCACGGTTCATTCCCATCTGCGCATGGACGGCACCTGGTTCGTCTACCGACCGGGTGAGAAATGGCGTCATCCGGCGTTCAAGGTGCGCGCGATCGTGGGCACCTCCGCCGCCGAGGCGATCGGCGTCGACATCCACGACATCGACGTCGTGCCCACCCGCGACGAGCAGAAGCTCGTCGGTCACCTCGGCCCCGATCCGCTCTCCGAGACCTGGGATGCGGCCGAGGCCGCGCGACGAGTGCAGGCCGACGAGCGCAGCATCCATGTCGCCCTGCTCGATCAGCGCAACGTCGCCGGCTTCGGCAACGAGTACGCGGCGGAACTGCTGTTCCTGCGCGGAATCCTGCCCGACACCCCGGCATCCGACGTCGACGCTGCGGCGCTGCTCGACCTCGGCGCGCGGACGATCCGCATGAATCGCGACCGCCCGGTTCGCACCTTCACCGGAGTCGCGCGACGCGGGCAGGACACCTGGGTGTACGGCCGCGCCGGACGGCCCTGCCGACGCTGCGGAGTCACCATCCTCACCGGCGCGCAGGGCGCGGATCCGACCCGCGAGCGCGTCACGTTCTGGTGTCCGCGCTGTCAGAGGTGAATGCGGGAATATATCCGCCGACCACATGGTTGTTGCTATATCCGGCAGTGTCCGGACGGGAGGAATCGTGGGCAAGAACTACATCGATATCGAGGACGACCAGGGCGCGACGCTGCGATACCGCAAGCACGCGAACGGCCGGGGCCTCGTCGCGCACGGCGCGAAGGTGCACCCGAAGGCTCTGATCGAGTCCGGCGCCTATATCGAACCGCGAGCGCGGGTGGGCGCCGGCGCGCACATCTCGCGCGGCGCTTGGATCGAGCCCGATGCCGTGATCGGCGAGAACGCCTACATCGACGCGCACGCGCACGTCGGCGAGGGCGCAGTGATCGGTGACGGCGCGCACATCGGCGTCCGCACCGACATCGGTGCGGGGGCACGCATCGCCCGCGGGGCCCGGATCGGCGACGACGAGACCGTCGCCGCCGGCATGATGGTCGCGACCGACTACAAGGGACTCTGGCTCGCGGCCTGACCTCGGATGAGCCTCCGTTGCTCTGGAGCTTCTAAATACAACGGAAGCTACACTTAGAGCATGGACGTCAGCGCAGAGGCAGGACGGATCGGCGCACTCGCCGATCCCACGCGGCAGGCGCTGTACGAATACGTGGCCGTGCAGCCCGACGCCGTCGGGCGCGAAGCGGCGGCATCCGCTCTCGACCTGCCGCCGCACGTGGCACGGTTCCAGCTCGACCGCCTCGTCGACGCGGGACTGCTCGAGGTGGAGTTCCGCCGGCTCAGCGGGCGCACGGGCCCCGGCGCCGGGCGGCCATCGAAGCTGTACCGGCGGGCACCCGGCACCGTGGCGGTCTCGCTGCCGGAGCGCCGGTACGACCTCGTGGGACACCTCCTCGCCGGCGCGATCGAGCGCACCGCCGACGGCACGGCGCTGCCGACTGCGCTCGACGCCGTGGCGCAGGAGGCGGGGCGGATGCTGGGCGAATCGGCGCCCCTCGCGGACGGCGACGAACTCGACCGCACCGCCGCGGCCCTGGCCACGCAGGGGTACGAGCCGCGCCGCACGGATGACGGACTGATCCTCGCCAACTGCCCCTTCGACTCGCTCGCGCGCGAGCACACCGGCCTCGTCTGCGGCATGAACCACGCCTACGTCGAGGGAGTCGTCGACGGGCTCGGCTGCGACCACGTCTGCGCGCGCCTCGACCCCGCCGAAGGCCGCTGCTGCGTGACTGTGACGCGGGAGGCGTGACCCACCGGCATCGGCCCTCCCCGTTAGCCGAGCGAGGGAGCGGCCGCGCCCTGCCCGCCCAGACGGTAGCGTGAGTGCGTGGCGAAGAAGAGCGGACGACCCGCCCCGGGCAAGCGGCCGAGCGGCGGCCGCGGCAGACCTGCCGCCAAAAAGTCCATGCCCGCGAAGCATCCGCAGCCCAAGAAGAAGGTCGCACCCGCCGAGGTCGTCGACGAGACTCCGCGCACGTTCCGTCTCGGCGCGATCCCCGGTGCGACACCGGGCAAGTGGATCGACGCCTGGAAGGACCGGATGCCGCACGTCACCCTCGAACTGGTGCCGATCGAGGTCGCCGACGAGCGCACCGCCCTGGCCGACCTCGACGCCGCCCTGGTGCGTCTGCCGATCGAGCAGTCCGGGGACCTGCACGTGATCCGGCTCTACGACGAACTGCCCGTCGTCGTGGCATCCGCCGAATCGCACCTCATGGCGGCCGAGACCCTCTCCGCCGCCGACCTCGACGGCGAGGTGCTGGTCACCCCGCTCGACGACGTGCTCGGCCCGCTCGACCTGCCGACCGTCGCGCCGCGGTTCGCCCCGGTCCCCACGACCGCGGACGCCATCGCGACCGTCGCGACGGGCATCGGCGTGGTCGTGGTGCCGATGTCGCTCGCGCGCCTGCACCACCGCAAGGATGCCGATCACCGACTGCTCGAGGGCGGCCCGACGTCGACCGTAGCCCTGGCATGGCCGCGCGATCGCACCACCCCCGACGTCGAGGCCTTCGTCGGCATCGTGCGCGGCCGCACCGCGAACTCATCGCGCTGAGAACACTCGGCCTGCTGAGAGCGTTTCGTCTCGCTCCGCTCGCGGGGCGACCGGGGAGCCGGGGCAGCGCGTCAGTGATCTGGTCCGCCGTGGGAGCGCCGCGCAAGCCGGCGCCGACGCCCAGCGCGACACCCCATGGGAGCCAAACGTGGCCCAGCCGCCCCGCAGGACAGCGTTCGGCTCCCGTGGGAGGCACCCACCCGGGTTGCGCTCCCCTGAGCACAGCAGAACGGCCCGCCGCGTGAGCGACGGGCCGTTCCAGGCGGGGGTCAGACCGTGACGGGCAGCTTCGCGCCCACCGTGAGCTCGCCATCCGCGGCATCCACGACGACGTGTCCGCCGTCGACGAGATCGCCCGCGACGAACAGATCGGCGATGCGGTCGTCGACCTCGCGCTGAATCAGGCGGCGCAGCGGACGCGCCCCGTACTCCGGCTCGTAACCGTGCTCGCCGAGCCAGACCACCGCGGCATCGGTGACGTCGAGCGTCACGTCACGCAGCGACAGCCGGTCGGCGGTCGCACCGAGCACCAGCCGCACGATCTGCGAGATCTCCGCGAGCGACAGCTTCTGGAAGATCACGATCTCGTCGATGCGGTTCAGGAACTCCGGGCGCATCGCCTCGCGAAGCTTGCCCATCACACGTGCCTTCAGGTCCTCCTGCGAGGAGAACCCGGACTCGTCGCGGGACGCCACGAAGCCGAGCGCGCCCGACCGCGAGGCCAGGAACTCCGAGCCGATGTTCGAGGTCATCACGACCACCGTGTTGCGGAAGTCGACCGTGCGGCCCTGGCCGTCGGTGAGGCGGCCGTCGTCGAGCACCTGAAGCAGCAGGTTGAACACGTCCGGGTGTGCCTTCTCGATCTCGTCGAACAGCACGATCGAGTACGGGTTGCGCCGCACGCGCTCGGTGAGCTGACCGGCCTCGTCGTAGCCGACGTATCCCGGAGGGGCGCCCACCAGGCGCGACACCGTGTGCCGCTCGCCGAACTCGCTCATGTCGAAGCGGATCACCGCGTCCTCGTCGTCGAACAGCCGGGCCGCGAGGGCCTTGGCGAGTTCGGTCTTGCCGACGCCGGTCGGGCCGAGGAACAGGAACGAACCCACCGGACGACGAGCGTCGCCCATGCCGGTGCGGTTGCGGCGCACCGCGCGCGCGACCGCCGCGACGGCGTCGTGCTGACCGATGACCCGAGCGTGCAGGTCCGTCTCCAGGTCATGCAGACGCTCGCGCTCGCCCTCGGTCAGACGGCTGACGGGGATGCCTGTGGCACGCGAGATCACGGCGGCGATCTCGGGCTCGTCCACGATCGTGCTGCCGACGACGGTCGTCGACGCGGACTCGATCTTCTCCTGCACGCCCGCGATCTCGTCGCGGATGCGCGAGGCCTCCTCGTAGTGCTCGGCCTCGACGGCGGCGTTCTTCTGCGCCTCGAGGTCGGCGAGCTGCGCCATCAGGTCGCTGACGTCGACGGGCACGCCGAGCCGCAGGCGCAGCCGCGCACCGGCCTGGTCGATCAGGTCGATCGCCTTGTCGGGCAGCACACGGTCGGTCAGGTACCGGTCGCTCAGCTGCACGGCGGCGCGGATGGCGGCATCCGTGAACGTGACCCTGTGGTGCTCCTCGTAGGCGGGCTTGAGGCCCTCGAGGATGCGCACGGCGTCGGCGACCGACGGCTCGCCGACCCGCACCGGCTGGAAGCGGCGCTCCAGCGCCGGGTCCTTCTCGATGCGGCGGTACTCGTCGAGCGTGGTCGCGCCGATCATGTGCAGGTCACCGCGCGCCAGGCGCGGCTTGAGGATGTTGCCGGCGTCCATGCCGCCGGACTCGCCGGACCCTCCGGCGCCGACCACGGTGTGCACCTCGTCGATGAACACGATCGTCTCACCCTTGTGGGCGGAGATCTCGTCCATCGTCTTGGTGAGGCGCTCCTCGAAGTCGCCGCGGTACCGGGTTCCGGCGAGCATTCCGGGCAGGTCCAGCGCCACCACGCGGCGGTCCTTGAGCTGCTCGGGCACCGCGCCCTCCACGATCGCGCGGGCCAGGCCCTCCACGATCGCCGTCTTGCCGACGCCGGCCTCACCGATCAGCACGGGGTTGTTCTTCGTGCGGCGGCTCAGGATCTCGATGGTCTGCTCGATCTCATCGGAACGGCCGATCACCGGGTCAAGTTCGCCCGCGCGGGCGCGAGCGGTGAGGTCCAGGCCGTACTGGTCGAGCATCGGCGTCTCGGATGCCGGATCCGCGGACCCCTGCTCGGCGGGAGCCCCCGCCGGCGCGGTCACGCCCTCGCGCAGTCCCTGCGTCAGGGCCTCGGCGGTGACGCCGGCCTGCGCGAGGATCTGTCCGGCGGGCACGTCCTGGCCGAGCACCAGCGCGAAGAAGAGGTGTTCGGGGTCGATGTAGGTCGAACCCGACGAACGGGCGACCTGGTAGGCGTGGAACAGGGCGCGCGAAGCGCTCGGGGTGAGCGTCGCCGCATCCACGTCGCCGGCGTCGCGGGGCTCGGGCAGCCGCGCGTCGACGGCCGCGACGAGGGTCGCCGGATCGACGCCGATGTGCCGCACGGCGCTCGCGACCGCGTCGTCGTCGACGATCACGCGCAGGATGTGCAGGGCGTCGAGTTCGATCTGTCCGCGCTCGATCGCGAAGCGGCCCGCGCGCTGCAGGATCTGCTGTGTGCGTGCAGTGAGAAAGCGACCGAGATCGATCGATCGCGCCTGCCGGGCCTGCTCCCCGGCGAGGTAGCGGGCGAGGAAGTCGTCGAAAGATCCTGCGCCGTTGATGTCGCTGGGCATCATGTCCTCCTGAAGATTCTGAAGAAGTTGAGTGTACTTCTGTCAAGTTCAACATCGGCGCGGTGCTGGTATTCCCGCCGGCCGCACTAAACTCGCCCTGTGGTCTCTCTCCTCTACGTCTGCGTGCGTCCGGAGCAGGGCGCGGCGACGGCCGAGCACCTGTCGTTCCGGCGCGGCCTCGGCGTGGACACGCTGGACCGGCATGATCTGATCGGGCATCCACTCGACGAGATCGACTGGCGGGCCTACGACGGCATCGTCGTCGGCGGATCACCGTTCAACGTCGGCGACGAGGAGAAGTCCCCCGAGCAGCTGCGCGTCGAGGCCGATCTCGAGGAGATCGCGCGTGCCGCGATCGACGGCGGCCCGGCAGCAATGTTCACCTGTTACGGCATCGGCGTCGTCACGCGGATGCTGGGCGGCACGGTCGGCACCGCGACTCCGGAGTTCACGCGCGAGACGAGCATCCGCATCACTGCCGCCGGCGCCCACGATCCGCTCTTCGGGCCCAGCGCCCCGCAGATGGATGTCCTCACGGCCCATAAGGAGGGCTCGTCCGAGCCCCCGGCCGGAGCGGTGCTGCTCGCGACCAACGACGACTGCCCGGTGCAGGCCTACCGCGTCGGCGACCGGCTCTATGCGACCCAGTTCCACCCCGAGCCGACGCCGCAGGACTTCGCTCACCGGATGGACTTCTACCGCAGCACCGGGTACTTCGACCCCGAGGAGTTCGACCGCGTCGAGGCCGAGATCCTCGCCACCGCGCCGACCGGCACCGACCTGCTCCGGCGCTTCGCGGCGCTCGTCGGCTGAACGGAATCGATCAGCCGAACTCCACGTGCGGGATCGACTCCAGCAGCGTGCGCGTGTACGGATGCTCCGGGTGGTCGAACACCTTCTCGATCGATCCCTCCTCGACGAATTGCCCCGCCTGCATCACGACCACGTCATCGGCCACGTGCCTCACCACCGACAAGTCATGCGAGACGAACAGGTAGGAGAGGTCGAGTTCGCACTGAAGGTCGTCGAGCAGATTCAGGATCTGCGCCTGGATGGAGACGTCCAGGGCGGAGACCGGCTCGTCGAGCACGAGCACGTCGGGGTTCAGAGCCAGCGCCCTGGCGATGCCGACGCGCTGCCGCTGCCCTCCGGAGAACTCCCCGGGCTTACGCGCGGCCATCTCCGCGCTCACGCCGACCCTGTCCAGCAGTTCGTCGACGGCCCTGCGGTCGTATCCGCCGGTGATCCGCAGGGGCTCCGCGACGATCTCGTGCACAGTCATGCGCGGGTCCAGCGCCGAATAGGGGTCCTGGAACACCATCTGCATCCGTCCGCCGAAGTGGCGACGATGGCGCGCAGGGATGCTGGTGATGTCCTGCCCGAACGCATGGATGCTCCCCGAGACGACCGGGCTCAATCCGAACAGCGAGCGGATCAGCGTCGACTTGCCGCATCCGGACTCACCCACGAGACCGAGCGTTCGACCGGCTGTCAGCGTGAAGCTCACGCCCCGCACGGCCTTCACCCCTCCTCCGCGGCGAATCGCTCCACGGCGACCGTAGGTGACATGGAGGTCCGTGACCTCGATCAGCGGTTGCGACATCACTTCTCCGATCCCACGGGCTCCGCGGACGTGACTTTGCCGACCTCATCCGCGAAATGGCATGCGGAGCATGAGCCGTTCACTCGCAACTCAAGCATTGGACGCTCATCGACGCAGATCTCCCGTCCGCGAGAGAGCTCGCAGCGCGGTGCGAACGCGCATCCGACAGGGCGGGATCGCGGCGACGGCGGATTGCCAGGGATCGCGTAGGCCCGCTCGTCTCGCTCCGTGAGCTGGCTCTTCAGCAGGCCTTGGGTGTACGGATGTGTCGGCGAGAGGAAGATGTCGCGCGTGGCACCGCTCTCCACGATCCGGCCGGAGTACATGATGAGCATGCGCGAGGCATTCTGCGCGGCGAGGCCGAGGTCATGCGTGATGAGGATGAGCGCAGATGAGAGCTCGGCTCGCGCCTGTTCAAGGTTGCGCATGACCTGCGCCTGCACTGTGACGTCGAGCGCCGTGGTCGGCTCATCGGCGATGAGCAGCGCGGGGTCGTTCGCCATCGCCATTGCAATGACCGCGCGCTGACGCATGCCGCCTGACCACTCGTGCGGGTAGGCGCGCGACCGGGTGGCCGCGTCCTTCACTCCGACCCGGCTGAGCAGGTCCCGCACGCGCGTGCGCGCGTCGGAACGCGACACGTTCTGGTGCAGCCGAATCGCCTCGGCCAGCTGGGCTCCGATTCGACGGAGCGGATTGAGTGCCGTCATCGGATCCTGGAAGATCATCCCCATCTCCCGCCCGCGGAGCTGCTTCATCTCGCGCTCGTGCAGCCCGACGATGTCCTTTCCGCGCCATCTGATCGCCCCTTGTGCGACCTTGAGACCGTACGGCAGCAGGCCCATGACGGCGAGGACGGTGAGACTCTTGCCCGAACCGGATTCACCGACGATCCCGACGACCTCACCGTCGCCGACAGTGAACGAGACGTCGTCGATCAGGCGGATGACTTTGCCTTCGGCGTCGGTGGTGGTCACCACGAGGTTCTGCACCTCGAGGAGTGGTGGCGTAGTGATCAGCTCTGCAGGCATGTCATCGCACCTTCCGGAGGGGCTGAGTGCTCTCAGCCGTGAACCGCTGGCTGAAGAATGTGGTGCCGCCGACGACCAGGAAGATCGCCAGACCGGGAAGTATGACCTGCCACGGGGAGAGGCGCATGAACTTCTGACCCTCCAGGATCATCCCGCCCCAGGTCGGCGCGGGCGCCTGGATGCCGAGCCCGAGGTAGTCGAGGCCCGCTTGCAGCAAGATCACGGATCCGATGCTGGTCACGGCGACGATGAACATCTGCGGCAGCACGTGCGGCAGGATGTGGGTCCAGATGATCCGGCCGGAGGACGCCCCGAGCATCCGGGGCGCCATCACGAAGTCGCGGTTGCGCAGCGAGAGCGCCGTTGCGCGCGCGAGGCGGGCGAAGCTCATCCAGTGGGTGAAGCCGAGGACGAGGATCATCAACAGAGCGCTCGGCCCGAAGATCGCGGACAATGCGATGAGCAGCAGCACGGCGGGGAGCGCCAGGCTGACGTCGGTGACGAGAGCGATCACATTGTCGGCCCAGCCGCCGAAGAAGCCGGCGAAGAGCCCGAGCACGGTGCCGACCAGGAAGTTGACGACGACGATCGCCGCTGTGATCAGCAAGGTGGTCTGGCCGCCAGCGGCGATCCGGCTGAGCAGATCGCGACCCACGACGTCGGTGCCGAGCGGATGCGCCGGATCGATGAACGGGCCGAGCCTGGTGCTTGCCAGGTCCTGCGTGTAGGCGTCGAAGCCGGGCCAGAAGTGCACCGCGACGATCGCGATGATCACGAGCAAGACGACTGCGCCGCCGATGGTCGAAAGCCAGAGTCCCTGCCCCGGGCGGAGCCTGGCACGACGGCGGAGGGACAGGGCTGCGTCCACTCGTGCCATTGCCACTGTGTCAGTCATGCGAGTTTCACCCTCGGGTCGATGATCGAATAGAGGAGATCGACGATGACGTTGACCACGACGAAGATCAACGCCACGACGAGGAGGCCGGCCTGCACCACCGCGAAGTCGCGCTGGCTCACGGCTCCGATCAGCGCGACGCCGACGCCGGGCCACGAGAAGACCTGCTCGACGATGATCGTGCCGCCGAGGAGGCCCGCGAGGTTGAGACCGGCCACCGTCAGGATCGGAAGGAAGGCGTTCGGAAGCATCTCCGTACTCACCACGGCGCCATGGCTCTTCCCGCGGGCGTAGGCAGTGCGCACGTACTCGGCCGTCGTCTGCTCGCTGAGCGAGGAGTCCAGCAGACGGACGTAGAGCACGAACTGCGCCGTCGCGATGGTGGCCACGGGGAGGACGAACGACGAGATGCCCGAGTAGCCGAGGCTCGGCAGCCATCCGAGTCCGACCGAGAAGATCAGCACCAGCAGCACACCGAAGAAGAAGTCGGGCACGGACTGGCGCAGGGCGCCGCTCCAGACGAACAGCGCGCGCAGGGCACGGCTGCCCGTGATGTGGATGAGCACCGCCGCCACGACCGCGAGCACCAGTCCGATCGCGAACGATGCGAGCGCAAGCGTCACAGTGGCAGGGAGGCGGTCCAGGATGATCCCGATCGCCGACTGGCTGGGATTTCGGTAGGACACCCCGAAGTCGCCGTGGAGCAGCCCGGCGAGGTATCGGCCGTACTGCACGAGGATGGGATCGTTGAATCCGAGTTTGCCGTTCAGCTCGTCGATCTGCTGCGCCGTCGCACCCTCGGTGAGGATCAGAGCGGCAGGCTTGCCTGAGGCCCGGCCGAGCACGAACGCGATGGTGATCGCGACGAACATCGTGGCCAGAGCCTGCAGCAGGCGGCGGATCACATAGGACATGCGTTCTCCAGAACAATGGGATCAGCGCGCGGGCCGCGACCGGCCCGCGCGCTGATGTCATTTGGCCGTACGGCCGATCTCGGCTGCGCGGTAGATGCCGTCGACCGCAGGTGCCCAGTCGATCGTGCTCGCCGCCGCATAGGTGTTCGTGTTCTGCCAGAGCGGCACGTTGGAAACGTTGGTCGCGTTCCACTCCCAGATCTGCTCGAACACGTCGGTGCGCTTGTCCGGCGCCGCAGCCTGCTGCTCGAGGTAAGCCTTGGCCATCTCCGGACTGCGTGCGTAGTCCTCCGGGCCGCCGGCGAGAAGCTGGCTCACCACGACATCGCCGTCCATGCTCGAGGGCGACCAGTATCCCAGGTAGAGGCCGGTGACCTGGTGGTTCGCCAGCGTCAGACTCAGGCTGGACTGTTCGGAGCCGACGAGCTTGACCTTCAGTCCCGCCTTGCCGAGATCGGCGGCGATCGCCTGCGCGACCTCGGGGTCGGTGGGCAGCCCGCCGGTGCTCGCGTACTGCAGGGTGATCTCCTCGCCGTTGTAGCCGGACTCTGCGACGAGCTCCTTCGCTGCCTCGAGGTCGTGCTTCGGAGTCGGGAATCCGTCGACGTAGCCGGTGACGCCCTTCGCGACGGTCTGTCCCGTGGGCGTTCCGTAGCCGTCCAGCAGGTTGTCGATGATCGACTTCCGGTCGATGGCCACCGCGATCGCCTGCCGCACCTTGAGATCCTTCAGCGCACCGGCGGTGGTGTTCACGCCGACGAACGTGACCTGATTCGTCGGGGCCTCGATGATCTTGGCGTTCGCAGACCCGTCGAACACGGGCACCTGGTTGGACGGGATGATCGCAGTGTCGAGGGATCCGGATTCCACGCCGGTGACGCGCGAGTCCGAGGCACCGACGAACGCGAAGGTGATGTCCTTGATCTTCGCCTTGTCGCCCCAGTAGTCGTCGTTGCGGGTCACCTTGTAGTCGACGCCATGCTTCCACTCGACGAACGAGTAGGGTCCGGTGCCGACGGGAGCGTTCGGGAACTTCTCCGGCCCCTCGGCCTCGTAGACCTTCTCCGGCACGATGCCGATGGTGGCCACCTGGCTCAGCCAGGCGCTGAACGGGTTCTTGAGGGTGAACCTCACCGTGTGGTCATCGACCGCCTCGACCTTGTCGACCATCGCGATCGCCACTCGGTTCGTGGAGGTGTCGCTGGCGAGGATCTTCTCATAGGTGTAGACGATGTCCGAGACCTTCAGATCTGATCCGTCCTGGAACTTCACACCATCGCGGATCGTGAACGTCCAGACGTCCTGGGTGTCGTTCGACGTCCACTCCGTGGCGAGGCCGGGCTGGACTTCGCCCTTCGCGTCGATCCGGGTGAGTCCGTCGAACACTGCGTAGTACATGTTCCAGGCCGAGAGCGAACGCATCATGATCGGATCGATGTTGGCCGGTTCGGTCGGCATCGCGAGCGTTGCGGCGCCTTCGGTGTCGGCTGTGCCTCCGCCTCCACCGTTCGTGGCGGCGTTGCCCATGCAGCCGGCCAGCAGCAGGGAGCCGACCGCGAGGGCAGCGCCGAGGAGAGCGAGACGCCCGCGTCGCTGTGTCTTCGTTGACATTCTGTGGGTTCCTTTCGTCCTCCGCAGAACAGGTGCAGTCGCGGGGGAAAACGGATCGGGTAGCGAAAGTAATATGTAATACATCACCTTCGCTACCCGAGTTTGGTATACCGTAAATCGGTTTGTCAAGGGGTAATTCTCGTCTGCCGAGAATCTGTCAGGATGCGAGCAGCACACCCATCTGCGGCCGATCGGCGACATTGATCTCGGTGAGCTCGAGCGACTCCAGGTCGACGATCGCGAGCCCGTTCCACGGGCCACGGCTGGTCGTCCCTCCGGTCAAGATCGCCTTGCGTCGACCGTCGGGCGAATCCAGCCACTCGATGACGTTCTCGTGCCCCTTCTCGAGCGGCAGCAGCCGTTCGTCACCCGACTCGAGATCACGGATCGTGAGGCTCGGGCCCTTCGTCGCGCCCCCGATCGCCCCGACGCCGACGACCAGGAGCCGGCCGTCCGTAGTGAGCCCCACGCCGTGCTGGTGCGAGTCCGCAGTCATTGGCTGCGTCACGTAGGTCCGTGTCTTCGGCGAGTAGACCACGAGCCCCTGCCCCTGGTACGGCAGGTACAGCGTGCCGTCCTCTGCGACCGCAGCGTAGTGCGGCTTGTAGTGCGACATCAGGCCGCCCTCGGTGCCGAACGGCGCCACTTCGACGCGGGTCACGACATGCTCGGGAACGCTGATCGTGTGCAACGTGAACGAGTCGTGATCGATCGTGTAAATTTCCCCTCCATCAGGGGAAATCTGCACGTCGAACGGACGCAGTCCCACCTCGACGGAGTCGGTGAACACACCGGTCGCGGTATCGAACCGCTCCACGACCGAGTCCTCTCCTGTACGGGTGATCGCGACGTAGACCGATCCGCCGTCCGGCGTGACGACGACACCGGTGCCACCCGGGCGCTCCTCGCCGTACTCGATCACGGTCGGCTGCGCCAGGTACGGAACGAGCGCGAGTCGCTCGCGTGAGTCGAGATCGACCACGGCGAGACCGACCGCGGTGCTCACGTACGCGCGACGGGTTCCCTCGTGGACGGCGACGGCCCACGGCGCCGCACCCACGACGGTCTCAGACTGGACCGGTGCATCCGACTCGGCCAGGTCGACGAAGGCGATCTTGTCGCCGAAGCTCTCGGTGACGACGAAGACAGTGCCACGCCCGGGCGTACTGGTGCTGATGACCATGAGTGCTCGCTTCCTCCGGACATACCGGATCGGCTCATGCCGGCGAGCCTTCCGGAGACGTCCGAGGCGAGCAGGCAAGCAGAGTGGACCTCCGGCGTGCACACTCGACGACGAGCTCCGTGCTCGTCAGCGGGTGGTGTGTTTCGGAAATGGTATGCCATTTCAGTCGATTGGACAACGCTTGCCCGTTACGGCGCGACGAGTCCCTCGACCCCGCGTCCAGGATCAGTACCCCGGGTACCGCAACTCGATCTGCTCGTCCAGGTAGGCCTCGAGCGGCATGATCCCGCCTGCGCTCCAGCGCACCATCGGCACGCCGTCGACGGTCACCAGCGGACCCGACTCCACCGCGTCATCATCCAGCTCAGCCCAGCCGACGTGCACGACCTCGCCCTCGCCGAACCCGCCGCGGCGCGCCTGCGCACGCCGATCAGCGCGCGCCCTGGCCGACTCCGCGGCGTAGCCGCGGCGCACCTCCTCGGCGGCACGCAGCACTTCGCCCGTCGCGAGCACGCCGCCGCGGGTGAGAAGCAGCACGCCCAAGTGCCAGGCCTCCCCAGCACGCACGATGCGCGCCGCCCGCCACCGCGAGACCTTCGCAACCCCGAGCCCCTGCATCGGCGCATCGGCAAGGCGCTCCCTGGTCGCAGCGAGCAGTGCGGCTGTCGTCACAGTTCTCCCTGCAACGACTTCGCCTGCACGGCCGCGCGCTCACCCCGGATCGTCATGCCGATCAGCGGGTACAGCAGCACCGACAGCATTCCGGCGCCGACCAGGGCGGCGGCGATGTCGGACTGCAGCATCCCGTTGTCCACGCCGATCCCGGTCACCGCGACGATGATCGGCAGGCCGGTCGCTGCCAGCAGCGCCAGAGCAGAGCGGTCGCGGCGGCTCATCCCCTCGGTCGCCGAGAACTGCGCGGCCAGGCCGCGGATCACCAGGAGGGCGATGAGCAGCAGCGGGACGAGCGCCATCGCCATCGGCGAGGCGAGCAGCGCCTTCAGGTCGAACGTCACCCCGGTGTAGATGAAGAAGATCGGTACCAGGAAGCCGAATGCGATGCCCTCGAGCTTGCTCTCGACCTGTTCGGCATCTTCCTTGGATGCGCTGGACATCACGATCCGCCACACGGCACCCGCCACGAATGCGCCGAGGAGCATGTCCAGGTCGAGGACCACGCTGAGCGCCACGAGCGACGCGACGAGCAGCAGGACGAAACGGATGCCGAACTGCGCGGAGGTGTGCAGCGTCGCATTGACGAACGCGTGGAAGCGGCCGTGCGGGATGCGACGAGCCGCGTACACGGCGAGCAGCGCGAGGACCACGAACACCAGCAGGATGACGGTCGCGAGCGGTGCGGAGCGCACACTGAGGAAGATCGAGATCGCGATCAGCGGCAGGAACTCCCCGACCGTTCCGATCGCGGTGACCGCCTTGCCGAACGGAGAGCCCAGCTCACCGGCATCCCGCAGGATCGGCATCAGCGTGCCGAGCGCGGTCGAGCTGAGCGCGATCGCGACGACGATCATGCCATCACCGGGCGCGATCAGGAAGCCGACCCCGATCCCGAGGACGATGCTGAACAGCCAGCCCAAAGACGCCCGGGTGAGCGATTTGCGTCCGATGCCCGCGAAGTCGATCTCGGTGCCGGCGAGGAAGAAGAGCATCGCGAGTCCGAACTCGCTGAGCGCGTGCAGGATCTCCGTCGGGTGCACCCAGCCGAGCAGTGCCGGTCCGACGAGGATGCCGAGGATGAGTTCGAAGACGACCACCGGGATCCGGAGAACGGGGCCGATCAGTCGTGCGAGCAGCGGGGCCATGACGGCCAGCAGCGGGATCAGGACAAGTCCGAGGGCACTCTCTTCCACCCGCTCAGCGTAGTGCGCGCCGGACGTCATGATTAGCGGGCTGCGACGAGGGCGCGGCAGAATCTATGCATGGCCCAGCCCGACACCGCCCGCCTCCTCATCGCCTGCGACGACCAGCCCGGAATCGTCGCCGCCGTGGCCGGCGCCCTCGCAGAGCACGGCGCGAACATCATCTCGCTCGACCAGCACTCGACGGATGCCGCAGGCGGACGCTTCTTCCAGCGCACCGTGATCCACCTGGATGGTCTGGCCGCGAAGCGGCCGGCGCTCGAGGCGTCGATCGCCGCGGTCGCGGAGCGCTTCGACATGGAGTGGTCGCTGCACGATGCGTCGCTGCGCAAGCGCGTCGCGATCTTCGTGTCGAAGTACGACCACTGCCTGCTCGAGCTGCTCTGGCGCACGCAGCGCGGCGAGCTCGACATCGACGTGACGATGGTGGTGTCCAACCATCCCGACCTGGCCGACTCGGTGCGGGCGTTCGGCGTGCCCTTCGTGCACATCCCCGCTGACGACAAGGCCGAGATGGAGCAGCGGCAGCTCGATCTGCTGCGCGGCAACGTCGATCTCGTGGTGCTGGCACGGTACATGCAGATCCTCACCGACTCGTTCATCGAGTCGCTCGGGGCGCCGGTGATCAACATCCACCACTCGTTCCTGCCCGCCTTCATCGGGGCGAACCCGTACGCGCGGGCGAAGGAGCGCGGCGTGAAGCTCATCGGCGCGACCGCGCACTACGCCACGGCCGACCTCGACGAGGGGCCGATCATCGAGCAGGACGTCACCCGGGTGACCCACGCGGAGTCCGCCGCCGAGCTGCAGCGCCGCGGTGCCGACGTGGAGCGCTTCGTGCTGGCACGCGCCGTGAAGTGGCATGCCGAGGACCGCGTGATCGTGCACGGGAAGTCAACCGTCATCCTCTAGGCGGGAACGCCCGCCAGCAGCTCTGCGAACACATCGGATGCCGCGGTGCCGCGCGCGAGCGGCGCGGACTGCCCGAGCCACAGCGACTGGAGTTCGCCCAGGCCGCGCTCACCCGCGACCGCTCGGAAGCGCCCGGTGAGCCAGTTCTGTGCGGGGAACGGAGCGATGGCACCGGATGCCTCGATCTCGCGGACCACTCGGTTCGCGGCGCCGCGGGACAGCCGCCCGCTCATCGCGCGCGTGAGCACGCTCTCGTCCCCCGCGGTGCTGCGGATCGCGGCGCGATGCGCGTCGTTGGCCGCGGACTCCGTGGTGACGAGGAACGAGGTGCCGACCTGCACGCCGTCGGCGCCCAGGGCGAAGGCCGCGGCGACTCCACGGCGATCGGCGATGCCGCCGGCCGCGATCACCGGCACCGACACGGCATCCGCCACCTGCGGCAGCAGCGAGAACAGCCCGACCAGCGACTGCTCGGCCGGCTTCAGGAACGACACCCGGTGGCCGGCTGCCTCGGCCCCGGTGGCCACGACCGCGTCGACGCCACCCTGCTCGAGGGCGATCGCCTCGGCGACGGTGGTCGCGGTGCCGATCACCCGGATGCCCCGCCGATGCGCCTCCTCGACGAGCGCGGCGGAAGGCGCACCGAACACGACGCTGAGCGCCGCGGGCGCGGCATCCCAGATCGCGTCGAGCTGCTCGTCGAGCGTCGGAAGGTACCGATCCGGCCGCGGCGGGGCATCCATGCCGACTTCGGCATAGAAGGGCGCGAGCGCCTGCGCGTAGCCGTCGTGCTCGGGACCGGGAGCGATCTCGTCGCCGGTCGGCAGCCAGATGTTCAGCGCGAACGGTGCGTCCGTGGCTTCCCGCAGCGCGGCCACCGTGCGCGCGATCCGCTCGCCGTCGTACCCGTACAGTCCATACGAACCGAGTCCGCCCGCTTCGCTCACCGCCGCGGTCAGAGCCACCGACGACAACCCGCCGAACGGTGCCAGGACGATCGGATGCCGGATGCCGAGCAGTTCGCGCAGATCAGTCATGCTCCCGAGGCTACGCCCGCGACACCACCGTGTTTCGCGGAACCGGAGCCCGGCGTCCCGCCGCGGCGTAGCATCGGAGTTGAACCCGTCGGCGGCCACGCCCCCATGGCGGGAGCGGGTCTCGAAGGGCCGCCGACGGCGAGCCCGAGGAGGACGCCATGTTCACCGAGACACAGGACGTGCACCCGCCGCAACCCACGACGACGCATGCCGAGTACGGCGCGGGCGAACCGCACCTGCTCATCGTCGGCGAGGACGATCGGCGGGTGTTCCTCATCCAGGAAGACCTCATCACGATCGGCTCGGATGCCGGGAATCACGTCGTGCTCGAGGGCACGAAGCCGCTGCACGCCACGATCCGGCATGACGAGAAGGACGAGTACCTGCTGACGATGCACGGGCCGGGCGATATGAACGCGCGACCGATCGAGGGCTCGGACGACCGCACCGAGGTGCTGCGCACCGGGGCGCGGTTCACGATGGGCCCCTGGCGGATCGTGTACATGCGCGCCGAGTTCGCCGATCACGGCCGCCCGTACGGCGGGCGCGAAGGCGGTGAGGGCACGCACCAGCACCGGCAGCCGGATCGTCCCGACTACCACCACTGATCGGTGCGGTCAGTCGACCTCTTCGCGCTGCGTGCGGATGAAGTCGTGGTCGCTCGGCGTCAGATGACAGTCCTCCGCGACGGGCTGACCGGTGATCTCGGCGATCTCATCGAGCACGTGCGCGGGCAGCGGGCCGTCGCCGATGTCGTCGAGCAGGTCCTTCGTCGCAGCGTGCAGGTGCGGCCACCACGTGTGGATCTCAGGATCGGACATGGTCGCCTCCTTTCCTGATTCCAGTGTGACACCGCGATGCCGCCCCGGCACCGGCATCCGCGATGCGGTCAGCGCGTCACGACGCCGATCCGCAGCGGTGCGCCGGGTGCGGCCGCGGCCGCGATCGCCTCGTCCAGAGATGCCAACGGATGCACAGCGCCGACCGCGCCGGCGAACGGGTACGCCCGACCCGCACCGCTGAGGAATCCGACCGCCTCGGCCAGCTCCGCACCGGTGTAGTTGTGCACGCCGGCGACGGTGATCAGTCGGCGCACGATGCTCTCCGCGTCCAGCGGCACCGGAGGCGCGGGGAACACGCTGCCCACCAGCACGACCACTCCCCCGACCTCGACCTCGTCCAGGGCGGTCTGCACCGCGTGCCCGGAGCACTCGATGACGATGTCCGGAGCGTCGTCGAAGCCGCTCGCGCCGAACTCCTCGGCGAGTGCCTGGCGACGGGCATCCGGATCGCGCACATCGACGACGGCGCCGTGCTCTGCAGCGATCGCCGCGACCGAGATGCCGACCAGCCCCGCACCGTGCACGCGCACGCGCACGCCGTCGAGAGGCCGGATCGCGCGCGCTCGTGCGACCGCAGCCCAGGCGGTCGCCGTGGCGCAGGATGCCGGGGCGGCGACGGCCGCCGCAAGCTGCTCCGGCACGCGCACGATCGTCGTGCCTGCACCGAGCTGCGCATGGCTGGCGAACCCGCCGGTCAGCTCCCGGTGCGGGGCGATGCGCTCGTGCCCGTACTTCAGCAGTGAGCGGCACTTCTGCGGGAAGCCGGCAGTGCAGCGGTCGCACTCCCCGCACGAGGCCGTGACCGACCACACCACGCGGTCGCCCACGCTCAGGTCCGCACCTTCGGTGTCGCGCACCCCGCCGTCGCCGACGGCGACGACCCGCCCCACGCTCTCGTGCCCGAGCACGAGCGGCACCGCCGCCGAGCGCCGGCCCTGCACGGTGTGCACATCGGAGCCGCACACCGTGGACAGCTCGACGGCGACGAGCACGTCATGTTCGCCGAGCGCGACGCCGGGTACGGCGACGGCCTCATGCGGCAGCCCTTCGCCGAGGAACGCCATCGCCACGGCGGGCGGGCGCAGCACCACGTCGCGGTGCACACCGGGAGGCCGGGTCAGAGTCGCCCGCATGTCAGTGCCCTCCCCTGCCGCGACCGACGAGAGCACCGCTTGCCGCCGACCGCACCACGCATCGACGTCGACAGCCGGTGCATTCGTCGGCAAGTGGTGCACTCGCGGGCAGCACGACCTTCCCGCGCCCCATCACACGACGGCCGCGAGCGGCAGCAGGCCCTGCGCCGCGAGCGCGGGCTGCAGGTCGACGACGGATGCGAGCACAGCATCCGCTCCGGCATCCGTCAGCGCGACGCGGTCGTGCGCGCCGGTCAGCACGCCGGCGACGAACCCGGCGCCGGCGCTGCGGCCGGAGCGCACGTCGCTCGCGGTGTCGCCGGCGACGGCGACGGCGCGCACGTCGGATGCCCCCGCACGGAGCAGCGCGGTGAGCACCAGGTCGGGTGCGGGGCGCCCGCGTCCGGCATCCGCCGGCGACAGCGCGATGTCGACGAGATCCGCCCAGCCGAGGGCGGCGATGATCGCGTCACGGGTCACCGGGGCGAAGCCGGTGGTGAGCGCGACCTGCAGGCCGGCGTCCTTCAGCGACTCGATCGCCGCCCGCGCGCCAGGGATCTCGGTGGCGCCCTGCTCGGCGATGATCTCCTCGTAGGCGCCCTCGAAGGCCGCCGTGGCTCGCTCCGCCGCGGCACGATCTCCGCCGGACAGGTGCGTGAACACGTCGATCTTGGACTGCCCCATGGTCTCGCGCACGTAGGCGAGCGCGTCGTCCCAGGGCATGCGGTCGGCGACGCCGGTGCGCTCGGCGGCGCGCTGGAACGACTGCTCCACCACACCGTCGTCGAGCACCGTGGTGCCGGCCATGTCGAAGACGACGAGTTCGATGGGGATCATGCGAGTGCCTCCTGGGCGGTGATGAGGGCGGACGACGATGCCCACCCGAGGGTCTCTGAGAGGGCGGTCTCGGCGAGGCCGAGTCCGCAGGTCATTCCGATGCCGGTGGTCGCGGCGAGCGCGAGCACGCCGTCGTCCACCTCCTCGCGGAGGAACTCGGCGGGGCCGGACGCATACACGCCCTGCCAGCGTTCCAGCACCCGGAAGCGGTCCACGGCGAACAGTGCCCGCGCCTCGTCGAGGAACGCATCGAAGGCGGCCTCCGGCTGGAACGGCCCCGGCTGCACGTCCTTCACGTGCGAGTCGCCGACCAGCAGCGAGCCGTCGGGCAGCTGCGTGTACATCTGGTTCAGGTCGAGCGCGGCGAGATCGGGGCGCTCGGCGTGCAGACGCTCGCGCAGCGCCGCGGTCTCGGGCAGGCCCGCGAAGCGTCCGTACCGCACCAGAGACCAGCCGGTCAGCAGCGGCGCGGTGAGCGCGGCGGGCAGATCGGCGGCGACGCGCATCATGTCGAGTGCGCAGCGCTGGATGCCGGCCGCTTCGGCGACCACGGGCAGGAGCTGGTCGACATCGTGGTTGACCGCGACGACCACCTGCCCCGCATCGATCGCGCCACGGGTGGTGTGCACCCGCCCGGTCTCCACTGTCGTGACCGCGGTGCGGAACCGGAAGTCCACGCCCAGCTCCCCGAGATGGCGCACGATCGCGTCGGCGGCCTCGCGCGGATTCGCCTGCAGGTCGGACTCGATGTGGGCACCGCCGACGAGATCGCCGCGTCGGAGCGGCGCGCGGCGACGCAGCTCACCGGCATCCAGCATCCGGATGCCGCCGTCCTGAGCGGCCCTCGCCAGCACCGCCAGCTCGTCGTCGTGCCGTGCCGCGACCAGCGTGCCCGACTCGCGCAGCCAGAACCCCGCGTCCTGAGCCAGGCGCCGCCAGAGTTCCCTCGCGACATCCGCGTAGCGGCGGGCCTCACCGGTCTGCGCACCGATGCAGAGGTGCCCGAAGTTGCGGATGGTGGCGCCCACCGGGCGCTCGGTGCGGTCGACGACGATGACGCTGAGCCCGCGACGCGCGGCCGCATAGGCGGCGCCGAGCCCGACGATGCCGGATCCGACCACGACGATGTCTGCGCGGCTCATCGGAACACCTTCCGCATCCACATCGCGATGCCCTCGACGATCAGCACGGTCACGAGGATCATCAGCACGATGCTCGTCACCAGCGGGTAGTTCGAGCCCTGCCCGGCATTCAGCAGGTAGTAGCCGATCCCGCCTCCGCCGACGATGCCGAGCAGCGTCGCCGCACGGATGTTCGTGTCGAGCAGGTAGAACGTGTGGCCGATCAGTGCGCGGGATCCCTGCGGGAGGGTCGCGGCGGCGTAGCGCTGCATCCGGGTGGCGCCGGCGGCGGTCATCGCGCGCTCCGGGCCGCGCGGCACCTCTTCGAAGGAGTCGGCGATGAGCTTGCCGAGCAGGCCGATGCCGCCGAAGGCGAGGGCGATCGTGCCCGCCTGTGCGCCGAGCCCGGTGATCACGATCAGCACGATCGCGAGGATCAGCTCGGGGATGCCGCGGATGACGACCAGCAGCAGACGGAACCCGCCCCTGACCCCGGCGTTCGCGGCGACGTTGCGCGCCGCGAGCGAACCGATGCCGAGCGAGAGCACGAACGTGATCAGGCACGCGGCGAGCGCGATCTTCACGGTGTCGAGCATGGCGCCGGCGATCACCGGGAAGCCGTAGTTGCCGAAGTCCGGCGGCCAGAACTGCGCGGCGACCTCGGGGATCTTCGCCCAGAAGGTGAGCAGGTCGCTCCACACGATGTCGCTCACGACGACGCCGGCGAGCACGACGAGGATCGCGACGACGCCGGCGGTGACGTTGCGGATGCGGGTGGCGGTCCAGGGACGACGCATCGCGGCGTCGACGCTTCCGTGCTTCGTCTCGCTTCGCTCGCTCAGCGATCGGCCTGAGTCCCCTCGGTTACTGAGCGAGGAGCGCAGCGACGAGACGAAGGAGACGAACACGCCCCGTCCCGCGTTCTCGCCGAGCATCGCCACGCGCACGGAGCTGGAGATGATCTCCATCACCACGCAGAGCAGGAAGATCACGAGGGCGATGCCGAGACCGAGGCCGTAGTTCAGCGACTTGAACGCGTGCGACATCTCGAGGCCGAGTCCCGCGACGCCGACGTAGCCGAGCACGACCGAGCCTCGGAGGTTGATGTCGTTGCGGTGCAGCACGGTGGCCACCCAGCTGGGCAGCACCTGCGGCAGCACGCCCGAGAAGAACTCCTGCATCCGCGTTCCGCCGGCGGCGCGGATGGCGAGCCGCGGCCCCTCGTCGATCTGCTCGATCGCGTCGGCGAACATCTTCGAGATCATGCCGATCGAGTGGATGCCGATGGCGAGGATGCCGGGCAGCGTGCCGAGCGAGAACATCAGCACGAACACCATGGCGAGCACGACATCGGGCAGCGCACGGGTGAAGACGCCGATGAAACGGGCGATCGCGAGCGCGGTCCGGTTCGGGGTGGTGTTCGATGCCGCGAGATAGGCGATCGGCACCGAGAGCACCGCGGCGAGCAGCGTTCCGGTCAGCACCAGTCCGACTGTGAGCACCGTGAGCTGCAGCACCTCGTCTGCGGGCGGGAACTTCAGGCCGCCGACGCGGGCGAAGAAGTTCTGCGCGTTGCCCCAGCTGTCGGACAGGCCGGCGAACGAGATGTTCAGCTCGGCGAGGGATGCCACGGCGAGGCCCGCGATGACGAGCAGCGTGAGCACCGCGGAGATGCGCTCCGGGCTGATGCGTCGACGCGGGGCGCGGGCCTCGATGTCGGCCGGCGGCGACGACGCGGGCCGCTGCAGCCGGGGTGCGGTGATGGTCATGCCACCGGCTCCGTGGCGAGCAGCTCGGTCTCGAGCGCGTTGAGCTCGGCGGTGGTGGTGGCGACGCGACCGTAGATCTCCATGACCTGGGCCTTGTCGAGGTCATCGGTACTGGTGTCGAGCACGACCTCGCCGTGCCGCAGTCCGACGATGCGGTCGGCCCAGTCGATGGCGAGGTCCACCTGGTGCAGGCTGCACAGCACGGTGAGGCCGTCCTCGGCGGCGATCTCGCGGATGAGGGCCATCACCTGCGAGCTCGACTCGGGGTCGAGCGAGGCGACGGGCTCGTCGGCGAGCAGAACCTCCGGGTTCTGCATGAGGGCGCGAGCGATGGCCACGCGCTGCTGTTGGCCGCCGGAGAGGGTGTCGGCGCGTTGGTAGGCGCGGTCGAGCAGGCCGACCCTGTCGAGGTGGCCGAGGGCGCGCCTGCGGTGGGCGCGCGAGTAGCTGAACAGTCCGAGCCGTGGGCCTCGGAGCCCGGCGAGTGATCCGGTCAGCACGTTCTCGAGCACGGTGAGCGAGCCCACCAGCTCGAACTGCTGGAAGATGAAGCCCACTCGGCTGCGCAGCCGACGCAGGGCGCGCCCGCGCAGGCGGGTGACATCCTGACCGAGCACGTTCACTCTGCCGGAGGTCGGCAGCTCGAGCGCGTCGAGGTGCCGCAGCAGCGTGGACTTGCCGGACCCCGAGAGGCCGAGCAGCACGACGATCTCACCGCGGCCGACGCTGAGATCGACGTCTGCCAGGGCGGTGGTCTGGTCGAAGCGCTTCGTGAGCGCCTCGATGCGGATGACCTGGTCGGTGTTCATGTGGGTGTCTCCATTCCCGGTCGTTGAGCGAGCGACGAAGGAGCGAGACGAAACGTCTTCCGTCGAGAAGGACGTTTCGTCTCACTTCGTTCGCTCAACGGCCGACGGGCGTCAGCCCTGGCACTGAGTCGCGTTCGTCTTCTTGCAGATGTCGCGGATGACGTCGTAGTACTTGTCGTCGACCGGCTTGGTGGCGTAGAACGTCGCGCGGAAGGCGTCCGAATCGGCGCTGGTGATGCCGGCGGCGATGATGTCGTCGATCGTGATCTCCGACAGCGAGTCGGTGAGCGTCTTCTTCACGTCATCCGGCAGGGCGTCCGCGTAGACCAGCGGTGCACCGGGGACCATGGTCTGGTCGATGACGGTGACCTTGTCGGACTTGGCGACCTCGCTGTCCTCGGCGAAGCCCGCCTCGCACTCCTTGCCCTCGCCGACCTTGGTCACGCTGACGTCGTGCTTGCCGGCGAAGACCGGGGTGACGTCCTTCTCGGGGTCGACGCCCGCCTCGAGGAGGTTGTAGGACGGGAAGAGGTAGCCCGAGGTGGAGGACGGGTCGACGAAGCAGACCTTCTTGCCCTTGAAGTCGGCGAGGCTCTTGATCGACGAGCCCTTGGGCACGATCGCCTGCGAGTAGTAGCCGGGCTCCTGGCCCTCCTTGGTGACGATCGAGGAGATCGGGGTGAGCTTGGCGCCGTTGTTGGTGGCGGTGATGTAGGTGAAGCCCGAGAAGGAGGCGACGTCGACCTTGCCGGCGATCGCGGCCTCGATGAGTGCGGCGTAGTCGGTGGACTCGTGGTACTCCACCTTCTTGCCGGTCTCCTTGGCGATGTAGTCCATCAGCGGCTGGTAGTTGGTCTCGGTGTCGACCGAGTCGGGCACGACGCCGAAGACCAGGGTGTTCGCGTCGACGGCGTAGCCGCCTTCCGCCTTGGGCTCTTCGGAGGAGCCGGTGGCGCCGGCCGA
Organism: Microbacterium sp. NPDC057659; assembly: GCF_042799915.1. NCBI lineage: Bacteria > Bacillati > Actinomycetota > Actinomycetes > Micrococcales > Microbacteriaceae > Microbacterium > Microbacterium sp. NPDC057659. Next base: position 50,364 of record NZ_JBHVHU010000003.1, on the reverse strand, counting down.
GCCGGAGCAGGCTGCGAGGCCGAGGGCGAGAGCCGCGGCACCGACCAGGGCGGGGAGAGCACGGAGCTTCATGAGGACCTTTCGGGTGTGTGTGGTGAAGGAACCGCGACCAACACTGACACCCGAATGCGCGAGAAATGTACCTATCTCGGCACTGTTCGCCGGTCGTTCACCCAAGATTTCCCGGGGTGAACATCCGCAGAACAGGGCTCCTGCGCACCGACCTGCGCAAGTAGTATGCCTATGTGTCCGAAGCTGTCTACCTGCGCATCGCAGATGATCTGCGCGAGCGCATCGCCTCGGGTCAGTTGCGCCCTGGAGACGATGTGCCGACCGAGGCCGAGCTCGCCGACCGCTGGAACACCTCGCGCGGTCCGATCCGCAATGCCCTCGCCGCGCTGCGCGCCGAGGGACTCGTCGAGACCACCCGCGGACGCCCGGCCAGGGTCGTCTCGAAGAAGGCGACGCAGGCCGTGGACATGTCGGTGCCGTTCACGCGCTGGGCTCGCGATCTGGGTCTGCGACCCGGTGCGCAGACCCAGGAGGTGAGCCTGCGCCGTGCCGCTGAACTGGCCGAACCGCTCGGCGTCTCCCCCGACGATCAGATCGTCAGCGTGCTGCGGCTGCGACTGCTCGACGGGCGCCCGACCATGGTCGAGCGCCTGAACTACACCGAGGAGGTCGGGCGTCTGCTGTTCCAGACCGACCTCGATGCGGTCTCGATCACCGAATTCCTGGGCGCCAACGGGCATCCGATCGTGGGCGTGCAGCACGAGATCGATGCGATCGCCGCGGACGAGAGGGATGCCGCGCTGCTGCGCGTGCCGCAGGGGTCGCCGATCCTGCGCCTGAGCCGCGTCTCGCGCGACGCGGACGGCCGCATCTTCGAGGCATCCCAGGATCGCTACCTCGGCGACGTCGTGCGCTTCACGGTCTCGGGCTCGGGCATCTCCGCCGACGGCCAGTACCTGCGCGCGGTCGCGGGCTGAGCGGTCTCACACCGCGATCAGCGCCACGCCCGCGACCACGACGACGGAGGCGGCGATGCGCCATCCCGGCCGGCTCTCGCGCAGTACGAATGCGCCGAACAGGCTCACCAGCACGACGCTCACCTCGCGCAGCGGCGCGACCAGCGCGACAGGGGCGATCCTGATCGCCTGCAGCACGAGGATGTAGGCCAGCGGCGACAGCACGCCGAAGGCGAGGATGCGCCGCCACTGCCGCCGCCACAGCGCGCCCACCGCGTCCCATCGCCGGCCCACCGCGACGGCGACCGTGAAGAACGGGATCTCGGCCGCGGCGCAGCCGACCATGAACGCCACCGGCGACAGGTGCCAGGTGCGCAGCGCGAAGGCGTCCCAGATCGTGTACCCGGCGATCGCGACGCCGGTGAGCAGCCCGAACACGAGCGCGGGGTCCAGGCCGCGCCGGCCCTGTGACGGGCCGCGGTCGACCAGCCCGATCGCGACGACACCGGCGATCACCAGCAGCACGCCGGCCAGGGCGATGGGCCCCGGCCTCTCCCCCAGCAGCAGCATCGCGATGATCACCGAGAGGAACGGGCCGGTGCCTCGCGCAGTCGCGTAGACCGTGGAGAGGTTGCCGGCCCGGTAGCCGCGCTGCAGCACCGTCATGTAGATCACATGGAGCACGCCCGACACCCCGATGCCGAGGGCGATGCCCGCGACGTCGTCCGTGCCGAAGCCACCGGTGAGCGGGATCGCGCCCGCCCAGATCACGGTGCTCGCGACCGCGCCCCACCACAGGAACGCGACGCCGGCACGACTCACGTCGTGCGCGATGATGTTCCACGCGGCGTGCACGACGGCCGCGGCGAGCGCCAGAGCGATGGCGATACCGGACATCCGAAGACCCTTCTGCCCGCCGCGGGCGCGACGAACGGGTCCTCCAGGCTTTTGTCCGTTCAGATGACGGTCCGCCGTTGGGCGGAAGACCGTGGCGCCGCTCGGACCAGGCGGGCGGATGCCCCGGAACCCTAGGCGCTGTCGGGAACCACCCTAGCGGCTGTCACTCCCGGCGCTGCGCAGCCTTCATCTCCGTGTGGGCGACGGTCGCGTGGTCGGCGGGGCTCAGGTCGAGGGGCGCCAGGGTGATGTCGACCCGGTCGATGCGGCCGTCGAACCGGAACGGCGGCCGGTAGTCGCTGGTCACCGGCTGTCCGGTGTCCTCTCCGACGCCGAAGGTGTCGACGCCGAAGCGCGCGAACACGGTCTTGTCGGCGCGACCGGATGCGACGGTCTCGCCGTCGACGGTGAGCGTCAGGTTCGCGCCCTTGCCGATGCCACCGCCGTCGTAGTCGAACTCGAGGCCGAGCGTCGCATCGCCCGACGCCACCGGCGACGCCCCGCGCAGCGTCGTGTGCTCGCCGTAGTAGTTGTAGTCGAACGCGGGGACGCCGTCCTTGAGGTACAGCGAAATGCCACCGGCGACGCCGCCGAGCGCCATCACCACGCCGTTCGCGTTGCCGCCCGTCGAGATCCTCGCCTCGATCTTCCAGCTGCGGTTCTTCATCGACGGCGCCGCTGTCTCGGGCAGGCGTGTCGCGCCCTCGTAGAACCTGAACGACAGCGCCGCGGGGTCGGTCCCCGGCGGGGTCGGCTTGGGCAGAAGAGCACGCCCCACGCCGCGATCGTCGAGCGGGTACACGTGGTACTTCTCCGCGGCGGCGTCGAACGCGGCCTTCATCTGCTCGAGCTTCTCGGGCATGGCCTCGGCCAGGTCGTTCGCCTCGGCGAAGTCCTCGCTCAGGTGATAGAGCTCCCAGCGGTCCTGGTCCCAGTTGCCTGGAGCCACATCCTGCCGCCAGGGAAGCGTGTGCTGGGCGTTGGCCTTCCATCCGTCTTCGTAGATGGAGCGGTTGCTCATGATCTCGAAGTACTGCTCTCCGCGCCCCTGGAACGACGGGTCGGTGAGGCTGGAGAGGAAGGAGCTGCCCGCGAGCGGCAGCTGATCGATGCCGTTCACCGTCTCCGGCATGGTCACGCCGGCCGCATCGTAGAGCGTCGGCGCGATGTCGACCAGGTGCAGGAACGGATCGCGAGGCGCCGGGTCATGCTGCACCTTCGCCGGCCAGCTGACCACCATCGGGTTGCGGGATCCGCCGAGGTGGGATGCCACGGCCTTGACCCACTGGAACGGGGTGTTGCCCGCCCACGCCCATCCCATCGGATAGTGCGGCTCGGTCTCGGGACCGCCGACCTTGTCGAGGTCGGCGAGGATCTCGTCGACGGTGGGCAGGATCCCGCCGAGGTTCTTGATCTCGTCCAGCGTGCCATCCGGTCCACCTTCGGAGGAGGCGCCGTTGTCGCCCACGATGTACATCACCAGAGTGTTCTCGGCGTCCGGCAGGTCCTTGATGGCGTCGAGGAGCCGCCCGACCTCGTGGTCGGTGAACGCGAAGTAGCCCGCATAGTTCTCGAACAACGCGCAGTACACCTTCTGCTGCTCCTCGGTGAGCGAGTCCCACTCCTGCACCCAGTCCGGTCGAGGGGACATCTCGGTGTCGGGCGGGATGATGCCCATCGCCTTCTGATTCTCGAACACCTGCTCGCGATACTTCTCCCAGCCCATGTCGAAGGCGCCCTTGAACCGGTCGCGCCACTCCTTGGTGACGTGGTGCGGCGCGTGCATGGCTCCCGGCGCGAAGTACATGAAGAACGGCTTGTTCGGGGCTACCGACTTCGAGTACCGCATGCGTGAGATCGCACGGTCGGTCATGTCGGTGACCAGGTGGTACCCGTCCTCCGGTCCCTTGTCCGGCTCGACGGGGGTGGTGTTCTCGAACAGCACCGGGTAGTACTGGTGCGTCTCACCGGCGTTGAACCCGTAGAAGTACTCGAAGCCGAGGCCGGTCGGCCAGCGGTCGAAGGGGCCGGCGACGCTGGTCTCCCAGTCGGGGGTGTTGTGGTTCTTGCCGTACCACCAGGTGGAGTAGCCGTTGTCCTTGAGCACCTCGGCGACGGTGGCCGTGGTCTTCGGGATCATCGTCGTGTAGCTGGGGAACCCGGTCGACCACTCCATCAGATACCCGTTGCCGGCGTCGTGGTGGTTGCGACCGGTCAGCAGCGCAGCACGCGAGGGTCCGCACACGGCCGTGGTGTGGAACCTGTTGAACCGCAGCCCCTCACTCGCGAGCTTGTCGAGGTTCGGCGTCGGGATGAGCCCTCCGAACGTCGACGTCTGCCCGAACCCGACGTCGTCGAGCAGGATGACGACGATGTTCGGTGCCCCCTCGGGAGCGGTGGGGATCTTCGGCCAGGCCGCCGTCGACTCCTTGTACGTCTTGCCGATGACGCCTTCGAACGGCGGGAAGGGCCGGGGCAGCGAGGAAGAATCCGACGAGGATGCTGTGGTCATGGCGTTCATCGAATCACCGCGCGCTGACGGTCGGCAAGCGACACCCGGTCACGACGGTCGCGATTACGATCGAAGGATGTCCGTCTCTCCCGCCGCCCTCGCGCACGCCTCCGACCTCGCCGATTTCGTCGCCGCCTCCCCGTCGAGCTACCACGCGGCCGAAGAGGTCGCGCGCCGGCTCGAGGATGCCGGCTTCACCCGGCTGAACGAGGCGGATGCCTGGCCCGCGCAGCTCGGCGGGCGCTATGTCGTCGTGCGCGACGGCGCCGCGATCGCCTGGGTCGTCCCCGCGGATGCCTCGGCCACCACACCGGCGCACATCCTCGGCGCGCACACCGATTCGCCCGGCTTCAAGCTGAAGCCCAAGCCGACCACCGGCGCCCGCGGCTGGCTGCAGGCCGGCGTCGAGGTCTACGGCGGTCCGCTGCTGAACTCATGGCTGGACCGCGAGCTGCGCCTCGCCGGCCGTCTCGCCCTCTCCGACGGCCGCGTGGTGCTCGCCGACACCGGAGCGCTGCTGCGCCTGCCGCAGCTGGCGATCCACCTCGACCGCGGCGTCAACGACGGCCTCGCCCTCGACAAGCAGGTGAACACTCAGCCTGTGTGGGGCCTGGGCGACCCGGCGGACGCGGATCTGCTCGCCGAGCTCGCGGCATCCGCCGGCGTAGACCCCCGCGACATCCGCGGCTTCGACGCCGTCGTCGCCGACTCCGCGCGCGGCGCGGTGTTCGGCAAGGACGACGCGTTCTTCGCCAGCGGACGCCTCGACGACCTGGCATCCGTGCATGCCGGCGTGGTCGCGCTGCTCGCCGCCGCGGACCCTTCGTCAGGCTCAGGAACCGGCTCGAACATCATCCCGGTGCTCGCCGCCTTCGACCACGAGGAGCTCGGCTCCGAGTCGCGCTCCGGCGCGGCCGGCCCGTTCCTCGAGGACGTCCTGGAGCGCGTCTACGAGCAGCTCGGCGCGGATGCCGCGGACCGGCGGCGCGCGTACGCCGCCTCATGGCACCTGTCCAGCGACGTGGGGCACTCGGTGCACCCGAACTACTCGCAGCGGCACGACCCGGTGGTGCAGCCGCTGCTCGGCTCGGGCCCGATCCTGAAGATCAACGCCAACCAGCGCTATGCGACCGATGCCGTGGGCGCCGCCGCCTGGGCCTCGTGGTGCGAGGCATCCGGCGTCGCGTCGCAGGAGTTCGTGTCGAACAACGCCGTGCCCTGCGGGTCGACGATCGGGCCGATCACGGCGACGCGCCTCGGAATCCGCACGGTCGACATCGGCATCCCGATCCTGTCGATGCACTCGGCCCGCGAGCTCGCCGGCGTCAGCGACCTGCATGACCTGTCGCGCGTGGCGGAGGCGTTCTTCGCCGGCTGACGATCTGGCCGCAGGGCTCTGCGCGGTGCCAGGATGTGAGCATGACCGCAGAGAGCACCTCGACGTCGACGCTCATCGAGCGCACCGGGATCGAGATCATCCCCGAGTCCGATCGCACCGCCAAGCCGCGCGACCTCTTCTGGCCGTGGTTCGCGGCGAACGTCTCGGTGTTCGGCATGTCCTACGGCTCGTTCGTCCTGGGTTTCGGCATCTCGTTCTGGCAGGCGACGATCGTCTCGGTGATCGGCATCGTGGTGTCGTTCTTCCTGTGCGGGCTGATCGCGATCGCCGGCAAGCGGGGATCGGCGCCGACCATGGTCCTGTCCCGGGCGGCGTTCGGCGTGCACGGGCAGAAGGTGCCCGGGATCGTCTCCTGGCTGACCTCGATCGGCTGGGAGACGTTCCTCGCGATCATGGCCGTGCTCGCCACGGCGACCGTCATCACCCAGCTCGGCGGCGACGGCGACAGCGTGGCGCTGAAGATCATCGCGATCATCATCGTGGCCGCCCTCATCGTCACGGCATCCGTGCTCGGCTATCACACGATCATGAAGCTGCAGTCGGTGCTGACCTGGGTCACCGGCGTCGTCACGATCCTCTACATCATCCTCACCATCCCGCACATCGACTTCGCCGCGGCGCTGTCGAAGCCCGACGGGAACATCGGCCAGGTCATCGGCGCCCTCGTCATGGTGATGACGGGCTTCGGGCTGGGCTGGATCAACATCGCCGCTGACTGGTCGCGCTACCAGAAGCGCACCGCGTCCGACGGTGCGATCATCTTCTGGAACACGTTCGGCGGCTCGATCGCGCCGGTGATCCTGGTGGTCTTCGGTCTGCTCCTGGCCGGCTCTGACGACAAGCTGTTCCTCGCCGTGCAGAACGACCCGATCGGCGCACTCGCCACCCTGCTGCCGATCTGGGTGCTCGTTCCGTTCCTCGTCACCGCCGTGCTGGCGCTGGTCTCGGGCGCCGTGCTGGGCATCTACTCCTCCGGACTCACGCTGCTGAGCCTCGGCATCCGCATCCCGCGCCCCGCCGCAGCGGGCATCGACGGCGTCATCCTGACCGTCGTCACGATCCTCGTGGTGTTCGGCGACCAGGGCTTCCTCGGCCCGTTCCAGTCCTTCCTCATCACGCTCGGCGTGCCGTTGGCCGCCTGGGCGGGCATCCTCATCGCCGACATCCTGCGCCGTCACAAGGACTACGACGAGGACGCGCTGTTCGACGCGAAGGGGCGCTACGGCGCTTGGGACTGGACCTCCATCATCACGATGGTGATCGCATCGGTGATCGGCTGGGGCTTCGTGGTCAACGGCTTCGCCGAGGATGCTCCGTGGAACAACTGGCAGGGCTACCTGCTGCCGCTGATCGGCGGCAAGGACGGCGCGTGGGCCTACGCGAACCTCGGCGTCTTCTTCGCCCTGGTGCTCTCGTTCCTGGTGACATGGTTCGCCCGTGCCGGGAAGATCCGCCGCCAGGAGTCCGACACGTGACTTCTTCTCCGGTCGTTGAGCGAGCGCAGCGAGACGAAACGCGCGTCGGCCCCTGGCTGGTCGTCATCGACCCGCAGAACATCTTCGCCTCCCCGGACTCCGACTGGGGTTCGCCGTTCTTCGCGGACGCCTTCACCAACATCCGCCGTCTGGCAGACGCGTTCGGCGAGAACGTCCTGGTGACCAGGTGGATGCCGACGGCGGACCGGTCCACCGCCTGGGGCGACTACTTCGCGGAGTGGCCGTTCGCCGACAAGCCGGCATCCGATCCGCTCTACGACCTCGTCCCCGAGGCGCGCGGACTGTCGCCGCATCCGACGCTCGACCTGCCGACGTTCGGCAAGTGGGGGCCCGAGATCGAAGCGATCGTCGGGCGCGGAGCGCACGTCGTCCTCACCGGAGTGTCGACCGACTGCTGCGTGCTCTCCACGGCTCTCGCCGCTGCGGATGCCGGGGCGCACACGACGATCGCCGCCGACGCCTGCGCGGGCTCGACCGCGGAGAATCATGCGGCGGCGCTGCACGTGATGGGGCTGTATCCCCCGCAGCTGACGGTCTCCGACACCGCGGCGGTTCTCTCCGCCCGCTAGACATTTCATCATTGTGACGGTCGTTGCAATGATGTTATTCTCACGACATGGCTGATGAGCAGAACGAGCGCGCCCTCGAGTCGGGGATCGTCACCGATTTCAAGGATCGGATGACCTACGGGTCGTACCTCGACCTCGACCGGCTGCTCGGCGCGCAGCACCCTGTCTCGGTGCCCGAGCACCACGACGAGATGCTGTTCATCATCCAGCACCAGACCACCGAGCTGTGGCTCAAGCTGGTGCTGCGCGAGCTGCAGACCGCGCGCACCCGCCTCGCCGAGGACGACCTGCGCGCGGCGCTCAAGCACATCGCGCGCATCAAGCACATCCAGGAGGTGCTGACCCAGCAGTGGTCGGTGCTCGCCACCCTCACCCCCACCGAGTACGCCGAGTTCCGCGGCGACCTGGGCAATTCCTCCGGCTTCCAGTCCGTGCAGTACCGCGCCGTCGAGTTCGCGCTCGGCAACAAGAACGAGCGGATGCTCGCCTTGTTCCGCGACCACCCCGAGAACCTCGCCCTGCTCACCACCGAGTTCGAGCGTCCCACGCTGTACGACGAGTTCCTGCGCTACGTCGCCCGGCAGGGCCTGCCGGTGCCGGCATCCATCCTGGAGCGCGACGTGCGCCTGCCGTACCGCGAGACGCCCGAGCTGGTGCCGGTGCTGCGCGAGGTCTACGAGAACCCGAAGGAGCACTGGGAGCTCTACGAGGCCTGCGAGGAGCTCGTCGACGTCGAGGACAACTTCCAGTTCTGGCGCTTCCGGCACCTGCGCACCGTCACCCGCACGATCGGCATGAAGCGCGGCACCGGCGGCTCGACCGGGGTCGACTTCCTGCAGCGGGCGCTCTCGCTGACCTTCTTCCCCGAGCTCTACACGGTGCGCACCGAGATCGGCAAGGACGAGCGGATCGGCCTGTGATCCACGCCGTCCGCTATCACCGCGACGGCGTGTCGCACGAGGGCTCGCTCGTCTCGGATGCCGCGGGCGTTCGGCTGCGTGCTGAACCGGCACCCGCCGGATCGCCACGGCTCGACGGGATCGTCACCGGCCGGTTCACCGATCATCACGTGCATCTCCAGCTCGTCGATCCCGCGCTGCTGAAGAGTTCGCGCCTGGGTCGGGTGGTCGATCTCGGCGCCGACCTTTCCTCGATCCGCGCGCTGGCCGCGCAGGCGGACCCCGCCCTCTCCGGCATCCCTGCTCCCCCGAAGACGGTGGCCGCCGTCGCGACCGACACCGACGGGATCCCCGTGCCGGTCGTCGCCCTTGACGGCGTCGCGGACGACCCCGACCGCCCTGCACCGGCACCCGCAGTCCCCATATCGGAGCCGCCGCGTCATGCCGGACGCTGCGTGATCGACTTCGCCGGCCCGTTCCTCACCGCACCGGGCGGCTACCCCTCCGACCGCGCGTGGGCGCCGAACGGTGCGGTCGTGGAGCTCCGGGACGCCGGCCATGCCGCTGCTGTCGTGGCCGAGTTGGCCGAGGCGGGTGCCATCGCGCTGAAGGCCGTCGCGCACTCAGAGGCGGGCCCCGTGCTCGCCGACGACCTCATGCATGTGCTCGCCGCGCTGGCCGTCGAGCACCGGCTTCCGCTGATCGTGCACGCCGAGGGGCCAGGCCAGGCGCAGCGCGCAGCGGCGCTGGGAGCGACGGCGCTCGCGCACGCGCCGTTCACCGAGCGGCTGGACGACGATGAGATCACCGGGCAGGCGGCATCCGTCGCGTGGATCTCGACGATCGCCGTCCACGACGACACCCACCGCGCGATCGCGATCGACAACGTCCGCCGCTTCGCCGCGGCCGGCGGCACGCTGCTCTACGGCACCGACATGGGCAACGGGCCGACTCCGGTCGACCTGAACGCCGACGAGGTCACCGTCCTCCGCGAGGCGGGCGTCGAGGGGCCGCTACTGCTGCGTGCCCTCGCACCGCTCGATCCGCTGCTCCCCGGGGCATCGCTGCTGCTCGTGCCCGAGGACGACCCCGCATCCGCCCGTCTCCTGACCCGCACCGACCGGCCGAGCGATGTCGCCGCGCCGGCATCCGTCTGATCGAAGAGGAATCCGAGGACCGACATGACCGAATCCCCCGAGGATCTGCACCGCCGCGTCGCCGGGCTGTCCGCCCCCGACCTCGCCTCCGAGGCTGCCAGGCTCGACGCCGCCGACCCGCTCGCGCACCACCTGGCCGCCTTCGCCGACGCGCCGGGCGTGACTGCCTACCTGGACGGCAACTCGCTGGGCAGGCCGCTCGCCGACATGCCCGAGAAGGTCGCGCAGTTCATCCGCGAGGACTGGGGTACGCGACTCATCCGCTCGTGGGACGAGCAGTGGATGGAACTGCCGATGCGCCTGGGCGACCGGATCGCGTCCGTCGCGCTCGGTGCCGGCGAGGGGCAGACCGTGGTCGCCGATTCGACCAGCGTCATGCTCTACAAGCTCATCCGCGCGGCCGTCGTCGCACGCCCCGGACGCGACGAGATCGTCATCGAGGCCGGCAACTTCCCGACCGACCGGTTCATCGCCGCCGGCGTCGCGAACGAGGTCGGCGCCACGCTGCGCTGGGTGCAGCCCGACGAGATCACCGGCGTCTCTGTCGACGACGTGCGCGCCGTGGTGGGAGACCGCACCGCGCTGGTCGTGCTCAGCCACGTCGACTACCGCTCCGGCGCGCTGGCCGACATGCCGGGCATCACCGCGGCCGTGCACGACGCCGGCGCGCTCATGCTCTGGGACCTGTGCCACTCGGTCGGCGTCGTGCCGATGCAGCTCGACGCCTGGGGCGTCGACCTCGCGGTCGGTTGCACCTACAAGTACCTCAACGGCGGGCCGGGCTCCCCCGCGTTCGGGTATGTGCGCAGCGAGCTGCAGGGCTCGATCACGCAGCCCATCCACGGCTGGTGGAGCGCCGCCGACATCTTCGCGATGGGCCCCTCGTACCAGCCGGTCCCCGGCATCCGGCAGCTTCTCAGCGGCACCCCGCCGGTGATGTCGATGCTCGGGATGCAGGGCATGCTCGACCTCATCGCCGACGCCGGCATCGGTGCGGTGCGCGCGAAATCGATCTCACTGACGGACTTCGCGGTGCGCGCCTACGACGAGCTGCTCGCGCCTCTGGGCGTACGTCTGCTCTCGACGCGGGATGCCGCGGGCCGCGGCGGGCACATCACGATCGGGCATCCCGAGTTCCAGCGCGTGACGCAGGAGCTGTGGGGGCAGGGCGTCATCCCCGACTTCCGATTCCCCGACGGCATCCGCCTCGGCCTCTCGCCGCTGAGCACCTCGCACGAGGAGACGCTGCGCGGCGTCGTCGCCGTGCGCGACGCGCTGAGCACCGGCCGCCCTGCCAGTTGAGTGCGAGCGAGCGCCGTGCTGAGCGAGCGAAGCGAGTCGAAGTGACGAAACGCGTCATGGTCCCCACCCCTGACGGCACCGATCCGGCGCAGCTCGAGCCGTCCCGGTCGCGGATGGATTCTGCACGCGGGCGACGGAGCGCAGCGACGACTTCCATCCGCTCCGCGCAGGCGCAGATGGAGAACGCTGCCGCCGCGACCAGCCCAGCCGCGAATTCCACCCGCGCCGGGCATCCGCAGCCCGTGCTCGATGACATCGACGCGCGGCCCGGCAGCACGACCTCGCTGCTGCGCACGACGATCGGGCTGTACCTGCGCCGGCTCGACGGCGAGATCTCGTCGGCCGCGCTGGTGCGGCTGGCCGGCGACCTCGGCATCCTGCCCGCTCCGGCGCGCACGGCGATCGCGCGGCTCAAGCAGAAGGGGCTGCTGCTGTCGCGGCACGGCGGATACACCCTGAACCCCGCGGCGACGCGGATGCTCGAGCGCGGCGACCGCCGCATCTTCGAGGTGCGCCGGATGCAGGCCGGAGACCCGTGGTGCCTGATCTCGGCGACCATCCCCGAGGCCCGGCGAGACCTGCGGCATCAGCTGCGCCGGCGGCTGCAGTTCATCGGCGCGGGATCGGTCGCGCCGGGACTGTGGATCGTACCCGGGCATCTCGACGACGAGGTCGGACAGCTGCTCGACGAACTGGGCGCGCGGGAGTTCGCGACGCGCTTCCGCGCCCACGACCCGCGTCCGGCGGCGCCACTGCCCGAGGCCGTCGCCGGTTGGTGGGACCTGGACGCCCTCCGCGCCGAGCACCTGCGGTTCCACGCATCCGTCGACGCACTGCCGGACGAGCCCTTCGCCGCCTACGTGCGACTGATCGACAGCTGGCGGGTGCTGCCGTACGTCGATCCTGGCCTGCCTGCCGAACTGCTGCCGACGGACTGGCCGGGCGAGCGCAGCTTCGCCGCCTTCGCCGACCTGTCCGTCCGGCTCGCCGGCCCGGCGTGGGAGCACGTCAGCGCCACCGCAGTCTGATCCGTCCCTGCTCCGGTCCACTCGTTGCGAGTCCGACGGGCGGAACACTCGACGAGTGCGACCGGAGCGCGGGGCGGCAGTCAGCCCGCGGCGACCTCAGCCGAGTTCGGCGATGAATGCGGCGACGTGCTCGCGCAGGCGCAGCATCCGCATGTCGCGGGCGAGCTCTCGGTCGTAGCCCTCGTACGCGAGTGGCGGCAGTCGGCGCACGTTCGCCGAGCAGCCGAAGTTCTCGCAGACCAGGGTGCCGATCGTGTTGCCATTGCGCCCCGCGGCGCCGGCCTTGCGCGCCGAGAAGAACTGCACGTCGTTGCGGAGCGTCACGTCGTCGCACCAGGAGCACTGCGCGCGGCGCGCGACCCGGTGCTCTGCGCGCTGCATCAGCACGCCGATCGGGCGCTCGTCGATCTCGGCGATGACGTACGCCCGCTTGGGCATCTTCGGATCGAACCAGCCCAGGAAGTCCAGTTCCGCGAAGTCGATCTCGTCGAAGTCCGCGGGCAGGGACAGCGATGAGGCCTCTTTGCGGGAGGCGTTGATGAAGGAGGCGCGGATGGCGCGCTCGTCGAGGGGAAGCATGATGGTGCCTTCTGAGAGATGAGGTGAATGGGTGTGAAGGATCACCGGTGACGGGAGTTCCGCCGCCGGCTGATCGTCAGCCTCTGCCGCCGGCGCGTGATGCGCCGACGACCACCTTCAAGAAATGCACCCGCCGAGTCTACGCCTCCCCACTAGGGTGAACGCATGACGCCGACTGCCGGAACCGGGATGCCGCTGCGCGACTACCGTGTGCATCGCTATGTGAACGCGTTCTGCCCGCGGTGTCATGAGGAGAAGCCCGACCAGCCGCTCTCGGAGGTGCGCCGCCTGTCGGGCTGGCTGGCCGACCGCGACGGCACCATCTGGCTCGAGCGCGGATGCCCCGAGCACGGCCTGATCTCGACGATGTACGACGAGAACGCCGAGATCCTGCGGTATCTCGAGCAGTGGACCGCGCCGACGAAGGTGCACACCCCCGACGCCGCCGGCAACTTCAAGCCGGTTCCCCAGGCCTACGAGGACGGCCTTCCCGAGATGCAGACGCAGCACACCTGCATCCTGCTCGAGGACATCACCGACCACTGCAATCTGAAGTGCCCGACCTGCTTCGCCGAGTCCAGCCCGGCGATGGCCGCCGTGGCCCCGCTGGCGGAGGTGCTGGCATCCGTCGACGCGAAGCTCAACCGCGAGAACGACCGCATCGACGTGCTGATGCTGTCCGGCGGTGAGCCGACCCTGTACCCGTGGCTCGAGCAGCTCATCGAGCACCTGGTCGCCCGGCCGATCGTGCGTATCCTGCTGAACTCGAACGGCCTGCGCATCGCGAACGACGACGAGTTCGTCGCGTTCCTGAAGAAGCACCGCGAGCGCGTCGAGGTGTACCTGCAGTACGACGGCGAGGAAGCCGCGTCGGTCGCGTTCCACCGTGGCGCCGACATTCGTCGCTTCAAGGAGCGCGCGCTGGATCGGCTGGCGGATGCCGGTGTCTTCACCACCCTCACGATGACGGCGACCCTCGGCGTGAACGACCACGAGATCGGTGCGGTGATCCGGCGGGCGCAGGCGACGCCGTACGTCGGCGGCGTGACGATCCAGCCCGTGTTCGGATCCGGCCGCTCGGCCGGCATCGACCCGGACGACCGGCTGACGCACACCGGGGTGCTCGCGCGCCTCGGCCCGCAGACCGACGGCGACATCACCTGGCGCGACCTCACGGCGCTGCCGTGCAGCCATCCGCACTGCTGCTCAGTGGGCTACTTCCTCAAGGACGACTCGGATGAGTGGAAGTCCCTGGTCGCCCTGATCGGCCACGAGCGGCTCAAGGAGTTCCTCGACCTGAACCCCGATCTGCTCGCGAACCGCATCGCGGACTCGAACGTGAACAAGGCGATCCGCGACGTCGTGAAGAGCTCGCTGCTCGACCTTCTCAGCGAGCAGTCGTCGCTGTCGCATCCGTCGATGGGCGACATCTGGCGCGATATCTGCGTGAACTGCGATCTCGGCATCGGCACGCTCGCGACGCTCGCCGCGTCGAAGCTGCCCGGCCAGCACGGCCGCATGCGCGCGATGCTCGCCGAGCGCGTGCTGCGCATCACGGTCAAGCCGTTCATGGACATCAACACGATGATCGAGGAGCGCCTCACGCAGTGCTGCGTGCACGTGGCCACGGTGAACGAGACCACCAACGCTCATCAGTGCGCACCGTTCTGTGCCCTGCAGGCGTGGGCCCCGTTGAGCCGCACACGGATCTCGACGGCGACCGGGCGGCCTGCCGAATCCACCACCGACGTGCGCGAGACGGGCGGGCGCACTCGGCTCCCGGTTCTCGGACGCTGAGCGAGCGAAGCGAGACGAAGCGCATGACCCACGACTACAGCCACCTGAACCAGCGCGACCCATCGGTACCGGACGCGAAGCCGTTCGACCCGCTGCGCCTGTGCGTGTTCACGACGATCGCGCTGATCTCCTGCATCCTCGGCCCCGTCGCCGTACTGGCGTTCGCGCTGATCGCGATCGCCGGATACGCGAAGGCCCGCCGTGGCGGCCTGATGCGCTCGCGCTGCAAGCTCGGCGACACCCGGCTGGTGCTCGCCTACCTGTCGGTGATCGCAGTGGCCGCGGCCGTCGCGATCCCGTTCTGGGTGATGCTCTGGATGAGGATCCTGGGAGGCTGACGTGTTCCCGACCCTGCACGACATCGCGCCGTGGCTGCCCCCGCTGGGCACGCACTCGGTGTTCGTCGCGCTGGGCATGGTCGCCGCCGGCATCGTGTTCCTCATCGAGCGCCGCCGTCGCGGCGTGACCGATCCGCGTCTGGTCTACCTGGTGATGGGCGCGATGGTCGGCGCCGCCGTGATGTCGCGCCTGGGCACCTGGGCACAGCATCTCGACCCGTCGAAGAACCTCAGCCTGGGCGAGCAGCTCCTGCGCGGCAACGCCTCCGTGCTCTCGGCGATGGTCGGCGCCTGGCTGGGCGTGCACGTCGCGAAGAAGATCGTGAAGTATCCGGATCGCACCGGCGACCTGTTCGCCCCCTCCTTCGCGCTCGCGATGGTCATCGGACGGATCGGATGCCTGCTCACCGAGCGCCCCGGCACACCGACCGGCGGCGACTGGGGCATCGTGCTCGACACGGCGGCGGTCGCGCGCACCGGCTCGGTCGCCGGCGTGCCGCTGCATCCGAGCTTCGTCTACGAGATCGTGTTCCAGGCCGCGGCGTTCGCCGTGCTGTGGTTCTGGCTGCGGCACCGCCCGATCGCCGCCGGCGAGACGCTCACGATCTACATCGCCGCGTACGCGGTGTTCCGCTTCTTCGTCGAGTTCGTCCGCGGAAACGACATCGCCTGGATGGGGCTGACCCGGCCCCAGCTGTTCCTGCTGGTCACGATCCCGCTGCTCGCCGCGCGGATCGTCTGGATGCTGCGCAGCGGCCGCTTCCGCACCGCTGTGTCACCTGCTGAGGAGAGGACGGTGCCCGCATGAGCACGCCTGAGGATCCCTCGAACGCTCCGGGCGGGCAACCGCCGGAGCCACCGCAGCCACCGCAGCCGCCCTCGTGGGAGGTGCAGCCTCCGGCCGGGCCGCCCCTACCGCCGCCGGATCCGACGCCGCTGGCATCGACCGATCCCCCGGCCCCGCCGACGCCCGATCCTGCCGCGTTCCCGCCGCCGTACGACCAGCCGGTTCCGCCGCAGCAGCCGTTCCCGCAGTCCGGCTATCCGCCGCAGGTGCCCGACGGCCATCCGCCGCAGATGCCCCCGGGCTACGCCGGCGGCTATCCGCAGCCAGGCCCGCCGCCCGCACCGAGCAACGCCGGCAAGGTCGTCGGCATCACGTGCGGTTCGCTCGCAGCGCTGGGCTTCATCGGCGTCGCGGCGTTCTTCATCGTCATCATCGGCCCGTGCTTCGGGCTGTTCGGCGGGTACTGAGGGGGATGACCACGTGACCGACAAGCCCGATGAACCGAGCCAGCCCGACCAGCCCGATGACGCGCCGCAGACCGACGGAGCAGCGGCCGACGGGGAGGTGGACCTCCCTGAGCCCGAGGCTCCCGACGCAGCGGAGCGTCCTCCCACCCCCTGGGATCCTGCGCAGGGTCTCCCCTCCGCACCTCCGCCCGCGGCGTCCTCCCCAGAGCCGTACAACCCGGCCGGCACGCGGAAGCCCGGACCCGGCATGGGTGCCGGCTTCGGAATCGGGTGCGCCGCCTATGTGCTGGGCATCCCGATCATGCTCGCGTCTCTGTCGGCCACGGCCGCGGCCGGTGCCCTCGGGGTTCTCTGGCCGTTCATCGTGATCCTCGTCATCTCCGCGCTGCTGATGATCTCGGAACGGACGAGGCGCGTCGGCGCCGGCATGCTCATCGCCTCGGCGGCGGCCTGGATCATCGTCATCGGCCCCTGCATCGGTCTGCTCGGGGGTTTCGGCTGAGGTTTGTTGCGCTGCGTTTCGCCCCTGATCGCGCGTTCCAGGATGCGGACGTACTCTCGGTGAAACCGATCGTCAGGAGAATCACCGTGACCAGCCAGCCGACCCGCCTTTCGCCCCTCGAGGTGCGTGAGCGTGTCGCCTGCATGTGCGACCACGGATTCGCCTGCTCCTCCTTCGCCCCGGGGCACGCCCTGCATCTGATCCAGGCGCGCATGGCGTCGGCGACGCCGCGGGGATGGACCGACGCGATCGTTGAGGAGGCCGATCCGACCTCCGGCATCCTGTCCCTGCGCACGCTCGACGGCGACCTGCACGTGATCTGGAACGGTGCCGGAGCCGCGCTGGAGGCGCCGGCAGGCAGCCCGGTCGCGCTGCACCGCGACTACGGCGTGCTGGCCTACGGACGCGTGCAGTTCAACGTCGCGACCGTCTGACGTTCAGGCGCCGAACGGGCGCCCGTCCACGCGGTCGGCGTCGTAGGCGACCTCGACCGCGCTGAGCACCTGTGCGAACACGTCGGCGTGATCGACGCCGACCCCGGATGCCGCGGTGATGCCGGGGCCCTCCGCGCCGATCCACGCGATCCGCTCCGCATCGGTGTCACCGCCGTGATGCCCCTCGTCACGGTGCCCGTGGTCGGTGAGCACGATGATCGTCCAGTCCTCGTCGGCGCGCCCGGGACGGGCGTCGATCGCCGCGCGCAGCACGCCCAGCTGACTGTCGCAGGTCTCGATCGCGGTGCGGTAGCGCGGCGTCACACCCTCGGCGTGCCCCACGGCATCCGGCAGCACGAAGTACGCGAACACGATCGCGTGATCGGCGGCGAGCAGCTCCTGAGCCGCTCGACCGCACACCGCCTCGTCGATCGCGGCGATGCCTTCCAGCGAGTCCAGCTGCCCGACGGGCGGTCGGTGGCCGCCGGCGAAGAGAGGCCCGCCGGACATCGTCGTGAACAGCGGCGCCCACTCCCCCGCGGCGAACACGGTGGCGCTCGGGCGCGCGTTCCGGAACACCGTGAGGAAGTCAGGATGCTCGGCGAAGCGATTCGGGGTGAAGTCGTTGTCGACCACACCGTGCCGGTCGCTGTGCACGCCGGTCGCCATGGTCGACCACACCGGCCCCGAGATCGTCGGGTCCTTCTCGTGCACCTGCACCGGGACCAGGAACCCCCGACCGCCGAGCGCATCGAGATACGGAGTCGCGGCCCCTCGCCGCTCGTCGTCGCGCACCCCGTCCCAGCCGACGACGAGCACGTGCGAGCTGCGCGGCCCAGCGGGTTCGCTCACTCGGCCGGCTCGACCGGGTGCTGCTGAATGCCAGCTCCGGCCGGCCCCTGACGGATGCCCAGCCGCTCGAGCACGGGCGCGATGACTGCGGCCCTGGCCTCGAACTCGGGCCACGAAGAGGACTCCGCCGACCAGGCCTTCTCCGCGACTGCGAGCAGACGCGGGAACAGCATGCCCTCGATGTCCTGCTCGGTGATCACGGTCTCGGTCCAGAGCGGCGCCTCGACGCCGAGGATCGCCTCGGCGGGGACGCCGTCCAGCACATCGGCCGGGTCCCAGGAGTAGGCCTGCTCGAGAGAGATCGCCGGCGCGGACCAGGTCAGGCCGACCGGATGCTCCGCCGTGGGCTTCATGTCGAGGTAGACCAGGTCCGAGGGCGACAGGATCACCCCGCCGAGCGCGCCGAACGTGCGCGCGTTGCGCTGCGACTCGGGCTCGACGCTGCGGCCCCAGTACTGGCCGACCGTGCCGGGCTCGAGGTCTTCGCCCTTGCCGGCCTCATGCCAGGCGATCGGCGTCTTGCCCTGCGCGGCGACCGCCCGAGTGGCACGCGCGAGGAAAGCGACGAACTGCGCCGCATCGGTCGCGAACGCCTCGTCCCCTCCGACGTGCACGTACTCGCCCGGCGTCTCCGCGGCGACCCGCGCGATCACCGTCTCGACGAAGCGATCGGTCTCCGCGGCGGTGAGGTCCAGCGTCGAGAACCCGACCTCCGTGCCCGTGTACGGCTCGGGGACGACGCCCGCCGGCGCGAGATCCGGGTATGCCACGAGTGCGGCGTTCGTGTGACCGGGCAGGTCGATCTCCGGCACGATCACGACGTGGTGCCGCTGGGCGTGGGCGACGATGCGGCGGTAGTCCTCGATCGTGAATGCCCCACCCGCTCCGCCGCCGACCTGGGTCGCCGCGCCGGAGCGCGTGAGTTCGGGCAGCTCGGGGATCTCGATCCGCCAGCCCTGGTCGTCGGTGAGGTGCAGGTGCAGCCGGTTGAACTTCAGCGCGGCGATGCGCTCGATGAGCCGCAGCACGACGTCGGCGTCGAAGAAGTGTCGTGAGACGTCGAGCATCACGCCGCGGTACCCGTACCGCGGCGCGTCCTCGACACGGAGTGCGGGGATCTCTCCGGCATCCGCCTGCACGAGCAGCTGGAACAGGGTCTGCAGACCGTTGTGCGCGCCCTCGGCGTCTCCGCCGGCGATGACGATGCCGGCATCCGCCGTCAGCGTGTACCCGCCGGGGGCCGGCCCGTCAGCGATCTCGATGACGATGTCGCCGACCCGCGCCCCGCCCTCCGCCGTCACGACGTCCAGACCGGTCGCGGCACGGATCACGCTCTGCGCCGCCTCGCCGGACTCCGCAGAGAAGGAGATGATCCGCGATGTCGCGGTCACCGTGGTCGGGGCGCCGTCGGTGCTCTCGATCATGGTCGGCGCTGGGATCAGGCCGGGCCGGGTGTCGGTCATTCTGTCGTCTCTCTTCGTCGTCGAGGCTTGTGGGAGGGGCCGTCAGCCCTTGACCGCGCCGGCCGTCATCCCGGTCACCAGCTTGCGCTGCACGATCAGGAAGAACACGATCACGGGCACCGAGAACACCAGCGAGGCCGCCATCTGGGAACCGTAGTCGGTGCCGGTCAGCGGCGAGCTGAATGACGCCAGCCACACCGGCAATGTGTACATCGACTGGTCCTTCATGAACGTGTACGCGTAGATGTAGTCGTTCCACGCGGCCGAGAAGGCGAAGACGCTGCTCGCGATCAGCCCGGGCACCATCAGCGGGAAGAGCACCGACCAGAGGATGCGCCACGTCGACGCGCCGTCCATCTGTGCGGCCTCCTCGAGCTCCACGGGAATGTTCATGAAGAAGCCGCGCAGCACCCAGATCGAGAACGGCAGCGCTGTGGCGATGTACGCGAGGATGAGCCCGCCGTACGTGCCGACCAGCCCCAGGTCGTTGTAGATGAGGAACGTCGGGATCAGCAGTGCGGTCGAGGGCAGCATCTGCACGACCAGGATCGCGATCATCATCCCGCGGCGACCGCGGAACCGGAATCGAGTCAGGGCGGCCGCGGCGAAGAACGCGATCAGCACCGAGAAGAACACCGCGGCGACCACCACGATCACGCTGTTGCGAAGGTTCACGAGGAACGTGGTCCCGACGAGTGCGGTCACGAAGTTCTGCAGGTCGATCGAGGTGGGCAGGAACACCGGAGGGGTCGTCATCACCTCGGAGCGCGGCTTGATCGCGGTGATGACCATCCAGTACACCGGGAAGACCCAGACGACGGCGAAGATCCCGCCGACGATGTTGATGCCCCAGCGCACCTTGCGGCGGCGGCGCGGTCGCGAGACGGTCTGGTCGGTCACAGGTCCTCCCCGGAGCGGATCAGGTTGCGGATGTAGAGCGCGCTGAACAGCATCAGCAGCACGGATGTCACGATCGCCGCGGCCGAGCCTCGGCCGATGTCCATGCCGACGAACGCCATCTTGTAGGAGTAGATGCCGAGCGTGGTCGTCGCACCATCGGGGCCACCCTGCGAGACCAGCCAGATCTGGTTGAAGACGTTGAAGTCCCAGATGATCGAGAGCACGGTCATCAGCAGCAGAGTGGGCTTGAGGAACGGCACGACGACGTTCCAGTAGATGCGCCATTCGCCGGCACCGTCCAGGCGGGCGGCCTCGGCGTAGTCGGGCGACATCTGTGACTGCGCCGCGTAGAGCGTGACCGCGATGAAGGGCACGGCCTGCCAGACCACGAGCATCCAGATGCAGAAGAACGCGAGCGACGGATCCTGAGCCCAGTTGACGTTGGTCACGTCACCGAAGATCCGCAGCTTCGTGAGCAGCCAGTTGACCACTCCGTAGCCGGGCTGGAACAGCCACAGCCAGACCTGAGAGGAGGCCACGTTGGGCATCTCCCACGCCATGATCAGCACGATCGTGACGATGTAGCGCATGACTGTGCCGAGTCGGGTGAGCATGTTCGCCACGCCCATGCCGATCACGACGCTGCCTGCGACCATCGCCGCGGTGAACAGCAGCGTGCGCACCAGCGCCCACCAGAACTCCGGGTCGCTGAGGAGCCGGGTGTATTGGGCGAATCCGACCATGTCGAACTGGCCGGTGAACAGCGTGGACTGGTCGAAGTCGGTGAACGAGGTGAAGACCAGGAAGCCGATGGGCGTGGCGATCAGGGCGATCACCACGAGTCCGGCGGGTGTGAGCAGCCAGAACGGCGCCCCGCGCGACTTCATCCCGGTCGTCGCCTGCACACGCCGCGGGCGCTGTGGACGCCGCGGGCGCCGGGTGGTCCCGGTGCCCGCAGCATCCACTGAGGATGCGGGTTGGGTCATGACGGTCATGCGGTCCCCTCGATCTCCGATTCCTCAGCCGTGCCGCGGTCTGTCACTTGCCGTTGAGCACCTGTTCGAGGCGCGCGTCGAACTGCTTCGACGCGTCCCCGATGCTCTTCGAGCCGACGGCGATGGTCTGGAAGAACTGCTCAGTGGCGTTCTCGCCCTCGAACGCTGCCCAGCGGGTCGCCGGGGGCGTGGAGCGCGAACGCAGAGCGGCGTCGAAGAAACCGGTCTGGATCTCGGGCAGGCCCTTCTCCTTGACGGCTTCGATGGCCTCTTGGCTGTTCGGGATCCACTTGTCCTTGCCGTAGATGAAGTCGACCGCGATGTCCTTGCTCGTCGCGATCTTGATCCACTCGCGAGCGAGCTCCTGGTTCTTGCTCTTCGACGCGATCGACCAGTCGCTGCCGCCCAGCAGCACCGGCTGGTTCTCGCCGGAGGCGCCCGGCATGGCGAAGGTGCCGACGTTGTCGGCGTTCAGTTCGGGGTTGATCTTCTCGATCGGCGTCAAGGCGGCGCCGATGCCGATGATCGCCGCGGCGTGGCCGTCCGCGAAGATCTGGTTCTGCTCTGGCTTGTCCGTCGCGAGGGTGCGGGAGCCCTTCGCCGAGTAGGTGTTCTGGAAGTCCTGGAACTCCTTCAGACCCGCCTGACTCGTCGGGCTGGACGTTTCGCCCTTCCAGGCGCCTTCCTTTCCTGTCGCGATCTCGCCACCGGCATCCCAGATGAACTGGTAGCCGACGAAGTCGGACTGTCCGGGCAGGTACAGCGGCGAGAAGTTCGGGTCGGGGTTCTTCGCGCGCAGCGCGTCGAGGTCCTTCTTCAGCTCGTCGTAGGTGGTGGGCGCTGCCGTGATGCCGGCCTCCGCCCACATCTTCTTGTTGTAGATCACCGCGCGGGCGCCGGCGTACGCCGGGACGCCGTAGAGCTTGCCGTCGATGGTGGCGGGCTCTTCGAGACCCGCCAGCCAGGTCTGGCCCTGGCGCAGGTCGTCGGAGTACTCACTGAGGTCGACGATCGCGCCGCTCGCCGCGTAGGTCGGCACCAGCGTCGTGCCGATGTCGAGGGCATCCGGCGGCGTGCTGCCCGCCAGCGCCGTCGTGATCTTCGTCGTGATGTCGTCCCAGGTCTGCGCCTGCACGTCGACCTTCGCGCCGGTCTCCTTCTCGAACCTGTCGTTGATCGCCGCCAGGGTCTCGTCGGTGAACTCGCCCTGCATGACCCAGACCGTGATCTTGTCGCTGCCGGACCCCGACGACGAACCGCTGCCGCATGCGCTCAACGGAAGAAGCGCTGCCACCGCGATCGCCCCGATCGCCATTGCATACTTGCGTCGCACTCTGTCTCCTTTGCTCATCGTGCTCGCGGCACCTCGCCGCATCATCGACTGCGGTGTACGTTATCTTAACCGGTTCAGATGCGCCACTCGATGCAGCCGGACCACCACCGCTGACCTCTGAGGAGGAGGATTTTCGGTATGTCCACGACAGTTCCGCGCACGGTGCGGGTCGCGACGTTCAACATCCATCACGGAGCCGATCCTGCCGGCGTCGTGGACCTGGAGCGCACCGCACGGGCGATCGAAGAGCTCGACGCGGACGTCGTGCTGCTCCAGGAGGTCGACCGGAACTGGCAGCGCAGCGGCGGTGCGGATCAGGCGACCACCCTCGCCGAGCGTCTCGGCAGGCATCACGCCTTCGGCGCGGCGCTCGAGCTGCCCGCCGAGCAGCGCGGCACGGGCGCCAGGGAGTACGGGCAGCTGATCCTGTCCCGGCATCCGTTCTCCGCCGTGGGCCGGATGCCACTACCCAGCCAGGGGCGGAGCGAGCCGCGGATGCTGCTGCGCGCCGACATCGAGATCAACGGCACGGTCACGACCTTCGCCGTCGCGCACCTGGATGACGCCGATGCCGGCGCCCGACTCCGGCAGGGAGAGGCAGTGCTCCGAGCACTCACCGGCGTCGAGTCCGTCGTGTTCGGCGGCGATCTGAACGAGGATGCCGAAGGCTCCGCGCACCGGCTGCTGACATCCGTCTGGACCGACGCCTGGCGAGCCGGCGGCGACGGACCGGGGACGACGTTCCTCGGCGATGACGCCGACCCCGAGCCCGCGCGGCTCGACCACCTGTTCTGCTCGACAGCGCTGCGCTGCACCTCGGCGCGGGTCGCCGTCAGCGCCACCGGGGTCTCCGATCACCTTCCCCTCGTCGCGGACTTCACCCGGTGATCGCGCAGGACGGCGGGTGCCGTATGGTGACTTCACAGTGAGTGCGCGACGGGGAGGCCGGATGGCGAAGCGGGTGACGATCGGGCAGCTCGCCGAAGAGCTCGGTCTGTCCAAGGCCGCAACCTCGTATGCCCTGCGCGGCAGCGACCAGGTGAGCGCCGAGACACAGCGACGCGCCAAGGAGCTCGCGGCCAAGCGCGGCTGGACCCCGAGCGCGGCGGCGCGGGCGCTGACCTCGCCGCTCGTCGGCGCGATCGGCGTGGTGATCCGGCGCGACCCCCGGCTGCTGGGTAACGAGCCCTTCTTCGTCGGTCTGATCGCCGGCATCGAGGAGGAGCTCGCCGACACCGACGATGTACTGGTGCTGCGCATGATCGGCGCAGACGGCGACCGCGAGGAGGAGATCTACCGCCGATGGGGTGGCGAGCGCCGCGTCGACGGCGTGCTGCTCTTCGATGATCGCCTCGACGACCCGCGCCCCTCGCTGGTGCGCGAGGCGGGCATGGCCTCGGTCATGCTCACCAGCCGCGAACACAGCGACGGACAGGGCATCGTGCTGGATGACCCGCAGGGCGACGCGCGGCTCATGCTGGACCATCTCGCCGCACTGGGCCACCGCAGCGTGCTGCACCTGTCCGGGCCCGCCGCGCTCGTGCACGAGACGGAGCGACGCGCGGCGCTGAACCGCGTCGCGGCGGGGCACGGAGTGTCGGTGACCTCGATCAGCACGGACTACGCGGCCGAGGAGGGCGAGGAGCTGCTCGCCCGGATGCTGCGTGAGAACCGGCCGCTCTCCGCGGTCGTCGCCTCGAACGACCTGCTGGCGGTGGGTGCCGCGAAGGCACTCGAGGGTGCGGGCCGCCACGACGTCGCGGTCGTCGCGTGGGATGACTCACTGCTGTGCAGCCTGCGCAGCCGCCCGCTCACGGCACTCGCCCGCTTCCCCGAGGAGCGGGGACGACGCGGAACGAAGCTGCTGCGCGAGATCCTGCGCGGCGGCGAAGCTCGCACCGTCGCCGCCGCCCCGAGCGAACTGAGAGTGCGCGCCACGAGCACGCCCGCCCGCTGACCACGCTTCGTCCGAACCCCGTACTGTCGGATGCTAGCCTGAACCGGTTCAGATATCCGCTCCGAACACGTCCTCTGGAGGAACACCGATGCGCCGCCCATCCCCGATGCTCACCACCGGCGAGAGTCCCGTCATCTGGCTGGGCGCGAACTTCTGGTCCAAGTCCGGCGGTCCGCGGATGTGGACGGCGTACGACGCCGACCTCGTGCGGGAGGAGTTGCGCGTGCTCGCCGAGCACGGTCTGAACATGACCAGGTCGTTCGTCTACTGGCCCGACTTCCAGCCGACGCCCTACACGCTGGACGAGGACTGCATCACCCGGTTCGCCGACTTCCTGGACGCGCACATCGAGGCGGGGATGACCACCGTGCCCACCTTCATCGTCGGACACATGTCTGGAGAGAACTGGGATCCGGCCTGGCGCGAAGGGCGTGATCTGTACCGGGATTCCTGGTTCCTCGGTCGCCAGGCCTGGTACGTGCGCGAGCTCACCGCGCGCTTCCACGCGCACCCCGCGGTCACGGGCTGGCTGCTCAGCAACGAGGTGCCGATCTACGGCGGCGAAGCGCCTCGCGAGGCGGTGCACGCCTGGGCCGACATCCTCATCGACGCCGTCCGTGCCGGCGGCGGCACCCAGCCGGTGTCGGTCGGCGACGGTGCCTGGGGCATCGAGACCACCGGCAAGGACAACGGGTTCGCACTCGCCGATCTCGCTGAGCGCTCGGACTTCGTCGGCCCGCACGTGTACCGCATGGAGAACGACCAGATCCGGCAGAACCTCAAGTCGGCGTTCGTCACCGAGCTGTGCCACATCGGCGAGCGCCCCGTCGTGCTCGAGGAGTTCGGCGTCACCAGCGACTACGTCTCCCCCACCGGCGCAGCCGACTACTACCGCCAGCAGCTCTACAACACCTTGCTCGCCGGAGCCACGGGCTGGATCGCCTGGAACAACGCCGACTACGACGACCTGGCCACGCAGCGCCCCTATTCGCATCACCCCTTCGAGATGCACTTCGGCATCACCGATCGCACCGGCGCTCCGAAGCCTCCGCTGCTCGAACTGCAGCGCTTCGCCGCCGACCTCGCCGCGATCGATGTCGCAGGAGTCAGCCGCGAAGACGTCGATGCCGCGATCATCGTGCCCTCGCACCTGGCGGCGGACTATCCGTTCACCTACCTCGAGGAGCGGCAGACGATCGTCC
This sequence comes from Microbacterium sp. NPDC057659, assembly GCF_042799915.1. Lineage (NCBI taxonomy): Bacteria > Bacillati > Actinomycetota > Actinomycetes > Micrococcales > Microbacteriaceae > Microbacterium > Microbacterium sp. NPDC057659. The sequence continues at coordinate 24,531 of NZ_JBHVHU010000003.1, read as the reverse complement.
GCACCACCGAGCAGGCGTACCTCGCCGCCCACGCCGCGCACCTTCCCGTCGCTCTGCTGCGCGAGCGTGAGGACGGCGGACTCGACGACGACGCCCGGCTCTACCTGCTGCCCTCGATCAAGCAGCTCTGCGCGACCAGCTGGACGCAACTCGGCGAACTGGCCGAAGACGGCGCGACCGTCTACGCCTCGTACTGCGTCGGTGAGGCCGCCGAACAGCGTGGACCATGGTGGGCGTACACCGAGGAGCTCTTCGGAGTGCAGCGCGAGAACCTCTACGGAATCGTCGAGCGCGTCGCGGACGAGGTCGTCGGCATCCGCTTCGTCGAGGAATTCGGCGGAATCGCCGCGGGCACCCGACTCGAGGTGCGCGCGGGCGGCACCGAGCACTCCCGTGCGTACCTTCCCGTCACCCCGACCTCGGGAACGGTCGTCGCGGTCGACGACCACGGCCGTCCCGTCCTCGTCGTGCAGGAGCGCGGAGCCGGCCGACTCGTGCTGGGCACCTATCCGCTGGAGTACTTCGCCGCGGTGAACGCACACGTCAACCCGGACGACACCTCGCGGCTGTACCGCGCGCTCGCCGACGTCGCCGGCATCCGTCCGGCCGTCGATCCCGGCGATCCGCGGGTCTTCGTCGACACGCTGCGTCACCGCGACGGCGCGCGATTCGCCTTCTTCGTCAGCCAACACGACACCCGGGTGTCGATCGAACCGCGCTCCGAGCACCGGCTCGCCACCCTCGACGGCGACGACGGCTCGCGGGTCGACCTGCCGCCCTTCGGCGTAGCGATCCGGCGCCTCGTCACGGACTGACCGCGTCCGCTGCCGGCCCTCTGAGCGATCAGGGGGCCGGTTCCGGCATCCGCCTCAGGATGCCGCCGTCATCATCGAGTCGCGCATCGCCATGCAGGCATCCATGCAGGCCTTGCAGGACTGAGCGCACATCCGGCAGACCTCGCTGTGGTTCGCGTGCTCCATGCACTTGTCCATGCAGTACTGGCACATGGCGATGCACGCATCGAGCATCGCCATCATGACCGGCGACGTCATGCCCTGCATGCGCATCATGCCGCGCATCATCGTGTTGCACATGTCGGCGCAGTTCATGCATGCCGGAGCGCAGTCCATCATCTGCATCGAGCAGACCGTGCACGCCTGCTCGCAGGCCGAACACGCGTCCATACAGGCCTGCATGACCGACATGTCCATCATCATGTCCATGTCGGCCATCTTCATGTCCTTGGACATCATGTCCATCATCATCGCGTCCATCTCGCCCGCACCCTTCTGTTCAGAATCGGCGGGCGATTCGTCCGCCTGACGCCAGGGTACGCCGACGGCTCCCCTCTGAACAGAGTCCGAGGGGAGCCGATTCGGCGCCTGCTGTCAGCGCAGCTTCTTCTTGTAGATGGACACGGCGATCGCGTAGGCGACGATCAGGATGCCGAGCATCCAGGCCAGTGCGATCCAGATGTCCGAACCGACCGGCTGCCCCGCGAACAGGGCCCGGATCGTGTTCACGATCGAGGTCACCGGCTGATTCTCCGCGAACCAGGCCACCGGGCCGGGCATCGTCGAGGTCGGAACGAATGCCGAGCTGATGAAGGGCAGGAAGATCAGCGGGTAGCTGAACGCACTCGCCCCGTCCACCGTCTTCGCCGACAGACCCGCGATCACAGCCAGCCAGGTCAGCGCCAGCGTGAACAGGACCAGGATGCCGGCGACGCCCAGCCAGGCGCCGAAGGATGCCCCGGTACGGAAGCCCATGATGAACGCGACTCCGATCACGATCGCCACCGAGACGATGTTCGAGACCAGCGAGGTGAGCACGTGCGCCCACAGCACGCTCGAGCGTGCAATCGGCATCGACTGGAACCGCTCGAAGATCCCGCCCTGCATGTCCAGGAACAGCCGGTACGCCGTGTACGCGATGCCGGAGGCGATGGTGATCAGCAGGATGCCCGGAAGCATGTAGTTGATGTACGACTCGTCGGTGCCGGTGTTGATGGCACCGCCGAGGACGTACACGAACAGCAGCATCAGCGCGATCGGGGTGACCGCCGTGGTGATGATGGTGTCGGGGCTGCGCAGGATGTGCTTCAGCGAGCGCCCGGTGAGCGTGCCGGTGTCGGCAAGGACGTGCGTGGTCATGATTGTTCTCCTGAGCCTGACGAAGGGCCTACGAGTGCGAGGAAGACTTCCTCGAGAGTCGGCTGCTTCTCGACGTACTCGACGGTCGCCTGCGGAAGCAGCTTCTTGAGTTCGGTGAGCGTGCCGTTCTGGATGATCACGCCCTGGTGCAGGATCGCGATGCGATCCGCCAACTGCTCGGCCTCATCGAGGTACTGCGTGGTCAGCAGCACCGTCGTGCCGCCGTTCGCGAGCTCGCGCACGGTGTCCCAGACCTCGATGCGCGCCTGCGGGTCGAGACCCGTCGTGGGCTCGTCCAGGAAGATGACCGGCGGGTTGCCGATCAGGCTCATCGCGATGTCCAGCCGACGGCGCATGCCGCCGGAGTACTCGCCGGCCTTGCGGCCGCCGGCATCCGTCAGCGAGAACCGCGCGAGCATGTCGTCCGCGATCGCGCCGGGACTCGTGAGGTGGCGCAGCTTGGCGACCAGCACGAGGTTCTCACGCCCGGTGAGCACCTCGTCGACCGCGGCGAACTGCCCGGTCAGGCTGATCGACTCGCGGACGTCGCCCGGAGCGGATGCCACGTCGAAGCCCTGCACGGATGCCGTGCCGGCATCCGACTTCAGCAGGGTCGAGAGGATGCGCACCAGCGTCGTCTTGCCGGCCCCGTTGGAGCCGAGCAGGGCGAAGATACTGCCGGCGGCCACCTCGAACTCGACGCCCTTGAGCACCTCGAGGTCCTTGAACGACTTCCGGATACCTTTTACTTCGATGGCTGCGGTCATGATCGCTGCTCCTTCTCCGCGTCGTCGATGGTCTTCGTGAAGCGCGTGCGCTCCTTGTCGATCCACTCCTTGCCGGCGTACGCCTTGGCGAACGTCTCGGCGAAGTCGACCGGGTCGGCGCCGACGATGTCGCGCACCGGGGTGCCGTCGGCTGCGGCGGCCTCCCAGAGGTCCGCCATGTCGGTGAACATCTGCATCAGCGTCTCGCCGTCGGTGATTCCGCCGGCGTACATGAGGTAGCGATGCATCGCCAGTGCCGACGCGCGGTACGGCTCCGGCAGCCCCTCGATGCGGGCCTTGTCCTGCTTGTACTGCTTCTTCTGCTCGAGCGATCCGGTGATCACTTCGATCCACTTGGCGGCCATGTCAGGCTCCTTCTTCGTTCGTCGCACTGCTGTCTTCGGTGTGGAGCTGGGTCAGTCGGTCTGCGAGGAAGCTCCACGTCCTCCAGAACTCTTCGAGGCTCTGCCGGCCCTGCGCGTTGAGCGTGTAGACCTTGCGCGGCGGGCCCTTCTCGGACGGCACCTTCTCGACGTCGACCATGCCCCGCTGCTCGATCCGCACCAGCACCGCGTAGACGGTGCCCTCGGCGATGTCGGCGAATCCGCGATCCCGCAGCGAGGCGGTGATCTCGTATCCATAGGCGGGGCGCTTCGCGAGGACCGCGAGGACGACGCCTTCCAGGACGCCCTTGAGCATCTCGGTCTCCTGCTTGCCCATCGGAACTCTCCCTTCAGTACTCGGTGTTGCTGACTACCAGTAGAAAGTAACACTGAGTACCGGTACTTAGCAACACCGAATAGCAAAATTCTTCTGAGATTCCTTCGGCGGGCGTAGTGTCGGGCCGTGGCATCCCTCTCCAGCACGCAGCGACTGGTCGTCTCGATCGCCGTGCTCGCATCGTTCGTGACCTTCCTCGACGGCACGGTCGTGAACGTCGCGCTGCCCGCGATCAGCGAGGAGCTCGGCGGCGGCATCAGCACCCAGCAGTGGGTGGTCGACGCCTACCTGATCACGCTCAGCGCACTGATCCTGCTGGCCGGTTCTCTGTCCGACGCCTACGGGCGGGTGCTGATCATGCGCATCGGGCTCATCGCCTTCGGCGTGGCATCCGTCGCGGTCGCCGCGGCGCCTGATCCGCTCGTCCTGATCATCGCGCGCGCCGCGCAGGGCGCAGCCGGCGCACTGCTGGTGCCGAGCTCGCTCGCGCTGATCACCGCGACCATGCGTGGTCCCGTGCAGGCGCACGCGATCGGCGTCTGGACCGCGTTCACCACGGCGGCGCAGTTGGTCGGACCGCTGATGGGCGGGCTGTTCGTCGACTTCCTCACCTGGCGACTGGTGTTCCTCATCAACGTGCTGCCGATCGCCGTGAACCTGTTCCTGCTGGGCAGGCTGCGACTGCCGGAGCATCCGCGCGGCGCGAAAGTGGACTGGTTCAGCGGCATCCTCTGCGCGGCGGGACTGGGCGCTCTGGTGTTCGCGCTGATCGAGCAGCCGCGGCTGGGCTGGTCCTCCCCCGCGATCTGGCTCCCGCTCGTCGGGGGAATCACGATGCTCGCCGGCTTCCTGCTGCGACAGGCCAGGGTGCCGCATCCGCTGATGCCGCTGGACATGTTCCGGGTGCGCAACTTCGGCTGGGGCAACCTCGCGACGCTGTTCATCTATGCCGCGCTGTCTTTGAACGGCTTCGTCGTCGTGGTCTACCTGCAGCAGGGCGCGGGACTCGGTGCCACCGAGGCGGGGCTGGCGAGCCTGCCGATCACGATCCTCATGATCCTGCTCAGCTCCCGCGCCGGCGCTTGGGCGGGCAAGTACGGTCCCCGGATCTTCATGACGGTCGGTCCGATCCTGATGGGCCTGGGCGCCCTGCTGCTGCTCACCGTCGGCATCGAGTTCAACTACTGGTGGCAGGTGCTGCCATCGATGCTCGTGATGGGCCTCGGCCTGTCGATCACGGTCGCGCCGCTGACCGCCGCGATCCTCGGATCGATCGACGAGAGCCGCAGCGGCATCGCGTCAGCGGTCAACAACGCGGTCTCGCGTGTGGCCGGACTACTGGTGGTCGCGATGATCTCGACGATCGTCGGCGGGATGCTCGACCTCGCCGGCTTCCACAGCGCGGCGATCGTGACCGCCGTGCTGATGATCGCCGGCGGGCTCGTCTCGTGGATCGGCATCCGCCGAAACCCCGTCGAGGCGGATGCCGCCGAAGTCGGGGCCTGACCACGCCGTTCAGTCGGTGCGGAAGCCCGCAGCCTTGTGGGACCCGTCGCAGAGCGGCTTGATCGAGGAGAGTCCGCAGCGGCAGAGGGCGATGGTGCGACGACGCCGTGGGATCGGCTCACCGTCCTCGTCCTGCAGGTCGAACGCGCCGCGCACGAGCAGCGGCCCGTTCGGATACGGCGTGATCGTCGTCGGAATCATGATGCGCTCCGCTCTCCGTCGCCGCGGAGCGACGAGACTCCCGCCTCCCAGCATCCGAGGATCCGCTCCGCGACCCAGCCGTCCGCAGCGAGGCAGGCGGCGGCACCGAAGAGGATGTCGGGGAGCAGCTCAGGGCGATCCTCGGCGAGCGCCCCGGCAAGGTCGTGCCCGGCGATCTGCTCGTGCACGGCATCCGCCTCGACGTGCTCGTCGTAGTAGTCGGTGACGTCAGTGCCGAAGCCGAGACGACTCAGCCCCTGGGAGTAGAACCGGCTGGGGATCGACGAAGTCATCTCGAACGCCGCGAGGTGGCCGACGATCGCCCCCAGCAGCCTGCGGTTGAGGCCGAACAGCGACATCGTGTTCATCGATGCCAGCGTGACCGCGGGGACGCTGTCGACGTAGGCGCCGTAGGCATCGTCCAGCCCGGCGCCGCGCATGGCCTTGGCGAACAGTTCGGCGTGCACGCGCTCCGGCCGTCCGCCGCCGTACTCGTCGGACTGGATCTCGACGAGCGCCGCCTTGGCTCTGCCGGTCAGCCTCGGGATGGCCCAGCTGTGCGGATCGGCCTCGCGCAGCGTGTAGATCGAGCGGTGCACGAGGAATTCGCGGGCCTGGCCGGCATCCGCCCTCCTCGCGATGAATCGTGCGAGGCTGGGCCCGCCGTCCTGCCCTGTGAGCGCGAACAGAGCCTCCGCGACGTCGGCCGCGTTCGGGTCCGGTGATTCCGGCACGACCACCCGCTCGCGCAGGTCGGCCTCGAAGGCGTCCTCCAGCACCCGGCGGATGCCGAGGAGCTCCCCGTCCCATTCGCGGTCGGCGTCGATCCCCGGAAGAGACCCGTAGTGCGAGGCGTAGAGAAGGAACAGCGACAGCTGCACGTCATCGTCATGCACCAGGTCACGGCTGCCCGAGACCAGCTCCTGGGCGAGGACGAGGCTCTCCTCCCCCGCGGCAGGCTCGTCGCCGTCGTCGGAGAGCCTGCCGAGCACCAGCAGGCTGAGCGGGCCGCGCGCGCGGATCGGGATCGTCATCGTCTCGGGGATGTCGGAGAGTACGGTCACCTGGTCCTCCTCGGTTCGTCGTTGACCGATCATCGCCCGTGCAGGAGCGGAAGGCACGGGGCTTGACGAGCGCACCTGGCGCGGGTACGTCCGGGAACGGCAAGGGGCCGGCGCATCCCTGCGGATGCGCCGGCCCCTTGTCGGTGTCAGTAGGTGGTCAGACCGGCTTGGTGTAGGTGTCGCTGCTGAAACCGGTGACGAAGTAGCCGATCGGGTTGAGCAGGAAGAGCAGGAAGAACGAGAACGCGCCGCCGTGGCCGAACGCGCGGCCGTTGCGCAGGGCGACGATGATCGCGAGCACGATGTTCGCGATCGGCACGAAGTAGAGCAGTCCGAACCAGGCCGACAGCCCCGCGACCTTGACGAGCACGAAGAGGTTCACGATCGGGATGATCGCGAGCCAGCCCGGGTACCCCGCCTTCGTGAACGTCTTCCAGTAGGCCGCGATCATGGCGACCCAGTAGATGAGCCCGAAGATCACGCCGACGGCGCCGACGCCGGCACTGATGCCCTGGTTGATCGGCTCCATGTCCGAGAAGAAAGTCATAGGGAGAGCATAGGGGGCTGCGCTGGATTCTGTGAATAGCCTGAACGTGTTCTCCGTCAGATCAGCGGCGTGCGGCGAGCGCATCCTGCACCTGATGGTGTGCGGTCTCGTCGAAGGCGACGATCCGGGCATCCTCGACGCGGGTCGGAGCACCGAGGATCGTGTCGATCGCGGCGTCGATCGCGTCCTCGCGCGGCCACCCGTAGACACCGGCGCTGATCAGCGGGAAGGCGATGCTGTGCGCTCCGAGCCCGTCGGCGACCTCGAGCGCTCGTCGATAGCAGGACACCAACAGCGAGCGATCGCGCTGCCCGGCGTTCCAGTTCGGCCCGACGGTGTGCACCACCCACTGCGCAGGCAGGTCGCCGGCTGTGGTCCAGCCGGCATCGCCGGTCGCGAGGCCGTCCGGGAAGCGGGCGATGCAGTCCTGCAGGATCGCCGGACCACCGGCGCGGTGGATCGCCCCGTCGACGCCTCCACCGCCGCGCATCGCGTTGTTCGCGGCGTTGACGATGACGTCGACGCGCTGAGTGGCGATGTCGCCGAGGACAGCGGTGAGGGAGACCGCACTCATACGCCGAACCGCCGCTGCAGGTCGGCGTAGGTCGCCGCCCCGTCGAGGAATCCCAGCGTGCCGGTCTCGAACAGCTCGGTCGCGGCAGCCTCGATCGCGCTGAACGCCGCCCGGGCGATGCTTCCGCCCACACTCACGCGTCTGACTCCGAGCGAGATCAGCGTCGGCGCGTCGAGCACGGGCGCGGTGAGGCCTGCGACCATGTTCAGCGGGGCGGGGATCTCGGATGCCAGGCGGCGGATCGTCTCGGCGTCGCGCACGCCGGGCACGAAGATGCAGTCCGCACCCGCGTCGATGTAGCGGATCGCCCGGCTCACGGTCTCCGCGAAGCAGTCCCCGTCGAACGAGGAGAAGTACGAATCAGTACGCGCGTTGAGCACGAACGTCCCCGCCGGCGCTGCGGCGCGTGCCGCGGCGATCCGCTCCGCCGCCGCTTCGGCGTCCAGCAGGTCACCGCCGATCGCATCCTCGAGATTGCCACCGGCGAGGCCCAGCTCGGCGGCGCGCGCGACCGTGAATCCGACGTCCTCGGGCGTCACTCCGTAGCCGGCCTCGAGGTCGGCCGACACGGGCACGCCCACAGCACCGACGATCGCCGCCAGGTTCTCGAACATCGTGTCCGGCCCGATCGGACCGCCGTCTGGCATGCCGCACGACCACGCGATACCGGCACTGGTGGTGGCGATCGCCGGGAACCCCACCTGCTCCAGGATGCGCGCGGAACCCGCGTTCCACGCGTTCGGTATCAGGAAACCCGGTCCCCTGTGGAGCGCGAGCAGCGCCCCGCTGCGCGTCGCCGTGCCTCCGTTGTCGTCGAGAATGTCCATGAGGCCCCCAGTCGGTTGCCTCCCCCATCGTCAATTGAGCGGCCTCGACGCACTCGACGTCAAGGGGTTGCGCCGATCATTGCGTCCAGAAGTTCGCGGGCCTTGCTCAGCTCGTTGCCTGCGACGCCCCGGCTGTCTTCGCAGGAGCGGGGTAAGCACGTCCACGGATGAAGATCAGCAGCACGAAGCCGGCGATGATCAACAGCGTCGTAACCGGACCGGCGAGGGTGAGCAGCGTGTTCGTATGAGCGCCTTCGACGTCGATGCCTCCGGTCGCGAGGAACGACGTCGGGTCCGTGAGCCCGTGCAGGATGACGGCCCAGAGCAGGTTGCCCGTCACGCGCATGATGAGATACATCAGCACTCCGAAGGCGAAGGTGTAGACGAGGGTGCCCCCGACCGTCACGATCGACTGCCCGGACAGCAGATTGCCGGAGTGCAGCAGAGCGAAGAACAGTGCGGACACCGCCGCCACCGCCCATTCTCGGTGCCCGGCCCGGCGCATGATCTCGACGACGAGACCCCGCGTCAGCAGCTCCTCTGACAACCCGATGAAGAGCCCCGTCACGAAAGTCATGATGATGGTCCCTGCCGAGTACGCCGAGTAATCAATGCCGAACAGCCGCAGCAGGATCGGGAGCGCGACGAGGACCACGGCGATCCACATCCACCAGCGACCGGGCACCGGCTGCCCGGTGAACAGCGGCTTGGGCAGCCAGCCGACCGACCAGGCGAAGGCGAGCAGCAGCAGGGAACCGACGATGACGGGGAGCCCGAGGCCGAAGAAGACACTCGCCGCCGAGGAGAACATGCCGTCGGCTGTCGCGGATTCCGTCGCGCCCGCCCACAGTGCCGGCACGAGCTGGTAGATCACGACGTAGACGAGCGTCAGGATCAGCGCCTTCCACCAGCCGCCCCTGTTCCAGAACCTGCGCCAGCCGTTCTCGGTGGTGGTGTTGTCGGACACGGTTCTCCTCGGCGTTCTGCGGATTCAGCCGCGCCAGCATACAGCCGGCGAGGACGGCGACACGAGTGTTCCGCCACAATGAGAAAATGACCGACGACGCCGGCACCACACGGACGGCACCGCGCAGCATCCTGCGGCGCCTGCCGGTCACACTGCTGATCCTCGCTGCGCTGCTCGCCGCAGGTGTCGCGACCGGCGCGCTGTGGGCCCCGTTCCAGGACAGCCCGCTCTGGCACGACCTGGCCTACGGGCTTCCCGCCCTCGCCGACGGCCGGTGGTGGACCCCGGTCACCGGCACGTTCCTGGCAGCGCAGCCGCCCGGGTACCTGCTGCTCGTCGCCTGCCTGCTGGGCGTCGCATATCTGGAGTGGCATCGCGGCTGGCGCATGACTCTGGCCTGGTTCGCGGGTGGGCAGCTGTTCGCCATCCTCGCCACCGCGGGTCTGCTCTGGCTGCTCTCTGTTGTCACTCCGGCCTGGCCGTGGGTTCAGCATCAGGCTGCGGCGCTGGATGTCGGGCCCAGCGGCGGGCTTCTCGCCTGCATCGCCGTCGCGGTCGGCGTGCTGCCCTCGCCGTGGCGCAACCGCGCATGGCTCACACTGCTGACCTACGTCTTCATCGCGCTGCTGTTCTGGGGCGACATCGCCGACCTCGAGCACACGGCCGCGGTCGTGCTGGTGCTGGCCGTCGACCGGTCGCTCACCCTGCGCCGTGCCACAGTGCGCGAGCAGCGGCTGCTGGCGTTCTGGGCGCTGATCGTGCTGATCGTGATCTCGACGATCGTCGACTACGTGCCGACCTCAGGGCCGTTCGGCGACACCGTGCCCTCCGAGACGCTGCACTGGAGCGTGCTGATCGACGTGGTGATCACGCTGCTGGTCGTCAACGGGCTGCGCCGCGGCCGGCGCTGGGCATGGCTGCTGTCGCTGCTCTACGCCGTGCTGAACGTGCTGCTCGGAGGGCTGATCGTTCTCCTGCTGATGCTGTCCGCGGGAAAGGATCTCGAGGACCTGGGCCTGAACGCCCGGATGGCAGTGGCCACCAGCATCCTGTGGGTGCTGTTCCTGATCATGCTGCTGATCGAACGTCGCGCCTTCCGGTGGCGGCGCCGGCCGCCGCTCGGCGGGGGCACCGCGCCCACCCGCGACGACGTGATCCTCGCGCTGCAGCAGCACGGCGGCGGGACGCTGTCATGGATGACGACCTGGGAGCCGAACGAGTATCTGCGCACGGCCGGAGGGATCGTGGCGTACCAGCGGCACAACGGGGTCGCGCTGGCCTTGGCCGACCCGATCGGCGATCCGTCCGACCGCGCGAAGGCCGTGACCGAGTTCATCGAGCGCGCAGAGCGCGCGGGCACCACCCCGTGCTTCTTCAGCGCGGACGACGCCACCCGAGCCGCTGTCCCGGAGGGCTGGCAGAGCCTCGTCGTCGCCGATGACACCATCGTCGATCTGCCCGGCCTGGAGTTCACCGGCAAGCGCTGGGGCGCGATCCGCACGGCGACCAACCGTGCACAGCGCGAGGGCGTGACGTTCACCGTCTCGAAGCTGGCGGACGAGCGCTGGGGCGTGCGCGCGCAGCTGCAGGCGATCTCCGAGCTGTGGGTGGGCGACAAGGACCTCCCCGAGATGCGCTTCACGCTCGGCACGCTCGCCGAGGCTGAGGACCCGCACGTGCGCGTCGCGATCGCCACCGCCGAGAACGGCGACGTGGAAGGGTTCCTGTCTTGGCTGCCGGTCTACGGCCCGGAGGGCGCGGTGCGCGGATGGACCCTGGATCTCATGCGCCGCCGCCCCGGCGGGTTCCCTCCGGTCATGGAGTACCTGATCGGGATGTCGGCCGCGGCGTTCCGCGACGAGGGTGCCGAGTTCCTGTCGCTCTCCGGGGCTCCGCTCACGCACGACTACCCGCCGGAGGCCGGCGCGATCGCCGCGCTCAGCACGAGACTCTCGGACCTGCTCGAACCCGTCTACGGCTTCAAGTCGCTGCACCGCTTCAAGGAGAAGTTCCACCCGCGCTACGAGACGCTGCACCTGCTGTACCGCGAGACGACCGACCTGCCCCGCATCGGCGTCGCCCTGACCCAGGCGTTCCTGCCGGGCGCGACGCTGCGCCAGTATGCGGCGGCCGGCCTGGACCTGGTCAAGCGCGACGACGAGTGACCCGCAGTTCGTCCCGTGACGGCGCTGTCAGAAGGGGACGGACTGCGGCCCGAGCATGTGTCACCGCCGTGCGCGGACCCCTTCCGCGAGCAGCTCCAGGCCTTCGACCGTGACGTCCCAGCCCATGCAGGCGTCCGTCACGCTCTGACCGCGCACCAGCCCGTCCGGCCCGACCGTGACGTCGAGCTTCTGCGCGCCGGCGACCAGGTTGCTCTCCATCATCACGCCGGCGATCGCGCGACCGTCCTCGGCGATCTGCGCGGCCAGCTCGGCCACGACCACAGCCTGCCGCAGGTGATCCTTGCCGCTGTTGCCGTGGCTGGCGTCGATGATCAGCCGGTCGCACGCTCCTGCCGCCGAGAGCCGCTGCGCGGCCCGGTCGACGTGCTCGCGACCGTAGTTCGGGCCGTCGGCGCCGCCGCGCAGGATGACCGACGTGTCCGGGTTGCCGGTGGTCGTGACCAGACTCGCCCGTCCGTCGGCGTCGATCCCGAGGAACGCCTGCGGAGCGGATGCCGCGACCGCGGCGTCCAGTGCCACCTGCAGCCCGCCGTCCGTTCCGTTCTTGAACCCGATCGGCATCGACAGTCCCGAGGCGAGCTGGCGGTGCAGCTGGCTCTCGGTGGTGCGCGCGCCGATGGCACCCCACGTCACCAGGTCGGCGATGTACTGCGGGCTGATCATCTCGAGGAACTCCGTCGCACACGGCATCCCGAGCTCGACCACGTCGCGCAGGAAACCGCGCGCCTGCCGCAGTCCGGTGGCGATGTCGTGGCTGCCATCGAGATACGGGTCGTTGATCAGGCCCTTCCAGCCGACGGTGGTGCGCGGCTTCTCGAAGTACGTGCTCATCACGATCAGCAGGTCGTCGCCGAGCAGCGAAGCCTCGCGCGTCAGCCGGGCGGCGTATTCGAGCCCGGCATCCGGGTCGTGGATCGAGCACGGCCCGACAACGACGAGCAGCCGGTCGTCTTCACCCGACATGATCGCGCGCACCTCGTCGCGAGTGCGCGCGACGAGCGCGGCCGCGTCGTCGTCGAGCGGATGCTCGGCGAGGATCTCCGCGGGCGTGGGGATGGTGGTGAAGCCGGCGACGTGCAGATCTGAGGTGGCGTCGAGTGTGTGCATGGGTGCTGTCCTGTTCTGGGTGGATTCCGGACGGACCCGAGAGCAGAGCCCGCCGAAAACGGCGAAAGGCAGAGCATTCGCTCTGCCTTTGTCGGCTCTGGAAGAGGTCGGTGCGCGCTAGATCTGCGCCGGCTCCTCCAGAGCCGACTCAAAATACGCATACCGACGGGTGATCATGCGTGCAAACCTATCACCCCTGGCCACAGACCCGGCGACCCTGCAGCGCTCGAGCGTTGCGCCGGGGTGGCCCCGCCCAGGTCGGATGAGCTTCACGGACCGGCGAGCTCCGGCGTGACACACTGAAGCGACCCCGCCCGAAGGAATCGCATGTCCGCACTGTTCTCCGCCAACCTGATCTGGACGATCGTCGCGCTCGCGGCTCTCGCGATCAACGTGCTCGCCCTCATCTACATCCCGCGCGGCCGCAAGCCCACCGCGGCGATGGCCTGGCTGCTGCTGATCTTCCTGGTGCCGTTCGTCGGCATGGGGCTGTACCTGCTGATCGGCAACTTCCGGCTGCCGAAGAAGCGCCATGACGAGCAGAAGCGCATCACGGCGATGATCAAGGAGGAGTCGGGCGATCACGTCGACGTCGAGGCTCCGCGGTGGCTGCAGCGCGTCGCGATCCAGAATCATGCGCTGACCGGACTGCCGGTCGTCGGGGATTCCTCCGCCGAACTGATCGACGACTACCAGGGCTCGATCGACGCCATGGCGGCCGCGATCGACACGGCGAAGACGTACGTGCACGTCGAGTTCTACATCGCCGCCTGGGATGACACCACCCGCGGCTTCTTCGCGGCGATGGAGCGCGCCGTGCAGCGCGGCGTCACCGTGCGCCTGCTCGCCGACTACATCGCGTCGCGCAAGATCCCGAAGTCGGAGGAGACCTTCGCGGAGCTCGACCGCATCGGCGTGAAGTGGGCCTGGATGCTGCCGTTCCGCCCGTTCAAGGGCGAGTACCAGCGCCCCGACCTGCGCAACCACCGCAAGCTGGTCGTCGTCGACGGTGCGGTCGGCTTCGTCGGCTCGCAGAACCTCATCTCGCGGGACTACAACGCCGAGAAGAACATCAGGCGCGGACTCATGTGGCAGGAGCTCGTCTCGCGTGTCGAGGGCCCGGTCGTCGCGCAGGTGGATGCCGTGTTCCTCAGCGACTGGATGATCGAGACCGGCGAGGACCTCTCCGGTCTCGAGCGCGTTCCGGCATCCGCTGTTCCGCGGCCGGCGGATGCCGGGCTGCACTGCCAGATGGTGCCCAGCGGCCCGGCCTACGGCACCGAGAACAACCTGCGGATGTTCCTCTCGCTGATCCACGGGGCGACCGAGAAGGTCATCCTGACCAGCCCGTACTTCGTGCCGGACGAGGCGATGATCTACGCGATCACCACCGCCTGCCAGCGAGGCCTCGACGTGCAACTGTTCGTGTCGGAGCTGGGCGACCAGGGCATGGTCTACCACGCGCAGCGCTCGTACTACGAGACGCTGCTGCGCGCGGGCGTGCGGATCTTCCTGTACCCGGCGCCGTACATCCTGCACGCGAAGCACTTCTCGATCGACGACGACATCGCCGTGATCGGGTCGAGCAACATGGACATCCGCTCGTTCAGCCTGAACTCCGAGATGTCGCTCCTGGTGCGCGGCGAGTCGTTCGTCGGGCAGATGCGCGAGGTGGAGCAGAAGTACCGGGATGCCGGTCGCGAGCTCACTCTCGAGGAGTGGCTGCGCGAGCCCGCGAAGTCGACCTTCCTCGACGGGGTGTTCCGCCTGACCTCGGCGCTGAACTGAGCGCCCCGCTCACTTGCCGAGCAGATCGGGGTGAGTGAGCCGCCACCACTCGTCGGGCTGGCCGATCGTGCCCTTCAGCCGCACATCGGCGGAGGTCGTGTTCGGGCCGGCCTTCCAGGTGATGCTGCCCACGACCTCGCCGTCGGCGTAGGACTGCGGTGCGTTCAGCTTCATGCTCACCTCGATCGGCGTGTCCGACCAGGTGAGGATCGTGGCGCCGGACGGGATCACCAACTGGGCCTCATCGCCCCACGGCGTCACGATATGCCCGACCGGCTGTCCCGACTCGGCGACGGTGATCTGGTGGAAGCCCTCGCGGATGCTCGCGAGCAGCGCCTTCACGTTGTCGGCGACCGCTCCGTTGGTCGCACCGCCCATCACCACCCCGACGACCGAGATCGGCTTGGCGATGCCGACATCCAGCGACGCGGTGTAGAGCAGGTTCTGCGCGCCGGCACCGAGGTTACCGGTCTTCAGCCCGGTGACGCCCTCGACGCCGAGGAGCCCGTTGGTGTTGGAGAATCGGCCGAGCGACGGCACCTCGATGGACGGCTTCCCGGCGAGCGCAGCGACCGTCGGGTTCGCCGCGGCGAGACGGCCCAGCGCGATCAGGTCGGTGGGGGTGCTGGTGTTCCGCGGGCTGATGCCGGTCGGCTCCACGATCCGCGTGTTCTTCAGTCCGTGCGCCGCGAGCCACTTCCGAGCCGCGCTGAGGAAGGCCCCACGTGACCCGAACGCCCAGGTCGAGACCGCGTCGGCGTAGTTGCTGGCCGAAGGGATGAGCATCATGGCGATCGCGTCACGCTCCGACATCGAGCTGCCGGTCGGCATCTCCGCGATGGTCGCGCCCTGCACGTAGTACTGGTCGTACAGGTCGTGGTCGGCTTTGCTGAACCGGATCGTGGGACCGGGGTCGGCGGCGCCGGCGAGCGGCCTGCGCTCGAGCACGACGAGGGCAGTGATGAGCTTGCTGATGCTCGCCATCGGACGGGAATCGTTCGTGCCGGTCTTCACCCAGATCCCCGGCGTCTTGCCGAGATACTCCTCGGCCCCGGAGAGGCTGAGCGCGGACGTGCTCTCCGGCAGCGCGAGCGCCACGGCGGCGGATGACGGCGGATCGGGTGTGTGCGAGGAGGTGACGGGCTCGGGCAGCGATGCGCTCAGCGCCCACCAGACGTATCCGCCTGCGGCGGCGAGCGCCAGAACGAGCAGGATCGCGGTGATCAGCAGGGCGATCCGTCCGCCCCTGCCGCGGGCCGCGCGGTCGGGCTCGGTCGCGCTCGGCGGCCCCTGGAAGAGTCCGTCGAGGTCGGCGAGGTCGTCCGTCACGTCGTCATGTGTCTTGATGGCTCCCCCAGGCCTGAGCTGTGATCTCATCATGCCTCACCCGAGCGATCCCGCAATGGCCCCTCGCCTTCGACTGGTGAAGACCGCTAGCTTATGCGCAGGGGACGGAAGCGGAGGACGCGATGGCGCACGTGGTGGCGACAGGGGCCGGCAAGGTCATGATGGAGCGGCGGAACGATCCGACGCACGAGTACATCCTCGGGCTCACGGGCAAGGAGCGGCCACGGGTACTGTTCCTGGGGACGGCGACCGGTGATGACCCCGCCTACATCCTCAGTTTCTACACGACGTACCATGCGGACCGGTGCGCACCCCACCACCTTCCGCTGTTCCACAGGGCGATCGATGACCTCGCCGGGTTCGTGAAGGGATTCGACGTGATCCACGTCGGCGGCGGCAACACGGCGAACATGCTCGACGTCTGGCGCCGGCAGGGTCTGGACGAGATCATGCGTGAGATGTGGGAGGACCCGGCCTCGAACACCGTGTTCACCGGCGGCAGCGCCGGCGGGATCTGCTGGTTCGAGGGCGGCACCACCGACAGCTACGGTCCCACCCTGCAGGTGCTGCCGGAGGGACTCGGATTCCTGCACGGCAGTTTCTGCCCGCACTACGACGCGGAGGATCAGCGGCAGCCGCTGTTCCACGAGGCGCTGCGCAGCGGCGAACTCGCCCCGGGATACGCCGTCGGCAACCTGCAGTCCCTGCACTTCGACGGTGCCGATTTCGTCACGGCGATCAGCCCCGTCGAGGACCCGCTCGCGCTGCGAGTGGAGGCGATCGACGGGCGGATCGTCGAGACCGCCCTGCCGTCGAAGGTGCTCGCCGGCACCGGTCCGATCGTGAAAGGTCCATCCTCGTGAACGACAGCATTTGGATCCTGATCGCCGAGCTCCTGGTCGTCATCGGCGCGATCTACATGGGCACCCGCACCAGCGGGATCGGGCTGGGTGTCTGGGGCCTGGTCGGCGTGGCCGTGCTGGTCTTCCTGTTCGGGGAGGCACCGGGCAGCGCCCCGGTGGATGCCGTCTTCATCGTCATCACGGTGATCACCGCGGCCTCCACCATGCAGGCGGCAGGGGGCATCGACTGGATGGTCTCGGTGGCCGCGAGAGTGATCCGCAAGCGACCGAGATCCGTGGTGTTCCTCGCCCCGGCGATGTCCTTCCTGTTCACCGTCGGGGCCGGCACCGGCAACATCTTCTACCCGCTTCTTCCGGTCATCTACGACGTCTCCTACCAGCAGAAGATCCGCCCCGAGCGTGCGCTGTCGGTGTCCGCCGTGGCATCACAGGTCGGCATCCTCTGCTCGCCCGTCTCAGCGGCGACCGCCTCGATGGTGGTGCTGCTCGCGCCGCAGGGTGTCGATCTGGGCGGGCTGCTGCTTATCATGTGGCCGGCGTCGATCGCGGGGCTCTTCCTCGCCGCGCTGGTCATGCTCAAGCACGGCAAGGAACTCGATGACGACCCCGTCTACCAGCAGCGGCTGGCGGACGGGCAGATCAAGCCGCCGGCCACGGACGCACATGAGAAGAAGCTTCCCCGCGCCGCCGTGCTGTCGGCGACGCTGTTCCTCATCGGCGTGGGCGTGATCGTCCTGTTCGGCCTGTTCGAGAGCATCCGTCCGATCATCGGCACCGACGACGACGGCGACCCGGTGCGGCTCAGCGTCACGGTCATCATCGAGGTGATCATGGGCGTGATCGCCGCGCTGATCTTCCTGCTCTGCAAGGTGAAGGCTTCCGACGTCCCCAAGCAGCCGACGTTCCCGGCGGGTATGGTGGGCGCGATCGCGCTGTTCGGCATCGCATGGCTGGCGAACACGTTCGTCGCCTCGAACCAGCAGATGATCGTCGATGGGCTCGGTTCCGTGGTCTCCGGGTCGTCCGCCTTCCTCGGAGCGCTGCTGTTCGCGCTGGCCCTGTTCGTGGTCGCGATGCTGACCACGAGCCAATCCAGTGCCACGAACGCAATCGTGCCGATCGGCATCACGATCGGGCTGCCCGCGCCGCTGCTGGTCGGGCTGTGGCCGTCGGCCATGGGTATGTACACGCTGCCGGCCAACGGCAGCCAGGTCGCCACCGCGGCCTTCGACCAGACCGGAACGACCAAGCTCGGCAAGTACGTGTTCGACCACTCGTTCCAGCTGCCGAACCTGGTGTACGTCGGTACGGCGATCATCGTCGGCGTGGCGCTGTCCTTCGTCCTCGGCTGACCCCCAGCGCAGCATGACCTCCCCCGCCGACGCCGTCGTCCTCAATCGGTTTCTGCTGGGGCTGGCCGAGGGGATGACGGCGTCGGACGAGTCGGTGGATCGCATCCGCGACACCATGGCGACCCTCGCGGACGCGTACGGCAGCACCGCCACCGACATCGTCATCCTGCCCACGGTGATCCTCATCGAGACCGGCGGCGAAGAGGATCGTGTCTCGCTGCGGTCGACGCTGTCCGCGAAGTTCCGGTTCGACCAGATCGCCGCGCTGTACCGGTTGATCGAACAGGCGAAGACCGCGTCCGTGGCCCCGGATCAGGGCATCCGCCGTCTCAACGAGATCGGTGCCATGCGCCCCCGATACGGGTGGGCGGTGCGCACGCTCGGCCATGCCCTGCTCACTCTGGGTCTCGCTCTGATGCTGGCGCCGACCTGGCAGGGCGCGATCATCGCGTTCGTGCTGGGTGCGGGCATCGGCCTGCTCAAGCTCGTGCGCTCGCCGACGCTGCAGCTGGTCATGCCGATCGTCGCGGCGTTCGTGTGCGCGACCGGTGTGTTCCTGCTCGCCGAGGTGATCGACATCGGCGACCCCATCCATCTGCTGATCGCGCCGCTGGTGACGTTCCTGCCGGGCGGCGTGCTCACCACAGCCACGGTGGAGCTCGCGGCAGGGCAGATGATCGCCGGCGCGTCGCGGCTGGTCTACGGATTCGTCCAACTGGCGCTGTTGGCGTTCGGCATCCTCGCGGCCGGCACGCTGGTGGGCGTGGACTCGGCGGACTACGAACCGCTCGAGGGCGGCGGGACCGTCGCATGGTGGGTGCCGCTGATCGGCGTGCTGGTCTTCGCCACAGGCAACTACCTGCACTTCTCGGCGCCGCCGTCCACGTTCGGGTGGGTGCTGCTCGTGCTCGCGGTCGCCTACGCCGCGCAGACGATCGGCGGCCTCGTGCTCGGTCCGACCGTGAGCGGGTTCATCGGCGCTCTCGCGATGACGCCGGTGGTGCTGTGGATAGCCGGCCTGCGCAACGGCGCACCGTCACAGCTGACCTTCCTGCCGGCGTTCTGGCTGCTGGTCCCCGGTGCCGCCGGGCTCGTGGGCCTGACCGAGGCGGTCGCCACGGACGGCGGCCTGGCCGACTTCACCGCAGCTCTGGTGTCGGTGATGTCGATCGCGCTCGGCGTGCTGATCGGCACCGCGCTGTACCGAGTTGTGCACCACGGCGCCGAGGAGATCGTCCAGTTCGCCGTTGCGCTCCCGGTCGCGCACGACACGGATACGCGGAGCACCTTCACGCAGCGCGTGAAACGCTGGTGGCACCGGGAACGCGGAGGGAACCGCTGACGGGACGCCGTCAGGCGGGTGGGGGACCACGGATGAGCAAAGACGCAGACCGGAGAGAGGCGGAACAGATCGGCGCCGGCACCGGAGTCACGGCGGGCATCGGTTACCTGCTCCTTCAGGCAGTCGCCTCCTACGCCGGGTTCCTGATCCTCGTCATGTCCGCCCTGAGCATCGCCGGATGCGGTGACAGTTGCGACTACGCCTTGGCCGGCGCAAGCATGCAGGCGCAGATCTGGGGCAGCGTGGTCCTCTGGATCCTGTCGGCGATCGCCGTCACCTGGCGTGCCCTGCTCCGCAGGACGAGCTGGTGGGTGCCTCTGGTCGGCATCGGTGCCGTCGCGCTGCTGACGATCGGAACGAGCATCGCGATGGACATCGCCACGCCGACGCTCGGTTCGTAGCCCCGTCAGTCGGTGACCTCATCGAACAGCTGCGCAGCCTCCGCCTCGAGCTCACGATCGGGCTGCTCGGGGTGCGCCGCCAGAAAATCGGCCTGGAGCCGTGCGCATCGGCTGGCGTGAATGACGGCATGGAGCAGCATCCGTCACCTCACTGCTCCTCGGCGGACTTCGCCGAGCGTGTGGCATCCGGGGCAGGGAACCGCGATCCGGTCGCCGGGCCCGATGTCGCCGGGCAGCGAGACCAGCGGGGAAGTCGCATCCGAGACGCGGAAGAACTCCTCGTAGGCGTGCGAGATGCGGCCGATGAGGCGCATCTCTCCCCATTCGGGCGAGAGGTGCGCCAGATCCGCATCGAGTTCCAGCGCACCGCGCGCCGTGTCGACGACGGACGCGACGACGACCGTGGTCGAATGCTCCGGTGACGCGATCCCGCCCGAGTTCGGGATCACCGCAGGCGCCGTGCACGTGCAGGGCGTGCCGCAGAGCTCGGCATATCGCCGCAGGGAGATCGCGGCGATGGTCACGTCGTCGAGCAGGGCGATCGAGCGGGCCGGCCAGCGCGTGTGGTCGATAGGCAGCGGGATGCTGTTGCGCAGCGTGGGAAGGATGGAGGTCAGAGTCACGCCCTCCGGTCTACGCCGCCGCCTCGGGGCGGGGAACCCGTCCTCACGGTTCCCGGACGGAGGAGGGGCGGATCCTCGCGGGAAGCCCTGACCGCGACTCGCTGTTGTCCCGGATGAAGGGAAGGCGGGATGCGATGACGCAGGTGCTCCACGGGATCGAGGTCGTCGTCTTCGACGTGCTCGGCACGCTGGTGGACGAGCCAGGTGGGCTGGCGGCGCAGATCGCCGCCACCGGAGAGGAGGATCCGGCGCGCTGGGTCGATGACTGGCAGCAGTACGTCGCCGACCAGCAGGCGCGGATTGCGCGCGGCGAGCGCCCGTATGCTCCGTCGTCGATACTCGACGCCGAGGTAGCGGCCCGCGTCGGCGTGCCCGCGCTCACGACGGTGACCCGGTCTCTCCCGGCCTGGGATGACAGCGCCCACGAGGTGGCGCGCCTCGCGCAGCACGTGACGGTGCTCGGCCTGTCGAATGCGGATGCGGCGACGCTGCAGGCCCTCGGCCGCCATGCCGACCTGCGTTGGCACCGGGCGGTGTCGGCGGAGCGCGTCGCCGCCTACAAGCCGGATGCGGCGGTGTACCGCGCCGCGATCGACGATGCCGCGGTTCCCCCGAGCCGTATTCTCATGGTCGCCGCTCACGCCTGGGATCTGCGCGGCGCGGCCCGGGCAGGCATGCGCACAGCGTACGTGCCCCGGCCAGGAGGCGACGCGCCGATGTCGGACGACCGGTTCGACGGCTCGTTCGGGACGCTCGCGGAGCTCGTCGATGCGGTGGTCACCGGCACCCGGCTCTGACGTTGGTCAGCCAGCGGGCGGCAGCGCGTGGAACGCGCGGTCGACGTAGATCAGCGGGCGGCTCTCGCGGCCTGCGATCACCTCGACGACTTCGGCGATGACCACCGTCGACGATCCGACGGCGACGGTCTGCAGCGGGCGGGAGCGCAGCGCGACCCGTGCGGCGGGCAGGTGCGGTTCGCCGGTGGGCAGAATGTCCCAGCCCTGCTCGGGCGTGAATCGCTCGGAGCCGCTCACCGCGAAGCTCTGTGCGAGTGCGGAGTGGTCGTCGTCGATGAGGTGCACGACGAAGCCGTCGGCCGCGAGGATCGCCCCCGCGCTGCCGGTGGCGCGGGTCACGGAGAACACGATCGCGGCGGGGTCGACGGCGACCGACGCGACGCTCGACGCGGTCAGTCCGACCGGGCCGCTCGGGGTCATCGCAGTGATGATCGCGACCCCGGCGGGATGCCTGCGGAACGCGGCCTTCATGGCCTCGCCGACCTCGGAGGGGACCGGTGCGCCCGGAGTCACGGTCATCGCGGGCGCGCTCACTCGGCCACCGCCTGAGGCGGAAGGGCAGCGATCAGAGGGTGATCGAAGTCGTAGGCTCCGGTCTTCGCCGCGCCGCCCGGCGACCCGATCTCGTCGAAGAACTCGACGTTCGCCTTGTAGTAGTCGGCCCACTCCTCAGGGATGTCGTCCTCGTAGAAGATCGCCTCGACGGGACAGACCGGCTCGCAGGCTCCGCAGTCCACGCATTCATCGGGGTGGATGTAGAGCGATCGCTCGCCCTCGTAGATGCAGTCCACCGGACACTCGTCGATGCAGGCCCTGTCCTTGACGTCGACGCATGGCAGCGCGATCACGTAGGTCATCGGAGGGCGTTCTTCGTTCGGGTCACCGTTCCAGCGTAAAACCTCAAGTAACCTTGAGGTCAAATCGAGCGAAAGTTTCCTCATGACAGCAGAGCCCGCGCACACCCCGGACGAGCCGCTGACGATCGGCGAGATGAGCCGACGTACGGGCGTCGCGCCCTCGGCGCTGCACTTCTACGAGAGCCTCGGGCTGATCGCATCGACGCGCACGCCCGGGAATCAGCGTCGCTATGCTCGCCACATGCTGCGGCGCGTCTCGCTCATCACGGTCGCGAAGAATCTCGGGCTTCCACTGTCGGAGGTCAAAGAGGCGTTCGCGGATGTCCCGCTCACGCGGACACCGAGTCACGAGGAGTGGGCGCGTGCCTCTCGGCGCTGGAAGCGCGAGCTCGAGAAGCGCCGCGAGGGCATCGAGCGCCTGGAACGGGAGCTGACCGGATGCATCGGCTGCGGATGTCTCTCGATGCGGGCCTGCGGACTGCTGAACCCCGACGATGCTCTCGGCACGCAGGGCGCCGGCGCACTGCGGCTGCAGGACGACGCGGACTGATCACGAGAAGAAGGCGCTGCTCCGATCATCTCGGAGCAGCGCCTTCTTGCCGTCTTACGCGACCTCGCCGGCCGCGACGGTCTCGGCGAGCATGTGCACGCGGGGCAGGTGGTGGGCGCCGTAGAAGTCGGCGGAGACCAGGCGGGCGGCATCCGCCGCATCCGTCGTGTCATGCGCGAGCACCGCGGCCACGGCGAGGCCATGCATCCAGCCGCCGGCGAGAGTACCGAGCAGCATCAGGTAAGGCACGCTGACGCCGTAGGCGTCGCGGGTCTGGCCGAAAGCGACCAGTGCAGCGGTGGCCGCGCGAGCCGAGGCGATCGCGCGCTCGAGGCGGTCCGCGGTGCGCGTGGCCACGGCGTCATCCAGCCCCCGCAGGACGGTGACGGTCTTCTCGATCTGCGCGAACAGCTCCTCCGCGGTCGCCCCGCCGTTGCGGATCACCTTGCGGCCGATCAGGTCGTTCGACTGGATCGCCGTGGTGCCCTCGTAGATCGGCATGATCCTGGCATCCCGGTAGTGCTGCGCGATGCCGGTCTCCTCGATGAAGCCCATGCCACCGTGCACCTGGATGGCGTCGCTGGTCAGGGCGACGGCGTCCTCGGTCGCCCACCCTTTCAGGATCGGAACGAAGAACTCGGCGAGTGCCCCGGTTCCATCGGTCTCGGCGCGGTCGAACAGGTCGCCGAGGTACACGCCCAGCGCGCGCATCGCGAAGACGCGGCTCTGCATCGAGAGCAGCAGGCGGCGGACATCCGGATGCCCGGCGATCGACGTCCCTGCGGGGCGATCGAGCACGCCGCCCTGACGGCGCTCGTCGGCGTAGGCGGCGGCCTGCTGGTAGGCGCGATCCGAGATGCCGGTGGCCTGGAAACCCATACCGGCGCGGGCGGAGTTCATCATGACGAACATTCCGGCCAGTCCCCCGCCGACCTCGCCGACGAGGTAGCCGGTGGCGTCCTCATAGGCGAGCACGCAGGTCGGACTGCCGTGGATGCCGAGCTTGTGCTCGATCGACGCAGTGGTGACGGCGTTGCGCTCGCCCGGCTCTCCGTCCGCGTCAGGAACGTACTTCGGCACGACGAACAGCGAAAGGCCCTTGGCGCCTGCCGGGGCATCCGGGGTGCGCGCGAGCACCAGGTGCACGATATTCGGCGCGACGTCATGGTCGCCCCAGGTGATGAAGATCTTCTGGCCGCTGATTCCCCAGCTGCCGTCGGCGCGAGGCGTGGCCATGGTGCGGATCGCACCCAGGTCGGTGCCCGCCTCGGGCTCGGTGAGGTTCATGGTGCCGGTCCACTCGCCGGACACGAGCCTGGTGAGGTAGGTCTCACGGATCTCGTCGGATGCTGCAGCGTCCAGCGCGTGGATCTGGCCGGCCGAGAGCAGCCAGCACAGCGCGAAGGCCGCGTTGGAGCCGTTCCAGATCTCGCCCAGCCCGGCACGGATCGAGCCGGGCAGGCCGTCGCCACCAGCGGACTCCGGCGCCTCGGCGGTGACCCAGCCGGCCTCGACGAAGGCCTGGTAGGCCTCGGGGAAACCGTCGGGCAGGTGCACCTGACCGTTCTCGAGGCGGGCGCCCACACGGTCGCCGACCGTCTCGAGAGGAGCGAGGACGGATGCTGCGAACTCGCCTGCTCCCGCCAGGATCTCAGTGGCATCCTCAGCGCTGAAGGCACCGCCGGTGCCGCGCGCGACCAGATCGAGGCCGAATGCCTCGCCGAACAGGAACGCGTAGTCAGAGACCGGGGGGATGTAGTCGGATGCCATCGGGGACTCCATTCTGCGACACCGCATGTGTTGAGACTGCGGTTCAGTCTAACTGGTATCCAGTCCCATCGATAGTCCGTGTTAACGCGAAAGAGCCACCCAGCTTTGGGTGGCTCTTTCGTTTAGAAGGAGTTCGGCGGTGTCCTACTCTCCCACAGGGTCCCCCCTGCAGTACCATCGGCGCTGTGAGGCTTAGCTTCCGGGTTCGGAATGTGACCGGGC